>JBEKEK010000051.1:0-74352 GCA_050013875.1 Trebonia sp. | reverse complement strand
GCCATCTTGTTCTTCACGACCTTGACGCGGGTCCGGTTGCCGACCGCGTCGGTGCCGTCCTTGAGCGTCTCGATCCGCCTGATGTCCAGCCGCACCGACGCGTAGAACTTCAGCGCCTTGCCACCCGTGGTCGTCTCGGGTGAGCCGAACATGACCCCGACCTTCTCCCGCAGCTGGTTGATGAAAATGGCGGTGGTCTTGGTGTTGCTGACGGCACCGGTGATCTTGCGGAGGGCTTGGGACATCAGCCGGGCCTGGAGGCCGACGTGGCTGTCGCCCATCTCGCCCTCGATCTCCGCCTTGGGGACGAGCGCGGCCACCGAGTCGACGACCACGATGTCGACCGCGCCGGAGCGGATCAGCATGTCCATGATCTCCAGGGCCTGCTCGCCGGTGTCCGGCTGGGAGACCAGCAGCGCCTCGGTGTCAACGCCGAGCTTCTGCGCGTACTCGGGGTCGAGCGCGTGCTCCGCGTCGATGAACGCGGCGATTCCGCCGCCCTTTTGGGCATTCGCCACCGCGTGCAGCGCGATGGTCGTCTTGCCGGAACTCTCTGGCCCGTAGATCTCGACGATGCGGCCGCGCGGGTAGCCGCCGATGCCGAGGGCCACGTCGAGGGCAATCGACCCACTGGGGATCACCTCGACCGGGACGCGTGTCTCCTCGCCGAGCCGCATGATCGAGCCCTTGCCGAACTGCCGCTCGATCTGGAGGAGCGCCGCCTCGAGCGCCTTGTCCTTGTCGCCGGCCCGTTCTGGGGCCGACTTGCCGCTTGGTGCCATGAGGACTCCCTGCCGGTTGTATAGCTTCTGCGGTTGCAGAGGAACTTGGGATGGTGCCGGGTGCCTCGCCCCTCGCCATCACCGCACACGCTACGCGTCGCCACTGACATTCCCGTGCCGCCCGCACGGACCAGCGAAAACGCGCTCCGGGCCACCATCGGTCGTCCGGCAACCACAACTATAGTGGAACGGTTGTTCGATCATGGGCAAGACACGCCGATTCATTCGATCGGCGCAAACGCGTGATTCCCGGGCCGCTGGGTCACCGGTCGCGCAGCGCCTGGGCGAGCGGGCTGTCACCGTCCACGCGGATCCGGTTTTCCTTGATCATCTCGGGCACGGTGACCGCGGCGGGCGGCGGCAGGCGGCGCCGGGTGACCAGGCCGTCGTGCTCCATCTCTTTCACCAGTTCGCCGCGGGGTGCTGTGGACGCCGCAGGCCACGGCGCCGCATAAAGCTGGCGGTCACACTCATCTTGCCGAGGACCCGGGCTACCCACGAGACTGCAGACATGACGACTGGATCGGGGCCAGAGGATACTGCTTCCGGACGCGACACAAGGTCCGAGCTGCGGGCGTCTGATCGGGACCGAGATCAGGTCGTGGAGATCCTGCAGGTTGCCGCGGGCGACGGCCGGCTTTCCGCCACCGAGCTGGATGAGCGCCTGGACGCTGCGTTGTCTGCCCGTACCATCGGGGAGCTGAAGGGGCTGACCGCCGACCTCCCCTTGGAGGGAATGCCTCCGCAAGCCAGGGACCTTATCCGGATCGACCAGCGTTTCGGCGATGTCACACGCACCGGCCGCTGGCTGGTTCCTCGCCGCATGGAGATCCTGCTGATGTTCTGCGAAGCGAAGCTCGACTTCACCGACGCTCTGGTTACCCACAACACCCTGGACATCGATGTCGACCTGCGAATCGGGGGAAACCTGACTCTGGTGACCAGGCCGGGGATCCTCGTCGACGCGGACGGCCTGACGCGCAGCAGAGGCGACATCAAGATCCGCCCCGCATCCGGCCCCGGCGCCCCGGTTATCCTGCGTGTGCACCTGACAGGGCAGTCCCGCGGAGGGGACATCACCGCTCGCCCCCCGCGGCGGAAGGTCTCAGAGTCGTTGCGCCGCAAGCCACGGAGTATCGATAGTTGAGCCGGGGACCGCAGGCGGAGTGAGCTGCCGCGGCCACCCGGACCTCACCACGCCAGCCGCCCTGGGCAGGCAGGAAGCCTGGGAAGAACCCAAAGGCCGAGCCCCAGTGCTGCAAGACACCTAGGAGCGCTGACCGTAAGTCGCTGGCCCTGGCGGAGGTCATCTGGCAGGCTTCGCTGATGGCCAGTGACGTGGTGTGGTGGCCAGCGGGGCCTGCAGCCAGCCGCGGGAGCGTGGCCGCCCTGACCGTCTCGTATAACACCCGGGAGCTGACGGCGTTCCTGCTGTGGTCGCTGCGCACGATCGTGAGCTGGCCGGAGCTGGAGATCCTGGTCGTGGATAACGGCTCGCGGGACGGGTCGGCGCAGCTGCTGGCCGAGGCCGGGCGGGGCGGGGCCTGCACGCTGCTTGCCAATCACGATAACCGCCATCACGGCCCCGGGCTCAACCAGGGAATCTCCTACCTGGCCTCCCGGCCGGGGCCACGGCCGGAGTGGATCTGGATCCTGGACTCCGACGTCGTCGCCGCGCGGCCGGACGCCCTGTCGGCGGCCGTCACCGTGGCCCGGGAGCACTCGGCCGCGCTGGTCGGCGAACCGCAGCACGACCAGTGGCACCCCGACGGGCGCTTCGGGATGTACTCGCTGCTGATGGACCCGGCCGTGGCCTGGCAGGAGCGAGCGGGGCCGTTCGCCGACGGCGGCGACCCGTCGCTCGGCCTGCTCACCTCGGCCGCGCGACTGGGCATCCCGACGGCTCCCTTCCCGTTCACCGCCGCAGGCCACGTCATCCACCGGGGACGAGGCAGCCTCGCCGCGGTCCATGCCGCCGGGGACCGCTCCCATCCCTGCTACGAGTGGGCCGAGGACCACCACGCCCCGCACTTCGCCGACGTTCCCGGCGCCGACCAGCGATACCACGCCCTGCTGCGGGAATTCCTTAGAGAGACAGGCCCGCTGACCGGGACAACCCTGGCCGCAGCCTGCCACCGCGGACCCTCCGGGAGTCACAAAATGACGCCATGACCGCACCGCCGCACAGCCGGCTTGCGCATCCCCCGCAGGAGGGTCCTACCGTTACCGGCATGGACCAGGGGTTGCTGACGGTTGGGCTGATGGCCCAGCGGAGCGGGCTGACGGTCAAGGCGCTCCGGCACTACGACCGCGTCGGCCTGCTGCTGCCGGTGACGATCGACAGCGCCACCGGGTACCGGCTCTACCACCATGACCAGATCGCCGAGGCCAGGCTCATTGGCCTGCTGCGTTCCCTGGACCTGCCGCTGGCCCAGGTGCGCACCGCCGTCACCGCATGGAAGAACGGCGACGACGGCGACGTCAAGGACGTGATCAGCGAGCACCGCCGCCGCCTCGACGCGCGCGTCACCCGGTTGCGCGGGGCCTTGCACCGGACCGACCATCTACTCGCGGAGGGACTGAAGCCGGCCATGTCAGAACTCGACCCAGTGGACAACGCGGCAACCGCCAAGAGCGCGCCGGGTACCGGCAGCGTCACCGACCAACGGCTGCTCGCGTCCCAGCTGTTCAACGAGGCCTGGCGGCTGATGGAGCAGGAGAACCGGAGCCGGGATGACGACGACCGGATGATCCACACGGCGCACGCCTCCCGCTACCACTGGGGTCAGGCGGCCGACGCGACCCCGGCTCACCTGGCCCGCGGCGAGTGGCAGATCTCCCGCGTCTACACGGTGCTCGGGCGGCCTGAACCAGCACTGCACCACGCCCAGCGGGTGCTCGGCATCTGCCGGGAGAACGGCATCGGCGACTGGGATCTCGCCTTCGCCTACGAGGCGCTCGCCCGCGCATCCGCCGTCGCCGGTGATGCCGGGCGGGCCCGGAGCTACATCGACCAGGCCCTCGCCGCCGCGCAGGAGATCGCCGAAGACGACGACCGCGACCTCCTGCTCGCGGACCTGGAGACCATCCCCGGCCAGCCCCGCTACTGGTAGCAGCCCGGGCCCGGGGCATCTGGGGCCGCCCCAGGAGCTAACACCGGGGTCTGCTCGCGGTTTTCGCGAGTGGACCCCCAGAGGGCACGGGGGGCGGGCCCCATACCGGGGGGTCACCGGGGGGTCGCCCCCACGGGAGCTAGCAGAGCTAACACAGCTAGCGGAGCGGATCGGGGACGTTGAAGGTGTCGCAGACCGCACGCCAGATGACCTTCGCGTCCTCACCATCGGCCAGCGCCTTGTTGACCGTGCGACCGCCGAGACCGGACAGCACGTAGTCCTTCGCGACGCTCTCGGCGTAGCCCTCGCCGAACTGCGCGCGCATCCGGTCCCAGAACATCGTCAGCCGCATCACCTCAGGCTACCGGCGGCGGCCGGCCGCTCGCTTGCCCGGCAGCCCGCTCGGCGGGCCGGGTGGCGCGCCCGCGCGCCCGCGGTGGCGGCACCTTCGGCTACATCACGGATGGGTCACCTACCAGCAACGATGCGGAAAACCCGGCCCAGAGGAATCTTTCAGGATCTTTACGAGATAATCAGGACATTTAAGGCTGGTATGTCGTTGTGCCCGGTGGGGAACTTTATAGACCAAGGGGCGCGTGCAGCCAGTTTGGCACCGCGGAGCAGGAGCGGCAAATGTCCTCAAAGGTCACGGGCGATGCCCAGCCGGACGCGGGTCCCGAGACCACAGCTAATCACACTTTGCCGACTGAAATAGTAGATAATCCGGCTGAGGCGGGGGCGGTCACGGTGGCAGACAACGCCGAACCGACAGCGGAGCCGCAATCGGAGCCGCGATCGGCGCCGGAATCGGTGGCGGAATCCGTGCCGGACAAGCCAACCGAGGTGCCCGCGGTAACCGATGGTGATGAGCCGGCGAACCGCGCCGAATCGGCCGAACTGCCAGAGACCGGAGCGCAGGCTGAAACCGCGGCGGCGGCCGGCGCCGAAGCTCAGGCCGGGGAGACCGAGACCGACAACCTGGCGGAACTCGAAGAGCCCGCGGAACCGACCGAGCTGATCACCATGGCCGAGCCGGTGGAACTGGCCGAGCCGGTCGAGCACCCGAGACCCCGGCGCCGCGGGCACGGGGTGCTGATCGCCTGCGTGTTCGTGGTGGCCGCGCTTGTCATCGTCGGCGGGGCGATCGCGATCGTCGGCTCGCTCACGCACGGCTTCAAGAAGCCGGTGGTCATCCACTACAAGAAGTCCGCCGTCTTCTCGCTGAAGGCCGGCCAGTGCATCGACCCGAACGGGCAGGCGGCGACCATCGTCTCCTGCAGCACCCCGCACGACGCGGAGGTCTTCGCCACGTTCCCGCTGCCGGGGTCGACGTGGCCGGGGACCACCACGGTGACCACCGCGGCCAGCACGGGCTGCTCAACCCGGCTGACCGGGTACCTCAACCCGCAGCTCGCGATCAGCCTGTCATCGACCTATATCTACCCGGACAAGGTGGCCTGGCAGGCCGGCACCCGGACGGTGATCTGCGAGGTGCGGGCGACAAGCGGGCAGCTCACGGGGTCGGTGCGCGGGGCCTCCGCCAGCGCCGGCTAGCTTCACGCCCGGCCCGCGGGCTAGCAGCCGCCGGGCGGCCCTGGCACACCCGGCCCCGCCTCCGGGTCGTCGACAATGCCCACCGGGGCGGCCCTGGTGTAAGCACCGAGGTGGACGAGGTACCAGTCTCCGCGCCAGGAGATAAAAGAAGTGATGCCGAACGATCGCGTGGCTCCGCCTTGCTCGTACACGACTCGCGATCCGGGGACGTGCCAGTACCCGATGTTGTTGACGCAGGCACCGGGCGGAATCCAGATCGCGTACTCGGTGGGGACGATGACCCGTAGCAGCTTCGCGTGCTTGCCGATCAGCGGGTGGATCGCCGCGACGTCAAGGGTGAACTCGCTCCAAAGCCTGGCCTGCCAGTCGTAGGTCGGGTCCGACATGGCCTTGACCTGTCCATACGCCTTCTCAGGGAAGAACGCGGGCTTGGCGTAGTTCGGGTTGCCGGTGGTGACGGCGAGCCAGAAGTCGTGGATGACGTTCTTGAACGAGGTGTCCGTCGTGCTCGGGAATGCCCGCGTCTGCGGGAGGGTGGCCGCGTCCGGAGCGGCGACGGCGAGCGCGGCGGGCTTCGGCCTCGGCTTCGGCCTCGGCTTCGGCTTTGCGGCGCGGGCGGGACGGGCGGACAGCGTGGCACGCGGGGTGACCGATGTTGTCGCGCCGGCTCCGGGTGCGGCCTCGGTGGCGGTCGCGGAGCAGCCCGCGAGAGCGCCCGCCACGAGCATGGCCCCGATACCCCGCCATCTCATGGCATGGGAACCAACCGAATCGCCGCTGCCCCCGGTACTCCGCCGCCTCATGGACGAGAACCTACCCAAACGCAGCAGCCCCCCGCAGCCCGCCCAGGCTTAGCCCGGTGAGCCTGCGCCCCTGAATGCGCGTCAGATCTGCCAAGCTGGCGGTTATCGCCCGTTAGAAGTAGGCGTGTGTACGGGCTAGGGTCAGCGCTTCCGTTAGGCGCTGGGCTGCCTGTGCCTGGTCGCCCTGGTCCCAGGCCGCGCAGGCATCGGCGAGAGCCGCGGTCAGGTCGTCGGGGAGCAGTTGCTGGGATGGGTCGATGATCCGGCGAGCGGCGGCGACAGCCTCTGCGGTCGCCCTGGCGGCTAGGCGGGCGGCGACCAGTGGGAACAGGTAGATCCACCGGTGCATCGCGCCTGAGGCGACGTTCGTCAGGTCAAAAGACTCGATCTCGGCGGCAAGCCTCAGGACCTCGTCCGAGCGGCCGTCCTGCCAGGCTAGCCAGGTCGCGGCGGACAGGTTGGCCACGATGTGAGCGTGAGATTTCGTGTCAACCTGCCTTGACGCCGCGAACGCCCGCGGGAGCAAGGCGCGCACCTCCTGTGTGTCGTGCCGGCGCACGGCGGTCGAGGTAAGGGACGACAGGGCCATGTCACGCAGGACGGGCTCGCCGATGCGCTCGGCCAAGTTCAGGGCCTTGGTTAGCTCGGCAGCGGCCGCGGGCAGGTCACCGCGCAGCCACAGTGCCCAGCCAAGGAAGTCAGTGGCATAACCGAGATCCTTGTCCCTGTCTTCGCCAGGCTGCTCCGCCACTACGACGGCGGCACGCAGGTTCGCGATGTCCTCCTCGTCGACGCGCAACCGGTTCCGCATCAGCTTATGCAGCGCCCAGAAGCGGTAGAAGGCCGTCTTCCTGGCCGGCGTGCCGTGGGCCTCAAGGACCGGTCTGACCTGTTCGAGCGCGGCGAGGGCGAGGTCGAGTTCGAAACACCACAACCGCAAGCTGGCCCAGCCGTCGATCATGAGCTCAAGCCATTGGCCGGTAGCCGCGTCATCGGTCGTGCCGACTCGGCCGAAATCGGCACCGAGCAGTGCCTCAGCGGAGTCGAAGGCAGCGGCCGCCTCGGCAAAGCGGGACTCGATCATCTCCAGCCGACCGAGGCGGGTATGCAGATGCGCCCTCAGCATCGGGTCGAGTGAGCGCGGGCCCGCGCTTGTCAAGCTCAGCGCCGCGTGGAAGGCGTCCCTGGCCTCATCGTGGCGAGCGGTGCGCCAGAGTACGTTGGCCAGCTTGGCCTGCAGCCGGACCGCGTCGGCAGCCGCGCCGTCGCCAACCTGCCCGGTCACGGCCAGGGCCTCGCGAAACGACGCGATCGCCTCCTCGTTGGCGAACGCGTCGGTGGCGTGGTCGCCGGCCAGTTCCAGGTAGTGCAGCGCACGGTCAGCGTTCTCCGCTGTCGCGTAGTGCCTGCCGAGGATCGCGGCGACCTCGGGAAGCCGACCGCTCGCCGCGGCCTCAAGGGCGCGGGCGGCGCGGGCGTGCAGGTCGCGGCGCTCGGCGCGCAGCAGCGCCAGGTAGGTGGCCTCCTGGATGAGCGCGTGCCGGAACCGGAAGACGGGCCCCGTGCTCTCGTGCGGCTCTGGGTGCACCAGGTCGCTTACGCGCAGCTCATCGAAGACTGGGACGAGCGAGGCCGGGCTGGTGTCGAGCATCTCCGCGAGCAGCCGCGCGGTGAACTCGGCCCCAAGGACCGCGGCGGCCCTGATCGCGTCGCCGGCGGCCGGGCTGAGCCGGTCCACCCGGGCGCGGACGAGCCTTTCAAGCAGCTGGGGCACGGGCGGGCTGGCCGGCTCGCGCAGCCGCCAGGTGCCCTGGTCCCTGACCAGGGTCCCGGCTTCGAGCATCTCGGCCAGGCGTTCTTCGAGGAACAGCGGGTTCCCGTCGGCGCTCGCGAGCACGGCGGCGAGCACTTGCGGGCCGCCGACCTTGCCGAGCAGCGACGTCGCCAGCGCCTCGGCCGCGTCGTCCGCGAGAGGGCGGAGCCGGATCTCGCGGCCGGGCGGCAGTGCGTGCGGTCCTGGCCTGCTCGTGGCGATCAGCAGCAGTGGCCGGTTCTCCGCGAGCTCAGCGAGCTCCGCGGTGAGGCGCAGCGAGGTCGGGTCGGCCCAGTGCAGGTCTTCCAGGGCCAGCACGGTTGGCGCCACGGCGGCGAGCCGCGCCACCAGTGCCAGCACGGCGGCGAACGTCTGCCGCTGCAGTTCCTCCGGGCCGATCTGGCCGGTCGTTTCCGCGGCCTGCGTCCCTCGCTGCGGCTGCGGCGGCTGCGGCAAATCCATCAGGTGCGAGAGCGGAGCGAGGAGGTTCGTGTTGCCGAGCAGGCGGGTCAGCGCGTCCGTCAGGGCCGCGCGGATCACGGCGGGCGGCTGGTCGAGCGCCACGCCGATCCAGTTCGCGATCAGCTGGCGGTACAGGCCGTAGGGGGTCGCGGACGCGTAAGAGACGCCGCGGCCCTCAAGCCATAGCGGGCGCCCGCCGCTGCCCGCGCCTACCCAGGCGATGAGCCGCTTACGGGACTCCTGCACGAGGCGGGTCTTGCCGAGACCGGCGTCACCGGTCAGCACGACGACATGGCCCCGGCCGGCTACGGCCCCGCGCAGCGCCCGGTCGAGCGCGCGCAGCTCGGGCTGGCGCCCGACGAGAGGCGCGCTGCCGCCCAGGCGTGGCCGCCGCTCGACTGCCGCCGCGCGCGGCGCGTCCAGGTAGCTGGCGATCAGCGGCGCGGCGTCCGGTGTGAGTGCCACCTCCTCGCGCATGCCCCAGCTGAACAGGTGCGCGGTCACGGTTCTGGTCTCCGGGCCGACCAGGACCGATCCTGGCCGAGCGGCCGCTTGCAGTGCCGCTGCGACGCTGACGACGTCGCCGAGCGCGGCGTACTCGACCCTGGCGCCGCCGCCGATCGGGCCGACCAGGGCCGGCCCGGACTCGATGCCGATCCGCAGTCCCGAGCTCCCGGCCGCGCCGACCAGAGCAGGGCAAGAGTTAGCCGGACCGGCTGTCCCTGCCGTCGCGGATAGTGCCCGATAGGCCGCGCGAACCGCCCGCTCGGGATCATCTTCGTGTGCCTCGGGTGCGCCGAACATCGCCTGCAGGCCGCGCCCGGACACTGAGGTGACGATCCCGCCTAGTGCCTCGACTTCGGCGATCACTGTCGCAATCGAGCCACCGACGAGGTCGCGCAGCGCTTCGAGTCCGAGCGTGCCCGCCAGGCCAGTCGGGGCGGCCACCTCGGCGAAGAGCACCGTGACGAGGCGGCGTTCCTCGCGCGGCGATCTGGCCGGCGCCGACGCGGAGGCCGGGGCCGCTGGCGGCAGCGGGGCCTCGGGAGCGTGCGCGGCGATGGCGGACGCGTAGATCCGTCCCAGAGACGGGGAGATCCGCAGGCCGAGCTGTTCCAGGGCCGCGCGGCAGCGCTCGAATACGCGGACGACCTGCTCCGGCCGCCCCTGAGCAAGGGCGCCGCGGATGAGTGCGCCGGCCGCTTCCTCGCAGGCGGGGTCATGGTCGAGGCAGCCCTGCCAGGCGGCCGCCACGGCGTCGGGGCCAGACCGGCCCGCGCCCTTCGCCCGGTCCCTGGCCAGGCAAAGCCTTGCCTCCTGGCGCAGCCCGTTAAGCCGGTCCCTGGCGCGGTCCGCCCAGTCGGCGTAGGGCTCGCCGGAGAGCAGGTCGGTGTCGTCCGCGAGAGTGGCGGCAAGAGCGTCGTCTCTCGCCTGGCCGGGCGGCATCGCGAGTCCGGCGCGCAGCGCGGCCGTCAGGTCATCGGCGTCAACCGCGCCGCCAGGTGCCAGCCAGAGGTGCGTGAGGTCGGCGCCGAGCAGCGCGACCCCCGGCTCGCCGAGCTCTGCGAGCGCGGTGCGGGCCATGGACAGCGCCTTGGACAGCGAGCGGGCAGCCGCGCGCGGCTCCAGGCGCGGGAACAGCTCCTCGCAGGCCAGGTCACGGCTCACTTTGTGGCCAGGGCTGACCAGGAGCAGCGCGCAGAGCCGCCGGGCGCTCGGACGCGGCCACGGTCCGGCCGCCCGGTCACCCGCCGTGATGGCGAACTGGCCGAGCAGCCTGACCCGGACCGCGTCCCCGGCCGGTGCGTCCTGCGTGATTCCCGCGACCATGGCTTCAATTATCGCGGAGCGACCCGACATTCTCCGTGCGCTTTTCTCGGGGGGCTCGGGGGCGCCCCTGGTCCGGGACAGGAATGTCGGTGGGTGGGGGCAAACTAGGGGGGTGGCAGCAAAGAGGCCGGCGTCTCATGGCCAAGAGGAGCCGGTGAGCAGCGCGGAGGCGCTTGACGGTTTCTCGGTCACGACAAGGGCGTGGTTCGAGGGCGCCTTCGCCGTGCCCACGCAGGCGCAGGCGCAGGCCTGGCGGGCGATCGGATGGGAGGGAACGGGCGGGCAAAAAAAAGACGTCCTGGTCATAGCCCCGACCGGGTCGGGCAAGACGCTGGCCGCGTTCCTGTGGGCGATCGACCGGCTCGCCGCGGCGCCGCCGCCCGCCGACAAGAAGCGGCGGTGCCGGGTGCTCTACGTCTCGCCGCTGAAGGCGCTGGCGGTGGACATCGAGCGGAACCTGCGGTCGCCGCTGACCGGGATCGGGCAGGCGGCACGCCGGCTCGGGCTGCCGGAGCCGGAGATCGCGGTGGCCGTGCGGACTGGCGACACCGCCGCCGACGAGCGGCGCAAGCTCGCCACCCACCCGCCGGACATCCTGATCACCACCCCGGAGTCGCTCTTCCTGCTGCTCACCTCGCAGGCACGGGAGACGCTGCGGGGGGTCGAGACGGTGATCGTGGACGAGGTGCACGCGGTGGCGGGCACCAAGCGGGGCGCGCACCTGGCGCTGTCGCTTGAACGGCTCGACGCGCTGCGGACGGGGAACCGGGCGCAGCGGGTGGGGCTGTCGGCGACGGTGCGGCCGGCCGCCGAGGTGGCGACGTTCCTGGGCGGGGCACGGCCGGTGACGGTGGTGCAGCCCGCCAGCTCCAAGCAGATGGAGCTCGAGGTCATCGTGCCGGTGGAGGACCTCAGCGCGCTTGACAGCGTGCAGGGGGCCGACGGCGAGGACGACCCGACCCGGCGGCGCTCGATCTGGCCGCACGTCGAGGAGCGGGTGCTCGACCTGATCGAGGCGCACCGGTCCACGATCGTGTTCGCCAACTCCCGGCGGCTGGCCGAGCGGCTCTGCGGACGGCTCAACGAGCTGGCCACCGAGCGCGCCTGGGCCGCCGCGGGCGGCGGCGCCGACAACGGCGGCGGAGAGGAAGGGATCCCCGAGGGTTTCGCGGGGATCCCCCCGGGGGGCATGGGGGGGCGGGCAGCCCCCCCATACGGGGGGCCGACGGGGGGCCTGCCCCCCGGGGCAAACACCGCGGGGGGCCTGCCCCCCGGGGCAAACACCGCGGGCGGCCCCCCCGCGGCAGGCACCGCGGGCCGGCCCCCCAGGGCAAACACCTCGTTCCTCCCTGGCGGCACGGCCGGGAGCTGGGAGATGGCCGGGACCGGGGCCGGCCCCGACGGGACGTTGGTGATCGCGCGGGCGCACCACGGATCGGTCTCACGGGCCGAGCGGTCCGAGATCGAGGAGGCGCTCAAGGCCGGGCGGCTGCCGGCCGTCGTCGCCACCTCGAGCCTGGAGCTTGGCATCGACATGGGCGCGGTCGACCTGGTTATCCAGGTCGAGTCGCCGCCGTCGGTGGCCAGCGGGCTGCAGCGGGTCGGCCGGGCCGGGCACAATGTCGGCGACGTCTCCCGCGGCGTGATCTTCCCCAAGTACGCGGGCGACCTCATCCAGGCCTCGGTGGTCGCCGAGCGGATGCACGCGCGGGAGATCGAGGAGCTGCGCATCCCGCGCAACCCACTGGACGTGCTCGCACAGCAGGTCGTCGCGATGACCGCGCTCGACGACTGGGCGGTCGACGAGCTTGAGGCGGTGGTCCGCCGGTCGGCGCCGTTCAGCGGGCTGACCAGGTCGGTGCTCGAGGCCGTGCTCGACATGCTGGCCGGCCGGTACCCGGGCGAGGAGTTCGCCGGCCTGAAGCCCCGGATCGTGTGGGACCGGGTGGCCGGGGTGATCCACGGCAGGCCGGGGGCGCAGAAGCTGGCCGTGACCAGCGGCGGGACGATACCCGACCGGGGCTACTTCGGGGTGTTTCTCGCCTCCGGCGACACATCGGGCCTGGGCGGCGCCGACGAGGCGGGCGGGACGGCGACCGTGCGGGGGGCCGGCGCCCGGCAGCCCAAGCGGGTCGGCGAGCTCGATGAGGAGATGGTCTACGAGTCGCGGGTCGGCGACGTGTTCGTGCTCGGCGCCTCTTCCTGGCGCATCCAGGACATCACGCCGGACCGGGTGCTGGTGCTGCCCGCGCCCGGCCAGCCGGGCAAGCTGCCGTTCTGGCACGGCGACACCCCCGGGCGGCCCGCCGAGCTCGGCAAGGCGATCGGCGCCCGGGTCCGCGAGCTCGCCGCGATGACGGAGCCGCGCGCGGTGGAGTCGCTGCGCGGCAGCGGGCTTGACGAACTCGCCGCCAGGAACATGGTCAGCTACCTCGCCGACCAGCGGCAGGCCACCGGGCACGTGCCGGATGACCGGACGCTGGTGGTGGAGCGGTTCCGCGATGAGCTTGGCGACTGGCGGGTCGTGCTGCACTCGCCCTACGGCGACCGGGTGCACGCGCCGTGGGCGCTGGCCATCACCGCCCGGCTGCGCGAGCGTTACGGCGGGATGGACGTGCAGGCGCTGCACACCGACGACGGGATCATCATCCGGGTGCCCGACTCCGACGAGCCGCCGCCGGCCGGCGTCGCGCTGCTCGACCCGGACGAGATCGGCGACATCATCACCGCCGAGGTCGGCGGCAGCGCGCTGTTCGCCTCCCGGTTCCGCGAGTGCGCGGCGCGGGCGCTGCTGCTGCCGCGGCGGCAGCCGGGACGGCGCACCCCGCTCTGGCAGCAGCGGCAGCGCAGCGCGCAGCTGCTTGAGATCGCGGCGCAGTTCCCCGGGTTCCCGATCACGCTGGAGACGGTCAGGGAGTGCCTGCAGGACGTGTTCGACGTCCCGGCGCTGACCGAGGTGCTCCGCGACCTGGCCGCCCGCCGGATACGGATGGTGGAGGTGGAGACGGCCACCCCGAGCCCGTTCGGCCGGAATCTGCTCTTCCGCTACATCGGCGCGTTCATGTACGAGGGCGACGCGCCGCTGGCTGAGCGCCGCGCGCAGGCGCTCGCGCTTGACCCGGCGCTGCTCGCGGAACTGCTCGGCACCGAGGGGCTGCGCGAGCTGCTCGACCCGGCCGTGGTGGCGGAGACCGAGGCCGACCTGCAGCACCTGTCCGAGGGCCGCCGCTGCCGGGACGCCGAGGCCGTCGCCGACCTGCTCCGCACGTCCGGGCCGCTGACGGAGGCCGAGGTGGCGGCGCGTTCGGTGCTGCCCGCGGCGGCGGCGGACTGGCTCAACGGGCTTGCCGCGGCACGCCGCGCCATCTCCGTGCGGGTGGCCGGAGAGCAGATGTGGGCCGCGATCGAGGACGCCGGGCGGCTCCGCGACGCGCTCGGGGTGGCGTTGCCTGTCGGCATCCCCGAGGCGTTCACCGAGCCGGTCATCGACCCCCTGGGCGACCTGGTGGCACGGTGGGCGCGGATGCACGGGCCGTTCACCGCCGATGAGGTGGCGTCGCGTTACGGGCTCGGGATCGCGGTCGTGGGGACAGCGCTGCGGCGGCTCGCGGCCAGTGCAGGGGGCGGGGGAGGCGGGCGGGGGATCGCCGAGGGCGAGTTCCTGACCACGCGGCACGGCACCCAGTGGTGCGACAGCGGGGTGCTGCGGATGCTGCGGCGGCGTTGCCTGGCCCGGTTGCGCAAGGAGGCCGAGCCGGTGCCGCCGGTGGTGCTCGGCCGGTTCCTGCCCGCCTGGCACGGGATCGAGGGGTTCAGCGGGCCGCCCGGCGGCGGCAAGGCGCAGGACAGGCCGGGCGGCGGCGGCGGCTGGCGGCGGCGCGCGGACGCGGGCGCCGTCCTGGAAGCGGTCGAGCGGCTGGCGGGCGCCCCGGTGCCGGCGGCAGCGCTTGAGACGCTGGTGCTTCCCGGCCGGGTTCCTGGCTACTCCCCCGCGCTGCTCGACGAGCTCACCTCGGCGGGCGAGGTGGTCTGGGCCGGGGCCGGCACGGTGGGCACCGGTGACGGCTGGCTGGTGCTCGCCCCGGCTGAGTCCGCACCGCTGCTGCTGCCCGAGCCGGGCGAGCTGACCATGACGCCGCTGCACGGAGCGGTGCTGACCGCGCTCGCAGGAGGCGGCGGGCTGTTCTTCCGCATGCTCGGCGACCGGGTGGCGGCGGTACTCGACGGTCACCCAGTCGACGACGGCGATCTGGTCTCGGCGGTGTGGGACCTGGTCTGGGCGGGGCTGCTGACCAACGACACGCTGGCGCCGCTGCGGGTGGTGACGTCCGGCGGCGGCACGGTGGTCCGCCGGCCGGCGGCGCCGCGCCGCGGGCCAGCCCTGGGGCAGGGCGGGGCGGGCGGGTTCGGCGCGGCGGGCGGGTACGGCGGTGCTGGCGGGTACGTCGGTGCGGACGGGTACGGCGGTGCGGGCGGGTACGGCGGTGCGGGCGGGTACGGCGGTGCGGACGGGTACGGCGGTGCGGGCGGGTACGGCGCGGCGGGGCGGGGCGCCGCGGTGCCCGGCGTGTTCAACCCGCGCCCGGCCCAGCGCCGCTCCAGCGGGTACGGCGGCGGCTACGGCGGGCGGGCCCGGCGGCCGTCGATGCCGTCGCGGACCGGGCCGCCCACCGCGGGTGGCCGTTGGTCGCTATTGCCGGACCGGATCACCGGCGGCAACGGGGCGGACGGGGCGGCGGCCACCATGCGGGCGCACGCGCTCGCGCTCACCCTGCTTGAACGGCACGGCGTCCTCACCAAGGGGGCCGTCGCGGCCGAGCGGGTACCGGGCGGGTTCGCCGCGGTCTACCCGGTGCTGCGGGCGATGGAGGAGACCGGCCAGTGCCGTCGCGGCTACTTCGTGGAAGGACTCGGCGCCGCGCAGTTCGCGCTGCCAGGAGCGGTCGACCGGATGCGCGCGCTGGCCGGCGAACTGGACTCCGACGGCGCCGCGCAGGCACCGGAAGACAGCGAGCCGGACTGGCCGGGAGCCCCCGCCCGGGCCGGCACGGCGGCCAAGGCGTCGCGCCCCGACCGCTCCCGGCAGGCCGTGGTGCTCGCCGCGGGCGACCCGGCCCAGCCCTACGGGGCGGCCCTCCCCTGGCCCTCCCGGCCCGAGGAGACCGCGACCTCGCATCGGCCGGGCCGCAAGGCCGGGGCGGTCGTCGTCTTGCTCGGCGGCGAACTCGTGCTCTACGTCGAGCGCGGCGGCAAGACGCTGCTGTCCTGGACCGACGACCCGGCCCTGCTCCAGCCGTCCGCCCAGGCACTGGCCGCCGCCGTGCGCGACGGCGCGCTCGGCCGGATGACGGTCGAGAAGGCCGACGGCGGCGCGGTCCACGACTCCCCGCTCGCCGCGGCCCTGTCCACCGCCGGCTTCCGCGCGACCCCGCGGGGCCTGCGCCTGCGCGGCTAACGGGACGGGCCCACCAGCCGGGGCGCTAAGGATCGTATTTAGCTGCTAAATGAGCAACAACTAGCAGCTAATTAACTGCTAGTACGAGCCAGATAAGCAGGACAGGATGCGGAGGCCCCAGCCACCACCGGCCATCGACCTAGCCGCGCTCCTCACGAGCACAGAGAGCACAGCCTTTTCGCAGCAGTTGCTCGCCGCCATCGCTACCCCCGATCGCTACTTGCCATGGGACGAACTGCGAAACAGGCAGCCGCCGCCCGGACTTACCACTGAGGAGTGGTGGGCTGCGCTCAAGATCCGGCGCGCCGCCATGCGGCGCTTTCTGCCGCTGCGGGCCAAGGGCGGAGATTATTTCAGTTACGCCCTGCCTGACGACGTGCTGCGCGGGATCGAAATGGTCGATAAGCAGACAAGCGGACGCATCGGGACGCCGGCACCCGTCCTACCCGATGCACCCATGCGAGAACGATACGTGATCAACTCACTTATCGAGGAGGCGATCACTTCCAGCCAACTGGAAGGCGCGGTAACGGTGGTCGGGGACGACTTCGGCGCGGTCATGCACGTGCTCCCTATCGCTATCGAGCTTCCTGAGCGCCTTGAGCGGCTGTGCTAGAAGCTTCTTGCACAGCGAACAAGACGAGGGCGATCTCACCTACTTCGTGCTTTATCAGTTGCGGATCGCTCAGCGCGCGATTGGCGATCTGCATGAGTACCTAGACCGGAAGGTCGCCGCGGCTCGGCAGGTACGGCAGTCCCTGAACTCGGTCTCTCAACAGTTCAACCCCAGGCAAATGGCCCTTCTGGAGAACGCCGTCAAGCATCCTGAGGCGCAGTACACCGTCGCGTCGCACGGCAGGAGCCATGGCGTGGCGGCACAGACTGCGCGCGGCGACCCGCATGGCCTTGAGCAACAGGGGTTCCTCGTGAGGGGCAGTTTGGGTCGAGGCTATTCCTGGGCACCATCGACAGACCTCGAACGCCGACTCAAGACCGGCCCACGGTCAGGTGCCTAAGTTTCACATCGGTATTTTCCCGGCGTACCTTTCCGCCAGGGGCATGAGAATAGGCGCTTTCTGTTGCGCCATGATCGTTTTCTCGTGGACATCGTTGTCTGAGCGGCGCAGGATTGTCGGGCTGGCCAGTGAGCACCCTGCGAGAAATGAGTCAGATGAGATACATGAGACTTTTGCGCTGGGCCGCCATCGCGACCCCGGTCGCCTTGGTGGCCATGTCGTCGGCCGCGCTGCCGGCGACGGCTGAGGCGCAGACCGCGTCCGCGGCCGCGGCCCGGGCCGGCCAGCCTGCCGCGGGCCAGCCGCCGCTCACCGCGGCGCAGGCTAAGGCGCTCTCGACCAACGTCACCGACAAGGTGATCGTGGTACTCAGGAACCAGTTCCCCGGCCTCGCCGACACGCCGGGCGGTACGGCCCTACGGTCGGCCGCGGTCAGGTCGGCCCAGAGCGGTGTGCTGACGCAGCTCAGCCAGACGCACGCGCTCGATGTCAAGAGCTTCTCGCTGATCAACGCCGTCTCCGCCACCGTATCCGCGGGCGAGGCCAAGTACCTGGCGGCCAATCCCGCGGTCAGTGAGGTGATCCCCGACCGGCCGATCCCGGTCGCGGGCAATTCCCCGGTCGCCGTCGCGCACCCGGCCGCGACGGCCGACGGCTTCAAGCCGCTCCCTCGCGCCTGCACCTCGGGCAAGCGGGGACAACTCGACCCGGAGGCGATCGAGAACATCCACGCCGCCACCCAGTCGGGCAAGGGCGACGCCGCCCAGGCGCTCGGCTACACCGGGGCGGGGGTAAAGGTGGCGTTCATCGCCGACGGCGTCAACCCCGGCAACCCCGACTTCATCCGGGCCAACGGCCAGCACGTCTTCGTCGACTACGAGGACTTCAGCGGGACCGGCAGCAACGCACCGACCGATGGCGGCGAGGCGTTCCTCGACTCAAGCTCCATCGCCGCGCAAGGCAGGGAGGTCTACAACCTGGCCGACTTCGGCACCGGGCTGAGCAGCGCCTGCCGGATCCGGATTCTCGGGGTGGCGCCGGGCGCCAGCCTGGTCGGGCTCAACGTGTTCGGCTCGGCCGCCTACGCCTACGACTCGGTTTTCCTCGAGGCCATCAACTACGCGGTCAGCCACGACCACGTGAACGTGATTAACGAGTCGTTCGGCGACAACCCCTTCCCCGACACCGCCAGCCTCGACCTGACCGAACTGGTCAACGACGCCGCGGTCAAGGCCGGCGTGACCATCACGGTGTCCTCGGGCGACGCCGGGCCGACCGACACCATCGGTTCTCCCGCGACCGACCCGCACATCATCTCGGCGGGCGCATCGACCACGTACCGGGCCTATGCCCAGAGCGGGATCGGCGGCATCACCGCCCCCGGCGTGCGGGGCTGGCTTGACGACAACATCAGCGGCCTGAGCTCGGGCGGCTTCGCCCAGAACGGCTCGACCGTTGACGTCGTGGCGCCGGGCGACCTGAACTGGGCCCTGTGCACGCCGGACCCGGCGAGGTACGCCGACTGCACCAACTTCGCCGGCCAGGGCGCCTCGGTCGAGCTCACCGGCGGCACCAGCGAGGCGGCACCGCTGACGGCCGGAACCGCCGCCCTGGTGATCCAGGCCTACCGCAAGGCGCACGGGGGCAGCACCCCGTCGCCGGCCGTGGTCAAGCAGATCATCGTGTCCACCGCCCAGAACATCAACGCCCCGGCCGACCAGCAGGGCGCGGGCACGATCGACGCCTACCAGGCGGTGCTGGCCGCCGCCTCGTATCACGCGGGCAAGCGGGCCGGGCATGCCCTGCTCGACAGCGCCACCCAGTTCAGCGCCGTCGGCCAGCCGGGCACCACCGAGCATTTCGAGGAGACGCTCAGCAACGACGGGACGGGGAGCCTGACGGTCGGCCTGTCCAGCCGGACCCTCTCCGCCTACACGCCGGTCTCGACCAAGTCCCTGTCGCTGACCAGCGGCAAGGATTACACCACGGAGGTCACCTTCAACGTGGCCAAGGGGCAGGCCAGGCTGAACGCCTCGGTCGCGCTGGCCGGCCTGGTCAACCTCAGCCTGATCGCACCCAACGGCGATCTGGCCGAGTACAACCTGCCGCAAGGCGTCGGCAATTACGGCAATGCCCAGGTGGCCGAGCCGACGACGGGAAAGTGGACGGCGCTGATCGCCACCAGCGGGACCGGCCCGGCGGTGCCCGCGCAGTTCCAGGCGGGCACCGCGACCTGGCAGCCGTTCGGAAGCCTGTCGGCCAACTCGGTAACCCTCGCGCCCGGCGCCTCGAGCAGCGTCACGCTGACCGTCGCCACCCCATCGCGGGGCGGCGACGAGGACGGCTCGATCATCGCGCGCAGTTCGGGCTCCCCGGCGTTCGCCGCGGTGACCTCGATCCCGGTCACGTTGCGCTCGCTGGTGCCAACGCCCGCACCCTCAGCCACCTTCACTGGCACCCTGACCGGCGGAAACGGCCGGGAGACGAACACCGGGCAGACCGCCTACTACCAGTTCGAGTTGCCGGCCGGGCTGCCCGCCCTGAATGCCGGAATCGACACCGGCAACGCCGGCAACACGATGTTCGCCGAACTGGTCAACCCAGGCGGGAACGCGGTCTCGGCCGCGTCCAACGGGCTGCTCGCCACCACCACGGCCGGAACCACCAAGGTCAAGCCCGAGGTCGGCACCCAGCTGCACGTCATCGACCCCGCCCAGGGGGTGTGGACGCTGGTCATCGACTTCTACAACACGGTGTCGGGTACCGCGGTCGCCCAGCCGTTCACGGTCAACCTCAACGTCACCCCGGTCACGGCCGGCACGGCCGGCCTGCCGGACGGCAGCCACGTGACCGCGGGCATACCGATCGACGCCTATGTGCTGGTGGAGAACACAGGAACCGCTCCTGAGGCCTACTTCCTCGATGCCCGGCTGAGCGACCAGGTCAAGCTCGGCCTGGCCGCGCAGACGACCGCATCGCTGACCCTGCCCGACGTGACGGGCGTGGTGCCGGAATACCTCGTCCCGTCGCACACGACCGCACTGAAGGCGACGGCGTCGTCATCGGCTCCGCTGTTCTTCGACCTCACCTATCCGTACGGTGACCCGGATGTGATCTCGTCGACCGGGAAGACCGCCACCGCGGGCTACTCGGCGCCGGGCACCGGGGCGGGTGACTGGACCGTCACACCGTTCCTGGTCGGCCCGGCCGGCCGGCAGGCGGCCGAGAATGTGACGGCAAGCACGTCGATGACGGCGACCACCGCCGGGTTTGACCCGACCGTCAGCAGCCCGACCGGGGACCTCTGGCTCGGCAGCACCACCCCCGCGACGCCGTTCACGCCCTACGTGGTCAACCCCGGCCAGGGCGTGTACATCCCGGTGACGATCACGCCGACGGGCAAGCCAGGGAGCACGGTGACCGGAACCCTCTACGTCGCCGACTCGTCGTTCATCTCCGCCGACCTGAGCTTCGACGAAGTGGCCGGACAATCACCGGAGGGCAGCGACGTGGCCGCCTTCCCCTACAGCTACACCATCGGGTAACCCGGCCGGCCGACGCGGCCGCCGCGTTCCTCCCGGCCCGACGGCACAATGCGCGCCGCACCGACCGGGCGTGACCGACGGCGCGGCGGCCAGCACGCACACCTTGGCCGGGGCTTTCCAGATCCGGGTCCACATCGATCCCTTCGAGAGGCAGGCGGCTTGGCAGAATCATTCCCGAGCCGGGACGGCCCCGGTCAGGGCCCGGATGGACCAGTCGAGTACCGGAGTCAGGCTCTCCGGGGCCGGCCAGCCGTTGATCACGGCGAGAAGCGTGAGATACCGCTCTCGGCGGGGGTCATTCACGGCCTCCAGCCTGGTAAGCAGCTGACGCCGGAGCCCGGCGTCGTCCGGGCGGCCGAGGATGTGCGCGTAGTGCGCCGTCAGCGCCGCCGCGACCGGGGCGGCCCGCGGCGAGGCCGGCTCGAGGCCGGCGGCCAGGGCCGGGCCGACCTCGTCCCTGACGACTGCGATGAGGCCACGGCGCAGGACCGGGGCGTCGCCATGGCCGCGCTCGGCCGCCTCGTCCCTGGCCATCCGGCGCAGGCTGGCGCGGAAGTCCGGGTCTTGCGACAACTGGGCGAGCTCCGCCCACGCCTGGACTTGCCCGTCCTCGGGATCGTCTGGCAGCTCGGGGGTCATCGAGCGGCTGACTGCCGCGAACGGGGGCTCTGCCCCCAGGTCGCCGAAGACGGCGTCGAGGAAATCGCCGATCAGGCGCTGGCGTTCGTCTTCTGACAGCCTGGCCAGCTTGTGCATGAGCTCCATCTCCTCAGGGGTAGAACCGCGCCTGGCTACCGCCGTCAGCACCGCGCGCCGCAGGCGCAGGATGCGGATCTGCACGTCCAGCGCCTCGGCGTTCGCGATGGCGACCGCGGCAAGCGGAAGCTCCCGGTGCACGACCTTGCGGATGGCGGGCAGGTCCACTCCCAGCTCGCGCAGCGTGCGCACGAGGTCCAGGCGCGCGACCGCATCGGCGTCGTAAAGCCGGTAGCCAGCCGGGCTGCGGCCAGCCGGCGCCACGATCCCGCGATCGGAGTAGAACCGGATGGTCCTGACCGCCAGCCCGGTTCGCCGGGCGAGGTCGCCGATCGAGTAGAGCCTGTCGCCGTCCATTTCCCCATCCTCGCGTCTCCACCTGCTGGAGACGCAAGACCCTTCCCGGCCCTTCGCGTCGTTGCCCGGCCTTTCATCCGGGTGGCGGCGGGTGATCTGGCCGCGACGGAACGATCAATCATTGACCGGCCTTGGTCATCTAATGGTGATATTCCGGGGCACGTTTGCCACGCCGCCCGGGATTCGGAGGGTGCCGGGGAAACCACCGTACGTTCAGGAGAAGAGTTTTGACCGGGCCTGGCGGACGGGGTCATGACCGCCGATACCAAATGACTGGTTAAGACCGGAAGCGGCGCTAACCGGCCCCGCTAACCTGAGGTGTGAGTACTTTGGCGAGCGCGGCGCGGACGGCGGAGCCTGGCGCCGGCGCTGGCCAGGGCCGGTCGTGGCTGCGGTGGGGCGGTGTCACCGCGTTCGCGGCGGTGGTGCTGATGTACTGCTACCTGCGGATCGCCGGGACCGTGCCGGTGCTCTCGGACGGGGCGGCGAACGCGCTGCAGGCCAGGGACATGCTGCACGGGAACCTGCTGCTGCCCGGCTGGTGGGTCACCGACGTGTCGTTCCTGACCACCGAACTGCCGCAGTACGCGCTGGTGATCGCCGCGGCCGGGCTGCGTCCCGAGGTGGTGCACATCTGCGCCGCGATGACCTACACGCTGCTGGTGCTGCTCGCCGCCTACGTGGCCCGCGGCCGTGCCAGCGGGGCCGAGGGGCTGGTCCGGGCGCTGGTCGCGACGGTGATCATCCTCGCCCCCGAGCCAGGGGCGGCCAGCTGGATTCTGCTCAGCGATCCCGACCACGTCGGCACCGGGGTGCCGCTGCTGCTGCTCCTGCTGGTGCTTGACCGGGCCCGGGCGGCCCGCTGGGTGCCCGCCGCGGCCTTCGTCATCCTCGCCTGGGCGAGCGTCGGCGACCCGCTGGTCGAGGTGGTCGGCGCGCTGCCGCTGGCGGTGGTCTGCCTGGCGCGCGTGCTGCTGTGCCTGGTGCGGCGCCGGGGCACCATACGGACGCAGTGGTACGAGTTGTCGCTCGCGGCCGCCGCCCTGCTCTCGGTGCTCGCCGCCAGGGCCGTCGCCCTGCTTATCCCGGCCCTCGGCGGATTCCAGATGAACCAGGGCACCAGCGGGATCATCCCGCTTGGCCGGGTGCCGGCCAACGTGCCGCTGGTGGTCCGCAGCGTGCTCGCGGTGTTCGGCGCCGACTTCCAGGACGCGCCGGCCGGCGGCGGCAACCACGCGATCAACCTCGCGTTCGCGGCCGTCCACCTGATAGGGCTGGCGCTGGTGCTGACGGCCGTGGTGGCGGCGGCCTGGGGACTGGTCACGTCGCTGGCGCGGCTGGGCCGCGCGCGCTCCGACGGGCAGGCGCAGGCGGACGGCGGCGTCGCGGCGGGCGACCTGGTGCCGGACGTGATCGTGGTCGCGATCGTGGTCAACGTCGTCGCGTACCTGCTGGCCTTCCGGATCACCAACATCTACGCCGCGCACGAAATCGGGCCGGTGCTCGCGCTCGGCGCCGCGCTGGCCGGGCGGGAGCTTGGCGGCCCGCTGGCGCGGGCGTGCGGGCTGGGATCCGGTACCCGGCCCCGCGGGCGGCTGGCGCGCGTCGCCGTACTGCCCGCGCTGGTGGCGCTGCTCGCCTGCTACGGCGCGATGCTGGGTTTCGCCGCCGCACAGCGGCAGACGCCGCCCGCGAACGCGGCGCTGGCCGTCTGGCTGCGCCAGCACGGGCTGAACAGCGGGCTGGCCGGGTACTGGGAGGCGTCGGTGGTCACGCTGGAGAGCGGGGGGTCGATCACCATGGGCAGCATCGTCCCGCTGCGCAGCCACCAGCTGGCACCGCGGCACTGGGAACAGGACATGCGGCTGTACGACCCGGCCGGCCACTACGCCAGCTTCGTCGTGCTCGCGCCGGACAGCCCGTTCACCGGCAAGGACGTGCTGCGCACGTTCGGCCAGCCGGCCGCCACTTACCGGTTCAAGGCCTACACGATCATGGTGTGGCGCAAGAACCTGCTCCCGGCCCTCGGCCCCGCCATCAACTAGCACCGATTGCGGTTTAAGCCGACTCGCACTCAGGGATGGTTAAGACGGGATCGGCGGGAGGACGGCATCCCTAAGATGAACCGGTGACTGGCAATACCGACGCCCCGGCAGCACAAGCGGCCCGGCAGGCGCCGGAAGCGGCCGTGCCGTCCGGGCGCCGGCGGTTGCTGGCCGTCGCGATCTGGGGCGGCTGCGTGCTGGTGGCGCTGGCGCTGTGGGCCGCGTACGCACGCCTCTCCCAGACCTTCCCCACCGATTCCGACGGCGCCAGCAACGCCCTGCAGGCCTGGCAGATGCTGCACGGCAACCCGCTGCTGCGCGGCTGGGTGCTATCGGACGTATCGTTCTACACCACTGAGCTTCCTCAGTACATGCTGGTGGAGCTGGTAACCGGGCTGAACGCCAACGTCATCCACGTCGCCGCGGGCATGACGTACACCCTCGCGCTCATCGGGGCGGCCGCGCTCGCCGCCGGGCGCCTGCGCGGCTGGGCGGCGGTGATCGGCGCCGGCATCGCGGCCGGGATCATGCTCGACCCGCAGGGCGCCGACGGCGTCCTCGTCCTGCTGTCCTCGCCCGACCACATCGGCACTTCGGTGCCGATCATGGTGGCCTGGCTGATCCTCGACCGCACCCGCCCGGGCTGGCCGACGGCCGCCGCGGTGTCGCTGGTGCTCGGCTGGGCGGGGGTGGCGGACTCGCTGGTGACCTACGCCGCAATCGTCCCGCTGGTGCTGGTGGTGGTGATCCGCCTGGCCGACGCGCTGATCAGGGACCGGGCGGTGCCCTGGCGCGGCACGCTGGCGGCGCGGCGGCACGAGATCGCGCTGGCGGCCGGCGCCATCGCCGCCACCATCGTCGCGCACCTGGTGCTCCGGCTGATCTCCGCGCTTGGCGGGTTCACCTCGCCCGGGCCCGCCTCGTCGGTCGCACCGCTCGGCCATATCGCCGCGCACAACCTGCCGGTCGTCGGCCACGGGCTGCTGCTGCTGTTCGGCGCGGACTTCCTCGATTACCACGGTGGCGTCCTGGTACCGCACCTGGTCAGCGTGGCCCTGGTGCTCGCGGGGGCCGCCCTGACGGTGCGGTACTTCCTGGCCGGGCGCGACCTCGTCGCACAGCTGCTGCTCGCCGGGATCGTGGTCAACCTGGCCGTCTTCATCGCCAGCACGTCCGTGTCCGGGCTGCCGACCATGCGCGAGGTCGATGTGGTGCTCCCGTTCAGCGCCGCGCTGGCCGGACGGCAGCTCGCCCCCAGAATCGCCGGTGCCCTGGCGGCCCGCTCCCGGTCGCCGCGGACGCCGCCGCGGGCGGTGGCGCGGACGGCGCCGGCAGCTGCTGAGAGGGCGGCAGAGACCACGCCACGGCCCCGGACGGCCTGGCTCTCCCGGCCGGCCGCGATCGTGCTGGCCGCGCTGCTCGGGCTGGCAGGCGCTGGCTACGCGGCCGGCCTCGCCCGCGCGGCCAGCCGGCCGATCCCGGTCTCCTCCGGGCAGCGGCTCGCCGCGTGGCTCCGGGCCCGCCATCTGGACAACGGCCTGGCCGGTTACTGGCAGTCGAACGCGGTCACGCTGTTCGCCAAGGACAAGGTCCGGATCCGGCTGGTCGACATCGGCTACCGGCTGCACCCGCAGATCCTGGTCCGCGGCACCAGGCAGAGCTACGCCGGCTGGTACAACCCGGCCGCCAACACCGCCGATTTCGTGGTCCTCGCCCCCGGGACCGGCCAGTTCGCCGGGTTCACCGACATGACGGTGGTCACCGCGACGTTCGGCCGCCCGGCCCTGACCTACTTCTACGACGGGTACACGATCCTGGTCTGGCCGCACACGAACCTGCTGACCGAGATCGCGACGGCCAACTAGCGGGAACGGCGGGCGAGCTAGCTGCAATCGTTTGCAGGATACCGTTAGCGGCTCCATGTCACTAAACCGGTCGGGAAGCTGCATAATTGGCTCATGCGACTGTCTGCACGCGCCGACTACGCACTGCGCGCCGCCATCGAGCTTGCCGCGGCGCAGGACGGCCATGTCACGGCCGAACAGCTAGCGCAGGCGCAGAGTATCCCGGGAAAATTCCTTGAGACGATCCTGACCCACCTGCGGCGCAGCAACATCGTGCGCAGCCAGCGCGGTCCGGACGGCGGGTTCTGGCTCGCCCGGCCGGCCGCCGAGATCTCGCTCGCCGACATCATCAGGGCGATCGACGGGCAGCTGCTCGGCGTGCGCGGCGAACGGCCGGAGAACGTCAGCTATCCCGGCGCGGCCGAGCCGCTGCAGCGGGTGTGGATCGCGCTGCGCGCGAACGAGCGGGCGGTCCTTGAGACCGTGACGCTGGCGGACATCGTCGCCGGCAAGCTGCCCGACGCGATCCAGCTGCTCATCGACAGCCCGCAGGCCTGGGTGTAGGTCCTGCCGACGTCATAAGGCCGCGCGGGGGACCGCGCGGCCTTATTTGTCGGCTTGCCGCCCCGCCGCGGCGGAAACCGCGCCGTTACGGCGGTAGGCGGCGCGGGGACCGCGCCGCCTACCGTTTTCCGCGGTTATCTATGGCCGGCTCAGACGCCTACGACCGACGGCAGGTGGTCGAGGCCGTCGTCAAGCTGGCCAAGGTCGTCGTCGAGCGACTCCGCCGCCTCCGGCACCTCGACCGCGACCCGCTTGACTGGCAGCCGGTCGGCCGCGATGCGCAGGCCGGGCTCGCGGAGGGCACCGGTGAGAACCGGCTCGTTCTGCAGCTCAGCCAGGGCGAAGTTATCGGACACCTCGCGGAAGACCTGGGACAGCGGCGTGTCGAGGGCGGCGCAGATCGCCGCCAGCAACTCTGACGAAGCTTCCTTGCGGCCGCGCTCTACCTCGGACAGGTAACCAAGCGACACTCGCGCCGACGCGGACACCTCGCGCAGAGTGCGGCCCTGCCTGATGCGAAGCCGACGCAGCACGTCGCCGAGCAGTTGACGAAGCAGCACCATCGTCGCACTCCCTTCCTGTGGCGCAACCGTTCCTAAGGCGCAACCGCTTGCCGGGCTCACTTGCGAAGTTACCGGATCGCGATCCTCGCTGTCTCCACCGTACCTTTCCGTACGGTAACCGCACTACCGGGTGTGTTCGCTTCCGACGTAACACTGTAATCACGGACACTCTTCCCTAAGTCGGCCTAGTAGCAAACCAAGTACCCGTTCTACTGTCAGTCTACGTACCTCATCCCGGTTTCCTGGCAGCGCTATCGTGCGGACAACCGTGTCGTCGGCCAGGCTCACCGCGATGTGCACGGTGCCCGGCGGATGGCCGTCCTGGGGGTCAGGCCCGGCCACACCGGTGGTGGCCACGCCAACGGTGGACTGCAGCCGCTTCCTGACCCCTTCGGCCATCGCCGCCGCCACCGGCGCGTAAACCGGGCCGCGCTCGGAGAGCATCAGGGTGTCCACGCCGAGCAGGAGCGCCTTCAGTTCTGTCGCGTAGGCGACGACCCCGCCACGGAAGACGCTGGACGCACCGGGCACGTCGGTGAGCGCGGCGGCGACCAGGCCGCCGGTCAGCGACTCGGCGGTGGCCAGCGTCTGCCCGGTCTGCGTCAGCAGGCCGAGAACTTCCGCGGCAAGCTCACGGGCGGCCGGGCCGGCCACGCCATCCACCATCCGCCATCCTCCGCTCTCGCCCCCGGCCAGCCCGGCATTACGCGGGCTTCTGCATCAACCGCACCGCGCGTATCACGTAGTCCCCGCCCGTCACCAGCGTTACCACGAGGGCCGCCCCCATGACAACCTCCCTGATCAGGACGGGGATGCCGAACGAGGGGGGCAGCACGTAGAGGCAGATCGCGATGATCTGCAGCAGCGTCTTGAGCTTGCCGCCCTGGCTCGCCGCGATGACGCCGCGCCTGATCACCGCGAAGCGCAGCACGGTGATGCCAAGCTCCCTGACCATGATGAGCACGGTGACCCAGACCGGCAGCTCCCCGATTACCGACAAGGTGATCAGCGCCGCGCCGGTAAGCGCCTTGTCCGCGATCGGGTCGGCGATCTTCCCGAAGTCGGTCACCAGGCCACGCTTGCGCGCCAGCTGCCCGTCGAGCAGGTCGGTCAGCGACGCGCCGCCGAACGCTGCCAGGGCGGCCAGCCGCCAGCCGGTGCCGCCCGCGGCGAGGCACGCGACGAAGACGGGGACCAGGCAGATGCGGAGCACCGTCAGCGCGTTGGCGACGTTGACCAGTCCCGGCGGCACGACTGTGAGCGCAGCGTGCTCGGCGTCCGCGCCGTGCTCGCCGTCCAGGTGCTCCCCGACCGCGCTGTCCGCAGCCGGGGGGCGGCCCTCCGGGGCGGGCACGGTCACGCGCGGGCGACCAGGTCGGCGCCAGCCGACTCCACCACGCGCGCCTCCACAAGGTCGCCTGGGGCCAGCGCGCGGCCCGCGAGCAGCGTTGTCGAACCGTCCACGTCCGGCGCCTGGTGCGCGGCCCGGCCTTCGTACCGGCCGTCCCCGAGCACCTCCTCCACCAGCACCTCGACCGTCTCGCCGATCCGGTCAGCGGCGCGCTGCGCCATGACCTCCTCGGCGATGTCGGCGAACTCGTTAACCCGTCGCGCGATCTCGTCCTCTGCCAGCTTGGTCTCGTCGGCGAAGGTGGCGGCCTCGGTGCCGTCCTCGTCGGAGTAACCGAAGATCCCGATCGCGTCCAGCCGGGCCTCACTCAGGAACAGCTCAAGCTCGCGCAGGTCCTCGGCCGTCTCGCCGGGGAAGCCGACGATGAAGTTGGACCGGACGCCGGCCGTCGGGCAGGCCTGCCTGACCCGCTCGATGAGCCCGGTGAAGCGCGCCCGGTCACCGAAGCGGCGCATCCGGCGGAGCACCGGGCCACTGGCATGCTGGAACGACAGGTCGAAGTACGGCACCACGCCTGGGGTCGACGTCAGCACGTCGACCAGCCCCGGCCGGACCTCGGCGGGCTGCAGGTAGCTGACCCGCACCCGGGCGATGCCCTCGATCTTCGCCAGCTCCGGCAGTACGCCCTCAAGCAGCCGCAGGTCCCCCAGGTCCTTGCCGTAGGAGGTGGAGTTCTCGCTGACCAGCAGCAGCTCGCGGACACCAGTGGAGGCCAGCCACTCCGCCTCGGCGAGCAGCTCAGGCGGGCGCCTGGAGACGAACGCGCCGCGGAACGAGGGGATGGCGCAGAACGAGCACCGGCGATCGCAGCCGGAGGCGATCTTCAGCGGCGCGGTGACGCCGCCCGCGAGCCGCCTGCGCATCACCTGCGGGCCGGAAGCGGGCGCGACGCCGGGCGGCAGGGGCGGCACCCAGCGAGCGGTCAGATCGGCTTCGCGGTCCGCCTGCCTGCTGGCCGGGCTCACCGGCAGCAGGGTGCGGCGGTCCCTGGCCACGTGCGCGGGCCGCTGCTTGCCCGCCAGCACGTCATCGAGGCGGGAGGCGATGTCGGCGTAGTCGTCGAAGCCGAGCACCTGGGCATCGACGTCCTCTTCTTCGAGGGCGGAGGCGAGTTCGGTGCCATAACGCTCGGCCAGGCACCCAACGGCGGCCACCTTGACGCCCGACTCGGCCGCCGCGATCACCTCGTCGATGGACTCCTGCTTGGCTGCCTGGATGAAGCCGCAGGTGTTGACGAGGACGACGTCCGCGTCCTCCCCTTCCTCGCGCAGCGTCCAGCCACCCGCCGCCAGGCGGGCGGCGAGTTCTTCGGAGTCCACCTCGTTGCGCGCGCAGCCGAGAGTAACCAGGCTGACGGTACGGGAACTAGACACACGCAGAGGGTATGTGATTGCGGGATGCCCGCTGTCATCGGCTGGCGGCGGGCAGGGTCACAACCGCTAGCCGACCGTCACCGGGGTCTTGCTCAGCGGGTTAATGCTCAGCCTGACCACCTGGACGGTGCTCATCTTCTGGTGCCTGCCGTTCACGGTCAGCGTGACCCCGAGCGGGTTGCCGATCACGATGGAGACCGCCTTCTTCTCGTGCCAGGTCATGGTGGAGCCGGCCAGCACCGTCCCCTGATAGAGCGACTTGCCGGACGGGCTGTTCAGCCCCACCCAGCAGTCCTGCGCCGCGGTCAGCCTGATCACCGCCTCGGGAGGTCCGGCCGGGGTCGTCTTGTGCGCGGCGGGCTTGCCGGTGTCGTGCGTCTTGGCGGTCACGGCCGAGTTGGAGCGGACCGTGGCGGTCGAGCTGGCCGTCGCGTGCGCGTCGCGCGTGGTGTACAGGTGGTAGGCGCCGAAGCCGAGCGCCGCGAGCACCAGCACCGCGAACACCCGCCCGAGATGCAGGTTCTTGGGCTCGCGGATCCTGATCGGGGTCGCGGGCTCGAAGATCTGCGACGCGCGCATTCCGCCCGGCGCCCCGTGCTCCTCGTCGTACTCCCTGATCAGCGGGACCGGGTCGGTGCCGACTACGCCCGCGATGGACCGGATATGCCCGCGTGCGTAAAAGTCGCCCCCGCAGGACGAGAAGTCGTTCTGCTCGATCGAACGGATGATCGATTCTCGGATCCTGGTCTGCTGGCTTACCTGCGTAAGGGTGAGACCGGCCTGACGCCGCGCTTCCGCCAAGGTGTCACCGATGCTCACGTTGCGCCTCCAGGAAAGGTCTCGATCCTCACCACTTCTTACCCAGCGAACACAACGAGTCACTCAGAGTAGTGCAATGTATTCCGGGAAATTATTCGCCGTCTCCCGGTCACGTCGGCGCAGCCCCCGCAATTGCCCATGCTCTCCGGTGATGTTCGCGTTATTCGCGTTTTCCGCGTTATCCGCCCCGCAGCGACGTAAGCACCTCGTCAAGGTCATCCGGCCTTTTCAGGACATCGCGCGCCTTGGAACCTTCGCTTGGCCCGACAATACCCCGGCTCTCCAGCAGGTCCATCAGCCGGCCCGCCTTCGCGAAACCCACCCGGAGCTTGCGCTGCAGCATCGACGTTGAGCCGAACTGGCTGCTGATAATCAGCTCGGCGGCCGCGATCAGCAGGTCGAGGTCGTCGCCGATTTCGGCGTCGACCTCGCGGGGCTTCTCCGGTACCACCGCGACGTCGTTGCGGTACTCGGGACGGGCCTGCAGCTTGCAGTGCTCAACGATGTCCCGGATCTCCTTCTCCGAGACGAAGGCGTTCTGCAGCCGGATCGGCTTGGACGCGCCCATCGGCAGGAACAGCGCGTCGCCCTGGCCGACCAGCTTCTCCGCCCCCGGCTGGTCGAGGATGACGCGGGAGTCGGTGAGGGAGGAGACCGCGAACGCCAGCCGCGACGGCACGTTCGCCTTGATCAGACCGGTCACCACGTCGACCGACGGGCGCTGGGTGGCGATCACCAGGTGGATGCCCGCCGCCCGCGCCAGCTGGGTGATCCGGACGATGGAATCCTCCACGTCGCGCGGCGCGACCATCATCAGGTCGGCCAGCTCGTCGACCACCGCGACCAGGTACGGGTAAGGCTCGTAGACCCGCTCGGATCCCGGCGGCGCGGTCAGCTTGCCCGCCCGGACCGCCTTGTTGAAGTCGTCCACGTGCCGGAAGCCCGACGACGCGAGGTCGTCGTAGCGGCGCTCCATCTCCCCGACGACCCACTCAAGGGCCTCGGCCGCCTTCTTCGGATTGGTGATGATCGGCGTGATCAGGTGCGGGATGCCCTCGTAAATCGACAGCTCCACCCGCTTGGGGTCGATCAGGATCATCCGCACCTCGTCCGGCGTGGACCGCATCAGCACCGAGGTGATCAGCCCGTTCAGGCACACGCTCTTGCCGCTGCCGGTCGCCCCGGCCACCAGCACGTGCGGCATCTTCGCCAGGTTGGCGAGGACCGTCTTGCCCTCCACGTCCTTGCCCAGCCCGACCACCATCGGGTGATGGTCGGCCAGCGCGACGTCGGAGCGGAGCATGTCGCCCAGGCTGACGATCTCCTTGTCCGCGTTGGGGATCTCCACCCCGATCGCCGACTTGCCCGGGATCACCGGCAGGATCCGGATGTCGGCCGACTTCACCGCGTAGGCGATGTTCTTCGACAGCTGGGTGACCCGCTCCACCTTGACCGCCGGGCCGAGCTCGATCTCGTACCTGGTGACCGTCGGGCCCCGGCTGAACCCGGCCACCTGCGCGTCCACCTTGAACTGCTCGAAGACGTCCTGCAGGGCGGCGATCACGACGTCGTTGGCCTTGGTCCGCGGCTTGTGCGGGGTGCCCGGGCGAAGCAGCGCGGTCGGCGGCAGCGTGTAACTGCCCGCCGCCGATTCGGTCAGCGTCAGCTGCTTGCCCGGCAGTACCGGGCTCGGGGTCAGCGGCCGGGACGTGGCGGGCGGCGGCTCGGCGGCCGGCGCCATACCGGCGTCCTCGGCCGGGTGGCCGGCGCCCGGCGGGTAATCGACGACGCCGTCGGGGGCGCTGAAGCCGAGCTCCTCAAGCAGGTCGTCACCGATCCTGGCCTCCGGCAGGGGGGCCGGCGCCGCGCTCGCATCGGCGCCTGCCGGGCCGGCCGCGCCGGCCGCGCCGCCCCGGCGCCGCCCGCCGCCAAGCACCGGGGTGTCGTAGGGCTTGACGTGGTCCCCGGCCTCGATGGCCCCCTTCAGCTTGATCGCACCGCGGCCGATGTCGCGGCGGCGCGGCCCGCCGGTTACCTCGCCGTCCTCGTCCTCGTCGTAAGCCTCGTCGTCGTAATCGCCGGCCGCGGGCCGCTCGTAGCCGAACAGCTCGGCCAGCTCGGCCAGCCGGCCCGGCACGTGACGCACCGGCGTACCGGTCATGACCAGCAGTCCATAACAGGCCACCAGGCCGAGCAGCGGGGTCGCCACCCAGGGCGTCAGCCCCTTGGCCAGCGGCCAGGAGGCCGTCAGGCCGATTATCCCGCCGGCCGTCCTGACCGCGGGCCAGCCGCCGTCGGCGTGCGCCAGCGTGGGCACGCCCCTGGCGATGCTGAACAGGCCGAGCCCGCCGACCAGCATCGCGGTCCAGCCGATCTCCGCGGGCGGCAGCGCCGAATTCCGGTCCGGGTGCCGGAAGAACCGCCAGCCGAGCAGGGCGAGCAGCACCGGGATGGCGAATGCCCCCTCGCCCACCGCCGAGCTGGTCAGGCTGTAGATGCCCTGGCCCGCCAGGTTGTCCATGCGCGCCCAGATGGCCCCGGCGAACACGATCGCCAGCCCGAGGAAGAACAGCCCGACGCCGTCCCGCCGGTGATCGGATTCGAGCTCGCGCGCATTGCGCCCGAACCGGCGCACGGTGGACCCCACCGCCCAGGCGATGAGGAGCCAGACTTGGGTGATGGCCCGGTAGACCCAGCGCACCAGGATGACGACCGGGTCCTTCGTCGGCGCCGTTGACGGCCCGCCTCGCCTGGTCGCCGTCGCCTTCTTGTTCTTAGCGGACCCCGATTTGCCGGTTCCGCCTCTTCCGCTCGCGGCAGGCCGCCGTCCGCCCTGGCCGGCTGCCGCGGCTGCCCCGCCCCGGCCGCCCCGGGCGGCGTTACCGCTCCCGCCGCTCCGGCCGCCGGCAGACCGGTTACCGGACGTCCGCGCACCGGTCCCGGTACCCCGTCCCGAGCCGCGTCCTGACCCGCCATTACGGCTGCCGCCCGACCCGGTGCTGCCCGAACCGCGGCTCGTCCCGCCGCTCCTGGCACCACGCGGCGGCGCGCTCGGCAGGATCACGTCCGACGACTCATCGTTGTAGTAATCGTCGTCGACCGCGCGCGCCCGCCCGCTCCGCGAGCCAGCCGAGCCCCTGGACCGAGAGGTAGCCATACTGACAAACGTAGCCAGAACCCCGCTCTCATCGTGGGACCAACCCCCGAACCCCCATCGTGTCGCCCCTCATAATGCCCCAAAAGGGACACGATAATGACCCCAGACCGGACGGATGCCCAGCGATAACCAACTCTCCGGCCGGTTCCGTTCATGGTGGGACTCGCAGGTATATGTGGTGCGGTTTGTACCAGAAACAGGGCATCATGGCGGGGTGTACGACCAGATCATCGAACTTGAGCGGGTGGCCGCGCGGCACTGGCGGGGCACCGAGGAAGAGTGGCTGGGCGGCTGGCTGCTCCGGGCGGCCGAGGGGTTCACCGGCCGCGCCAACTCGGCGCTGCCGCTCGGCGATCCTGGACTGCCGCTTGACAGCGCGCTCGACACCGTCGTCAGCTGGTACCGGGATCGCGGCCTGCCGCCCATGATCGTGGTGCCCGCGCTGCTTGACGCGGACTGCGCCGGCCGCGAACTCGACCGGTCCTTGTCCGCGCGCTCGTGGACGGCCCGCCCTGGTCCGGCCTTCGTCATGGTGGCCGACCTGTCCGATGACACCAACCCGATCCGTGACCTCGCCGCGGGCGGGCTTCCGTGCGGGGCCGCGTTCCAGGTCGACACCGAACCGGACCAAGCGTGGCTCGCCGCGTACCACTACCGCGGTCAGGACCGGCAGCCCGCGGTGATGCGCGATGTGCTGACCTCGGCTCCCGCTCAGGCGTTCGCCAGCATCCGGGCCGGCGACGACGTGCTGGCTATCGCCCGGCTCTCGATCGCGGGCGGCTGGGCCGGGATCACCGCCGTCGAGGTGCGGCCGGCCAGAAGGCGGGCCGGCCTGGGCACGGCGATGACCGGAGCGGTCTGCGCCGAAGCCGTCAAGCTCGGCATCGGCCAGGTATTCCTCCAGGTGGAGACCAGCAACGCCCCGGCTATTTCGCTCTATGAGCGGTGCGGCTTCCGCTACTCCCATCGCTACCACTACCGAGTCGCGCCGGCCCTGCGCTAGCGCAGTGCTTCCCCGCTGGCCGGCCAGTCGGGTCGGACGGGGACGGGGTCAGGTGTTGGCGGGGAGGGTGGTGCCGGCGCCCCGGCGGCGCACGTGAACCAGGTCGGGGCGCGGGGTGTCGGGGGTCAGCTCGGCGGCGAACGGCGCCGCCGACGGGGCCGGAGTTGCCGTCGCGCGGATGGCCGGCGGGTTCTCGGCGCCTTCGACGGTAAACCCGGCGTCGGCGATCATCGCCAGGTCGGCCGCGCCGGGCTGGCCCTCGCTGGTCAGGTAGTCACCGAGGAAAATCGAGTTGACGACGTGCAGTGCCAGCGGCTGGAGGGTGCGCAGGTGGATCTCGCGGCCGCCGGCCAGCCGGACCTCGGCCGACGGGCAGACGAACCGCACCATCGCCAGGATGCGCAGGCAGCGCTGCGGTGTCAGCTCCCACTGGCCCGCCAGCGGGGTGCCGTCGAACGGTATGAGGAAGTTAACAGGGACCGAGTCGGGCGAGAGCGCGCGCAGCGCGAAGGCCACGTCGACCAGGTCCTCGTCGGTCTCCCCCATGCCCGCGATCAGGCCGGAGCAGGGCGAGAGGCCCGCCGCCTTCGCGGCTTCCACCGTCGATACCCGGTCCGCGTACTCGTGGGTGGTGCAGATGTCCGCGTAGTGGCCGCCCGAGGTGTTCAGGTTGTGGTTGTACGCGGTCGTGCCGGCCGTGGCCAGCCGCTCAGCCTGGCCGTCGGAGAGCAGGCCGAGGCAGGCGCAGACCTCCACCTCCGGGTTGCGCGCCTTGAACGAGGCGATCGCCCCGGCCACCCGCTCGATGTCCCGGTCAGTCGGGCCCCGGCCGCTGGCCACCAGGCAGACCCGGCGTGCCCCGCCGGCCACGCCGGCCTCGGCGGTGGCGATCACCTCGTCGGTCTTCAGCCAGCTGTACTTGAGCACGTCGGCCGCCGAGCCGACCCGCTGCGAGCAGTAGAAGCAGTCCTCGGGGCAGAGCCCGGACTTGATGTTGACCAGGTAGTTCAGCTTGACCCTGCGGCCGAAGAAGCGCCGCCGGACGCGGAACGCGGCCGCGACCAAGTCCATCAGCTCGTCATCGGACGAGCGGAGTACCGCGAGGGCTTCCTCCCGGGTCGGGAGCGAACCGTCGAGTGCCTTATCGGCGAGCGCGTCAAGCCAGGTCATGGGAGAAGACGGTACCAGCCCGCCCGCGGCCGCCCGATGGGAGACCAGCCACCGCGAAGACCAGGCAGCCCGCCGTGCTCGGGCTATCGCGGGGGGGACCCATGACGTCTATGATGAGGAACCGTTGCCAGTGGGGTATCGGCAGCGGTCCGGCCGAGGGCCTTGCTGACCCCGCAGCTGGGATACGTGACCGATGATGGTTGTCGGATGTGCTACGGGGACGCCGTCGAGGACATCGCCGCCTGCGCCAGCGGACGGCCGGTGCGCGTCCTTCGTCAAGTGGGCCGAGGGGGCGCCCAACCGGGTATGAGCATAACTAGATAATTCCTACCAAATAAGTTGACTTTACGCCCGCCCCCATGATCTGATGAGGATCAGCGCGAACCCGTAGGGAGTGAAACCGGTCCATGACACCGATCAGGCCCCGTGACCTGCTTACCGACAGCCTGCTGGCGCGGCTCGGCGGCACCTCACCCTACGCGAGCGCGTTCGCGGGGCAGGTCCTCGCGGGCAGCGCCCCCGCGCTGCCCGGGGCCGGATCGGCGACATCGGCGATCTCCGGGACATCGGGCACCGGGCCGGACGTGGCCGCGGTCCTGCGGCGGGACATCGCCAAGCTGGACGGCGTGGGCTACCTGAAGGTGGCGCTGCCACCGGAGTTCGGCGGGCTCGGCTGCACCCTGCGCCAGGCCGCCTGCGGGCAACGGCGCCTCGCCCGGCACGCCCCGCTCACCGCGCTCGCGGTCAGCGCCCATCTGTACTGGACCGGCGCCGCGGCGGACGCCTACCGGGCCGGGGACGACTCGGTCCGCTGGATACTGCTTGAGGCCGCCCGCGGCGCGCTCTTCGCCGCCGGGCACGGCGCGACCTCGGCCGGCGGCGACCTTCGGCTGGCCGACCCGCGGTCGCGGTGCGACCCCGCCGGGGAAAGCGGCTACCGGTTCCGCAGCGCCGCGGTGCTCTCCTCGCTCACGCCGACCTGGGACTGGATCGCGGTGCACGCCATCCACCCGTCGGCCGGGAGCGAGCGCCCGCGGCCGGACGCGGTGCTCGCGTTCGCCGGGCGCGGCTCGCGATGTACGCCCGCGTTCCGGGTCGCCCGGGTCGCCCCGGTCGGCGCGCCGTCAGACATCTTCACCGCCTCGGCGATCGGCTGGGGGCACTCGATCCTGGCCAGCGTGCAGTACTCGGACGCCCGCCGTGCGTTCAACGCCGCCATGGCCGCGGCCACCTCCGACCTCGCGGGATCGCGCGCCGAGAGCCGGCCAGGCGGCCACCCGCTCGACCGGTGGCCGGTCGCCGAGGCCGGCCTGCGCCTCGACGCGATGAAGGAGCGGATCGCGGACATCACCCACCCGTGGCCGCTCGTCCAGGACGCTACCCCCGACCTCGGCGGGCAGAAGCTGATCGGCATCTACGCCATGCGGCATGAGGTTGCCGACGGCGCCGCCAAGGTCCATGATCTGCTCGCGCAGCTCGCCACCGCCCCGGCGGTCGCGGCTCTCTAGCGGTAAAACCTCTCTAGCGGGAAAGCACTTAAGCCCTTCTTGCCCACGCCGACCAGCATGAGCATGCTGCCCGCTGGCGGCGGGCTGTCCAATGGGCCGACCGGGCGCCACCAGGGCAGGAAGACGACGCCTGGCGGTGCCAGGTCCAGACCGTCGAAGAAGCTCACGATCTCTGCCCGGCTCCGCACCTGCCCGCGGCCGAGCGACCGCGTCAGCACCTCCGAGTTGGCCCGGGCCTCGGCGGATTCGTCGCAGAAGTGCGTGAGCTGCAGGTAGCTGCCCGGCGCGAGCGCGTCCTTGTAGCGGTCGACGATGCCGTGCGGGTCCTCGTCGTCGTTCAGGTGGTGAATCACGGCGTTGAGTATCAGCCCGATCGGCTGGCTGAAGTCGAGGAAGCCCGCGACCGCGGGCAGCGCGAGCAACTCGTCGGGCGACCGCACGTCGGCCAGCACCACCACCGTCGAGTCGTCGCCGGCGAGCAGCGCCTGCCCGTGCGCGATGACGCTCGGGTCGTTGTCCACGTACACCACGCGCGCCGTGGGGTTGACCCCCTGGGCGATCTCGTGGGTGTTCTGCACGGTCGGCAGGCCGGACCCGAGGTCGAGGAACTGGGCGACGCCACGGTCGGCCATGTACCTGACGGCGCGCCCGAGCGCCGCCCGGTTGAGCCGCGCGCCGTTGCCGCCGTCCGACATGGCCCGCATCGCTTCCCCGGCCACCACGCGGTCCACCGCGAAGTTGTCCTTGCCGCCCAGGATGGCGTCATACACCCGCGCCACGCTCGGCACCGTCGTGTCGATGTCCGGCGCATGACCCGGGTCCAGCCTGGCCCACGTCATGTCACCATCGGCCATCACGATCTCCCTGGCGCCGAGCCAACCGCGAACGAATCGCGATGATCTTCCTTGCCGAACTCTATCCCTGTCCCATGCCCAACCGGGCTGGCAGCGGTTCGTGCGGGACTTGACAGCGGCCTGCCGCAGTATTGGGGCATGAACGTGGAAGATGCACCTTACGCGGTCGAGACGCGAGGACTGGTCAAGCGGTTCGGCAAGACGACGGCGCTGGCAGGCGTGGACCTGACCGCGCACACCGGCACCGTGCTCGGCCTCCTCGGCCCGAACGGGGCCGGCAAGACCACTGCCGTCCGCATCCTCGCCACCCTGCTCAAGCCGGACGCCGGCGAGGCCTATGTCTGCGGGTACAGCACCCGGCGGGACGCGCACCAGGTGCGCCAGCTGATCGGGCTGACCGGCCAGTACGCGTCGGTCGACGAGGGGCTCTCCGGTACCAACAACCTGATCATGATCGGCCGCCTGCTCGGCCTCAGCCGCCACCAGGCGCGGGCGCGGGCGGCGGAGCTGCTGGCGCGGTTCGAGCTCTCCGACGCGTCCGGGCGGCGCGCGAAGACCTACTCAGGCGGCATGCGCCGCCGCCTTGACCTGGCCGCCAGCCTCGTCGGCCGGCCGCGGGTGCTGTTCCTTGACGAGCCGACCACCGGGCTCGACCCGCACAGCCGCAACGAGGTCTGGGCGATGGTCAGGGAAATGGTCGCCGACGGCACGACCGTGCTGCTCACCACCCAGTACCTGGAGGAGGCCGATCAGCTCGCGCACGACATCGCGGTTATCAACCACGGGGCGGTCATCGCCACCGGTACCCCGGACGAACTGAAGGCCCAGTCCGGGCGGCAGGTCCTGGAGGTAACCCCCGTTCACCACGGCGACGTCGGCGCGGTCTCCGCACTGCTTGCGGCTCTGCTGGGAACCGCGCCCGAGCTCAGCGCCGAATCGGGCACCGTGTCCGTCGCGGTCGAGAACGGCAGGCTGCTGCCGGAGATCGTCCGTCAGCTCGACGCGGCCAGCATCGAGCCGGCCGAGTTCGCGCTGCGCAAGGCCACCCTGGATGAGGTGTTCCTCGCCCTCACCGGCCAGCCCGCCGACACGTCAGGCACGACTGAGACTCCGGAACTGAACGGGAGCACCCGATGACCACAGCCTTCTCTTCCCCCCACATCCCCGCCGCCTCCCCCGTCCGCAGGCTCGGCCCGCTCGGCGGGCTGCGGAACTCGTTCACGCTGACCTGGCGGTCGCTGCTGAAGATGCCCACCAACATCGAGGACCTGTTCAGCCTGTCGCTCACGCCGATCGTCTACCTGCTGCTGTTCACCTACGTGTTCGGCGGCGCTGTCTCCGGCAGCACGCACAAGTACCTGCAGTTCTCCCTGCCGGGGGTCCTCGTGATGAGCGTGGTGTTCGCCACCATGGGCACCGGGATGATGCTCAACGCGGACATCACCACCGGTGTCTTCGACCGGTTCCGGGCGCTGCCGATCGCGCGCTGGGCGCCGCTGGCGGGCGCGATCTTCGGCGACGCGATCCGGTACGTGATCTCGATCGCGGTCACCCTCGGCTTCGGGATGATCCTCGGCTTCCGCATCGAGACGACCCCGTTCTCCGCCGCCCTGGGCTGCCTGCTGCTGCTGGTGTTCGCGCTCGCGATGTGCTGGTTCTCCGCGCTCATCGGCGTGCTGCTGCGGTCACCGCAGGCGGTGCAGGGGTTCGGCTTCCTGCTCATGTTCCCGCTCGTCTTCGGCTCGAACCTGCTGGTGCCGACGGCGACGCTGCCGGGCTGGCTGCAGGCGTTCGTCAAGGTCAACCCGGTCACCTACCTGACCGAGGCGGAGCGCGCCCTGCTCACCGGCGGTCCCGCCGCCGGGGTGGTCGAGCGGTCGCTGCTCTGGACGCTCGGCATCTTCGTGGTGTTCGCGCCGCTCGCGGTCACGGCCTACCGCCGCCGGGCGTGATCTCCGGGGTCCAGGCGGGAAGTCAAAATCTCTCAGTGATGGAACGCACGCGGCCTGCTCCCCACGCTCCCGTTACCGCTGTCAGGTTCGTCACGTGACTGCCGTCAGGGTCTCGCGGGCCAGCTCGATGGATGCCTCGTAGGTGAGGCCTGCCGCGGACTGGTAGGCGGCGTCAAAGGCGGCGCCGCCGAGCCGGCCGCGGGCGGCGGCGCGGGCCTGCGGGGCGTCCGGGCTTGACTCGTCGAAGGCGCCGCGGACGGCGTGCGCCGCGCCGAGCAGTCTGGCAGTCAGTTGCGCCGCTCCAGCAACTTCGGCCTGGTCGGGGTGGACCAGGTAGCAGGCGCACGAGTCGAGGACCGCGGCCAGGGCTGAATGGTCGGTCCAGGCGGCACTGGAGTCAAGGGCGGCGGCGAGCTCCTCCCGGCAGCGCCGCCGGTCGCCCTGAGCCAGCACCACCAGGGCGTGCCGCGTGTGCAGGCGCGCACGGAGCGGCTCCCACCAGACCGCCCGATAGGGCCCGATCACGGCGAGCACGTCCGCGCAGCAGCGGGCGGCCAGCGCGAGGTCGCCCTCCCGCCAGGCAAGCTCGGCCCGGATCAGCGTCACCCAGCGGTCGATGTCGACCGCGCCGCCGCGCGCCGCGACCGTCGCATCGACGAGGTCCAGATCGGCCCTGGCCCGGGCGAACTCCCCGGTCCGCGCCCGGACGATCGCGAGCCTGGCCTCCACATAGGACGCGTCGCCCCAGGTGGTTAGCTCGCGGCAGATCGACACCGCCTCCTCGAGGGCGGCCAGCGACGCGGCGTGATCGCCGCGGAGCTCGGTGAACTCGGCCAGCTCGGTCAGCGCGATGGCGGTGCCCCACTGCTCGCCGATCGCCCGGGATTCACGCAGGGCGGCATGGAGATCGTCCTCGGCGCCTGCCAGCCGGCCCAGCTCGCGGGCATGCGACGCCCGGTAGACCAGGCCCATCGCCCGCAGCCAGGGATCGCGTGCCCCGGCGTACCGGTCGTATTGGTCCTGGGCACGCTCGCGCTCCCCCGAGAACTCCAGCAGCACCGGCTCGGCCAGCGCCACCAGCGGGTGGAAGCCGATGTAGTCGTCACCCCAGGCCTTGAGGCCGGCGATGGCCTCAAGCAGCGGTTCCTTGACCTTCTCGAGGTCGAAGGACCAGCCCGCGGCGAGCAGCGCGCAGATTACCCGCGCCTCGGCGGTCCGCTCGGTCGGCGGCTCCGGTGCCGTCAGCGCCAGCACCTGGGCGGCCAGCACATCGCCCTCGCCGTGCCCGCGCTGGAACCAGTAGTAGCCGAGGGCCCGGACGAGCCGCAGCGCGGTAGCCGAGTCCCGGCGGGCGATCGCCCAGCGCAGCGCGCCGTTGACGTTGTCCTGCTCGGCCAGCAGCTCGCGGAACCAGCGGATCTGACCGGCGGCGCGCAGCAGCGGGTCAGCGGTCTCGGCGAAGTCCAGGTAGTAGCGGGCGACCGCGTCCCTCGTCGCGGTGTCCTCGCCCGCCTCGGCCAGCCGCTCCAGACCGTAGGCGCGCACCGTCTCGAGCATCCGGTACCGGGGGGCGCAGCCGCCCGGCGCGTCCGCCATCGCGATGATCGACTTGCCGACCAGGCCGGAGAGGGTGGGCAGCACGCTGTCTCGCGGCAGCACCTGAGCGTGGCCGGTTCGCCAGCAGGCCGCGGACGGCGTCTCTCCTTCCGGTGCCGTGCCGCCGGCTTCCGGCGCCGCTCCGTCGGCGCAGACCTGTTCCGCGGCGGCAAGGGTGGCGCCCGCGGGGAAGACAGCCAGGCGACGGGCGAGCGCCCGTTCCGGCTCTGAGAGCAGCTGCCAGCTCCAGTCGACGACCGCGCGCAGCGTCTGGTGCCGGGGCTGCGCGGTCCGGCTGCCCCCGGTCAGGAGGACGAACCGGCCGTCGAGCCGATCGGCGACCCGTTCCGCCAGCCGCTGCGCCAGCTGGGCCGGGGTTAGCGTGCGCAGCCAGGGGGCGGCCAGCTCGATCGCCAGCGGCATGCCGTCAAGCGCCCGGCAGATCCGCGCCACGTCGGCCTCGTTGCCAGGGTTGAGGGTGAAGCTGGGGTTGACGGCGGCGGCCCGGTCGGCGAACAGGCGCACCGCTGGATACAAGCCAGCGAGCCCATCCGGGCCGTCGGGTCCGGCGGCCCGGGATCCGGCCGGCGGGGTGGTGGGCGGGGCCGGGAGCGGATTGACCGGGTACAGGGTCTCGCCGCCGATCCCGAGGGGCTCGCGGCTGGTCGCGAGGACGCGGACCCGTGGGCAGTCGGCCAGCAGGCGGGCCGCGAGGGCCGCGGCGGCGTCAATGAGGTGCTCGCAGTTGTCGAGGATCAGCACCGCCTCCCGGGCGGCCAGCGCGGCGCACAACCGGTCGAGCGGGTCGGCCGCCCCGTCCGGGCCGCGCAGGCCGAGCGAACGTTCGCGCAGGCCAAGCGCGTCAAGTACCACGTAGGGCACCTCGGACGGCTCGGTCACCTGGGCGAGCCCGGCGAACCAGGCGGAGCCGGCGAACCAGGCCGAGCCGGCCAATCGCGCGGCCGCCTCCGCCGCCAGCCGGGTCTTGCCCACGCCGCCCGGCCCGGTCAGCGTGACCAGGCGCTCAGCGGCCAGTTGCTTCAGCAGGCCGATGAGGTCCTGGTCCCGGCCGACGAAGCTGTTCGGCTGGTTCCAGACACCGGCCCGACGTACCGGGGCGGTGTCAAGGGGACGGGCAACGGCGAGAGCGCCGTCGACGGAAGGGACGGCCGCGACCGGGACCTCTTGCCTGAGAACCGCGAGATGGGCCTGGTCGAGCTGCGGGGACGGGTCCATGCCGAGGCTGTCGGCCAGCAGCTCGCGGGTCCGCTGGTAGACGGCGAGGGCCTCGGCCTGGCGGCCGGTCGCGGCGAGGGCGCGCATCAGCAGCGCGGTGGGGCGCTCCGCGAGCGGGTCGGCCGCCGTCAGCTCGCGGAGCTCGCCGATCAGCACCGGGCCCGCCTCACCGAGGGCCAGATCCGCCTCGACCCGGTCGAGCAGCGCGGCATCGCGCAGCTCGGCCAGGCGGGCGGCCGGCCGCGCGGCGAACTCCTCCCCCGCCACGTCGGCCAGGGCGGGGCCGCGCCAGCAGGCCAGCGCCACCCGCAGCAGGCGCGCCGCGGCGGCGGCGTCGCCGCCGGACAGGGCCTCGCGGCCGGCCCGGGCCTGCGCCTGGAAGGCGAGCGCGTCCACCGCCTGCGCTGGCACCGCGAGCCGGTAGCCCACCGCCGACGACTCGAGCACCGCGGCGGGCAGGCCGGCCTGCCGGAGCGCGGCACGCAGCCTGGACACGAGGGACTGCAGTGCGTTCGACGCGTCGGCCGGCCGTTCATCGGCCCAGAGCCGCTCGATTAGCGAGCGGGCGGATACCACCCGTCCCGCGTCCAGGGCGAGCAGGATCAGCAGCGCCCGCACCCGCTGCCCGCCCACGTGCACCGGCCGGCCCGCGGCATCGGTGACCTCGAGCGGGCCGAGCACACCCACCCGAACGGTGTCCGTCGCCGTGATCACGTCGCCTTCCCCGATCAGAGCCATGGCCGCTCCAATACCGCCACCATGCTAGCGCACGGCCACACTCGAGATCTATCGCGTTTACAGCTCAAACCCGCAGCATGGGCGGCCGGCCATACGGGAAACGACCACCAGCGAAGCCGGAATGTTGTAGCGTGACGCAAACGTTATCTCTAGGTAGGGGCTGGCCATCGCGCGCGGGCGCGTGATGGTGGCTACCGCATACCTAGCGCTCCGGTCACATGGAATGACCCATGCCGGCCGGAGTCAACCATTTTGGGGACGGCGACGTCGCTGGCAACGGCGGCGGCAAGGAGATGGCATGGAGCGAGCCGACTGGCTGGATGAGCGCGTTGACCCGGCCGACGCGCGGTTTCTGATGGTGACCGCGATCACCCACCACCGGTTCAGCTCGCCGATCTGGGGAGCGCGCGAGGTCCGCAAGCTCCAGGCCGAGCTAGCGGAGATCACCAAGCACGCGGCGGAGATCCTGCGCGAGCACCAGGCCACCGGCAAGCGCAAGACGCCCCGCCCGTCATCGCAGTGGCGAGGTGTCATGTGGGCGCCCCGCCTGGTCAGGCGGCAGGGCCGATCATCGGCGTGGCGGGGCGTTATGTGGGCCCCTGCCTGGTAAGGCGGCCGATGACCGGTGTCGCGGTGAAGCCTAGACCTCGACGACCACCGGGATGATCATCGGCCGCCGCCGGTAATTGTCCGACACCCACTTGCCGATCACCCGGCGGGAGAGCTGGCGGATGGCGTGTGCGTCGGCCACGCCGTCGTTCGCCGCGCGCTCGAGGGCGTCCTCCAGCTTGGGCAGCACGTCGACCCGGAACGCCTGATCGTCGATGCCGGAGCCGCGGGTGTGGATCTCCGGGCCGCCGACGATCTTGCCGCTGGACGAGTCGAGGACCATGATCACCGAGATGAACCCCTCATCACCGAGGATGCGCCGGTCCTTGAGCTGGGACTCGGTCACCTCGCCGACCGTGAGCCCGTCCACGTACACGTAGCCGCAGTCGACCGCGCCGGCGATCGACGCCTTGCCGTCCAGCAGGTCGACGACCACGCCGTCCTCGGCGATCACGATCCGGTCATCGGGCACCCCGGTCAGCGCGGCGAGCCGGGCGTGCGCCCGCAGGTGCCGCCATTCGCCGTGCACCGGCATGAAGTTCTTCGGCTTGACCAGGTTGAGCAGGTAGAGCAGTTCCCCCGCGGGGGCGTGGCCGCTCACGTGGACCAGCGACGACTCCTTGTGCACGACCCGCGCGCCGAGCCTGGTCAGCCCGTTGATCACCCGGTAGACGGAGGTCTCGTTGCCGGGGATGAGCGAGGAGGCGAGGATGACGGTGTCCCCGGCAGCGATGCGGATGGGGTGATCCCGGCCCGCCATCCGCGACAGCGCCGACATCGGCTCGCCCTGCGACCCGGTCGAGATCAGCACCACGTCGCCCGGCGGCATCTCCTCGGCATCGCGCAGGTCGATGAGGAGCCCGCCAGGGACGCGCAGGTAGCCGAGGTCACGGGCGACGCCCATGTTGCGGACCATCGACCGCCCGACGAAGGCGACCTTGCGCCGGTGCCTGGCGGCGGTGTCAAGCACCTGCTGCACCCGGTGCACATGCGAGGCGAAGCACGCCACGATGACCCGCTGCGCGGCGTTGGCGAAAACCTCGTCGAGGACCGGCGCGATGTCACGCTCGGAGCGGACGATGCCGGGAACCTCGGCGTTGGTGGAGTCGGACAGCAGCAGGTCCACGCCCTCGCCGCCAAGCCGCGCGAACCCGGCCAGGTCGGTCAGCCGGCCGTCGAGCGGCAGCTGGTCCATCTTGAAGTCGCCGGTGTGCAGCACGGTGCCGGCCGGCGTCTTGATGGCCACCGCCATCGCGTCAGGTATCGAGTGGTTAACCGCGAAGAATTCAAGATCGAATGGCCCGAACGATCGCGTGTTGCCCTCTTTCACCTCGATTGTCTCGGGCGAGAGGCGATGCTCGTTGAGCTTGGATTTCACCAGGGCCAGGGTCAGCCTGGTGCCGACAAGCGGGATGTCGCCCCGTTCCCTGAGCAGGTACGGCACCGCCCCGATGTGGTCCTCGTGGGCGTGCGTCAGGATCAGCGCCTCGACCTGGTCGAGACGGCCGTCCAGGTAGCTGAAGTCCGGCAGGATCAGGTCCACGCCGGGCTGGTCGGACTCGGGGAAGAGCACACCGCAGTCGACGATGAGCAGCCGGCCGTGGTACTCGAAGACGGTCATGTTCCGGCCGATCTCGCCGAGCCCGCCGAGCGCAACAACGCGCAAGCCGTTGCTCGGTAGCGGGGCCGGCGGGGTCAGATCGGGATGCGGATAACTCACAGTATTCCTTCGTCTGGAAGCTTGACGCCGCCCGCGGTCAGATCCGCGCGGAGCGTCTGTCGCTCGGCCGCACTGGCCGGGAGCAGCGGGCCGCGCACGCCGCCTCCGGGCAGGCCGAGCAGGTCCATCGCGGCCTTGGTCAGCACCGCCGCCTGATTGCGGAAGAGGCCGACGTTGACCGGAAGCATGGAGAGGTGAAGCCTCGCCGCCTCGGCGTTCCTGCCGTTGGCGAACGCCTCGATCATCTCGAAGATCCGGTCACCGACCACGTGGGCGGTGACGCTGACGATGCCGATCCCGCCGATCGCCAGCATCGGCAGGGTCATCGGGTCGTCGCCGCTGTAAAAGGCGAGGTCAGTGTGCGCCAGCACCTGCGACGTGCCGGCGATGTCGCCCTTGGCGTCCTTGACGGCGACGATCCGCGGGTGCTCCGCGAGCCTTATCAGCGTGTCGGTCGCCACCGCGAGCGCGGTGCGGTGCGGGACGTCGTAAATGATCACCGGCAACCCAGTGCTGTCGGCAACGTTGGTGAAGTGCGCGGCCAGCGCGTCCTGGGCTGGCTTGTTGTAGTAAGGCGTCACCACCAGCAGGCCGTGCGCGCCGGCCTGCTCGGCCTGCTTCGAGAGCTCGATCGTGTGCGCGGTGATGTTGGTGCCGACGCCCGCGATCACCGCGGCGCGGTCCCCAACGGCCTCAAGGACGACTCTGACCAGGCGGGATTTCTCCTCGTCGGTCGTCGTCGGCGCCTCACCGGTGGTGCCGTTGACGACGAGCCCCTCGTTGCGCATGTCATCCACGAGGTGGGCGGCCAGCCGCGCCGCGCCATCGTAGTCGACCGCGCCGTCCGGGGTCATCGGAGTGATCATGGCCGTCAGCAGCCGGCCGAAGGGCGCCGAGGTGGTGGTCATGAAAGAACGCTACCGTGCCGGCCGACCGGAGAGCCACTGACGTACCAGAGGGATCACCCGCCCGTTCGAAATAACGAGAGAATATGAAGAAGCCCGGACAATCGCCCGGCGGTCGGGCCCGGCCAGCCGGCGGGCGCTGGGCCGCGGCGTACGATATCCGTGCAACCCACCATTTTCTGCCCCACGCGGAGCTCCTTCTCATGAGTGATAGCGTTCCGGCCGCCGCCGATGTCTGGGACTGGAGCAACGCCGGGCCGACCGCGCCCAACCCGGCGCGCATGTACGACTACTATCTGGGCGGCAAGGACAATTTCCGGGTCGACCGGGACGCCGCCGAGAAGGCCATGGCGGCGGCGCCGGTGATCCCGGTGCTGGCCCGCGCCAACCGGGCGTTCCTGGTCGATGCGGTGCAGAAGATGGCCGCCGCCGGGATCACCCAGTACCTCGATATCGGCTCCGGGCTGCCCACCTCGCCGAACGTGTACGACGTCGCCAGCGTCACGGTTCCCGAACCGCACGTCGTGTACATGGACATCGATCCGGTGGTGGTCGCCCACTCGCGGGTGATCCGCGGCCGCCCCGGCACCGCCACGGTCTGCGCTGACCTGCGCGCCCCGGCGGCCGTTTTCGCGGCTCCCGAGGTCGGCAAGCTCCTCGACTTCAGCCAGCCGGCCGGCCTGCTGATGATGTCGGTGCTGCACTTCGTGAGCGGCGACGTCACGCCGCTGGTGGCCGAGTACACGCGGCGGCTCGCGCCCGGCAGCTACCTGGCGCTGTCGCATGTGGTCACCGACGGCGCCGACCCCTCCAACGTGGCGGGCGTCTCCGAGGTGTACGAGAAGTCACCCGCCGACTCGCAACTGCGTACCACCGCCGCGATCCGGGAGCTGTTCACCGGCTTCGAACTGCTGCCGCCCGGCCTCACCGACGTGCGCACCTACACCGACCCCGCGTTCGTGTACTCGCCAGCAGACCCCGCGCCCGGCGTCTGGATGCTCTGCGCCAACGCCCGCAAGCTGTAGGCCTGCCCGCCCTGAACCCGCTGCCCAGCAGGTGGTGGCGGATTCAGCGTCCCGCCGGCCATGACGGCGGGAAGGACGCGGTCGAGCCCGCGGGCGCTTCTTCGGCGGCGGTGGCCCGCCCCGGCTCGGCCATCCGGCGGCGTCCGGCGCTTAACGAAAGGCGGCACAGCGCCCCAAACCACAGCTTTACCGCCGCTGTGCCATCCGAATATCGCCAGGGGTACTGCTCGGACCCGGCTCCGCCCGGTTGGGCCGGGCCGAGGCGGGGACGCCGTCAAGGATGACGGCCGGAAGACCCACGCTGTCACTGGCGACCGTTAATGTCAGCTCACCGCGGGCTGTGACAGGGTGGCGGCTGTGGAGTTTCGTCGGCGGGGTCCGTCGCCGGGTGCCTTGCGCTGGGCCGAGCGGGCGCTGGGCCACGGGTTCCTGGTGGTGGCGTCGCGGCGGATGACCGGCGGGATTACGTCGGCGGTTCACCGGCTGACCGTCGAGCGAGGCGACGGTACTCCGCTGTTCGTCGTCCTCCGGCAGTATGAGCGGGCCGCGCGGCCATCTTTGCCTGACGCCCGCGGATCCTGACGATTGGCTGAGGCGGATGGCCGCCACGGCGGCCGCGATCCGTGACGCGCCAGTCGCGGCCGCTGCCTTCGAGCGCTGGATCGACCCGGCCCAGCTGACCGTTCCGGCCACCGCCGTACGGCCGGACGTGTGGCGGGCCGCGATCGAGGTTCTTCAGTCGCCACACGAACAGCGAACCACGTGCTTTGTCCACCGCGACTTCCAGCATTTCAATCTGCTCTGGGCCCGCGGCAGGCTCACCGGGGTCGTTGACTGGAGCGTCGCGTCGCTCGGGCCGCCCGAGACCGACGTGGGGCACTGCCGGCTCAACCTCGCGTACTCAGCGGACTGGGCCGAGCGGTTCCGGCTGGCCTATGCGGCGGAGACCGGCCGCGGCACCGATCCGTGGTGGGACCTGCACCTGCTCGCGGCCTACGGCGATGCGTGGCCGCGCTTCGTTCCGATCCAGGTAGGCGGGCGTGTCCCCGTCGGCACGGCAGGCATGACCGCACGCGTCGAGCAGCCGCTCGAGCTGGCCCTCGGCCGGCTCAGTGGCTGACCCGCGGATGGCTCCAGCCGGCTTGTTCTCGGTTTCCTCTGCTGGGCCGACCGCCCCGCCGACTCTGAGACGAGGCTAAGGATTCCGGCATCTCCCGCTGATCCACAGTGGCCATGCTTGATGGCGTAAGGACCGAATGGCTCGAACGCAACGGGAGCGGATCATGACGACGTGGAACCTGTCCGATCGCGACGAACTTGCGCAGGCGCAGCGGACCCGGCCGAGCAAGCGGGACCGGCTCGCGGCCGCGCCGGCCGTCGGGGCGCTGGCGAGCGCGGCGGCCGACCAGGGACGGTGGCTCACCGCGATCCTGCGCCCGGCGGGAACGCTGGACAAAGCGGCGCTGCGCGGGCTCAGCGAGTCGCTCGGTCACCTGGCGAGCAGCAGCAACATGGTCATCGTCGATCTGACCGCCGCCGTCGTCACCAGCCCCCGCGCGTTCGCGAGGGACCTGCTGGCGCCCGCCCGCACGTTCGAGGAAGGCGGGCAGTGCCTGCTCCTGCTCGGTGCGTCCGCCGAGCTCACGGCCGAGCTCGACCGCCACTGCGTGCCCGTCATCACGCTCGCCGCCGATACACCGCCCCTCGAGGCGGCCTGAGCCTCGGGCGCCAAGCCCCACGTAGGCGCAAGTCCGCCTTGCGGCCGAAACGCCGGATGCGCGCTGGAACCGGCAAGCCGATCATGCCGGCTGGATCCCCGTATTCGCACGGCTGTTATTGTCCGGTTCGTGGACGATGACCGCGTGATTGCCACCGGAGGGCCCCGGCTCGCCTGCCGGGTCTGGGGTCCGCCCACTGCTGAGCCGCTTGTCCTGCTGCACGCGCTGGGCGAAGGTGCCGCCGACTGGGGCGTGGTGGCCCCGGCCCTGGCCAAGCACCGACGGGTCTACGCGCCAGATCTGCGCGGCCACGGGCAAAGCGACTGGCCCGGCGACTACTCGGTGGAGCGCATGGAAACGGATGTGCTCCGTTTCCTCGACGCCCTGAAGCTCGAGCGGGTGGAGCTGATCGGGCACTCGATGGGCGGGCTGGTGGCCTACCTCCTCGCCGGCGATCACCCGCACCGGGTGAGCCGGCTGATCCTCGAAGATGTCGCGGCGCTGCTTCCCCGCCAGCGCGGCCTCCCTGAGCGGCCAGCGGGCGAGCTCCCTTATGACTGGGAAATGGTGCTGGCCATCCGAAGGCAGATCGACAACCCTGACCCAGGGTGGCTGGGGCGACTCGGCCAGATCACCGCGGAAACGCTGGTCATCGGCGGCGGACCGCAGAGCTACATCCCCCAGGACTGGGTGGTCGAGCTGGCCAGGCGGATCCCCGGTGCCCACCTGGAAACCATCCCGGTCGGCCATCTGATTCACAGTGCCGATCCCGAGGCATTTACCCGGATGGCCTTGGCATTTCTGAGTCCCGCCTGAGCGATAGCGGGATCACCGGCTTAGCTTGGGGCCAAACTTGTACAGTCCGCGGCGGACAAATGCCGCTATTTCCGGCGCAGAGGCGTACAACTTTGGCCCCAAGACCGAATCCACCGGCCAGGACCCGGGCCGGCGGAGTCGGGCTTAGGGTGACCGCATGGATGGGTTTGAGCCGGAGAGGGCGGCGCTGGCGGTCGCGGAAGCGCTGCGGGCGGTCGGGACGGCGGAGCGGGCCCTTCAGGAGAAGCGGTATCTCAAGAGCGAGCTGGAGTTCTTCGGCGTGACCGTGCCGGAGACGCGGCGGGTCGTAACCGAGGCGGTGCGGGGCCATCCCGGGCTTGACGGGGCCGGGATGGTCGGGTGGGCAGTCGCGCTCTGGGGCGAGCCGGTGCATGAACGGCGGATGGCGGCGGTGGAGATCCTGACACTGGCCGCGCCCCGCTTGGGGGCGGCCGAGCTGGCGGTGGTGGAGCGGCTGGTACGCGAGTCGGGGACCTGGGCGCTGGTGGACGGGCTGGCGGTCAACGTGGCGGGCGAGATCGCGCTCCGCGATGCTCGGTCCTGGCCGGCCGTCGATCGGTGGGCGGTGGACGCGGACTTCTGGGTGCGGCGGTCGGCGCTGCTCGCGCTGCTGCGCGGAATCCGGAGCGGGCAGCCGGACCTGGCCCGGTTTACCTGGTACGCGGAACCGATGCTGGCGGAGCGCGAGTTCTTCATCCGCAAGGCGATCGGCTGGGTGCTGCGGGAGGTCTCAAAGCATGATCCGGACTGGGTCGCCGCATGGACACAGCGGCACCTGCCGGCGATGTCGGGGGTGACCTTCCGCGAGGCAGTGCGGCGGCTGCCCGCGGCGGAAGCGGAACGGCTCAGGAAATTGCGCTGACCCGCTCCGCCGCCCGCGGCGATGGCGACACCGATCCCCGAATCCGACGGTGTTCCCGGCGATGCTCTCCGGCGCGAGAGCACCAGGACTTCACGCGACGTCCGGGTGCCGAGGGCGCCGGCCGGCTCGTCAGCGGCGTGCTCAGGCGCCGCGGAGGTGTGGCAGCAGGCCGCCGGCGGCGACCGCCCCGGCGGCCCAGGCGGCGAGCTCAGGCGTCGCGGAGGCGTAGCAGCAGGCCGCCTGCGGCGAGCGCCCCGGCGGCCCAGGCGGCGAGCACGCCCAGGCCCTGCCAAGGCGTGAGCGGCAGGTCGCTCAGATTGACGGTGGCCTGGATGTAGAGCCCGGAGGTCATCGGGGCGACCTGCTCCAGGTGGCGTTGCCAGTGCTGGTTGCCGACCACGCCGGTCACGATCGGGAACAGGTACAGCAGACCGAGGACGAGCCCGATCGCCACCGCGGGCTCCCGCACCGCGGTCGCGATGCCCAGGCTGAGCAGCGCGATCAGGCCGAGATAGAGGACCGAGCCGCAGGCGGCCCGCAGCACCGGGCCGCTGCCCGGCGACAGCGGCGGGTAGCCGTGCGCCGTGGTGAACCCGTGCCCGGGCAGGATCAGCCGCCCGGCCAGCACCGACGCCAGCACCGCCACGGCGCCGACCGCGAGCACCGGGCCGATGAGGACCGCGGCCTTGGCGGCGAGCATCGTCAGGCGGCGTGGCATCGCGGTCAGCGTCACCCGGATCATCCCGGCGCTGTACTCGCCGCTGACCGCGAGCACGGCGATAATCACCACGATCACCTGCCCGGCCTGCACGCCGGTGAGGCTGAGCTTGACCGGATCCGACTGGCAGCCACCGGGCGGGCAGGCCGTGGCGGTCGTCGTGGCCTCCAAGGCCGTGCTCACCGCGATGGTCACCGCGGCCGCGGCCAGCAGCAGCCAGCCGGTGCCGGGCAATGTCCGCAGCTTGGTCCACTCCCCGTGCACCGCGTCGCCAAGCGCCTCCGGGAATCGCCAACCACGAGCGGCCCGCATCGGGTCTCCCCCGCAGGCACCGGAGCCGGAGAGGGCTGAGCCGGTGCCCGGCTCACGTTCGGGACCGGCCGCTCGAGCCGTCTGGCTCACGCGCACCTCCCTGGCCGCTGTACGCGATGCTCGGGATCATCCGGTGGCAGGCGCTGTCCGGTCGAGCTCGGGCCTTTCTCCGGCACACCGGGCAGCCGATGCTGCTGATGATCAAGTGGCAGGTGATGTCCGGCGGAACTCACGCGTCCCTCCGGCGCAGCAGGTAGCCGGCCCCGCCGAGCGCGACCAGCGTCCACGCGCACAGGACGGCGAAGCCGGCCCACGGCGCGAGCGGGTAAAACCCGGCCACCGGCGCGTAGTAGGCGTCTACCTGCGGGTACCGCGGCGTTGCCTGCTGGACGGCGAAGGCGGCGGCCGGCGTGACGCGCAGCAGCCAGTCCGCGACTCCAGCCGGCAATGTGGCGACGGCCGCCAGGAAGTAAGGCACCACGATCACCACGAAGATGATCGTCACCGCGGCGACGCTGCGGCGGACGATGGTGGCGACGGCGAGGGTGAGGACGGCGACGACGGTCGCAAGCGCCGCCGTGCCGACGATCATCCGCAGTTCGGCCGGCCACGGCTCGGGGAAAACCTGGGTTCCATGGGAGCGCGCTATGCGGCTGCCGACGATCTCCGCGCCGGCGGCGCCGAGCAGACCGGCCGCGAACGCGACCGCCCCGATCACGAGAGCCTTCGCCGCAAGCATACGGCCGCGGCGCGGGCTGGCGGCCAGGGTCGTCCTGATCAGGCCCCGGCGGTACTCGCCGGTCATGAACATCGTCGCGACCACGGCCACCGCGATCAGCCCCACGAACGTGCCGATGAGGTAGCTGGCGATGGTTCCGCTGGCGGAGCCGGGGTCTCCTTGGTACGGGATGACGGGCGCGATGTCGCCTTGCCCGGTGACGGTGAACCGGCCGGCAACCTGGCGGTACCCGCCGATCCCCTGCGCTTCTGCGGCGTTGTCGCCCTCGGTGTAGCCGCCGGCCCAGGTGCCGACCGGCCACCTGCCGGTGCGGCTGAGGTGGTCAAAGACGCCGGTGGAGGCGGTTAGGCCGCCGCCCCCCTGGGTCACCCCGGCGATGTTAACGGCATCCACGGGGAGGGTCGGTGAGGCGGTGAACAGGCCGGCCTGGACAGTTGACCGCAGTCCCGCGAGCCGCACGGCACCGACGACCGTCCAGTGCACGCCATCCGTGGAGTCATAGCCCTTGATCGTGTCGCCGTCGCGGGTCAGCCTCAGCCAGCGCGGGCTCGCCGCCGAAACGATGCCGGGCAGGCCGGGCGTGTCGCCGGTGTAGTTCCACTGCATCCGCACCCCGTTGCCGCCGGTGACCATCATCGCGGCGTACGCCTGCGGCGCGGAGAGGCTCGTCGCCCCGATAATGATCCCGGCCTTGGACCACGGCACGGTGCCTGACCGTGCGGGGGGCGTGCCGAACTCGGCCCTGGCCGGCGGGAGCAGGCTGGTCAGCGAGGTCACCCGGACCGTGATGCTGCCGTTGCCGGCGAGAGGCTGCCGGACCAGGTAGAAGTTGTCGGTCACCGGCTCGCCGCCCGGCCCCAGCGTAAGCGTTGGCCCGCCGCACCCCCCGGCCTGGCCTGTCGTCCCGTTGACAGTCTGGCACGATGGGCTGGCGCCGCCAGCCGCGACGAAGATCCCGATCCCCGCCGTCACCAGGACCGCGACGATCATGCCGACGGCCCAGCCGCGCACCGTGCGGAACTTGGTCCACTCCGCGTGCAGCAACTGGCGGAAACCGTCGCGGGCGTGCGCGGTTGAGCGGTACGGCGCCATGGTGGTCATAGCGTCCCTCCGGGCCTGGCCGAGGGAGCCTGGCCGGGGGTAGTGGAACGGGGTTGGCCGGGGTTGGCGAAGGGGGCCTGGCCGGGTTCGGCAGACGGGGCCGGGCCGGGGGCGGCGGAGGGGGCCTGGCCGGAGGGAACAGCCGGGGCTGCGCGGTATTCCACCGCATCGCGGGTGAGCTCCATGTAGGCCTCTTCCAGCGTCGCCCGGTGGGCGCTTACCTCGGTGAAGGGAACCCGGTTGGCAGTGAGAGCAGCCACCGTACGTTCAGCAGAAAGGCCTTTAATCGTGAGGACATCCGGCGCCGTCGCGGCGACCTCAGCCCCCGCGCGCGCCAGTACGGTCATTGCCTCCGCCCGCGCTGCCGTGCGCAGCTCGACCCGGTCATCGGACGCGGCCGCGATCATGTCCTTGACGGCCGCGTCGGCGATGACCTTGCCGCGGCCGACCACCACGAGGTGGTCGGCGGTGTCCTGCAGCTCGCTCATCAGGTGGCTGGAGACGAACACGGCGCGGCCTTCGGCCGCCAGCCCGCGCAGGAATCCGCGCATCCAGACGATGCCCTCGGGGTCCATGCCGTTGAACGGCTCGTCCAGGATCAGCACCGGCGGGTCGCCAAGCAGCGCGGCGGCGATCCCGAGGCGCTGGCGCATGCCGAGTGAGAAACCTCCCGCCCGGCGTCTTATGGCCGGCTTCAGGCCCGCTTGCGCGACCACCTCGTCCACCCGCCGGCCGCCAAGTCCCTGCGAGTGGGCCAGCCACAGCAGATGGTTGCGGGCGCTGCGGCTCGGCTGCAGCGCGGCGGCGTCGAGCAGGGCGCCAACCTGGCTCAACGGACGCCGCAAGTTCTGGTATGGCTGCCCGCCGACCAAGGCGGTGCCCTCGTCGGCCGCATCCAGGCCGAGGATCACCCGCATCGCGGTGGACTTCCCGGCGCCGTTGGGTCCGACGAATCCGGTGACCTGACCCGGCGCGACGCTGAAGGTCATCCCGTCAAGCGCCAGCGTCGGACCGAACCGCTTGCGCAGGCCGGTCACATCGATCGTTGCTTCCATGCTAGGCAGGCTAGAGATCCCCGACCCCGGCCGTCGTCACGCCTGAGAGCGGTCTTTCGCGTTCTCCCACGGCGCTGGCCGACGGGACGCTGTCCCCCTTGCGGGGGATCCCTGGATGCCTTGCCAGGGGGACGCGACGATCCCTGGCCAGCGGCGACAATGGGAGGCATGAGCGAGCGACGAGGGAAGACGCCGCACTCGGGCGCCCCGGAGCGAGCGGGAGACACCGCATGAGCCTGACCGCCGACTGGCGGGCCGGCTGGGCAGGCCGGGCCGGGCGACTCGCCACCGCCCAGTACGGGCTGGCGGCGACGGCCGGGCTGCTCGGCCTGGCCTCGGTCATCGAGGCGCTCGCCCGGGCCACGGTGGCCGCCGACGCGACCCCGGCCGCCGTTCCGCAGAACCAGGGCGGCCAGCTGTTCGCCTTGGGCCTGCTGTACTGCGTGCTCGGCCTGGCGACGACGGTGCCGCTGGCGTTCCTCCGCCCGGCCGCGGCGGCCGTCGTCCTGTCGGCGGCAAGCCTGCTTTCGCTGGGCACGTTCCACTTCCTGACCGTGGCCGGCGCGGCGGCCGAACTGGTCGCGGTCTACCGGTTCGGCCGCGGCGGCGCTCGGCACCACGGGAGCTGGCCCGACGGCAGCTGGCGCGGCGGCACCGGGCGCGGCGGCGACGCCACCGGCGGCCGCCACGACGATGGTGCGCAGTATGCCGCGCTGGTGCTGACCGTGCCGTTCCTCGTCGTGGCGCTCCTCACCGGCACCGCCGCGGGGACGGAGACCCGGGTGCTGGCGGTCGTGCTGGCGGCGCTGGTCCCGGCGGCGGCGTGGGCCGGGGTCGCCCGGCGGGCGCGCGCCGAAGCCCGGCTGCACACCGCCGCGACGCAGGTCATCGCGAGCACGCTGGTGGAGCACACGGCCCGCGGTGAGCGGGCGCGCATCGCCCGTGAGCTGCACGACGTGGTCGCGCACCACATCTCGATGATCGCCGTCCAGGCGGAGACCGCCCGCCTGACCACGCCCGGAATGCCGGCCGCGGGGGCGCAGCGGCTGTCGGAGATCGGGGACACGGCACGGGCCGGGCTGACCGAGATGCGGCGGCTGCTCGGCGTGCTCCGCGAGGACTCGCGGGCCGAGGTGGCGGACCGGCATCCGCAGCCCGGCTTGGAGCAGCTTCCCTGGCTTGTCGACGAGGCCAGGGATTCCTCGGGCGCGGCCTGCAGGCTTATCGTCTCCGGCGCGCCCGCCACGATCGACCCGGGCGTGGGCGTGGCTGCCTACCGCATCGTCCAGGAGGCGCTCACCAACGCACGGCGGCACGCTCCGGGGGCGGCCGTCGACGTGGAGCTGCGCTACGGCGAGGGCGGACTGCGGCTGCTGATCCGCGACAACGGGCCCGGGCCGGCCCGCACGGCGCCGGCCGGCGGCCACGGGCTGACCGGCATGAGCGAACGCGCGGCGGCGGTGGGCGGCGAGCTGCGGGCCGGGGCGGCGACCGTCGGCGGGTTCCTTATCGAGGCCCGCCTGCCCGGCAAGTGCGAGGCAGACGGATGAGCACGCCTGCCGCGGCGGTCCGCATCGTGGTGGCCGACGACCATCAGATAGTGCGCAGCGGTTTCGCCGGGCTGCTCGACACGCAGCCGGACTTCACGGTCGTCGGGACCGCGCAAGACGGCGCCGAAGCGGTCCGCGTCTGCCGGGACGCCTCCCCCGACGTCGTCCTGATGGACGTCCGCATGCCGGGGATGGACGGCATCGAGGCGACCAGGCAGCTGATCGGCCCGAGCGGGGACCGGCCGCGCATCCTCATCCTGACCACCTTCGACCTCGACGACTACGTGTATGACGCGCTGCGCGCCGGGGCCAGCGGCTTCCTGCTCAAGGATGTCACCGCCGAGCAGCTCTTCCACGCCGTGCGGGTGATCGCGGCAGGCGAGGCGCTGCTCGCCCCGACCGTCACCCGCCGTCTGATCCGCGAGTTCGCCAGCCAGCGGCCCAAGACCGACAGCGCGCGCGCCGCCCGGCTGGCGACGCTCACCCCGCGCGAGACGCAGGTCCTGCGGCTGGTGGCAGAGGGACTGTCCAACCCGGAGATCGCCGCCCGCTCCGTGGTCACCGAGGAGACCGTGAAAACGCACGTCAGCCGGATACTGGCGAAGCTCGGGCTGCGTGACAGAACGCAGGCCGTGGTCACCGCCTACGAGACTGGCCTGGTGGTTCCGGGTTCCCACGACCAGGGCTAGCCGGCGGTTGGCCGCTGGCCTCGGCGCCGGGGCTCAGCCGGCTTGAGCTCCGGGAAGTTGGCGGAGCTCTGCCGGTGGGGCGAGTGACGATCCTGTGGCGCGGTGACATGCTGGCGCTGTGAGCGACGAACTCAGTTTCCGGCGTGACCTTTACCGGGGCACCGCCGAGTACTACGAGCGGTTCAGGCACTCCTATCCCGACACGCTGACCAGCGATCTGCTGCGGCGGACGGGAGCGTCAGGGCGCGGGCGGCTGCTCGACCTCGCCTGCGGCACCGGGCAGCTTGCCTTCGCCTTGCGCGACAGTTTCGCTGAGGTCTGGGCGGTTGATCAGGAGCCCGACATGGTCGCGGCGGTGCGCTCGAAGGCCGACGCGGGTGCCGGCGCCGGGCGCATGGTGACGGTCGTCTCGAGCGCTGAGGAACTGGACGCACCGGCGGGGCACTTCTCGCTGGTCGTCATCGGCAACGCGTTTCACCGGCTCCCCCGGGACCTGGTGGCTCGGCTTGTCCGCGACTGGCTAGCGCCCGGCGGCTTCATCGCGCTCTGCTGGTCATCGGGTCCCGGGGCCGGACCGCTCGACTGGCAGCTCGCGTTCGGCAGCTGGCTGCGGCGGTGGCAGCAGGCGCTCGGCGCCGCCGACCGCGTCCCCGTCAACTGGAACCAGGCACGGCAGCAGCGACCCGACACACTCGTGCTGTCCGATGCCGGGTTCGCGGCGGCGGGCCGGTTCGAGTTTCTCGTCTCCCACGACTGGACGCTGCCGTGGCTCGCGGGCTATGCGCGTTCCCTGTCGGTGTTCCCGGCGCCCGCCCTCGCCGACCACTCGGCCGCCTTCGACGCATCGCTCGCCCAGGAGCTCGGCCCGTTCCTGGTTGACGGCCACCTGACCGAGACGGTCAGCTTCGCCTACGAACTAGCCCGCAAGCCAGCGTAAGCGGCGCCGGCGCGGGACTTGCCTGCGTTCACTGGCGGGCGGTCGCGGCCACTGGCGGGCGGTCGGGGGGGAAAGTAGCGTTGGACGATATGACGATCACTCCTGACACCAAGGACTGGACCTGGGTGCTCGAGCGCCCCTGCCCCGAGTGCGGGCTGGACACCAGCTCGTTCCCGCGTGAGCAGATCCCGGCGATGCTCCGGGCGAACGCGGCCGCCTGGCGCGCGCCGCTCGCCGCCCCCGGTGCCGCCGACCGGACTCAGCCGGACCGCTGGTCGTCGCTAGAGTACGGCTGCCACGTCCGCGACGTGTTCCGTCTCTACGACTACCGACTCGGCCTGATGCTGACCGAGGACGATCCGCTCTACCCCAACTGGGACCAGGACGAGACCGCGGTCGACGATCGGTACTTCGCGCAGGACCCGGCCGTGGTAGCCGACGAACTAGCCGTGGCCGCCGATGCCCTGGCCGGCCATTTCGCCGCCCTCTCCGATGGCCAGTGGCTCCGCCCCGGCCGCCGCAGCGACGGCGCCTCCTTCACCGTGGAAACCTTTGCCCGCTACTTCATCCACGACCCCATCCACCACCTCCACGACGTCACCGGCCCCCGAACCCGGTTACGTACGCGGCAGCCCGGACAACAAGCACCAGGACCAGTTACGCACGCGTCAGCCCATTAAGAGACGCCGGAGCTGGCTGGGTTTTCGATTCAGCCTAATGACGCGGAGCCGGGGCGCAGTGGGTGCCCCAGCGACACCCCAACGGGTTTTAGCTAGGTCTGGCTATGCCGCACTGGCGCCCAGATACGCCTCCCACTGCGGGTCGCCGTCGTACTGCGCCCCGATGAGCCGCCAATGCGCGCCCTTGGGTACCGCCGGGGCCACCGGGAGGGTCCAGCCAAGCTCGGAGAGCAGCCGGTCCGCCTTGCGGTGGTTGCAGAGCTGGCACGCGGCGACGCAGTTCTCCCAGGCGTGCCCGCCACCCCGGCTCCGCGGGATCACGTGGTCGATCGTCTCGGCATGCCGGCTGCAGTAGGCACACTTGTAGTTGTCCCTGCGCATCAGCGCGGCCCGGGTGAGCGGCACGCGATTGCGCTGCGGGATGCGGATGTACCGGCGAAGCCGGATCACAGAGGGGGTAACCACCTCGATCGCGGCGGAGTGCAGCAGCCGCCCGCCGGGATCGTCGTGCACAATCTCTGCCTTGTCGCCCAGGACTAGGCAGACGGCCCGTCGGAGACCGACGGTGGTTAGTGGCTCATAGGTGACGTTGAGCAGCAGCACGCGTCGCACGGGCACCTCCGGAGGCACCGGTATTGAGGCGCCGCTCGCATCACCGGGACAGGACTGATCCCGGTGTGACCGAAGCCACGTGCCTCCGCCAACCACTCCAGAGTACAAGGCGTTCTTGGAATGTTGGTTAACGCCTGGTAACGAGCAACGATTAAGGTGCCGCTATGGCATCTTTTCGCGCCGAGTACCCGCCAGCGCAGCGGCTCGATCTTGTCGAGGATCTCTTCGGACACCGCGTGGCGGACCCCTACCGCTGGCTTGAGGATGCCGATTCCCCGCAGACCCGGGAGTGGCTGGCGGCCGAGGAGGCGCAGTGGGAGGACTACCGGGCGGGCCTGACCGACCGGGAGCAGTTCGCCGCCCGGGTCAGGGAGCTGCTCCGGGTCGGCTCGGTGGGGCTGCCCGCCTGGCGCGGGACGACGCGGTTCTACACCCGCCGCGACCCGGACCAGGAGCACGCGGTGCTCTACGTCGCAGATCATGAAATTACCGAATTGCCGGTCTCCGACGCAGGCGAGCGCGTGCTGATCGATCCGGTCGCGGTCGATTCCTCCGGGCGGACCACGCTGGATGCCTGGCAGCCGGACAAGGAAGGCAGGCTGCTCGCCTATCAGCTCTCGCATGGCGGGGACGAGGAGTCGCTGCTGCGGGTGCTTGACGTCGCGACCGGCGAGCTGGTGGACGGGCCGATCGACCGGTGCCGCTACTCCGGGGTCGCCTGGCTGCCCGGCGGCAAGGCGTTCTACTACGTGCGGCGGCTGCCGCCGGACGCGGTCCCCGAGGACGAGAAGCAGTACCACCGGCGCGTTTACCTGCACACGGTGGGCGAAGCCCCGGAGTCGGACGTGGAGGTGTTCGGCGCCGGGCGGGACAAGACGACCTACTACGGTGCCAGCGTCAGCATGGACGGCCGGTGGCTGATCATCTCGGCGTCGATCGGGACCGCGCCGCGGGAGGACATCTGGATCGCGGACCTGACCGCCAGCGACCCCGCCGCCCCGGCGCTCGTCCCGCTCATGGTCGGGCTTGACGCCCAGGCCTCGCCCTGGGTCGGGCGGGACGGCCGGCTCTACGTGTTCACCGACCTGGACGCGCCGCGCGGCCGGATCAGCGTCGCCGACCCGGCCGCGCCGGGCCCCGAGGACTGGCAGGACCTTATCCCCGAGGACGCCACCTCGGTGCTGCGCAGCTACGCGGTCCTTGACGACCTCGACCGGCCGGTCATGCTCGTCTCGCGCACGCGCCACGCGGTCAGCGAGGTCAGCGTGCACGACCTCGCCACCGGCGAGCAGCTGACCACGCTCGGCCTGCCGGGGATCGGCTCGATCGGCGGGATCGCGGAACGGCCCGCGGGCGGGCACGAGGCGTGGTTCGGTTACACGGACTACACGACGCCGCCGGTTGTACTCCGCTACGACGCCGTGACCGGGGAACTGGCCACCTGGGCGAGATCGCCCGGCTCGGTCGCCACCCCTCCGCAGGTGACCGCGTCCCAGGTCACGTACCGCTCGTCCGACGGCACCGAGGTCCGGATGGTGATCATCGCGCCGGGGGGCGAAGCACGGGACCGTTCGGGGGAAAGGCCTTGCATTCTCTACGGCTACGGTGGCTTCGACATCAGCATGACCCCCGGCTACTCCGCGAACATCCTCACCTGGGTAGAGGCGGGCGGCGTGTACGCGGTGGCGGGCCTGCGCGGCGGGAGCGAGGAAGGCGAGGAGTGGCACCGGGCGGGGATGCTGGACCGCAAGCAGAACGTCTTCGACGACTTCCACGCGGCGGCCGGGCACCTCATCGCGACCGGGGTAACGTCGCCGGACAGACTCGCGGTCTGGGGCGGGTCGAACGGGGGGCTGCTGGTCGGGGCGGCGGTCACCCAGCGGCCCGACTTGTTCGGCGCGGTGATCTGCTCGGCGCCGCTGCTCGACATGGTGCGGTACGAGCGGTTCCCGATCGGCGAGACGTGGAACACGGAGTACGGGACGGCAGCGTCACCCGTGGAGTTGGAGTGGCTGCTGGGGTATTCGCCGTACCACCGCGTGGTTGACGGGACGCCGTACCCGGCGGTGCTGTTCACCGTCTTCAGAAATGACACCCGGGTGGCCCCGGTGCACGGGTACAAGATGTGCGCCGCCATGCAGCACGCCACGTCCTCCGGACGGCCGGTGCTGCTGCGCGCCGAGGGGCAGGTAGGGCACGGACAGCGCGCGGTGTCCCTGTCCGCCGAGTTGGCCGGCGACTGCCTCGCCTTCGTGGCCCGCGAGACCGGCCTGCACAAAAGCTAGGCCGGCGTCGTCACGGCCGGGGCGGCGGAGCGTCCCCGGCCAGTGGCCGTACCCGGGCGCGGGTGCCGTGCTCGAAGGCGCGCAGGAACGTCTCGGCGCTGATCGGCTCCTGGCAGACCCGGCAGACCGCCTGCACCGGATAGTGGCTTACCTCGAACAGGTCGGCGTCGCCGCCGCCCGCGGTCAGGAGCGTGCCGGGGGCGGGCTCGGCTGGGTGCGCCTGGCGCCGGGGCAATGCGTTGCGCATGGTTCCTCCAGATAAGCGCCCATCCTTGCGCGATGCAAGCGCCCCGCGGGCCGATTTCGGCCGCCCGGCGATGACGGCGGTCACCGCCATCGCTGTCCTTGGGCCTCAACCGGCTTGTGACGTCCATCGCAATCCTCTTGCTACAAACAGGATCATCACTAACACGCACACGTAGCGGATTAGGCTTGTCTTTCTCGATGAAAGGCCTATTTAATCGGGTATTTTGGACAAACTATTCAATACCAGCCACTCACTGTCAGCACCTAGATAGTTCCACAATGTAATACATGACAGGAAGCTATACGTAGCGTTTCACTCCCGGGCACGCGTTCCCGGTAGCCTCGCCTGAAGACGACGCGGAGTTCGGGCTGGGGTCACGGGAAGGGTCGGTGTGATGGTTGGCGTCCAGATGGTGGTGCTCGGCGGTGCGCATCCCGCGCCCGACACGCTGCTCGGCAGCTGTGGCACCAATCCGGGGCTGACCTGCCAGCTCGTCTGGGACCTGTCGCACAACCGGCACGACTCGGTGCTAACCAACGAACTTCTCTCCGGACCGGTCCACCTGCTGCTGCGGGTGATCTTCGTCGTGGTGCTCGCGCTCGTCATCCAGGCGATCGTGCACCGCGTGATCAACCGGCTGACCGAGCGGGCGACGCACTCCATCCTCCCGCATCTGCGCAACGGCGCGGCCACTGCCCGGCGCGCGCCCGCGCGGCTGGCGCAGCGACGGCGCGGCCAGTCAGCAGCGGACACGGGTGAGGATGACGCCACTCCCCTGGGCGCCGCGGCAGCCCGGGGCACAGTGACCGATCCGGCCAGTGAGGCGGCCGGCCAGGGCGCCGTCAACAGCGCCGCCGCACAGGCCGAACGGGCCATGGTCGACGAGCGCCGCAAGCAGCGGGTCCGCGCGCTCGGCTCGATCTTGCGCAGCATCGCGTCAATCACCATCTTCTCGATCGCCAGCGTCGTCATCCTCGGTGACCTCGGCATCAACCTGGCGCCGCTGCTCGCCAGCGCCGGCGTGGTCGGCATCGCGATCGGGTTCGGCGCGCAGAGCATGGTCCGCGACTACCTGGCCGGGATCTTCATGCTGGTCGAGGACCAGTACGGGGTGGGCGACGTGATCACCATCGGGGACGCGACCGGCACCGTGGAGAACGTCACGCTGCGGGTCACCCGGATGCGTGACGTCAGCGGCATCGTCTGGCACATCCGCAACGGCGCGATCGAGCAGGTCGGCAACGAGTCGCAGGGCTGGGCACGGGCCGTCATCGATTTCCCGGTGCCGTACGAGGTAAACCTGACGGAGCTAAAGTCCCTGCTCGCCGACGTCACCGAAGAGCTCTGGGACGACCCCGTCTGGCGAGTGGTCCTGCTCGACCCGCCCGAGGTCTGGGGCGCGCAGGAGATCTCCAGCAACGGGGTGACCATGCGCATCGTGGCCAAGACGGCGCCGCTGCGCCAGTGGGAGGTCGAGCGGGAGTTGCGCGCCCGGGTGAAGGCGGCGCTGGCCGCGGCCGGCATTCACCCGGCGGCCAGCGAGTCGCAGGCGTAGGGACGGATAGGCTGGCAGCGTTATGAGCGAGGAGACCGCGCGGACGCCGCGCACCTTCTATGAGGCCGTCGGCGGCGAGGAGACCTTCACCCGCCTGGTGCACCGGTTCTACCAGGAGGTCGCGGCCGATCCCGTGCTCAGGCCGGTATACCCGACGCAGGACCTGGGACCGGCCGAGGAGCATCTGCGGCTGTTCCTCGTCCAGTACTGGGGCGGCCCCGCCACGTACAACGAGCTGCGCGGGCACCCGCGGCTGCGGATGCGGCACGTGCACTTCCGCATCGGCGAGACCGAGCGGGACCTGTGGCTCAAGCACATGCGGACCGCGCTCGACGAGCTCGGGCTGCCCGCTCCGCTTGACGCGCAGTTCTGGGAGTATCTCGTGATGGCCGCGCACTCCCTGGTCAACGCGGTACCAGAGGAAGGACCTGACCAGGGCGGGCGCGGCAGCATCGGCCTCGCGCCCGCCTGAGTCGCTAGCGGGTGGAAAATGCGGAGTCGCACGCTCCCGGCCTTGGCTCAGCTTCTAGGGCAAGATGTAACCGGCTCTGGCAGAGCCGCGTCGGGTAAGGCCGGTGATGGCGGCCGGATAGTCAAGTTGACCCACGCTGACGCCCACGATGTAGGCGGGCTGAGCGTGAGCGAGCTCCCGGAGCGTGACGGCGATTTGGCTCCAGGTCATGCCTGGCACTGAGAAAGGCGTGCTCATCCGCTGGGCATCCGGCTGGGAGAAGTGTTCCGCGATGCAGCGCAGGACTCGATATTCGGCCTCGCTTTGTCCGAGAATAGCGGCCGGTGCAACATTTGGGCTAGCTGGCTCGAAATCGGTTGCGGCGAGGAGAGCGCGATCGAATCGGCCGGCTGTTCGCCATTCCTCGCCGTCGGTGTCAACCGCCAGCCCAGCAGACCGCAGGCGTTGAGCGAGATCTTTCCGTGGTTCAACGGCATCGTGCATTCGAATGATGTTCAGGCCGTCAATATCACTCATCTTGCGGACCAGTCCTATTTCGACGAGAACGACCCGGGTCCGGTCGCGGGCCATCGCCATGCCCGCTTCGAAGATGACGTTGAGCCGGGCCTGGCCCGTTGGCTCCAGTTCGTGCGGCCCGTCGTGTTCAATGCGGAAGATCGGGCGCACGCAGCCGATGTCGTCTGGAGTCAGCAGCACGACAACCGCATCCGCCAGGTCCATTCCGGCGGCCACGATATCGCCGATGTAAGGCGTGCCCCCGCCCGCGTGCGCGGAGGCCTCCCGCCAGCTGATCACCTTCAGGTCAAACGCCCTCAGCAGGGCGATCAGTTCGTCGCGGGCGCTGATGTCGCGTCCGTGAACGAGGAAAACCCGCCGCCCTGGGCCAGCTGGCAAGTCCGCGATCCGGTGTGCCGCCTCCATGCGTTCAAGGATAGAGGCCCATCACCGCATGGTGGGTGCCGGGCGACCCAGGCGGAGGACGGCCACCCGCCGCGTAGGCCAGTCGGTAACCGAGTCGTGACACATTCGCAAGCGGACGGGATGCCCGGCAGACTCGAAGCTGATATTCTGCGACCGTTAGTGTTCCGTAACTTGACTATCCCACCTTCTCGGGATAAGACTTTCAAACTGTTTCGGCTCGAAACCGTACACGAGGTCACATACCAGGCAGTGACACATCCGTCACACACCGGCCGGTCGGATGAACACCCGAGAGCGCTCCGTTGCACCGCATAACTAACTGCAATTTCCATTAATCGACTTGTTGAGTACCAGCCAGCATCCGCGGACGAGAGTTACCGACCACCTCGGCCATCTGCGCTCTGCTACTCCTAACGAGCCAGCTCCGTTAGAGCTGGTGAGAGGGGGTACGGTGGACACCTCGCAAACTCGTGCCACCGCGCTGCTAATCGATGACCTCAGAGAGCTGCAACGGCGTGCGGGCAGCCCTTCTCTGGAGAAACTTTCCGGCTACAGCCCGCACAAGATGTCTGCGGCCACCTTTAGCAGGCTCGTTTCGAAGCACCGGGCAAGCCTGCCTCCCTGGCGGCATGTCTCGGCGTTCGTGACAGCGTGCCTCACCGCAGCCGAGTCTATAGGGCTGGAAAAAAGCCAGCTCAGAACCGTTGACGAATGGCTCGCCCGGTGGGAATCGGCCAAGAGCGGGAACCTTGACTCGGCGAGCATCTTCGAACCGACTGTTCCGTTTAGCGCCCTTGACGCCGACGCCGACCCAGGCCTCCAGGCATCGATCGAGCAGATTCTTCAGTGCCTGGAGAAAGATCTCACGAAATGGCAGAAATCACTGTCCCGTAATGCCGGACTGCTCGTAGCCATTAGCGGGCCTAAATTCGGGGCGATTTACAAGGTCGAGAACAATATCACGACGATCGGCAGGCATCCCGGCAGCGATATCTGGCTTCTGGATAGCTCGGTTTCGCATTGGCATGCGCAGATCACCCGCTTCGGAGACCAATTTACTATCCGCGACCAGGGTAGTGTAAACGGCATAGTCCGTCGAAATACGAGCATCAAGGATTCCGCGCTCATATCTTACGATGAACTAAGAATCGGTAAGCTGAGATTCCTGTTTGTGCAAGGCGGCGACAGCATGGAGGGCTTTCAATCATCCAGATACGATCCAGCCCGTCAAAGCTTGATTCAAGAAATCACCGCAGAGACAGCCAAGATCGAGCTATTCGACTCGTTTGGCGATGATGCCGGTCTTTAGCTCGGCCGTGTAGCGGCCGTTGGTGCGATGCCACCGGGCGAGCGCCCGCGGCCCTTCCTCATCCAGTTCCGGGCGGGCCGAAGTAGGCGGTGGGGGTCACTCCGGTTTCGCGGCGGAAGGCGGCGGTGAACGCGCTCGGCGTCTCGTAGCCGACCCGGACCGCGACCCGGCCCGCCGCCTCGCCCGCCGCCAGCAGCGGCAGCGCGGCCTGGATCCGCAGCAGCGTCCGCCAGCGCCCGAACGGCAGCCCCGTCCCGGCCACGAAAGCCCGGGCCAGCGTCCGCTCGCTGGCGCCGACGGCGCGGCCCCAGCCGGCCAGGGTGCGCCCGTCGGCCGGGTTGTCGCGCAGCGCTCGCGCTACCAGGCCGGCCACCGGGTCGGCGGGGAATCGCAGATCAAGGACGGTGACCGGGATCGGCGTGAGCAGGTCGGCCAGCAGCGCCTCGGCGTGCGCCCGTCGGCCGGCGGGCAATTCGCCGCTCAGGTAGCGGATCACCTCGGCCAGCAGCGGGCTGGCGGCGACGACGGTCGGCTCGGACCAGCTCACCGGCGACAGGCCCGGCGGCACATACACGCTGCGCATGGTCGCCCGGCCGGAGGCGCTGGTCTCGTGCGGCAGACCGGCCGGTATCCACAGCGCCCGGGTTGGCGGCAGCACCCAGGTCGCCCCCTCGGTCAGCACGGTGAGCGTTCCGGCCGACGCCCAGGCCAGCTGGTGATCGTCGTGAACGTGCCAGTCGAACAGGGTGCTGGCCGACATCGGGAACGTCACCACGAAGAAGCCGTCGGGCTGGCCGATCCGAGGTTGGCTGTATCGCGACACAGCTTGGCAGCCTACGCTCTAGGGCCTCGCGCACCGCGCCGCGTAGCGTCTGAGCCGTGAATAAATGGCACGCTGAACTGCTGGGCACGCCCGAATGGGCCGCGTTCCTGCACGAGGAGGTCCTGCCGGCCGTCACGCACCGGGTTGACCTCGGCGACGACCTGCTGGAGATCGGCCCGGGCCCGGGTGCGGCGACGGAATGGCTGCGCCACCGGGTCAACCGCCTCGTCGCCATCGAACTCGAGCCGGAGGCGACCGCCAAACTGCACGAGCGCTTCGCGGGAACCAACGTCGAGGCGATCACCGGCGACGCGACCGCGCTCCCCTACCCCGACGGCTCCTTCGACACGGTCGGCATGTTCACTATGCTGCACCACGTCCCGACCCGCGCACTGCAGAACGCGCTGCTGGCCGAGGCGCTGCGCGTGCTGCGCCCGGGCGGAACCCTCATCGGCTCCGACAGCCTCGCCAGCGACCGCCTCCACCGCCACCACGAGGGCGACACCTACAACCCGGTCGAGGCGGCCACGTTCCTCACCCGTCTGCAGACGATCGGCTATGGCGAGGTCATGCTCGACGTCGGCGTCCGGGTGCTGTTCCGCGCAGGCAAGGAGAAGGAAGCGTGAGCGAAACCGCGCCCTTGCGCGCAGCCATCACCGGGCTGCTCGGGTTCGCCGCGGCTGAGGACGAGGTGCTCCTCACCCGCGCGAGCGGCGGCGCCGAGGAGACCGGAAACGAGCGGCAGTGGGCCGCCGTCCCCACGGTGGCGCACAACACCGAGTTCAAGGCCCAGCAGGCGCAGCGGCTCACCGCCGTCCTCGCCGGGCGCACCCCGGCTGCCTTCGCCGACATCGAGCACACGTCCGGCGCCGTGTACGCCGCCTATGCCGCCATCCCGGCCGCGGCCGTGGCGGCCGATGCCCGGCGGGTCACCGCGGCGCTGCTTGACGGGCTGCGCGCGGTGACCGACGCGGACCTGGTCGACCCGGCCAGGCACCGGTGGCTGAACGGCCGGCCCCTGTGGCTTCAGATCATCGTTCGCGGCTTCTGGCACCCGACCGGTCATGTGGCCGACTACTACCTGCGGCACGGCCAGCCGGGCCAGGCGGTCGCGCTGCAAGAGCACGCGGTCGCCACCGCCCGCTACGTCCAGGCCCCGCGGCACGCGCTGGGGATGGCCGTCTACAGCCTGGCCTGCGCGCAGGCGCAGGCCGCCTTGACCGACGATGCCAGCCGGTCCCTGGCGCAGGCGATCGAGCTGAACCCGGACGTCCGCGCGAACGCCGGGCGCGACCCGGACCTGACCCCGCTGCGCGAGGCCGGCCAGCTGGCGGAGATCCTCGCGCGCTGAAGGGCGGAGCACGGGCCCGTTCAGAAGAAGGATTTGACTTAAATTCAATTCTTTTCTTCTGAACGGACCGTGGTCCCTACCCTCTGGTCAGCTTCCTGTAGGTCACCCGGTGCGGCCTGGCTGCCTCGGCGCCGAGGCGCTCGATCTTGTTCTTCTCGTAGGCCTCGAAGTTGCCCTCGAACCAGAACCAGTTCGCCCCGCCCTCCCAGGCCAGGATGTGGGTCGCCACCCGGTCAAGGAACCAGCGGTCGTGGCTGGTGATCACCGCGCAGCCGGGGAACTCAAGCAGCGCGTTCTCCAGGCTGGCCAGGGTCTCCACGTCGAGGTCGTTGGTCGGCTCGTCGAGCAGCAGCAGGTTGCCGCCCTGCTTGAGGGTGAGCGCGAGGTTCATCCGGTTCCGCTCGCCGCCGGACATCACGCCGGCCAGCTTCTGCTGGTCGCCGCCCTTGAAGCCGAACGCCGCCACGTAGGCCCGGCTGGGGAACTCGACGTTGCCGACGTGGATGAACGTCTCGCCGTCGGAGATCGCCTCCCAGACGTTCTTGGCCGGGTCGATGCGGCTGCGGTTCTGGTCGGAGTAGGAGATCTTGACGGTGTCGCCGACCCTGATGGTGCCGCTGTCCGGCTTCTCCTCGCCGATGATCATCTTGAACAGCGTGGTCTTGCCGACGCCGTTCGGGCCGATGACGCCGACGATGCCGTTCCTCGGCAGGCTGAAGCTCAGGTCGTCGTAGAGTACGCGGTCACCGAATCCCTTGACCAGGTGCTCGACCTCGACGACGGTGTTGCCAAGGCGCGGGCCGGGCGGGATCTGGATCTCCTCGAAGTCAAGCTTGCGGTTCCGGTCCGCCTCGGCGGCCATCTCGTCGTAGCGGTCGAGGCGCGCCCTTGACTTGGTCTGGCGGGCACGGGCGCTCGACCTGACCCACTCAAGCTCGTCGTCGAGACGCTTGCGCATCTTGGCGTCCTTGGCCCCCTCGACCTTGAGCCGGGAGGCCTTCGTCTCCAGGTAGGTCGTGTAGTTGCCCTCGTAGGGATAGGCGTGGCCGCGGTCAAGCTCGAGGATCCACTGCGCCACGTTCTCCAGGAAGTACCGGTCGTGGGTGATGGCGATGACGGTGCCCGGGTACTTCTCCAGGTGCTGCTCGAGCCAGAGGACCGACTCCGCGTCCAGGTGGTTGGTGGGCTCGTCGAGCAGCAGCAGGTCGGGCTGCTGCAGGAGCAGCTTGCAGAGGGCGACCCGTCGCCGCTCGCCGCCGGAGAGGCTGGTGACGTCGGAGTCCGGCGGCGGGCAGCGCAGCGCGTCCATGGCCTGTTCGAGCTGGCTGTCCAGGTCCCAGGCGTCCCTGTGCTCGATCTGCTCGGTGAGCTTGCTCATCTGCTCCATGAGCTCTTCCGAGTAGTCGGTCGCCATCTTCTCGGCGATCTCGTTGTACTCCTCGAGTACCCTCTTGGTTTCTGCGACGCCCTCCTCGACGTTGCCGAGGACCGTCTTCTCCTCGTTGAGGGTCGGCTCCTGGGCCAGGATGCCCACGCTGAAGCCGGGCATCAGCTTGGCCTCGCCGTTGGAGACCTGCTCGAGCCCGGCCATGATCTTGAGCAGCGTCGATTTGCCGGTGCCGTTGGGGCCAACGACACCGATCTTCGCCCCGGGGAGAAAGCTCAGCGTGACGTTGTCGAGGACGACCTTGTCACCATGCGCCTTGCGGACGGCGCGAAGGCTGTAAATAAACTCCGGCATGTCTCGTTTCCTACCTGGTGCAGCAGGTCAGTAGCCTGCTGCCATCGTCTATCAGGGAAAAGTCTCCGGACGGTTGCAGGTCATGGCCCTGGCAGCGCGCCGCACCGGCATTATCTTCACGTGCGACCGCGGCAACCACGAGCCTGACCCCAACAAGCTGTGCGACTTCCACCTGTCAGCATACGTGGGATGACGCTGAGCACTGCGCGGACGGAAGCGATGCAGCGGAGAGATCGCCTGACCTCAATCGCCGGTAAGCGCCGCGAGTTCGCTATTCACAGGTGTCTGGTCCTTGGCGTCGCGTCGGCCGGGTCGTAGAGGCAGACCCGGTCGCGGCCGGTGTTCTTGGCCCGGTAGAGGGCGATGTCGGCGGCGGCGAGCAGTTCGAACAGGTCCGCGCCGTGAGTGCCAAGCACGGCGACGCCGATGGAGATGGTGACGCCGACAATCGTGTCGTCGGTGAGCACCTTCACCACGCCGACCCCCCGGCGGACCCGCTCGGCGACCTGGCACGCCTCTTCCGCGGTGGTGCCGGGGAGGAGGATGACGAACTCCTCACCGCCAAACCGGCCCACCAGGTCTGACTCGCGCACCTGCTGGCGCATCTCCGCGGCCAGCGTCCTGAGCACGGCGTCGCCGGTCAGGTGGCCGTGCGTGTCGTTGACCTTTTTGAAGTGATCGACGTCAGCGAGCAGCACGGCCAGCGGCTCCCGCTTGCGCTGCGCCCGGGCGATCGCCAGGGCGGTCTCGCCCTGCCAGGCGCCCGCGTTCAGCACGCCCGTCTTCGGATCGGTGCGCGCCTGCGCCTTGAGCTGCGAGTGGAGCAGGCTGCGCTGGAGCAGGATCACCGGGGGCAGTGCCACCAAGAGCAGCAGGGCGCTCAGCGCGCAGGCGATCGTGACCAGGATGCCCACACAGGTCTCGGTCAGGTCGAGCAGCATCCGCTCGCGGTCCCAGAGCATGTCGGCCAGCCGGGCGTCCGGGTTAGCGAGCCAGGCGGCGATCGCGACCAGGCAGGTGTTCAGCACCGCGAAGGCAACGGCGCAGGCAACGGCGACCGCCGCCTGCTGCGGGCGCATCAGCCACGCGTTCGGACCCGGGTAGGTCAGCCAGCCGGCCGCCTGACCTTGCGCCGACGCCGGGGCGAGCAGCCGGAACAGGGCCGACGTGCTCGCGCCGGCCAGGCCGAGCGCCGCTGTGCTGAAAATCCGGCGGTAGACCGGGCCCCGGCGCACCCGAACATAGATAAGCAGGCCGAGCACGGCGGGCGCGATCAGCGCGTAGAACGGCGGCAGCAGCAGCGCCACCGGCAGCCACCACGCGGACAGCAGATCCCGCCAGACCCCGGAAGGCTGCCCAAGCCGCCTCGTCGCCTCAACGCAGAGGGCACCGCAGCACATCAGGCCGGCGAACAAGGTGACGTCACCAGCTGTCACCGGCGCGCCGCTGGCCTCCACCCCGATAAGCGTGAGGTAGCAGGCGAGCACCGACAGCACGTAACCGACCAGGGTGAACGTTTCGTCGAACAGCGGGCAGCGCCGCGGCCACGCTAGGTCCCCCCGGGCCTCCCGCTGCCGCTGCCTTATCGCGTCCTGGACTGCTGACATGCTCGCTGCTTGTCGCCTTCCTTGACTTCCCCGACGTCCGGTCTGGCCCAGCGTTCTAAGTCACTCTAGGTGACACCATAGATGCAAACTGTGCCGTGCGTGCACGGAACTTCTATGTTCGCCGTCGGCTCGTTGGGTGCCGCACGACTTTACATTCGTCACTATGAGTGACAATGACAACGTGCGGCACCCGTCGTGGCAGGTCACCGGCTATTTAGTAGGTCGGCGCGACCTCTGCCTGAGCATCGAGGCCGGCGGCCAACTTCTCGAAATCGGTGTCGGGCATCTCCGGATCGGCTGCCTCGGAGCCAGCCATCCCGGGCTCGGCCGTGCCAAAGTCGGCCATCCCGGATTCACGCGACCCGTCCGTCTCATCCGGTTCGTCGCCGTCATGGGCGTCCGCCATCGCATCGAGGTCCTGCCTGGCCACCTCGCCGTCCGCCTGCTCGCGCAGCGAGTTCCACGACGACGTCTGGGCACCCCGGTTGAAGTGCGACCAGCCGAACGACAGGTCGTGCCCCACCGAATCCGCCTCGACCTGCATCTGCATCCGGGTGCGCTGCTGGTCGTCCACCCAGGTCCTGGTGACGAACTTGCCCCGGATGATGACCATGTCCCCCTTGCGCAGTGACCCCTTGACGTTCACGGCAAGCCTGCGCCAGCACTTGACGGTGTAGTACGACGTGTCACCGTTCTCCCACTCCCCAGTGGTCCGGTTCAGCCGGCGCGGAGTGGAGCCCACGCGGATCTCGGTGACCGGCGTGTGTGTCGGCGTTGGCTGCCAGAACTTCGGTTCGGCGGTCACGAATCCGCGCAGTGTAATCGTGTTCTCCTGACTCATCGCCAAGTCCTCCTAGCTCGCATTTATCGCTCTGCTGCGTCCGGCGGCATCCGCCGCCCGGCTCGCATACCCACCGTGCCCGAGCCGCCGACGGCCTGGCAGTGGCGATCCGCCACCTGTGGATAACGCGCCCGAATTGTCCACCGCCTGTGGACAACAGCTTGCGATCTTGGCGGCGGCAAGGCATACTCCGCAGCCGCGACCCGATCGGGCACGGAGGCACACAGCGACGCCCGCGGCCGGCCCGGGCGCGGGCGTCGGGCCAGGTGCCGGCGCAGGAGGCGATGGCGGCTGGCGGCTCGCGGCTCGCGGCCGGCGGCTCGCGGCCGGCGGCCGGCGGCTCGCGGCCGGCGGCTCGCGGCCGGCGGCTGGCGGCTGCCGGCTGCCGGCTCGCGGCTCGCGGCTGGCGGCTCGCGCGGTTAAGCGGATACCAGCTCAGACGGCTCGGCGATGACGTCGACGAGGGCGCCGTTGCGCATCACCGTGATCGGAAGCGGGCGGCCGATCGCCTCGGCGAACATCAGGCGCTGCAGGTCCTGAGCCGTCGCGACCTCCTCGCCCGCGGCGGTGAGCAGCAGGTCGCCAGGGCGGAGCCCGGCCCGGTCAGCCGGCCCGCGGGACACCACCGACGCGACCCGCAGCCCGGTGGAGCGCCCGCCCAGACGCGACCGCCAGACCGGCGCCACCGGGGCGGGGGCGACGACCACGCCCAGGTAGGCGCGGCGTACCCGCCCATCTCGCATCAGCGCCGACACGATCCGCCTGGTCGTCGCGTTGACCGGCACGGCGAGCCCGACGCCTACCCCGGCCACCGCGGTGTTGATCCCGACCACCCGGGCGCGGGAATCGGCCAGCGCCCCGCCGGAATTACCCGGGTTGAGCGCGGCGTCGGTCTGGATAACGTCCTCGATCAGCCCGCGCTCCCCCACCGGCAGCGACCGCCCGAGCGCGCTGACCACGCCCGCGGTCACCGTGCCCGAGAGCCCGAGCGGGTTGCCCACCGCGACGACGAGCTGCCCGACCACGAGCTCGTCAGCCTCGCCGAGCTCAGCCGGCTCGGGAACGTCACCGGTCGCGCGCAGCACCGCCAGGTCCGAGAGCGGATCCGCCCCGACGACGTTGAACGGCGCCGCCGTCCCGTCAGAGAACGCCGCCGTTCCGCCCGCCGCCTGCCCGACCACATGCGCGTTGGTCAGCAGGAACCCGTCCGCCGTGAAGACCACGGCCGACCCAAGCGACTCGCCCGACCGCCTCGGCACCCGCACGCTCGCGACCTTCGGCGTCAGCCGCGCAGCCACGCCGGCGACGACGGTCGAGTAGGCGTCCAATGGTTCACTTACTCCCATACTTTGATTACATCATTACAGAGCAAAAAGTCCAACAGATGCGGAACGGACCCGTGACTCCGTCGTCCAAGCCAGGCTTCGACGCCCCTGCCGGCTACGCCAACGACATCGCCCATTGGTGTCAATGGCGCAGCTGACAGGTCCAAGAAGGTCGTTGGCGTAGCTGACAGGCACCAGCAGGTCGTTGGCGTACGTGACAGGCCACTACCTGTCACCTACGCCAACGACATCCTCTAGTGGTGTCAATGGCGTAGATGACAGGCGGGTCTAGGTCGTTGGCGTAGCTGACAGGCACCAGCAGGTCGTTGGCGTAGGTGACAGGGCCGCTACCAGTCACCTACGCCAACGACATCGCCCATTGGTGTCAATGGCGTAGATGACAGGCGGGTCTAGGTCGTTGGCGTAGCTGACAGGCACCAGCAGGTCGTTGGCGTACGTGACAGGGCCGCTACCAGTCACCTACGCC
>JBEKEK010000050.1:0-47978 GCA_050013875.1 Trebonia sp. | reverse complement strand
CGGAGCCCGGCCAGGACGACGCGGAGCCCGGCAAGGACGACGCCGAGCCCGGCCAGGACGCCGAGGCCGGCCAGGCGGCCGAAGCAGGCGGCGCCGCCTCATCCGCGACCGCCACCGCCTCCGTCGCGCCCACCGCGGCTGTCTCCGCTGACGCCGCGGAAGCACCAGTGACGCTTGAGTCCAGTGAGCAGGCGGCGCCCGAGTACCCGCAGACCCGCCGGGTCGTGGTGGTGCCGCTCTACGACGACCGGCGCCTCCGCTATCAGGACTGGGTCGCCGCGTGCCGCCAGTTCGTCCGCGACCGGTCCGGCGGCCGGGTCGGCTACCTGCACGTGCCCGACATGATGGGCGAGGGCTGGGCGCACTTCCATCGCGACCTGCGGACCGAGATGGGCCTTGACGGGCTGATCGTGGACGTCAGGGGGAACCGGGGCGGGCACACCTCCCAGCTCATTGTGGAGAAGCTCGCCCGCCGGATCATCGGCTGGAAGGTGCCGCGCCGGCTGCGCCCGTACAGCTACCCGCAGGATGCGCCGCGCGGCCCGCTGGTCGCGCTGACCGACGAGTTCGCCGGCTCGGACGGCGATATCGTGACCGCCGCGATCCGCAGCCTCGGCCTCGGCCCGGTCATCGGCACGCGGACCTGGGGCGGCGTGGTCGGCATCGACGGCCACGGCCACGGCCTGGTCGACGGCACCCGGATCACCATCCCGCGCTACGCGACCTGGTTCAACTCCTACGGCTGGTCGGTGGAGAACTACGGCGTCGACCCCGACACCGAGGTGCTGATCACCCCCGACGACTGGGCGGTCGGCCGCGATCCGCAACTCGAGGCCGGGGTGGACCGCGCGCTGGCGATGCTCGCGGAGAACCCGCCGGCCCCGCTCCCCGACCCGTCCACCGGCCCGGTCAAGCGCCGCCCGGCACTGCCGCCGCGCCCCTAGGGGACGGTCGGCTTCCCGCCGGGCATCGGCGGTCCCGTCACCGTGATCGTGTGTACTTTTGGGTGCTATACGACCTTAACTGCACACGATCATCACAATCGACCTATACGTCGCAATCGTGATCCGGACATAAGCGGGCAAATGCCGTACCGTGATCGCGGGTGAGCAGGTCCGGGCCGTGCTTGCGCAGCTCGGCGACGGACGTCATCCCGAGGAACTGCATCGTGGACCGGAACTGCCCGATCAGCAGGTCGAGAGCCCGGTCCACGCCGGCCTCGCCGCCGACCATCAGCCCGTACAGGTAGGCGCGGCCGAGCACGGCCGCGTCCGCCCCGAGCGCGAGCGCGATCACCGCGTCCGCGCCGTGCCGTATCCCCGAGTCCACTAGCACGGTGAACGACGGGCCGACCGCTTCCCGCACCGGCGCGATCAGGTCAACGGGAGCGATCGTGCGGTCGAGCTGACGCCCTCCGTGGTTGGACAGCTGGACCCCGTCCAGCCCGAGCTCCAGCGCCCGCCGCGCGTCAGCAGGTCCCACTGGCCCCTTGAGGAGCAGCTTCCCCGGCCAGCGGGCGCGCAGATCCGCGATGTCGTCCCAGTTCAGGTCGGCGTCGAAGAAGTCCGCCGTGCCCATCACGGTGGTCCGCGGCCGCCCCGCGAAATTGGCGTAGTCAAGGACCGGGCCCGACAACAGCTGGTACCAGAAACCGGGCTTGGCGCCGACCGAGGCGACCGTTTTCATCGTGAGGGCCGGCGGGATGGACAGGCCGTTGCGCAGGTCCCGCACGCGGTTCCCGGCCACTACCGTGTCCACGGTGACCACCAGCGTCTTGTACCCGTTCGAGCCGGCCCGCTCCACCAGGTCGTACGCCTGCGGGCGGTTCCGCGTCAGGTAGAGCTGGAACCAGAGCTCCCGGTCCCGCCCGGCGGAGCCCGTCGCAATCGCGCCGCCTTGAGAGCCGCCGTCCCCAGCGCGGCTGCGGCCAATGCCCCCGTCGCCAATGCCCCCGTCGCCAACGCTGCCGCCGCCGACCGATGCCCGCAGCTCCTCGATCCCGGTCGTCGCCATCGTTGACAGCGTGTACGGCAGCCCGTGCCGGAGGGCCGAGCGGGCCGCGCCGATCTCCCCGTCCGGGTGCAGCATCCGGGTGTACCCGGTCGGCGCGAGCACCATCGGCACCGGCAGCGTCGAGCCGAGTACCGGTGCCGACGTGTCCGTGGACTCCACCCCGGCCAGCACCCGGGGCAGAAACCGCCAGGAGCGGAAGGCGGCCACGTTCGCCGTCACCGAGATCTCCTCGTCGGCCGCGCCCTCCACGTAGTCGAACACCGGCCGCGGGATCCGCCGCTTGGCCGCCCGCCGCAGATCGGAGATGTCATAGCAGCCGCCGAGCCGCCGGGTCGTGGCGTCCAAAGGAACCGTCCGCAGCTGGACGAGCTTACGCATATCCCGCACCCTCATGATCGCGACGATACGCTTGCCGCCGGTAGCTTGCGAAGATCGTCATGTATATTAAAACCATCAAAAAAGTAGGATTAATCGGAGAGAGACGCGAGAGACTTATGTCCCTGCGGTTCCACTGGTTCCTGCCCACCAACGGCGACGGCCGCGACATCGTCGGCGGCGGTCATGGCGTAGCGGTCGGCGCGGCCGGCGCGATCAGGCCGCCGTCCGTCAAGTACCTGGGCCAGATCGCCCGCAGCGCCGAGCAGCTCGGGTTCGATGGCGCGCTTACCCCGACCGGCGCCTGGTGCGAGGATGCCTGGCTGACCTGCGCCATGCTCACCGAGGTGACCGAGCGGCTGAAGTTCCTGGTCGCGTTCCGCCCCGGCCAGATCAGCCCCACCCTGTCGGCGCAGATGGCCTCCACCTTCCAGCGCCAGTCGCAGGGCCGCCTGCTGCTCAACGTCGTCACCGGCGGCGAGTCGGCCGAGCAGCGCGCCTTCGGCGACTTCCTCGACAAGGGCCAGCGGTACGAGCGGACGGCTGAATTCCTGGATATCGTGACCAGGCTCTGGCGGGGCGAGACGGTCACCGCGACGGGCAAGCACCTGCACGTGGAGGGGGCGAAGCTGTCCCGGCTGCCTGACCCGGTCCCCGACATCTACTTCGGCGGCTCCTCGGCGGCCGCCGGGCCGGTCGCCGCGAAGTACTCCGACGTCTACCTCACCTGGGGTGAGCCGCCGAGCGCGGTCAACGACAAGCTCCGCTGGATCGAGGCCCAGGCGGCCGAGCACGGCCGCGAGCTCCGGCTCGGCATCCGGCTGCACACCATCTCCAGGGACACCGCCGAGGAGGCGTGGCGGCAGGCCGGCTACCTGATGGAGCGAGTCACCGACGACATGATCGCCAAGGTCCAGTCGGGACTCGCGACCAGTGAATCGGAAGGCCAGCGGCGGATGCGCGCGCTGCACAACAGCGGCGGCCGCCGCGGCCTGCGCGACCTCGAGATCTACCCCAACCTCTGGGCCGGCGTCGGTCTGGTCCGCGGCGGCGCCGGCACCTCCCTGGTCGGCAGCCACGAGGAGGTCGCGAACCTGATCGAGGAGTACGCGAGCGCCGGCATCACCGAGTTCATCCTCTCCGGCTACCCGCACCTGGAGGAGTCCTACTGGTTCGGCGAGGGCGTGCTGCCGATCCTAGAACGCCGGGGCCTGTGGCGTCACCCGGCGCCGCCCCGCGAGGCTCCGTTGACCGCCACCCCGTTCGCCCCCACGCACACCGCCAGCAACCAGAGGACCGCCGCATCATGACCACGATCGCCGTCATCACCGGCAACCCCAAGCCGGCCTCCCGCACCCATTCCGTCGCGGTGGCCGTTTCCGACCTGCTGGCCAAGGAGACCGGCGAGAGCGCCGACCGCGTGGTCATCGATCTGGCCAACTATGCCCCCCGGCTGTTCGACTGGGCGGACCCGGAGCTGACCAGGCTGACCGCCGAGGTTGCCGCGGCCGACATCGCCATCTTCGCCTCGCCCACCTATAAGGCCACCTACACCGGCCTGCTCAAGGCGTTCCTCGACCGCTACCCGAACAACGGCCTGGCTGGCGTCACCGCCGTCCCGGTGATGACCGGCGGCTGGCCGGGCCACCTGCTCGCCGTCGAGGTCCACCTCCGCCCCGTCCTGGTCGAGCTGGGCGCCACCGTCCCCGCCCGGGGCCTCTACGTAACCGAGCCCGAGCTGGCCGACCTGGACACCGCCGTCGGCAAGTGGTCCGCCGCCGCCCTCCCGCTGATAAGGACCTCAATCAAGCAATAAAGATCAACCTCATCATCGGTAACGGCCGCGTGGCTTCGCGTCTCAGGCCGGGCCATCGATAGATCTGATTGCGGCGTACCGGCGCCCACTGCTCCACGGAAAGCATGATCGTGGATCGTTGTCTACACGGGGATGTACACAACGATCCACGATCATGCAGTGCGCCCGCCAGGCGGGCCGACTTGGTCCTGCCGGGCCTGCGCTGGGCGAACCGGGCGGCACCGTGCTCGTCCTGCCCGGATGAAATCCTTGCGGGTGAACCGGGGCAACCTTCTGGCGGCCTCAGCATCTTAAGGGTGTGCAACTACCCACGGAAACGCTTCCGACCGGCCTGGAGGCCAGGCAGCGCGTCTCGGTGCTCTACCAGACGCACGCCCTGGCCTTGGTGAAGCTTGCCGTTCTGATGACTGGAGACCAGTCAATCGCCGAGGACGTCGTCCAGGACGCCTTCCTCGGCCTCTACCGGCGCTGGCGGTCGCTGCAGAATACTGACAGCGCCGCCGGCTACCTCCGCACCAGCGTCCTCAACGGCTGCCGGTCGGTGCACCGTGTCCGCTTCCGCCGTCAGGGCGTCAACCTCGGCCCACCCGAGGACACCGCGTCGGCCGAGGACATTGCCGTGCTGGGCGAGGCCAACCGCGAGGTCCTGGTCGCGATCCGGCGGCTGCCGGCCAGACAGCGCGAAGCCGTGGTCCTCCGCTACTACCTGGACATGACCGAAGACCAGGCGGCTCAGGCGATGGGCGTCAGCCGGGGCACCGTGAAGTCAGCCACCTCCCGGGGCCTCGCGGCCCTCGCTCGCATGCTCGAGGAGACCAAGTGAGCACCGAAGAGCCAATGAGCATCGAAGACCGCGTCCGCACCGCCACCCGGGCCCGCGCCGCCCTGGTCCGCGACATCGGCCCGCTAGCCGAACCCGACCGGGTTCGTTTCCGCGGCCTGCCCGCCCCGGCCGCGCGCCGCTGGCGTTCCTGGGGAGTCCCGCTCGCCGCTGCGGCCGCGGTGGTGCTGGTCGCGCTGAGCCTGGTCGTCGTCCGCCAGCTCGGCACCCGGGCGCCGGCCGTGAGCCGGCCCACCACCACCGCGCCGGCGACGGTGCCGCGCTACTACGTGGTATTCGACGTTGCGGAAAATCACGCGAGCACTGGGGCTTTGATCGTGGGTGATGACGTGACCGGCAAGGTGATCGCCATCGTCGATCCGCCGCGCGGCATGCAGTTCGACCGGGTGCAGGGCGCGTCCGATGACCGGACGTTCGTCGTTGTGGCCAGCAGCCTGAAGACGGCTGGGGCAGCACCTGACACGTGGTACCTGCTCCGCATCGCCACCGGAACCGCTCATCGGTACCAGCTGGTCAAGCTGCCCATCAGGCTACCGAGCAGCAGCTCAAGCGCTGTCGCGTTCGAGCTTTCAGCCGACGACCGGGAACTGGCAATCGAGTCACTGAGCAATGTCTCAAACAGTGGCACCGACACCACGCTGGCGCTCTACTCGGTATCGTCTGGTGCGGAATTGCGCGCCTGGTCCACGAGCAAGTTCGGGTCGGGGCCGGCCCAGGAAACGCTCTCCTGGCTTTCCGACGGCCGGCAGCTGGCGTTCAGCGATGTCCCGCCTGGGGCTGACCGGGGCGCTTCGGTGCAGAATCAGCTGCGTACGCTCGACGTGAGGGGCTCAGGCACTGACCTGCTGGCCGATAGTCGTGTCGTGCGCACAGTGAAGGCCCCGAGTTCGAGCCCGTCCAACTGCTGGACGATGCACCTCACGCCGGACGGCGGGACCGTCATCTGCGGCACTCAGTACGCTCTCCTTGACGGCGGTGCCGGCACCAACGCGGGCTGCGCGAACGGCGGACTGGAGTTCACCGCCTACTCCGTCCGACCCGGCAAGCCGGATCGCGTCATGTACCAGTATCGGGGAGCCTGTCGAAACGGCCTGACCTCCGTGCTGTGGACGGACTCCTCGGCCAGCTCCATCATTGGCGCGACGGAGATCGACATAGCCAACGAAGGCGGAAAGCAGGCCGGCCAGCTCGGCGTGATCACCGACGGGCACATCCGCCTGCTCAAGCTGCCGAAGAGCGTGTCACCCGCGGTCTACGGAACGATCGCGTTCTAGTGAGCCGAGGAACTGGGAGGGGACCTGCCGCGGATGAGCCCCGCCGCAGGTCCCCGCTGTGTTTTCCGCTCGCCTCCGGTCGCCAGAAGCCCTGCCTTCTCCCTGGTCGCTCGGTCGCTCGGTCGCTCGGTCGCTCGGTCGCTCGGTCGCTCGTGCCTCGCTCCCTCCCCCTTGGTCCGAAGACAGGGGTGCGCCCGTTGGCTCGCGGGCGGGCTAGAGCAGGTGCGGGGGGACGAGGGCGTTGCTCATGGCGCGGGCGGTGGCGAAGCCGGGCTTGATGACCGTGTTGATCAGCAGCAGGCGCTCGTCGAAGGGGGCGAACGCGCTCTTCATCGCGTTGATCGTCAGCCACTCGATGTCCGACCAGCCGTAGCCGAACTCCCTGACCGCGAGCTCGAACTCCGAGCTGAGCGTCACCTGGCTCATCAGCCGGTTGTCGGTGTTCACCGTCACCCGGAACTGCAGTTGGCGCAGCAGCCGCAGCGGGTGCCGCTCGATCGAGGTGACCGCGCCGGTCTGCACGTTGGACGACGGGCACATCTCGAGCGGGATGCGCAGGTCGCGGATGTAGGCGGCCAGGCGGCCGAGCTGCACGGCGCCGTCGGTGGAGATCTCGATGTCCTCGACGATCCGCACCCCGTGGCCCAGCCGCTCGGTGCCGCAGTACTGCACCGCCTCCCAGATCGACGGCAGGCCGAATCCCTCGCCCGCGTGGATCGTGATGTGGAAGTTCTCCCGGTGGATGTACTGGAAGGCGTCCAGATGGCGGCTCGGCGGCCAGCCCGCCTCGGCGCCCGCGATGTCGAAGCCGACCACGCCGTTGCCCCGGTGCCTGACCGCCAGCTCGGCGATCTCCTGCGAGCGGGCCGCCGTGCGCATCGCCGTGAGCAGCGCGTACACCTTGATCGGGCGGTTCCTGCTGCCCTCGGCGAAGCCGGCGAGGACGGCGTGGACCACCTCGTCAAGCGTGAGGCCGCGCTCGGTGTGCAGTTCGGGGGCGAAGCGGACCTCGGCGTAGACGATCCCGTCGGCCGCCAGGTCCTCGGCGCACTCCTTCGCCACCCGGTGCAGGGCGTCGGCCGTCTGCATCACGCCGACGGTGTGCCGGAAGGCGTCCAGGTACAGGTTGAGATGGCCGCGGTGCGCGCCGGCGGTGAGGATCTTGGTCAGCTCGTCCGGGTCGCGGGTGGGCAGGTCGCGGTACCCGGTCTCGTCGGCCAGTTCGATCACGGTGGACGGGCGGAGGCCGCCGTCAAGGTGATCGTGCAACAGCACCTTGGGCACGGTGCGGATTTGCTCGAGTGTCGGGCTCAACGGCTCACGCTCCAACCTGATCGACGATAAGGGACGCCCGCGGCGGTGGCTCGCTGCCGATCGCCAGCGCGCCCGTGACCGCTTCGAGGGCCGGGCCGAAACGGGCTGGGTCGTCGGCGTGCAGCTCAAGCACGTACTCGCCCTCCCTGACATAGTCACCGGGCTTCGCCAGGCAGCGGACGCCCGCGGTGTGGCTGACATCATCCTCCTTGCGCGCCCGGCCCGCACCCAGCCGCCACGCGGCGACGCCGACGGCGCGCGCGTCCAGCCGGGTGACCCAGCCGGACGCGGCCGCCGCCAGCGCGCCCTGCCGGTGCGCCGCCCGCGGCAGCGGGGCGTCCGGGTCGCCGCCCTGCGCCTTGATCATCGCGTTGAAGGTGTCAAGCGCGCGCCCGCTGGCCACCGCCCGCCGCGGGTCAGCGTCGATGCCGACGAGCTCGAGCATTTGCCGGGCGAGCGCGAAGGTGACCTCCATCAGGTCCGCGGGGCCCTCGCCCCTGAGCGCCGCGATGGCCTCGGCGACCTCGAGGGCATTGCCAACCGCGCGGCCGAGCGGCGTGTCCATGCGGGTGATGAGTGCCCTGGTCCGGACGCCGTGGTCGACGCCAAGGGCGACCATTGTGCGGGCCAGCCGCCGCGCCTGCTCCGGGTCCGCCATGAAGGCGCCGGACCCGGTCTTGACGTCAAGCACCAGGGCGCCGGTTCCCTCCGCGATCTTCTTGGACATGATCGAGCTGGCGATCAGCGGGATCGACTCGACCGTCCCGGTCACGTCGCGCAGCGCGTAAAGCCTCCTGTCGGCCGGCGCGAGGCCGCTGCCCGCGGCCGCGATGACCGCGCCGACGCTGGTCAGCGCGGCGGTCAGCTCCTCGTTACTGAGGCTCGCGCGCCAGCCGGGGATCGACTCGAGCTTGTCCAGGGTGCCGCCGGTGTGCCCGAGGCCGCGCCCGGAGATCATCGGCACCACCGCGCCGCAGCTTGCCAGCAGCGGTGCAAGCACCAGCGACACCTTGTCCCCGACGCCACCGGTGGAGTGCTTGTCGACCGAGGGCCTGCCGTCGAAGCCGGTGAGGTCCAGCCGCTCGCCGGAGGCGATCATCTCCCCGGTCCAGGCCCTGAGCTCGGCGCCGTCGAGCCCGTTGAAGTAGATCGCCATCAGCAGCGCCGCCATCTGCTCGTCGGCCACGTCGCCGCTGGCGTAGGCGGCGAACAGCCAGCTGATCTCCTCGCCGGTCAGCGGCCGGGTGTTATCGCGCTTGGTGTGGATCAGTGATACGACGTCCGGCATTTCGCTCCCCAGGGCTGGCGGCTGCGACGGGCACCCCGCCGTGCTTTCGGCTACCGCGGGGCGGTTATTTCGGAGCGGCTGCGACGGGGCTGCTTCGCCGGGCTCCCCGCGCGGCAGCGGCTACGGCCGGGCAGCCGTGCCGTGCTCCCGCCGGGCGGACAGGTCCGCGCCGCCGAAGGCGGCGGGGAGCAGTTCGGTGAGGAGAACGGGCCCGTCGGCGGTGTCAACCAGGAGCGCCGGACCGCCGGCCTCGAGCAGGAGCTGGCGGCAGCGCCCGCACGGCAGCAGCGCCTCGCCGTCCCCGGCGACGACCGCGACCGCGACAAGGACCGGGGGAGTGTCGGCGGGCGCGGTCGGCGGGGTCGCGTGCAAGGCGGACACCAGGCCGCACTCGGCGCACAGGGTGAGGCCGAATGATGCGTTCTCGACGTTGCACCCGGTCACGACCAGCCCGTCGGCGGTCAGCCCGGCGGCACCGACGCGCAGCCGGGAGTAGGGCGCGTACGCGCGCCCGGCCACGTCAGCAGCGGCGGCGCGAAGCTCCGGCCAATCGATTTCCATCTAACCAACAGTGGGCCAAGTTCGGCGTACGGGCAACCCCGCAGCCTGGAAGGACCGGGCAGCGCACCCGTGACCGTCAACAGAGGTGCGGCGGAGACTCGATTCGGCTCCTGCGTAAGAGCGTTTTCCTCGGCGAGCTAGGGGCTCGGGCAGGTCGGGGCCATGACGCACGGCCCGATCAAGTTGTCCAGACCGCTGAGCGCCGTACTCTCGTCGTTGCTCTCGATCTCCTCAACGTCCTTGGCCTCCTGCTTCTTGCTTTCCCGCCGGGGCCATGGCTGCGCGTTGTCATTCTGCACCATGTAAACGATATTGATCCCCAGGCTGAGCAGATGGATGAGGAATGCGCTATTGTAATAAGTAACTCCTTCAACATCTGGAGCGAACCACCAAAAGGCGGCGGTGACTGGGAGGTATTCTCCCTTGTCGAAGGTATTAGCGCCGATCCCGTAACCTTGAATGTAGAGGTTGTGGTCATAGGAGGCTTCGCTATTCCTCCGTCCCATGGCCTGGTCTCCCACCTTGAGTTCGTTGATATAACCGAGCCCCCGCGTAGGATGAGCCTTGTTGAGCCGGAAGTAGTATATGTCCGGTATTCTGGGCGTGACCTTTTTGTTCAGCCGCATCATTGTATTTCGCTGGACGCGGACGTCCATGTGATCCAGTGGAGCGGCCACGTTGAATACCGTTATCTGCAAGGCGTCCTGGAAGGTCTTCTCGTTTGCCTGCAGACAGTAGCACTCCACCGGTATGAACCATCCGATCCGTGGCGGGTGCTTGTCCGGCGACATTCCCTCGGCCCGGAGCCGAGCATCGGCCAACTGCCTGGCCGCGGCAAGCAGGTGGTTCACTTCCCCGGGGCTGATAGCGACGGCGGCCGACGAATGCTCAGCGGACTGTGCCGTGCTTGGTGCGGCAACCGCGCCGGTGCTGAAAATCGCATTACCGGCAACCACAATCGACAAGAGGCTGCCAAGCAGGGTAAACATGTTCTTTTTCCGGAAGGCGCGCACAGTAGGCCTCCTAGCATTACGCCGTAGAACCTGCTTGCCTCGCCCGAGGTATCCACAGAGGAGGCCACTGACCCAACAGGAAGAGTACTCTGAGATTCTAGGATCTGTCTAGGCCGAATGGCGCAGCTATTCGCGTGGTCTGCCAGCGCAAATGATCAAGGGCCTAGCGGTAAGGTAATCGCATGTCCGAGGTCTTTTTGCCTGAGAACGGCCCGTCGATGATCGGGCCCGTGGCGCTCCCAGAAGGCACGCGACAGTACACCGTCGATGACGAGAAGCTCGTTGCCTGGGTTACGGTCGAGCCGATGCCGGACGCGGGACTGGCCTGGGAGGCCTTGTCGGCCGCCCGCACCCAGACCGGCCTTGTCCCTGTGCTGCTTGAGCCTGATCCGCCAGAACGCCGCGAGCCCGGCCAAGGTCCCGATTTCGGGTTCTTCCATAGCGCGAATCTTGACCTGCTGGACGGGATGCCCGCATTGGACGTACTCACGGCCGAGTGGGCCGCAAAGCGCGACGCGGCGGATGTGCGATGGGCTCGTAATGTTGCCCCGTACGGGGATCGGTTCCCGGGACTGGCGGCCGCGGAGCAGGTATCCGCGCCGCGCGACGAGCTGCGGCGGGCGCTGTCTGCCCTGCCCGCCGCGCACCTTGGCCTGGTCAGAGCGAGTCGCGCGGCCGACGTGCCTGCCGTTGTGGGCTGGAGTGTATTCGGCATTGACTCCATCTCCCCCGGCTCATACCCGTATGAGCCCTACCTTCCGGGCGCTCGCTCGCTGCTAATCGGCTCGGTGCTCCGATCCTGGGAGGAGCGCTTCGGGGCGCGGCTGCTCAGGATCGGCGCGGACGCCGTCCTCCAGGTGCTTGCTGAGCGGCCGCCGCGAACCCTGGAAATCGCTAACCAACTCGCCGCCGAGTTCTATGCGTTCGCCGATGAGATCGACCGCAACGCCGCCTGCACCGTCAGCAGCATCGCGGCCCGGCTCGTCGGCGCTCCCATCTGGACCTTCTGGTGGGACTAGTCACGCTGCTCGCTGCCCAAACAACTCTCGCCCCGGGCAACGCACTTCGCCCCGAGCATTCGCTTCTGTATGAAGCCACAGAAAAATCTAAGGTCAGCAGCCGGATTTGTAGCCAGTCATCCTGCCCGGGGTGACATCTGGTCGCGATTTGGCAACGAGGAGGTCGCAGTCCGGTCCGCCCTCTATCGTCCGACACGCTGACGAAATAATCTCCGGGCAGTCTGTCCCGGGGGGATTACCCCGTTATGCTCCGGCAACCCTGGCCCACTGGAGGAGACGGTGAGACACACCGCGTTGATCACGGCGGCTGCGGCGGCAAGTACATGCCTGCTGCTTGCCGCTTGCGGTAGCAGTTCGTCAAGCGCTTCGTCGAGCACGAGCACGAGCACATCGAGCTCGCCCGCGGCTTCAGCAACCACGTCGAGCACCACCGGCGCTTCGACCTCAAGCAAGTTCCTCGGGTGCATGGTCACCGACACCGGCGGCATCAACGACAAGTCGTTCAACCAGTCGGCCTGGCAGGGCATGCAGGAGGCCGCTGCCGCCAACCCCAACGTCACCGTGCAGTACCTGCAGTCCACCACGCAGAGCCAGTACGTGCCGAACATCAACACGTTCCTCGGCAAGAAGTGCGGGATCATCGTCACCGTCGGCTTCCTGATGGCCGCCGCGACGGAGAGCGCGGCCAAGGCGAACCCGAGCCAGGACTTCGCGATCGTCGACTGCTCGTACGCCTCGGAGTGCCTGACAGGCGCCAAGGAGAGCAACATCGACCAGATGGTGTTCAACACCGTGCAGGACGGTTTCCTCGGCGGTTACCTGGCCGCGGGCATGAGTAAGACCGGCAAGGTCGCCACGTTCGGCGGTGAGGACTTCGGGACCGTCACGATCTACATGGACGGGTACTGGGACGGCGTGCAGTACTACAACAAGCAGCACCACACCAACGTTCAGGTGCTCGGTTGGGATGAGCAGACCCAGAAGGGCGAGTTCACCGGCGACTTCACCAACCAGACGAAGGGTGAGACGGTCACCCAGACGTTCATCAGCGAGGGTGCGGATGTCATCTTCCCGGTGGCCGGCAACGTCGGCCTGGGCGCGGCCAAGGCGGTCCAGGACGCGGACAGCTCTGGCGGCCACGTCAACATGCTCTGGGTCGACACCGACGGCTGTGTCAGCGCCGCGCAGTACTGCAAGTACATGATCAGCAGCGTTACCAAGGGCATCCAGTCCGCGGTGAAGACCGCGGTGCTCTCGGCGGCGGGCGGCTCGTTCAAGGGCGGCACCTACGTCGGCACGCTGGCCAACGGCGGCGCCGTGCTCTCGCCGTTCCACGACTTCTCCGGCACGGTCCCGGCCGCGCTGCAAGCCGAGCTGAAGACGATTGAGACCGGCATCGAGAACGGAACCATCCAGGCGCCGACCAAGAGCCCGGTCTAAGCGCGGTCGAACGTACGTGGAACTTGAGCTCAGGGGCATCACCAAGAGGTACGGCCCCCTCGTAGCCAACGACGGGATCAGCCTTTCGGCCGCCCCTGGGCAGGTCCACGCCCTGCTCGGCGAGAACGGGGCAGGGAAGACCACCTTGATGAACGTCCTTTACGGGCTAACCCAGCCCGACGAGGGCGAGATCCTTATAGACGGCGAGCCGGCCAAGTTCGGCTCGCCGCGAGACGCGATCGCGGCCGGCATCGGCATGGTGCACCAGCACTTCATGCTGGTGCCGGTCTTCACGGTCGCGGAGAACGTCACGCTCGGCATCGAGGAGGTCCGCCCGGGCGGCCTCCTCGACCGGCGCAAGACGCGCCGCGACGTCGCCGATCTCTCGCATCGCTACGGCCTCGACGTCGACCCTGACGCGCTCGTGGAGGAGTTGCCGGTCGGCATCCAGCAGCGGGTCGAGATCGTGAAGGCGCTGGTCAGGCAGGCGAACGTGCTGATACTTGACGAGCCCACGGCGGTGCTCACCCCAGCCGAGACCGAGGAACTGTTCCGCATCATCCGTCAGCTCAGGGATGGCGGAACATCAATCATCTTCATCTCGCACAAGCTCAAGGAAGTCCAGGCGATCGCCGACACCATCACCGTGCTCCGCCGCGGCAAGGTCGTCGGCCAGCGCACCCCGCCCGCCACCGAGGACGACCTGGCGTCCCTGATGGTCGGGCGTGACGTGCAGCTGCGGGTCAGCAAGGAGCCGGCCCAGCCTGGAGATGTCGTGCTCGAAGTTGACGGCCTGACGGTGGCCGACTCCCGCGGCCTGCCCGTGGACCGGTTGTCCTTCCAGGTCCGCGCGGGCGAGATCCTGGGGATCGCTGGCGTCCAGGGCAACGGGCAGACCGAACTGTGCGAGGCCCTGATGGGCCTGCGGCCTACCGTGGCCGGCTCGGTCACGCTGAACGGCCGCGACCTCACGCACGCGTCGCCGCGGGCGCGGCTGCGCGCTGGCTTCGCTTACGTCCCGGAAGACCGGCAGGAGGACGGGCTGGTTGGTTCGTTCTCGGTGGCCGAGAACCTCATACTTGACACCTACGACCGGCCGCCGTTCGCCTCCGGCGTCAACCTCAAGCTCCCCGCGATCCGCGCTAACGCCACCGCGCTGATCGAGGAGTTCGACGTCCGCACCGGATCTCCCGCCACCCCGGCCGGCACGCTCTCCGGCGGCAACCAGCAGAAGGTCATCCTGGCCAGGGAGGTCGGCCGCGAGCACAAGGTGCTGATCGCCAGCCAGCCAACCCGGGGCCTCGACGTCGGGTCCATCGAGTTCGTGCACCGCCGGATCGTCGAGCAGCGCGACCACGGCGTCGCCGTCGTTATCGTCTCGTCCGAACTCGATGAGATCTACGCGCTCGCCGACCGGATCGCGGTCATGTACGAGGGCAAGATCACCGGCTTCCGTGACCCGGACGTGCCGACCGCCGAGCTCGGGCGGCTGATGGCCGGCGGCGCTGACGGCGGCCATGCACTCGCCCTTGGACCGCTGCCGGACATGGCAGGCGGCACGCTACCCGGCAGTGCGCCGGAATCCGCCGCTTCGGAGGACGCGGCGGAAACCGCCGCCCAGGAAACCGCCGCCCAGGAAACCGCCGCCCAGGAAACCGCCGCCCAGGAAACCACCCCGGAGGAGGAGTCATGACCACCCCGCCTCCCGCGGCCGGGCCCTCAGCGACGCCCCCGCCTGCATCGGAGAAGGACGGGCAGGACAGTGGCAGGCGCTCGTTCGGGGACGTTCTCCGCCTGGCGATCCAGGAAAACACCCTCACGGTCATATTTCTGGCGCTGGTGTCCGCCACGATCATCGGCGGATTGCTGACGGCGTTCACCAACACCGCCGTGCTCGACGCGTGGGGCCGCTTCTTCTCCGCACCGGGAAACGCGATCGCGCAGGCCTGGGACGCGGCCTTCGGCACCTACTGGGCGCTGTTCGAAGGATCGATAATCAACCCGCACACGGTCACGGCGCTCTTCCAGCAGGCCTCGCTGGCCACCGCCGTCCACGACGGGTACCTGTCGGCCGTGTTCAATCCGCTGTCGGAGACCGCGGTGCAGGCGACGCCGCTGATACTCACCGGACTAGCGGTCGCGCTGCCGTACCAGGCCGGCCTGTTCAACATCGGCGGTCAGAGCCAGTTCATCGGCGGCGCCATCATGGCCGCGTGGCTCGGCTACGCCTACAACATGCCGTTCTTCGTGCATGTGGTCGTCTGCGTCCTCGGCGCGTTCGTCGGCGGCGCCGCGCTCGGCTGGCTAGCTGGCGAGATCAAGGCGCGCACCGGGGCACACGAGGTGATCGTCACGATCATGCTCAACTACGTCATGCTGTACTTCCTGGCCTTTGTGCTGTCCTCGCACTCGCTGATGGAGGCGCCCGGGGGAGCGAACGCGATCACCCTGCCGATCGCGTCCAATGCCCACCTGCCGCTGCTGGCAGGCACCCACCTGCGCCTCAACGTGGGCTTCCTGATCGCCTTGGCCGCCGCCCTCGCGGTGTGGTGGCTGCTCAACCGGACGACCACCGGGTTCGAGTTCCGCAGCATCGGTGCCAACGCCAGCGCCTCGCGGGTCGCCGGGATGAACGTGGAGCGCAACTGGACGCTGGTGATGACGGTCGCCGGCGGCCTCGCCGGGCTGGCCGCGGCCTCGGTCATCCTGGGCACGGACTTCACACTCAACCCGCAGAGCTACGGCACCTACGGGATCGACGCGATCACCGTGGCACTGCTCGGGCTCGGCAGGCCCGGCGGCGTGGTGGCGGCGGGGTTGCTGTTCGGCGCGCTGCAAGCGGGATCGCCCGGCATGCAGGCGTCAACCGGCACCCCGGTGCAGATCGTGCAGGTAATACAGGCGGTGATCGTGCTCTTCGTGGCGGCGCCGCCGCTGATCCGGGCCATGTACCGGCTGCGCCCGGCACGGGGCGGCAGGGTCAGCACGACGATGTCCAAGGGGTGGAACGCGTGACGACGCCCGCGTCGGCCGAGCGCCTGCCGGTTCTGCTGTCACCCGGCCCGTCGGACGGTACCGCCGCGCGGTTTGGCGGCCGGTTCGCGGCGGCGATCACGTACGCGGTGTTCGGGCTGGTCAACATCTTCGTTTTCGGCTTGCACGCGCACGGGTCGGCGACCCTCTCGTTTACGCCCGAGTTCGCCAAGGTCTCAGTTCCGAACCTTTCGCTGCCGGCCGCGGTCACAAGCTATGTGTGCGGCGCGATCACACTGGCCCTGGCCGTGCTGCGGGCCCTCGACGTGCTCGGGGTCATCCATCTCGGGCGCGTCTGGCGGCGGGTGACCGTCGGCGTCGTGCTCTTCCTGTTCATCATCGCGCTGCTGGCCTGGGCCGACGGTGGCCAGTCGATCGCGTTCAACATCGTGAACCTGCTGTCCGGCACGCTGGACGACTCCATCCCGATCATGCTCGGCGCGCTGACCGGCGTGATCTGCTCCACCTCAGGCGTCATCAACATCGCGATCGAGGGCCAGTTGCTGCTCGGCGCGTTCTGCGCGGCGATCGCGACATCGGTGACCGGGTCGCTGTGGCTGGGGGTGGTCTGCGGCGCGCTGGCCGGGTCGCTGGTCGCCGTCATCCTGGCCGTGTTCGCGATCGCCTACCGGGTCGACCAGGTCGTGCTCGGAGTCGTACTCAACGCGCTGATCCTGGGCCTCACCGGGTACCTGTACAACGCGCTGATGACCGGGCAGTACAGCAACACGCTGAACAACCCCGCGACCTTCAACCCGGTGAAGATCCCGCTGCTCGGTGACATTCCAATCATCGGCCCGGTCTTCTTCGACGCGTCGGTCTTCCTGTACATCACGTACGTCGTGCTCGCCGGCGTGCAGATCGGGCTCACCCGGACACGCTGGGGCCTGCGTACCCGCGCGATCGGCGAGCACCCCGAGGCGGCCGACACGGTCGGCATCCGGGTCATCGCGATACGCTACCAGAACGTGATCCTGGCCGGGCTCATCGCCGGGATCGGCGGCGCGTACTTCACGATCGGCTCGGTCGGCTCGTTCGGCATCGACATGTCCTCCGGCGAGGGCTACATCGCGCTGGCGGCGATGATCTTCGGCCGGTACACGCCGTTCGGCGCCATCGGGGCGGCGCTGCTGTTCGGCTTCACCACCCAGCTGCAGTCGATCCTGTCCAGCATCAACGTCCCCATCCAGTCCAACCTGCTGCTGCTGACCCCGTACGTGGTGACGATCATCGTGGTGGCGGGCCTGGTGGGCAGGGTCCGCGGGCCGCGCGCAGAGGGCGTCCCCTTCATCAAGTCCTGATAGCGCAGGTCAGCTACGCCAACGACCTAATGGAACCTGACGCCTGCGCCATTGACACCAACAGGCGATGTCGTTGGCGTAGCTGACAGCTCAGGGACCTGCCGTCTGCGCCATCGACCTGCATGGACCTGACGCCTGCGCCATTGACACCAACAGGCGATGTCGTTGGCGTAGCTGACAGGTCGCCAGGAACACGGTCAGGCCAGCGCGGGGATGATCTCGGCGCCGTAGGCGTCCAGGGTGGCTTCCTCGTCGTCGTGCATGAGGTACAGCGCGAACTGGCCGGCCCCGATGTCGGCCAGCTCGCGGAGCCGGGCGATGTGGTTCGAGACCGGGCCGAGGAGGCAGAAGCGGTCCACGATCTCGTCCGGCACGAAGTCGGTCGACGGGTTCCCGGCCTGGCCGTGGTGGGAGTAGTCGTAGGCCTGGCGCCCGGCGATGTAGTCGGTCAGCACGCGGGGGACCGGGCCGTCGGTGCCGTACCGCGCCACCAGGTCGGCGACGTGGTTGCCGACCATGCCGCCGAACCAGCGCAGCTGCGACCGCTGGTGCTCCAGGTCGGTCCCCACATAGGCGGGGGCGGCGACGCACATCGTGATCGCCGACGGGTCCCGGCCGGCCGCGGCCGCCGCCGCCCGCACCGAGCCGAACGTCCAGCGGGCGATGTCCGGGTCGGCGGTCTGCAGGATGAACCCGTCGGCCTGCTCGCCCACCAGCCGCAGCGCCTTCGGCCCGTAGGCCGCCATCCACACCGGAAGCGACCCGTCGCGCACCCACGGGATCCGCAACGGCTGGCCGTGGTGGGTGACCTCGCGCCCTTCGGCCAGCTCCTTGATCACCGTCATGGCGTCCGACAGGGTGGCCAGCGTGACCGGGGCCTGGCCGATGTAGCGGCGGGCGGAGTCACCGCGGCCGATGCCGCAGATGGTCCGGTTGCCGAATTCGTCGTTGAGGGTGGCGAACATGGACGCGATCACGGACCAGTCCCGCGTCCCCGGGTTGGTCACCATCGGCCCGACGATCAGCCTCGACGTCTCCGCCAGAATCCGCGGGTAGAGCACGAACGTCTCCTGCCAGAGCACGTGCGAGTCGAACGTCCACCCGTAACCGAACCCGGCCGCCTCGGCCCGTTTCATCATCGCCACCACCCCGCTGGCCGGCGGATTGGGCTGCAGTACGACCCCGAACTCCATAACCCCTCCAAAGTCGCCCGGCTAATGAGGAGCCATGGGCGGTGCGGGTGGAACCACGGTCCGTTCAGACGAGATATTGATTGAGACCACGGGCGAGGAACCGGCCGTGCCCGGCGGAGCCGCGGAATTCGCCGTCGGCTACCACCACCCGGCCGCGCGACATCGCGACGGCGACCTTGCCGGTGATCTCCATCCCCTCGTACGCGGAGTAGTCGACGTTCATATGGTGGGTGCCGACGCCCAGCGTCTGCCGGGCGGCCGGGTCGTAGATCACGATGTCGGCGTCGGCGCCGGGGGCGATGACCCCCTTGCGCGGGTACAGGCCGAACATCCGGGCCGGCGTCGTCGAGCAGGTCTCCACCCACCGCTCCAGCGTGATCTCCCCGGCCACCACCCCCTGGTGCAGCAGGTCCATCCGGTGCTCGACCCCCGGTATCCCGTTCGGGATCTTAGAGAAGTCGCCGCGGCCCAGCTCCTTCTGCTCCTTGAAGCAGAACGGGCAGTGGTCGGTCGACACCACGGCCAGATCATTGGTCCGCAAGCCCCGCCAGAGGGCGGCGGCGTGATCGGGGGTCCGCAGCGGCGGCGAGGCGACGAACTTGGCGCCCTCGAAGTCCGGCCTGGCCAGGTCCTGGAGCGTCAGGTAGAGGTACTGCGGGCACGTCTCGGCGAAGACGTTCTGGCCCGCGTCCCGCGCCGCCGCCACCGCCGTCAGCGCATGCGCGGCGGACAGGTGCACGATGTACAGCGGGCAGTCGGCCACCTTGGCCAGCGTGATCGCCCGGCCGGTGGCCTCGCCCTCGAGCTCAGGCGGCCGGGTCAGGCCATGGTGCACCGGCTCGGTGCGGCCGGCCGCGATGGCCTGCGCGACCAGCTGGTCAATGGCGATGCCGTTCTCCGCGTGCATCATGATCGTGGCACCGGTGCGGGCGGCCTGCTGCATCGCCAGCAGGATCTCGCCGTCGGTCGCGTAGAACACGCCGGGGTAGGCCATGAACATCTTGAAGCTGGTCACCCCGGCGCCGATGCAGGCTTCCATCTCCTTCAGCGACGTGTCGTTCACGTCGGAGACGATCATGTGGAAGCCGTAGTCGATGGCGCAGTTGCCGTCCGCCTTCGAGTGCCATTTGTCCAGCGTCGCCAGCAGGCTGGTGCCCTTGGCCTGCACCGCGAAGTCGATGATGGTCGTGGTCCCGCCCCAGGCGGCGGCGACCGTGCCGGTCTCGAAGGTGTCGGCCGAGAACGTGCCGCCGAACGGCATCTCCATGTGCGTGTGCGCGTCGATGCCGCCAGGGATCACGTACATGCCAGTGGCATCGATCGTCTCGTAATCGCCGGCGATGCCCGCGGCGTCGCCCGCGAACCCCGACTCCCGGGAGAGCAATGCGGTGATCTTCTCGCCCTCGATGACCACGTCGGCGTCGAGCGTCCCCTCGGCCGTCACCACCGTGCCGCCGGTAATGAACCTGGTCATGGTGCCACCAGGCCACCGTAGGAGTCGGGCCGGCGATCCCGGTAGAACTGCCACAGGTCCCTGACCTCGGTCAGCTTGTCCATGTCGAGGTCGCGCACCACGACCTCGTCGGCGACGTCGGAGGCGGACTCCCCGACGGTCTGCCCCCGCGGGTCGACGAAGTAGGACTGCCCGTAGAAGTCGTTGTCGCCGAGCGGCTCGATGCCGACCCGGTTGATCGCGCCGATGTAGTACTCGTTGGCCACCGCGGCGGCCGGCTGCTCCAGGTTCCACAGATAAGAGGAGAGGCCGCGCGAGGTGGCCGACGGGTTGAACACGATCCGCGCGCCGGCCAGCCCGAGCGCCCGCCAGCCCTCCGGGAAGTGCCGGTCGTAGCAGATGTAGACGCCGATCCGGCCGACGGCGGTGTCGAAGATCGGGTAGCCGAGGTTGCCCGGGCGGAAGTAGAACTTCTCCCAGAACCCCTTCACCTGCGGAAGATGATTTTTTCGGTACTTGCCGAGGTACTGCCCGTCCGCGTCGATGACCGCGGCGGTGTTGTAGTACACACCCGGCTGCTCTTCCTCATACATCGGCGCGATGATCACGATGTGGTGCTGCCGCGCGAGGTCCTGCATCAGCCGGGTGGTCGGCCCGTCCGGGATCGCCTCGGTGTAGCCGTAATAGTCAGCGTCCTGCACCTGGCAGAAGTACGGCCCGTAGAACAGCTCCTGCAAGCAGACAACCTGCGCCCCGGCGGACGCCGCCGTCGCGATGTGCGCGGCCGCGGCCGCCGTCATCGAGTCCTTGTCCCCGGTCCACGCCTGCTGGACAAGGGCAGCCCGGATAATCTCCGGCATCCCAGCCTCCCGAAAGCCTGTGTATCCCGCAGCTCCATCTTGCCCGGCATGGCCGGGGCTAGACCAGGCTGGCGGGGCCGAAACCCGGTATTCCCAGAGCTAACTATCCGCCCCGATGGCCTCGCTGCCTACTGGAGGGACCTACAGTTCCAAGTCAAACCCATCATCCGGAACGGTCCCGTGCTTCGCGCCCCAGGTCCAGCCGCCCCCGCTGCGGCTAGGACCTGCTGGCGATCTCGGCGACCAGCAGCCGGTCGCCGGTCTCGATGACCGGGTCGTCGGCGATGCCGAGGTTGAACGCCCCGTTCCTGACCAGGCCGAGCACCAGCCCGAGGTGCTCGCCCCTGACCGCGCTCAGCGGCCTGCCGACGGCGGCGGCCCCCGCCTCGACCTCGGCGAACGCATCCCGTTGGCCCACCAGCTGCGACATCATCTCGCCAGCGTGCGGGGTCTCTAGGGCGGCGGCCAGGGTGCGGGAGAGCAACTGGCTCGACGAGACCGTCTGCTGGACGCCGAGGTCGTGCAGCGCCTCCCGGACCGACGGCGAGTCGACCAGCGCGGTGATGGTCAGGTCGGGTGCCTGCTTGCGCAGCAGCACCGCGCTGACGAGCACGTCGCCGTCGCTGGTGCCGGTGATCAGCGCCTGCTCCGCGCCGGCCGGCCGGGCGCGGGCGATGGCGGCCTCGTCCGTCGGGTTGCCGCGGACCACATGCACCCCGGAGCGGGCGGTCGCGGGGTCGATGTCGGCGACGAGCACCACCGGAATCCCCGCGCCGCCCAGCTCGTCGATAATCGCTGGCACCGTCGGTGACAGGCCGACGATCAGGCGGTAGGTCCCCTCGGGGAACTGGGTGCGCATGTTGAGAATCCTCCGGATTCCGGCGGCCGCGGACGCCCCCGCGACGATCGCGAACGCCGCCGCGAGCAGCGGGATCGAGGTGAGCATGACGAGCGAGGCGATCAGCCGCCCGCTGGGGTTGTGCGGCGTGACGTCACCGTAGCCGACGGTGGTCGCGGTGGTGACCGCCCAGTACAGGCCGGTCGTGTAGGGCAGGTCCTCGGCCAGCGCGAACAGCCCGGAGCCGAGCAGCACGACGCCGGCCGAGGAGGCGAGCAGTATCAGCACGTGCCGCCGATGGGGCACGGCGAAGGCCCGCAGCAGGAGGTTGATCACAGCGATCTATAGTGCAGCAAACCGGCCGTGACCGTCACCGAACTCGCGGCACTCCCGCCAATGGCATAACCAGCGGCTGGCTAGGGTTAGAAGAGCAGCAACGCCAGCAGCAGCCGAAGCGACGACCGGAGGCGACGATGAAGGCGGTACAGTTCGACCAGTACGGCCCGGTAAGCGTCCTTGACGTGCGTGAAGTCCCGACTCCCGAACCGGGCCAGGGCCAGGTCCTCGTCCGGGTCAAGGCGGCGGGCATCAACCCCGGCGAGGCGAAGATCCGTGACGGTTCGCTGCACGAGCGCTGGCCGGCCACGTTCCCGTCTGGCCAGGGCAGCGACTTCGCGGGCGTGGTAGAGCGGGTGGGCCCCGGCGTCGACGCGGTCGCGGCGGGCGACGACGTGATCGGCTGGGTCGATACCCGGTCAAGCCAGGCCGAGTACGTGGTGGCCGAGGAGCAGAACCTGGCACCCCGGCCGTCCGGCCTGCCCTGGGAGGTGGCGGGCGCGATCCCGGTGGTGGGGTTCACCGCGTGGGCGATGGTCCGCGCGGTCGATCTCAAGCCAGGCGACACGGTCCTGGTGGCCGGTGCGGCCGGCGGTGTGGGCTCGGTCGCCGTGCAGCTCGCCAAGCGGCAGGGCGCGACCGTGATCGGCCTGGCCGGGCCGTCCAACCACGACTGGCTGACGCGCCACGGCGTGATCCCGGTGGCCTACGGCGACGGCGTGGCCGACCGGATCAGGGAGGCGGCCGCACCCTCAGCCGTCGACGTGCTCCTCGATACTTACGGCGGCGACTACGTCGAGCTGGCGCTGAACGACCTGAAGGTAGCGCCGGAGCGCATCGACAGCGTCGTCCGCTTCGACGCCGTGGCCAAGTACGGGATCAAGGCCGAGGGCAACGCCGCGGGCGCCAGCGCCGCCACCCTCGAGCAGCTGGCCAAGCTCATCGCCAGCAAGGAGGTCGAGCTGCCGATCGCCCGCAGCTACCCGCTGACCGAGGTCAGCGCCGCCTACGCCGAGCTGGCCAAAGGTCATCTCCGGGGGAAGATCGTGCTGATCCCGTAGCGTCGCGCGCGGTCGCTTCCGGGTATGGTTCTGACCAGAATCAACCGGAATCGAACCACGCACCCGCCCGCCCCGGCTAGGAGCCGCCAGCAATGACAGCCAGGCAGCAGATCGCCCGTCTGCTCCCGCTGGTGCTGCTGGTCATCCTGGCGGCCGCGGGGCTGCGCGGCGAGGTCCTGTCCCCCCGGTGGAACGGGCCGCTGAAGTCCGACGGGGTCCCGATCGGCCTGGCGCTCGAGGTGATACTGGCCGCTCTGCTGGTGATCACGTTCCGCCGGGACGCCGCGGCCAGGCGCGCGGCCGAGCGGCGGCCTTACACCGGCGAACCGGCCGACGCCGAGCCGTCGGTGGTGCTCCGGTTCGCGCTCAAGTGGCTGCTCAGCGCGGGCATGCTGGCGGTCGCGGTGGTCCTGATCAGCGATCTGCACCTGCACTTCTTCGGCAAGGCGACGCCGCCGCGGCAGCCGCCGGCCCAAGCCGGCAAGGTAAAGGCGCAGCGGCTGCCGGTCAGCCATGGCGGCGGCTGGACGCTGCACATCCCGTGGGGCCCCATCCTCTACGGTCTGCTCGTCGTCGTGCTCATCGCGGCTGTGGTGATCAGCATCTGGTGGTCGTCACGGTTGCGGAAGGCGGCCGAGCCGCTCGTCATCACCGACACCGGTACCGAGGAACTGCGCGAAGCGGTGGAGTCGGGACGCGCCGCGCTGGCCGAGATCGACGACGCGCGGGCCGCGATCATCGCCTGCTACGTGGCGATGGAACGCAGCCTGGCCGAACGGGGCACCAAGCGCTCGGTGGCCGACACCCCGGACGAGCTGCTCGCCCGGGCAGTCGCCGCCGGCACCGTCCGCGGTCCCGCCGCCAGCAGGCTGACCGCCCTGTTCTACGAGGCGCGGTTCTCCACCCATCCGGTCGCCGTCAGCCAGCGGGCCGCCGCCAGCGCGGCGCTTGACGAGCTGGCCGATGAGCTGGCCGCGGCGAAGGCAGCGGCCGAGGCGGCCGAGCCGGCCGCCGCGGCCACGCCGGCCGCCGGAGGCGGCCGGGTATGAGCACCAGCCCCGGCCGCCGCGCAACCGCGGCCGACAGCGCTCCCGCGGGCACCAGCCGCGGCCGCTGGCGCGAAGCGATCCCCGAACTGCTGATCGCCGCGGTCGCCGTCGTGGTGGCCGCGCTGGCGGGCGCCGCCGTCGCGGGCTGGCCCGGTGTCGTCGCCGTCGCCGTCGCCGCCACCGTGCTCGCGCTGATCGTGCTTCGCGGCACCATCCCCAGGTCGTCCGCCCAGGCATTCCGCCGCGCCAAGGAGAAACAGCAGGCGCGGTCGATCTCCGGCTACGGCCAGCGCCGGTTCATCGTCGCGACCAGCTTCGGCAGCCGCGCGGGCTACGAGTCCGACCTGCGCCCGGTGCTCGAGCACATCCTCGCCGCCCGGCTGGCTGACAGCCACGGCGTCAACCTGTACACCGAGCCGGAGCCGGCCCGGCGGGCGTTCTGCCGCACCCGCGCCGACGAGTCACTCTGGCCCTGGATCGACCCAGCGCAGGCACTGAACACCGACGATCGCCAGCGGCAGCGGCAGGGCATCCCCCGCCGCACCCTGGGCCATCTGATCACCCGATTGGAGCAGTTGTGACCCCGGAAGAGACCGCGCGGCAGGCCGCCGCCATCCTGGACGAGCTCGATAAGGCGGTAGTCGGCCGCCGCCGCACCCTCGAGCTTGTCCTGATCGGCATCCTGGCGGGCGGCCACGTGCTCCTCGAGGACCTGCCGGGCCTGGGCAAGACGCTCATCGCGCGATCGTTCGCCAGCGTGCTCGGCCTTGATTTCGCCCGCATCCAGTTCACCCCCGACCTGCTACCGTCCGACGTGGTCGGCGCGCCGCTCTACGACCAGCGCAACGGCGAGATGGTCTTCCGCCCGGGCCCGGTCTTCACCCAGTTGCTGCTAGCCGACGAGATCAACCGCACGCCGCCGAAGACCCAGGCCGCCCTCCTTGAGGCCATGGGCGAGGGCCAGGTCAGCGTGGACGGCCAGTCGCGGCGGCTGCCATCGCCGTTCATCGTGCTGGCAACCGACAACCCGATCGAGTACGAGGGCACCTACGAGCTTCCCGAGGCCCAGCTCGACCGGTTCCTGATGCGGCTGCGCCTCGGCTACCTGACCAAGGGCGACGAGACCGACATGCTGCGCCGCCGGGTCGACCGCGCCGCCGAGGCGGTCGCGCTTGTGCCGGTGACCGACGCGGCCGGCCTGCTCGCCATGCGTGAGTCGCTCGAGCGGGTCGAGATCAGCGATGACCTGCTCGACTACGTGATCGCGATCGTCACCGCGACCCGCAAGGACCCGCAGATCCAGGTCGGCGCCAGCCCCCGCGGCGGCCTCGCGCTGGTCCAGCTGGCCAGGGGCCAGGCGCTGCTGCACCAGCGCGACTACGTGGTACCCGACGACATCAAGCAGGTCGCGGTGCCGGCCCTGGCGCACCGGATCACGCTCCGCCCGGAGCTCTGGGTCCGCCAGGTCTCGGCCGACGACGTGGTCGCGCGGCTGCTGTCCGCCGTCCCGACCCCCCGCACCGACCCGGCCGCCCGGGCCGGCACGGGCGGTGCCCGGGCCGGCGTGGTCGCCGGCTGATGCTGGCCGGCCCGGCCGGGACAGCCGCGGCCGCCGAGCCGAACGGGCCGACGGTCGACGCCAACCTCGGCGCGTCGACTCAGGTCACCGCCAACGAGATCGAGGTCCGCTGGCGGCCGTCCCGGCACGCCCGCCGCCTGCTGACGCTGGCCGCGGCCGGCCTGCTGCTCGCGGTGGTGACCCGCCGCCCGGAGCTGGCCGGCCTCGCCGGGCCGCCGCTGCTGCTGCTCGGCGCCGGCCGCGCGACCCGCGGCGCGCTCCCCGGCCGGCTCGGGGTGCGCGTCGGGCTGACCGCGACCCGGATCTACGAGGGCGAGCCCGCCGCGGTCGATGTCGCCGTGCACGACGTCGAAGACCAGGGGGAAACCGCCCGCTACGACGCCCGCTGGGAACTGACGCCAGGCCGCGGCATCGAGCCGGGCAGCGCGATCGCGGTGAACGGCCAGGCCGCCCGGTTCACCTTCGCCATCGAGCGCTGGGGGAAGCGGAAGCTCGGCTCCGTCACCCTCACCCTGCATGACCGCTGGCGGCTGACCGAGGGCCGGGTCGAATACGCCCTCCCCACCATCGACTGCTACCCGTCACCGGCCGTGCAGCGGAACGAGGTCGTCCTCAGCAAGCTGCCGAACCGGCTGGGCGAGCACCGGGCCCGGGTACCCGGCGAGGGCACCGAGTTCACCGGCGTGCGCGAGTACGTCCCCGGCGACCGGCAGCGGGCGATCAACTGGCCGGCCTCCACCCGCCTCGGCCGCCTGCAGGTGAATACGTTCGCCGCCGAGCGCTCGCAGGACGTCGTGCTGCTGGTGGACGCGACCTCGGACGTGGGGGAGCCCGGTCATTCCTCGCTCGACCTGGGGCTGCGCGGCGCGGCGGGCGCGGCCCGCGCCCACCTGGCCGCCCGCGACCGGGTGGGAGTGATCACCTACCAGTGGGGCGGCGCGCACTGGCTGGCGCCCTCGCTCGGCCGCCGCCAGGTCTACCGGATCATCGACGCGCTGCTCCAGTCCGACGCCGGGTACCACCGGGGCGCCGTTTTCAGCCGCCTGCCACGGGCCGCGCTGCCTCCCGGCGCCCTCGTGATCGCGTTCTCCCCGCTGCTCGACGGCCGGTTCGTCGAGGCGCTGCGCGACATGCGCGAGCGCGGCTTCTCCCTGATCGTGGTGGACGTGCTCAACGCCGGGCCGCCGCACCGGCGTGCGTTCACCGACAACGCGGCCCGCCGGATCTGGCGCCTGGAGCAGGAGGCGATCCGCTTCTCCCTCCGCGAGCTTGGCGTCCCGGTCGTCGCCTGGGACGGCAGCGCCCCGCTGGACCTGCCCCTCGCCCCGTACACCCGCCGCCCCCTGGTGACCCGCCGATGACCGGCACGCCCGACCGCACAGAAACGCCCGGCCTGTCCGGCCCGCGGCGGCACACCGCCGCCACCCAGCGCTCCGGCCTCCTGTCCGCGGCCGGCCCGCGGCTGGCCGCCCTGCTGCTCGGCGCCGTCAGCGTCGCGTGGTCAGCGGCTCCGCCCGGGCCCGGCGGCTGGCCGGCGACCGCCCTGGCCGTCGCGATCATCGCGGTGACCGCCGGTGGCCTGCGGCTGGCCCTGGCCGATGTCCCCGAGCCGGACGATGCCTACCTCCAGCCGTCCTATATCCGCGCCTGGCTGAACTTCCTGGCCCTGCTGCGCACGGTCCCCTGGGAGGAGATCGCGGTGGCGGCCGTCCTCTGGCTCGAGGTGCAGCACCAGGCCCGCCCCTGGCACACCGCCGCGCTCGGCGCTGCCCTGACCGCCTACCTGCTGGTCACGCACATCGCCGAGTCCGGCGCCGACCCCGCCCGCACCCTCCGCAGGCACGCCAAGCTGCTCGCGCTCGGCGCCTGCCTGCTCGCCCTGGGCGCGGGCTTCGCGATGATCCCGGCCGCCACTCCCGGCGCGGGGGCCGCCCTCCTCCGGGTCCTGGCCGCGGCGGCCGTCATCGCCGCCGCCGCCCTGGTGATCCCCGCTTAGCCCAACCCATAGGCCTCCCCAGCCCCGTATGCCCCACCCGCCCACCACCTCGAACCTGTCGCCGACGCCAATGGCCAAAGGGAACCTGTCACCGACGCCAATGGCCAAAGGGAAGTCTGTCAGCTACGCCAACGACACCAATAGGCGCTGTCGTTGGCGTGGCTGACAGGGGCCTGACCTGTCGGCTACGCCAATGACCTGCTCGAACCTGCCGGTTACGCCAATGACACCAATAGGCGCTGTCGTTGGCGTAGCCGACCGGTGGCGGCGCTGTCGTTGGCGTAGCCGACCGGCCCGAGGACCCTGCCGACGGCGAAGCCGGCGGATCGGGATGCGCTCCGTCACCCCACGCGCCCCAGCCGCCCGGCGTGCCATTCCACCCTCCCCGGCCGTTGCCAGGTACCGGCTCAGTTGGCCGCCTTGGCCTTGGCCGCGGCCTTGAGCGTCTGCTTATAGGACCGGACCTTGCCAAGCGACTCGTCGTCGACGATGTCCGCTACCGACACATACGACCCTTCCATCCCGAATGCCCCGGACGCCTCGCGCCATCCGGGCGGCCGCACGCCCAGCTGCTTGCCGAGCAGCGCCACGAAGATCTTCGCCTTCTGCTCGCCGAACCCCGGCAGCGCCGCCACCCGCTTCAGCAGCTCAGCCCCCGAAGTCGCGGTCGACCACAGCGCGGCAGCGTCTCCCTGGTACTCGGCGACGATCAGCCGGGCCAGCTCCTGGGTCCGCGCCGCCATCGCCTTCGGGAACCGGTGCAGGGCCGGCCGCTCGCCGAATACCGCCGCCAGCTCCTCCGGGTTGAACGCGGCGAGCTCCTCGGCGGTCGGCTCATGCCCCAGTCGCGCCACCAGATCACGCGGCGCGCTGAAGGCGCGCTCCAAAGGTACTTGCTGATCGAGTAGCATCGCGATTAGCAGCGCGAGCGCGCTGCGCGTCAGCAGGGCGTTGGCCTCATCGTCGACCGGCAACGAGATCGGCACGGCGGTCCTCCACGGTTAACGGCTAAGCTGGACGTGACTGGGCGGGATAGCTCGGGATGGATGGAGTCATCATGACACCAGGCTTGAAGGTTGGGATAGCCGGGATCGTTCTCGGGCTGATCCTCTTGATCGTTCTCCCCACTTGGGCCATCTGGGCGGGGATCGCGGTCATCGCCATTGCCGCGGCGGTGCCGGTCGCCGGCTACCTGGCGCTTGACAAGTCGCAGCGCCGTCGGATCAGGGCGATCCGCGCTCGCCAGCGCGGCGAGTGAACCAGCAAACTGGTCGGCGAGCCGGGCGGGCAGCGTGATGTCCGCCCGATTACCCCCCAAGCTCAGGAGCCGCCATGCCCGTTCGCCGTCTCAATCATGCCGTCCTCTACGTGAACGGACTGGAGCGTGAGGTCGACTTCTACACCCGGACGCTCGGCTTCGAGGTCCGCCTGCAGATCCCCGGGCAGGCCGCCTTCCTCAGATCCCCGGGGTCGGCCAACGACCATGACCTGGGCCTGTTCGAGGTCGGCGCCGGGCACGCCGACGGCCGGCCGTCGGTCGGGCTCTACCACCTGGCCTGGGAAGTGGGCACGCTGGCGGAACTGGTCGAGGCCAGGCAGAAGCTGGTCGACGCGGGGGCGCTGGTGGGGGAGAGCGACCACCGGCTGTCAAAGTCCCTTTACGCCAAGGACCCGAGCGGCATCGAGTTCGAGGTTCTCTGGCGAGTCCCGGTCGAGGACTGGGAGAGCGAACTCGCCCAGGGCGGCGGCGCCACCGTTGCCCTGGACTGGGACCGCACCCTGACCCGCTGGGACAACGGCCAGCAGACCGGTGCCGCGGCCGGCTCCCCAACCTGACCGAGGCTAGCGGCGGCGGGTAGGCGGCAGCGGCTGGGTCGGGCTGGTCCGGCGCCCCTGGCGCCGGTCAGCCGGCGCGCCCGGCTGGTTCCTGCCGCCGGGCCCGCCGGCCCCGGAGCCGCCGGAACGGAGCCGGGCGGTGGCGGTGATCCGCGCGGCGATCGTGACGATGATGGCGACCGGCAGCGTCTGGGGCAGCTCCGACGCCGGGACGAACGCTACCGCGGCGAACGCGATGCCCACCCCGCCCACGGCGATCAGCAACGCCGTGGCGACCCGCCGGCTGGCCACGGTCCGGCGGACCAGGTGCCGTGCCTCCCGGGGCAATCGCGCGACCAGGAAGACGAAGCTCGCCATGATCGCCACCGCCACCCCGGCGAACCCAAGGGCGAGCGGCAGCCGGTCCACGTGCGCCACCGCCGGAATCCAGAGCATGATCATCGCGATCAGCACGAACACGTAGATCAGCCGCGAGACCGACCTGATGATCACCACGTCGATGTTGCGCGAGTAAATGTGCTCGCCCGGCGTGGTGCGCGCCGCGGAGATGAAGTGCCTGATCGCGCCGACCGTGTCATGCCGCCGCAAGCGGATCCGCCCGAGCTCGTTCATCGCCCCGCTGTGCACCGGGTCGAGCGCCAGCGCACGCTCCTGGTGGGCACGGGCGGAGACCAGGTCGCCGCGCGCGAGCGCCACCTTGCCGGAGAGGAAGTGCACGTCCGGCTCGTTCGGCGCCAGCGACCGCGCCTCGGCGGCCGCCGAGGCCGCCAGGGCGGGCTGCCCGGCCGCCAGCGCCGCCTGGGCGACGCACACGTGCGTCTGCCAGTACGAAGGGGCCAGCCGCCGGGACTCGGCCGCCGCCCGCAGCGCCTCGGCGTGATTGCCCAGATGCATCAGCGCGTTGGAGGCAAGCCGGTGCGGCCATTCCTCGCCCGACTCGATGGCCGCGGCCCGGTTGGCGGCCTCGACCGCTTCGGCGTAGCGGTCCGCGCCGAGGTGGGCGCGGGCGAAGAGGCACCAAGCCCGGCCACTGTCGGGCTCGGTGGAGACAAGACGGGCGAGCAGCGTCGTGGCCTCGTCATAGCGCCCGAGGTCGAGCATGGTGGCGGCGCGCGCCAGTTCCTGTCTCAGCTCCGTCAAGTCACCGGTTTCCGTAAGATCAGCCGTCGCTTGCGCAGGTATGCCACCAGATCATCGTATGCGCCACCTTCGTTCGCGAACAGCGCGACATTCCGCGCGGTCTCGAACCAGGTGCCAAGCGATGGCTTGACCTCGGTAATCGATGCCTCCAGGTCGGCCTGGCCGATCAGCCGGGGCTCGCCCTTGCTCACCGAGTCGAGCAGCGCCTGCTCGGCGGCGGTCTCGCAGACGTGCGCGATGTCGGCCCCTGAGTACCCGTCGGTCAGCCGCGACAGCCGGGCCAGGTCGATCCCGGCGACGGGCCGGTCGCGCAGGTGGAAGCGGAACACGCCCTCCCTGGCCGGGCCGTCCGGCGGCAGCACCAGCAGCGTCCGGTCAAACCGCCCGGGCCGCCGCAGCGCGGAGTCGACGTCCCACGGGTGGTTGGTCGCCGCCAGCAGGAACACCCCGGTGTTGTCCGACGCGACATCGTCCAGCTCAAGCAGCAGCTGGTTGACGGCAGAGCGCATCGGCGTGTTGCGCAACTGGGAGCGCTTCTGCCCGATCGCGTCCACCTCGTCGAGGAAGACCACGCACGGTGCGTTCCGCCGCGCGACCTCGAAGAGGTCATGGATGTTCCGCTCGGACCGCCCGACGAACATGTCGATCAGGTCGGCGAACGACACGGTGATGAACCGGGCGCCGAGCTCGCCCGCGACCGCGCGCGCCACGAACGTCTTCCCGCAGCCGGGCGGACCGTAGAGCAGCAGGCCGCCGCGGAGCGACTTGCCGTAGAGCTTGCGCAGCTCGGGGTTGCGCATCGGGGCGAGAAAGGCCGCCTCGAGCCGCTTTTTGACCTCGTCAAGACCGGCCACGTCGGCCAGCGTGAGCCCGGTGTGCTCGGCGTCGTACGCCCCGGCCTCGTCGAGCCCGGCCGACACCGACCCCGCCTCGCCGACGAACATGGCGGGCAGCACGTCCCGCAGCTCGTCCTCGGCCTGCGTCCAGTCGTAGCCGTCGGCGGCTTCCCCGGCGGGGGCAGCGGGCCGGCCGCCTGGATCCGCGGCAACCTCCGGGTCGTCAGGGGCTGGCGTCGCCGCCGCGTCCCCGTCCGCCCCGGCTGATCTCCCTGGTTCACCCGAACGGTCCCGTGGCTTCGTCCTCGACGCGTCTTCCTCCGCCAGCGGGCCGGCGGGCACCGGCGGACCGGAAGCGCCTGGCGACCCCGTGGTGAGCATGGTCAGCGCCTCACCGTTCCCCGGGTCACGCTGCAGGACCGCGCCGAGATGCCGCACCGCCTCATCGCGCTGCCCGCCGCGCAGCAGCAGCGCCGCCAGGTGCAGACGCAGCGGAACGTCGTCGGGCATCGCCGTTACCGCGTTCCGCAGGCTGTCAAGCAGCGGGTCAGGTTCCATGGGCCGGTTCCGGGGACTGGGAGATGGCTGCCACACATCCACAGTATGGCCAGCGGCGACCCCATGGGTACGGTCGCGACAATCAGCCGAAGTCGGCTGTGTTGCCCCCCTCGCCGCCGGGCTGTGTTTTCCCGCTCGCCGCCGGGCGCTTGTAGCCCCTGTCTTCTCCCTCGTCGCTCGGTCGCTCGTTCTGTGTTTTCCCGCTCGCCGCCAGGCCGCCGGAGTCCGCCGTCTTTCCCTCGTCGTGAGGCCAGAACCGCCTCACTCCTCAGTACAAGACGGCGGGACGGCCCTTTGGCTCGCGGGAGTGCTCCCCCTCCCCAGCCGAGGACAGAACGGCGCCCTTCGGCTCGCGGGGTGGGGGTCTCAGCAGGCGCTGTCGGCGGCGGCGGAGGCGGCGTTGAGCGCTTTCACCGTTGACCCGGGGACCGAGCCCTTGGCCACGTCCGCGCGGACAACCTTGAACTCCGCCAGCAGCGCGCTGAGGGCTGACTTGGCCGCTGGTGACTGCGCCTGGGCCGAGGCGTTGGTGAGGCCGCCGATCGCCGCGGTCATGTCGGCCGAGAGCGTGGCCTGCGACGCCTGGGCGTTGAGGTCGTTGATCGTCTTGTTGTAGGCGCTCAGCGCGGTGTTCGCGTACACCTTGCAGCCGGGATCGGACGGTCCGCCGAAGTACCCGAAGCCCTTGGTGACGAAGAGCACGCCGATCAGCACGATCACCACCGCAACGGCACCGCCGCCCAGCAGGACGCGTCTCCGCTTCGCCGGGACCTTGCCCGCCGGGGGAGGGGCGACCGCAGGGGATGGGGCCGCGAACTGGCCGGCCCCGCCCGCCGGGCCGAACCGGGGATCAGACCCCGGTTGCGGCTGGAGTCCGCCGAACCCCTCCCGGGGCTGGCCGGAGAGCCCGGTGGCCGGGCCGGGGTAACCTCCTGGCCGCTCTGCCACCCCCGGGAACGCTGCCCCCTGAAACTGCCTGGTCCCCGGCAGCTGCGTCGGCCCCTGGTACTGGCCGCCGCCGGAGAGCTGTGCCGGCCCCTGGTATTGCCCGTTGCCCGCTGGCTGCTGCCTGGGTCCCCGGTATTGCCCGGTGTCCTGGGAATGGCCCGGTCCGTGCGGCTGTCCCGGCCCTTGGTACGGGCCCGTCCCCGGGAATTGCCCCGCGCCCTGGAATTGCCCTTGTCCTTGGGGTTGCACAGGCCCTTGGGGTTGTCCTGTCCCTTGAAGGTGTGCCGGTCCCTGATATTGGCCGCTACCCGGAAACTGGTACCCGGGTTCCTGGTATTGCCCTGTCACTTGGGATTCGCCAGGTCCTTGGAACTGTGCTGGTCCCTGATACTGACCGGTCCACGGGAATTGCCCTGATCCCTGAGGCTGCCCAGATCCCTGGAGCTGACTGGGCCCCTGGAGTTGGCCGGGCCCCTGGTACTGGCCGTTGCCGGGCACCTGTCCCGGCCCTTGGAATTGCCCCGGGCCCTGGGGGTGACCGGGTCCGGGGAGTTGTCTCGGCTCTTGGAACTGCCCTGGCCCCTGGGGGTGACCGGGTCCGGGGACTTGTCCCGGCGGCTGGGATTGCCCTGTCCCCGGGAACTGCCCCGGGCCTTGGTACTGTGCTGGCCCTGAGTACTGGCCGGGTCCCTGATACTGCCCGGGCTGCGCGCCGGGATACCCGCCGGCCGGTGGCGGCGGGGGCATCTGCGGCGACGCGAACGTGCCGAACGGCGCCGTACCGGGGACCGGCCCCGCCGGCGGCATGGGCGGCATCGGCGGCTGCCGAACCGGCGGCATCGGCTGCTGCGGCGGCGCGGCGTCCCGTCCGGGCATCCAGCCCGCTTGCGGGCCGAACCCCGGCTGCGTGCCGTTCCCGTTCGGCGGTCCGTAACCGCTTGCCTGCCCGTACTCGTTGGGCTGCCCGTAACCGGCGGGGCGGCCGTAGCCGTCCTTGGGCGGGTACCCGTGCGGCTGGTCCTGGCCCCTGAAGTCCTGTACTCCGCCTTGCCCTCGGCCAGCGCCCTGTTCCGGCGCCTGCTGCTGCCCCGGTGCCGACGGCCGGCCCTGGGGCGCCTGCGCCGGGCCGCGGGGGGTGAACCAGGAGTCCGGTGGCGGCGTCGGCATCCCCGCGGCCGTCGCGTCCGGATGATCGCTGCCGGGGCGCCCCGTGTCGCCCGCCGCGAAACCGTCGTCTGGCACCGGGGCAGGCAGCACCGGCGGCTCGGGTGGTACCGCGGCCGGCAGCGCCCGCGCCCGGCGGCCGGGCAGCGCGGCGGGCTGGGCCGGTCTTCCGGGATACCGAGGCGTATCTGACGCAGGCGACATAACTAGCTGTTCCGTTCCTGGCGACGCGACATGCAGTCGTGTAGGTAAAAGGCCAGGTCGGTCAGACGAAGCCGTTGCGGCTAAGGTTAGCTGGGTCTGGCTCGCCTCTGGGCAGTGAAACGTCACCGGTCACGTCCGCCGCGAGCCGGATCTGGTCGCCGTCCACCAGTCGGACCTCGGTATAAGGCATCACCCGCTCGTTGTTCACGAACGTGCCGTTGGTCGATCCCTCGTCGCGGATGGTGGCACGTCCGCTGTCATCGACAACCACCGTCGCGTGCTTACGTGAGACGTTGTCGTACTGCGCGAACGCAGCGGCGACGAGCGACTGGGCTGGGTCGCGACCGAGGATGACGGAGGTGCCGGCCGGGACATCGACGTTGCCGGTTGGGAACGCGATCCGCAGCAGGACAAGCGAGGGACGGCGCCGCGCGCCGCTGTCGCCTGGCCGAATGTACTGCTGAGACACCGTGGGCGACGGGATGTCATCGTCGGGGTATGGGGCGTGCGGCAGGTTAGCGCCACACCGGAAGCAAATCAGGTCCTCCGGCTGCACCCCGATGCCGCAGTTTGGGCAGGTCAGGATCGCCATCTCCTCGCTCGAAGCCGGTAGCCGTTGCCAGCTACCATACCGCCAGCGAGCCGCCTAACGCAGTAGTCTCCGGGGGAACACCGTCTCAGAGCGGCTTAAAGCGGCGGCGCGGCGGTCCTCACCGACCCCAAAACCGGCGCTAGCATGCGGTCATGGTGGATTACGAACTGGCGCCTGAGCAGCGCGACCTGCGCGCGACGGTCGCCTCGTTCGCCCGCGAGGTGGTGGCTCCGGTGATCGCGGACTACTACGAGCGCGGCGAGTTCCCTTATGACATCGTCGCCGGGATGGGCAAGCTCGGCCTGTTCGGCCTGCCGTTCCCTGAGGAGTTCGGCGGCATGGGCGGTGACTTCCTCACGCTCTGCCTGGCGATCGAGGAACTCGCACGGGTCGACTCCTCGGTCGCGATCACACTCGACGCCGGGGTGACGCTCGGCGCGATGCCGATCTTCCGTTTCGGCACCGACGATCAGCGCAACCGCTGGCTGCCGGATCTGGTGGCGGGGGAGCGGATCGCGGCGTTCGGCCTGACCGAGCCGGACGGTGGCACCGATATTCCCGGCACCATGCGGACGACGGCCCGGCTCGAGGCAGGTGAGTGGGTCGTCAACGGAACCAAGGCGTTCATCACCAACGCCGGCACCTCGATCACCTCGCTGGTCACGGTGCTGGCGCTCACCGGGAGCGAGGGCGGCACCCGGGAGAACTCGACCATCGTCATACCGAGCGGGACCGCGGGCTTCCACCCGGCCCCCAAGTACTCCAAGGTCGGCTGGTGCGCCTCCGACACCCGCGAGCTCTCCTTCGCCGACTGCCGCGTCCCCGAAGCGAACCTGCTGGGCGAGCGCGGCCGCGGGTACGCACAGTTCCTCCGCATCCTCGACGAGGGCCGGGTGGCGATCTCCGCCCTGGCGACCGGCCTGGCCCAGGGGTGCGTGGACGAATGCACGCGGTACGCGAACGACCGGGTCGCGTTCGGCGTGGCGATCGGCAGGCACCAGGCGATCGCGTTCAAGCTCGCCGACATGGCCACACGGGTGCACGCCGCCCGGCTCGCCTGGTACGACGCGGCGGCCCGGCTCGTCGCCGGGGTGCCGTTCAAGAAGGAGGCGGCGATCGCCAAGCTGATCGCCTCGAACGCGGCGATGGACAACGCCCGCGATGCCACCCAGATCTTCGGGGGCGCCGGTTTCATGAACGAGTCCCCGGTGGGCAGATTCTACCGTGACGCGAAGATCCTAGAGATCGGCGAAGGTACCTCTGAGGTGCAGCGAATGCTGATCGCGCGGGCGCTCGGGGTCTCCGGCTAAAGCGGATTCAACAGTCTCCGCTTAAGGCTGAGCCCGGAATGGCAGTGCCCCGTGGGCTTCTGAGCCGTTTCTGAGTCATCCGCGCCGGAAGCGGGGTAGCCTTCCCTGAGCTGCGCAGGCCAGAATAGGCCTTGCCCTCCTGCGGTGGACGTGGTGGGCGTCCACCAAAGTTCAGGGTGATTCCCGGTGAATGCCGGGTCATAGGCGGCCGATTGATGATTATATGTCCCTACCCGTTTCGTAGCGCTAGCTGGAAGAGTTGCCCTGTGCTTGTCCAGGTTGCCCTTGAAGCTGCGAGGTGTAAGCGCAGTGCGTAGACGTTCGATGACCAACGGAAACGGTGGTCCGCAGACGCCGGCTTCCGGCCTTCCGTTCAACGGGAGCGGAGGTCCGTCGCAGGGCGGACCGCTGGCCGTCGGCCTTGGCCAGAACGGCCAGGGCGCCGGCTCTCCTGGCGACCATGCCGAGATGAGCCTTCCGGTCCCGGCATCGCCGGGCCGGCATATTGGTGTGCCTGGGGGCAAGGCCACACCTCCCGTGCGCAAGGGCTCGCCGCTGTCGATCAGCAACTGGCGCGTGCGCTGGCGGCTCGTCGCGATCATCGCGGTGCCGACCATCACCGCCCTGATCCTCGGCGTGATCCAGATCGTTGGCTCGGTCAACAACTACGAGTCGTTCAAGCGCGTCCAGACCCTTGCGAACCTGAACGCTCTCGTTGTCACCGGCATCGGGGACCTCGCCAACGAGCGGGACGCGACCGCGGGCTACGTCGCCGCGGGCGGGATCAGCGGCGCACCCGGGTCGATGACGAGCACGCTGGGGAACGACCGAAGCGCGACCGACAAGGCCCTTGGCGCGATCACGGCCGCCGCGCCGGCGGTGATCGACGGCAGCGGCTACCGCGGGCAGACGGTCCTCGACCTGCAGAACGGTGTGCTGGCCGGCGTCAGCGACCTGCAGTACATCCGCGAGGCGGCGACCGGGACGAAGGCCCCGGCGGTCTCGGTCATCACGAACTACGAACGCATCATCCAGTCGTTCATCACGTTCAGCGCCGACGTCGCGGCAGGTACCGGCAACGCCGACCTCCAGTCCGACGTCACGGTGCTCAACGCGCTGCTGCACACCGAGGACGACACCTCGCTGCAGCGCGCCTACCTCTACCAGGCGCTGGAGACCACGCCGCCCACCCTGACTCCCTCCGCACTGACCAACCTGAACCAGGCGGTCGCCCAGCAATCGGCGGACAAAGCCCAGTTCAACGCGGTGGCCTCGATCGCCGAGCAGCAGACGCTGAGCAACACAGTCTCCGGTGAGCCGGTGGACGAGGCGGAGAGCGCCGAGTCGCTCGCCATCGCCACCGCGGGCACGACGAAGCTGCAGATCGGTACCCAGCAGACCTGCACCAACGACACCGCGGCCCAGTGCTGGTGGAACACGCAGTCCGCGCAGATCAGCCTCATGCAAAGGGTCAGCAACGGCACCGGCGGCCTGGTTGCGCAGATCCAATCGCAGGCCAACTCGCTCGCGCAGACCGCCCTGCACAGCGCGATCGTCGTCGCCGTCGTCACGCTCCTGCTGCTGCTCCTGGTGCTGCTGATCACGACCTTCGTGGCCCGGTCGATGATCCGCCCGCTGCGCAAGCTGCGCGCGGACGCCCTTGAGGTGGCCGGCTCGAAGCTGCCGGAGATGGTGCGCCGGCTCAGCCAGAGCGAGGGCGGCGACGCCTCCGCCGAGATCGAGCCGATCGGCGTCAACTCGACCGATGAAATCGGTGAGGTGGCGCGGGCCTTCGACCAGGTCCACCGGGAAGCGGTCCGGCTGGCCGCCGACGAAGCCCTGCTCCGCGGCAACCTGAACGCGATGTTCGTCAACCTGTCGCGCCGCAGCCAGTCCCTGATCGAACGCCAGCTCTCCCTGATCGACAACCTGGAGCAGACCGAGCAGGACTCGGACCGGCTGTCCAGCCTGTTCCGCCTGGACCACCTGGCCACTCGCATGCGCCGCAACTCGGAGAACCTCCTGGTTCTCGCGGGCCACGAGGCCGCCAGCCGCCGCTGGAGCCAGCCGGTGCCGCTGGTCGACGTGCTCCGCGCCGCGATCTCGGAAATTGAGCAGTACGAGCGCGTCGTGCTCAACGTGCAGCCGGGCATCCAGGTCATCGGCCAGGCGGTCAACGACGTGGTCCACCTCGTCGCCGAGATCGTGGAGAACGCGACCACCTTCTCGCCAGAAGACACCCAGGTGTACGTGACCGGCCAGCCGCTGACCAGCGGCGGCGTGCTGCTCGACATCACCGACAACGGCGTGGGCATCTCCGAGCAGGAGATGGCGCACGCGAACTGGCGGCTCGACAACCCACCGGTGGTGGACGTCGCCGTCTCCCGCCGGATGGGCCTGTTCGTGGTCGGCCGCCTGGCCGCCAGGCACGGAGTGCGGGTCCGGCTGCGGCACGCCCAGTCGGGCGGTCTCACCGCGCTGATCTGGCTGCCCGAGTCGGTGGCCTCGCCGGAGTCGGCGCAGCCGCTCGGCCGGCTGCGCAAGTTCGAGGCCGACGACTACGGCCCCGCGCCATCCCTGTCCGCCCCGACGGCGACGCTGAGCAGCGGACCCGGTGCCTTCAGCGGCCCGGCCGTCCTGCCCGGCGGGGCTGGCGCCGGCGCCCCGGGCGGGCTTGGTGGTGCGGCGGCCACCGCCGCGCGCATCCCGCGCCTCGGCGGGAACGGCGGGAACGGGAACGGCGGCGCTAACGGCGGGTTCGGTGCATTCGGCGGGGCCAGCACGGCTGGCAACGGCGGTGGCCTTGCCAACGGCGGTAGCGGCCTTGGCAGCGGCAGGCCGGGCGCCAACGGCGGCAGCGGCAGCGGTCCGGCACCCGCGATCAACGTCCCTGGCGGGACGCTGCCGGTGCGCACGCCCGGCAACAACCCGCTAGGCCCGGTCGGCAACGGCAATGGCAACGCCGGGAACGGCGGGAACGGCGGATCCCTGTTCGGCGGCGGCGACGACTTCGGCGCAGCGCCCGACTTCGGTGCCACGCGGCTGCCGGCGCTCGGGGGCGACGGAGGCTCGGCGACTTCCGGCTCGGGCCCGGCGACGGCGCTCGGTCCAGGCAACGGCGTCGGCGGCTCCGACGGCAGCCAGGTAACGATCCCGCCGGCTGTTGGCGGGACGCAGGACCAGCGGCTGCCGATCTTCGACTCACTTGAGTCGGACTGGTTCCGCCGGAGCGGCACTGCCTCGCTCAGCTCGGCCGCGGCGGCACCAGCCGCTGCCGCCGGGCAGACTTGGAGCTCCCCGGCGGACGAGGGGTACCGAGCCGCACGGGTGGCCGCAGCACCCGAGTCAGATGAAACTACGACGGCCGGGCTGCCGAAGCGCACCCCGAGGGCTAACCTCGTGCCCGGATCGGTCGGCAGCAGTGCCGGCACAGAGACGGAGAGCACGCCACCTGCAAGGTCGGCTGAGACTATCCGCAGCCGGATGGCGAGCTTCCAGCGCGGAGTACGCGATGCGCGTGCCACCGCATCTCAGAACGAGGAGCCATAAGACGGATGAATCCCACGGATAGAGCAATCAGGACACGAGGAGGCGCCTGCATGTTCGGGCGAGAAGAGGAGCGCGCGTGAGCACGCCAGGACGCCCGGTCCAGGACCTCAGCTGGCTGATCACGAACTTCGTGGAGCGGGTCCCGGACGTGGCCCATGCGGTCGTCGTCTCATCGGACGGCCTGCCGCTCGCGTTTTCCGCTGGGTTCCCCCAGGAACGCGCGGATCAGCTTGCTGCGGTCACATCGGGCCTGACCAGCCTTACCCAGGGCGCCTCCCGGGTATTCGAGGGTGGCGCGGTCGTGCAGACCGTGGTGGAGATGCAGCGCGGTGTGCTCGTCATCATGGCGATCAGCAACGGCGCCAGCATAGCCGTGCTCGCGGCCTCCACCTGTGATCTCGGCCTTGTCGCGTACGAGATGACGCTGCTCGTGGAGCGCGCGGGCCGGGTACTCACCCCCGCCGCGCGCGGCGGTGTCATGCAGGGCGCGATTCCGGGAGACGGGCGCCGATGATGCCAGCGGCAACTCCCGCGATTGAGGGGCATGGTGGCCGGGCTCGGCCGCGGCGGTGACGACCGCGGCTCGCCCGCGTGGCAAGGTCCTGGACGGGCCGGGCCATGGGACGAGCCGCCGCCGCAGCGGCAACCCTACGCCCCGGTACAACAGCAGCAGTATCCGGCCGAGGAAGAGAGCGGTGCGACGCGGCTAGTCCGCCCGTACACCGTGACCGGCGGCCGGACTCAGCCGAGGTACAAGCTTGCGCTTGAGGCCTTGGTTACAGCGTCCGTGTACGAGCCGCGCGACCTGTCCGTCCTGGCACCAGAGTGCCAGGCGATCCTGCAGTTCTGCCTCGACTGGCGATCCGTCGCCGAGATCTCGGCGGTGCTCCGGATGCCGCTCGGCGTCGCGCGGATCCTGGTCGCGGACATGAGCGCGGACGGTCTCGTACGCATTCACCAGCGTGACGACTCCGAGGGCCGCCCCGACCTTAACCTGCTCGAAAGGGTGCTTAGTGGACTCCGTAAGATCTAGCGTCGCCCGGCCGCACGGAGGCGGCGACGCTTCGGCGATGACATCGGTCAAGATCGTCGTCGCGGGCGGCTTCGGCGTGGGCAAGACGACCTTCGTCGGCTCGGTTTCGGAGATCACGCCGCTGACCACCGAGGCCGTCATGACTGTGGCCTCGACCGACGTGGACGACCTTTCCCACGTTCCCGACAAGAACACGACGACCGTCGCGATGGACTTCGGCCGGATCACCCTTGAGAAGGATCTGGTGCTGTACATGTTCGGTACCCCCGGACAGCACCGGTTCTGGTTCATGTGGGACGACCTGATCCAGGGGGCGATCGGCGCGGTCGTGCTCGTCGACACCAGGCGGCTGGCCGACTCGTTCCCGGCGGTGGACTACTTCGAGGCGAGTGGCTTGCCGTTCGTCATCGGCATCAACGGGTTCCACGGCCAGTTCCCGCATCGGTCCAACGACGTGCGCGAGGCACTCGCGATCCCGTCCACGGTTCCGGTCATCCCCTGTGATGCGCGGAACCGCGAATCGACCAAGGCCACCCTGGTGACCCTGGTCGAGCACGCGATGTCGATGCAGGCGGCCGGCCGCTACTAACCGAGCGGAGCTCTCCCTTCCGGCACGGGGCTCCAGACTTCAGGGATGGGGCTCGGGGTCCCGGCTGGGGGGCCCTGGGGGATGGGGGGGCTCCCGCCCCCCTGGCCCCCATGCCCCCTGGCAAGAGCCGCCCCGTCAACTGTCAGTCGGCACAAACGAGCTCGGCCACAGTCAGCGGTGCCCTCACTAGTCACCCTTGTCCCCAATCTGGAAAATATGCGGAACGAAACAAGGGGGGCGACCGGACGCGGGAGGCGATCAGGTGGCTGAGCGGTACTACACGACGAGCACCGCACTCCTTGAGGCGCTGGCCGAGGCGGGTGTAACCCACATCTAGGCCAACTTCGGCAGCGACCATCCCGGCCTCATCGAGGCCCTGGCGCAGGCGCGGGCCGAGGCTAGGGCCGGAGCCGGCCGACCCCGCTGGCTACCGCCCGGTCGATCCCGCCGCGCTGACCGAGGACGTCACCGCGGAGATCGCCACCGCGCTCGCCACCGCGCGGAACCCGCTGATCATCACCGGTCATCTGGGCCGCGACCCGGAGGCGGTGGATGCCCTGGTCGACCTGGTCGACCTGCTGACGATCCCGGTCCTCGAGTCGGCCGCCTTCCGGATGAACTTCCCGGCCGACCACCCGATGCACCGGGGCTGGCAGTTCACCACGGTGGAGCAGAATCCGCTGCTGGCCGCGGCCGACGTGGTGCTTGTGCTGGACAGCGACATTCCCCTACATCGAGTCGAACAACAAGCCGTCGGATGACGCGACGCTCTACGTGATCGACATCGACCCGATCAAGACGGGCATGTCGCTCTGGCACGTCCCCGCGAAACGTTCCGCCGCCGCGAACAGCAAGGTGGCGGTGGGACAGATTCCCGCGTACGTTCGGGATCATCTTGGTGTTGATCTTGACCTGGTGGAGACCCGGCGGGCGCGGGTAACTGCCGAGCATGAAGCGCAGCAGGCGGCGTGGGAGGCTCTGGAGCGGCCCGAGAACGGCGTGATCACCCCGGCGTATCTCACCGCATGCGTGCGCGACCTGCTGGCGGGGGAGGACCCGCTGATCCTCACCGAGGCCGTGACCAACTTCCAGACGGTCGCCGAGCACCTTCATGTCAACCAGCCGGGTTCGTACATGGGCTCCGGCGGCGGCTCGCTCGGCTGGTCCGGCGGCGGGATGCTCGGGGCCAAGATCGCCGCGCCCGAACGGTCCGTGGTCGCACTGGTCGGCGACGGCAGCTACCTGTTCGGCGTGCCGAGCGTGGTGCACTGGATGTCCCGCCGCTACGCCCTGCCGACGCTCACCGTCATCTACGACAACCGCGGCTGGCGTGCCGTAAAGCAGTCCACCCTGGGCGTTCACCCCTCCGGCGCCGCGGCCGCCGCCGACGACTTCCAGGTCTCCTTCGAGACCGAGGCCGACCTCCCGGGCATAGCCGCCGCCGCGGGCGGCGCGTTCGCCGTCACGGTAGCCGACCCGGCCCAGCTCCCCGCCGTCCTCAAGGAAGCCCTGACCGCCGTCCACTCCGGCCGCTCAGCCGTAGTTGCCGCCCACCTCCCCCACGCCCAGCCCCCCACCCCCGCGTAACCCCCCGATAACCCCTAGTAACCCCGCCACCCACTAACTCACCACCACCCCATAACCTCCGCCTACGCGCGGCCTATCCGCTGCGCATCCTCGCGTCTTATCCGCAACTCTGAATTACGTGGAACTCCCGCCTGTATGACAATCGTTCTTCACGCGTTCGCCCCCCAGGGCCGCCTACTGAGGCTGGCAGAGACGGGCGGGCACCCGAGGCCGACAACAGCCGCATAACTCCGCTCCCAGGGCGCCCGGTACGATAATCTTGCGCCTGGCACGGGGCGGTAGCTCAGCAGGTCAGAGCAGCGGACTCATAATCTGCCGGTCGTGGGTTCGAGCCCCACCCGCCCCACCGCTGCTGACCTGGTGCTTGTTCGGCCTAGCCGACCGCAGGCCACCACCCGGTTGCAAACGCGGTTGCAGTTCGGCACATCCCAGGGGGGATGGCGGGCTGCGCACTGTGCGCCGTACATGACAGGATGAACCATGACGGAGACGGGCATCCTGGCGATCGTGGCCATCGTGATGAACGCGGCATCGCTGGGCTGGCAGGCCGTGAGCTGGCTCCGCAGCGGCGCAGTCATCCAGGTGGCGCTCGATTGCAACCATGGCACCGCGACCGTCACTGTCTATAATTCCGGACGTGCAGCAGCAACGATTACCTCCGTTTTATCAGGGCGCGCGACTCCAATCCTGATCCACTTACGGGGAAGATTTCTGATCGAGTTGTTGGAGATAGCCAGCTGCCGGAATCTGACCCGATTCCTTTACGGCTCCCGGCAGGCGGCCACGCGCAATGGCATCACCGTCGAACCCGGCATCACCATCACGCGCCGCGCACCACCAGCCGCGACATCCGGCGGCACAAGGCCTCTAACTACGGCTGACGGCGATGGACGCCCAGGCGGGTCAATCATGCTTGGCAGGCAGGCCATCTGGTCGATGGCCCACTGCGCGTCGCGGCGGACCTCGCTGAATTCGTCGTGCTCGGCGGTGTCCTGGAGACGGGCTCGTATCTGCTGGCGTGCTGAGGGTGGCCTGCCAGTCTGGAACTTGGCTAGTGCTTGCAACTGTGCCCTGCCGTGGAACGGCCCGATCGGTACGCCTTCCCGTGAAGTTGTGAATGTCGCTGGGGACTCAGCTGTCGGGCGTGACCGCATCCAATCGGCGCCGAACCTCCGACGTGTTCACGCCGAGTGCGCCCAGCAGCGCCGCCGCAGGATCTGGCGGCTGGAGAGTGAGGATCTGGGCCAGCACCTGCTGAGCCGTGACATAAAGCCTCCGGCGATTGGGCTTCGACGCTTCCTCAAGCACTTTCTTTGCCGCGGGCGTCATGCGGAGGCGATCTTTTTGCGCGACGTCTCTGATCCTCGGCTTCTTCGGCACGGCGCGCATCGGCAGCGCGGGAGCGTCGGTGCCGGACCCCAGGCCAAGGGCGCCCAGGGCTTCGTGGTCGAGCGACTCAAGGGCCTGGCGAGCTTGCTGCAGGTTCACGCCCAGCGCGGCTTCGGTCGAGGGATCTTCAAACAAGGCGAGCAAGATGTGATCGGTGCCCGTGCGGCGATCACCCCGGCGACGAGCCTCCTCACTGGCCCGCAAATAGATGGCCCAGCCGTGAAGCTTCTCCGGCACAACCGATTCGGTGGTCATGACGACTCCTTGTTGTATTTGGTGTGCACGGATTGGCGGGTGACGCCCAAGGCGTCTCCGATCTGCTGCCACGACCAGCCCTTTCCCCGGGCAGCCGCGACGTGGTTCGCCTCGACCCTCTCAGCCAGGCGATGGAGCGCCAGCGAGGCCCGAAGCCCGATTGCCGGGTCATCCGACGAGAGATCCGCGCTGAGATTTTCGATGTCCATGCCTGTCAGTTTAGACTGACAGGCATACTTTGTCAATTTAAACTGACACGGCAGGTCGCCGCACCGGAGTGCCCCAGACGGCCGGGCAGAGGACACGATCCTCTAGCTGGTGCGAGCCATCCGCTTACTGCCGCAAGCACGATGGAGCGCAGCTGACGGGGTCCCTTCACTGTCGTCGGTTCAAATCGGCCGGCCAACTGGGCGCGCGAGTAGGTCGCGCACGTGTTCGACCAGGTCAATGGGGCACAGACAGCGAGCCGCCGGAGGTGACCCCGGCCCGATTTACGGTTTAGCCTCCGCTATTCAGTGCTGATGGGGCGTATGGGCGAGTTGTCGTCGCGACCTTGTGATTTAGCCGGGATCGGTCTGTGGCCGAGCGCGCCTTATGGGTGCAGGGCGGAACTTCAGGGGTAAGCGGGTGCGCGTCTCAGATTGTGCGGCTGAACAGCACCCGGTCGAGTCCGGGGCCGTCGTAGTCGGGGTGCGTCGGCCGTCCCTCGAATGAGCCGGGGCCGGGCTCCGCTGTGAATCCCATCTGCAGGTGGAAGCGGTACGAGCCGCTGTTGGACGGCGAGGTGACCGCACGTACCCGGGTGCGCCCGTGTGCCCGGCTGAGTTCGAAGAACAGCTCGTACAGGCGGCGGCCCAGGCCGTTCCCCTGCAGTTCCGGCGACACGCCGACGAAGTGGACGTAGCTCTCGACGGGGCGGGACTGGGACAGGAAGCCGATCAGGAAGCCGGCCATCTGGCCGTCACGCTCGGCCATGAAGCTGGTGTCGGTGAAGTGCTGGAAGAACAGCCTGGGCAGCAGCAGTGCGCGCTGCACGGACCCCGCGGTTCCCTCCAGCCCGCCCCACCAGTCGTCCAGGACGGCCAGCACCGAAGGCTGGTCGCCGGGATCCGGGTGACGGAAGGTCAGCATCCCGGGCTTGGCCATGGCACGAGGATAGCCGGGGCGCTGCGGCCCGCCGCTGCCCGTGCCCGGTCATGGCCTGAGCCGAGCAGGCTGACGGCGCCGCGCACCTTACGGGTGCCGCTACGGCCGCGAAGCGGCCGTCCCTTCCTGGCCTTGACAGCGAAGAGCGCCCCTGGCCTGGAAGATTACGGGTTACCGCACCTTGGAAGTCCGCGAACCGGAGCGCTGTTCGCCATGCAGCTTAACGGGTGGGACCGTGCCCTGAAGGTCAGCGCGGACGGAAAGGGCCTGGTCGGCCACGCCGGCGCGGTCCTGCTCCGCAAGGCCGCCGACCAGCTCGGCCTCACCGCCGGCCTGTCCGCCGCCCTGCGGGGGAAGGGCAGCTCGCCGCTGCCGGGCCGGGGGACGGTGCTCGTCTCGCTGGCCGCCGCGATCGCGCTCGGGCCACGTCCGTGAGCGACATCGCGCTGCTCGCCCATCTCGCCCCGGTGCTGGGGCAGACACCCAGCGGCCCGACCGTCCGCCGCGCCCTGGAACTGGCCGGGTCCCCGCGCGTGCTCGACCGCGTCGCCAGGGCCAGGGCGAAGGCACGCGCGCACGCCTGGAGCCTCATCGAGAAGACGCCCGCCGGGTTCCCCTGGCTCGCGGTTGCCGGCAAGTCCCTCGCTGGTGGCTGGTCATCGACATGGACGCCACCCTCGTCAGCGCCCGGCAAGGAAGGCGCCGCGCCCACCTGGAAGAAGGGCTACGGCTTCCACCCGTTCGCCGCCTGGTGCGCCAACACCCGCGAGTGCCTGAACATGCTCCTGCGGCCGGGCTACGCCGGGTCCAACACGTTCACCGATCACCAAGAGGTACTGGCCGCAGCGCTGAAGGAAGAAAGTGCTGTTCACCTGCGGCTGGACCATCATGCCAGCCGATGAGGACGCCATCCGCCAGATCCCCGCCGGCGCGTGGAAGCCCGGCCTTGCCCAGGACGGCGGCACCGAGGACGACAAGGAGGTCGCCGAGGTCACCGGCCTCATGACCAGGGCGGGCAACTGGCCCGGGGGCCGCCCTGGATCGCCCGCCGAGTGAAGCCGTCCCGCCGCCAGGCGCGCAACCTCACCGCCTACGAAAAGGAAACCTGGTCCTCGCCGCGAACATCGCCGCCGACCTCGCCGCCTGGACCCGCCTCCTCGGCCACGCCGACGACCCCGAACTCCGCGGCGCCACCCCGGACAGGCTCCGCTGCTGGGTCTGGCATCTTCCAGCCCGGCTGGCCCGGCACGCCCGGCAGCGAACCCTCGCCATCAGCCCCGACTGGCCATGGAAGGAGGGCTCCTCGCCTGCTGGCAGCGGCTCTGCGCCCTGCCGGCCCGCACCTGACCGGCAAAAACCGCCCCTCAGCCCAGAAAGGCGGACCACCGTCGTCCCAGTCGAAACCGTCAGCGCATGCCAGGCTTTCTGCGAGTGGCCGTGGCGAATACGTGGCGAAGTTACGCGGGCGCCTTCCACAGCCACGGTGTGAGCGGATGGGCGTTTCGGGGCCTTGCGGGCGGCTTCGGCCGCGATGGCGTGGGCTGGCGGCGGTGTGGCGGACGTTGCGGTCGCGTCGGCGCGGCGGGCTTGATCGGCATGGCTTGCCTGCCGGCGCGCAGGCTGGGTCATCCAGAGCCGGGCGGTTCCGGCTGGGTCTGGGCGGTGCCGGTCCCGAGCGTTAGTGCCCGGCTGAAGGCGGCCTGGGTTTCGTCGGCCAGGGTACGGGGGTCGTTGCCGAGGCTTTTGGCGGTCTGGTAGCAGGCGATGGCGATCTGCGCGGCGAAGCGGGCGGTGGCCTCGTCGCATCCGCGGTGGATGAGGAGCTCGCTGAGCTTGTCGGCGATCTGCTGCATTTTCACGGCGTCGCGGGCGCGCAGTTCCGGGTGCTGCTCGATGAGCTGGAAGTGGCGGGTGTAGGCCTCGGGGTCCGCGGTCGCCTGGGCGCAGAGGGCGAGGACGACCGGGCGGAGCTGTTCGACGGCCTCGGTCGCGTTCCGCGGGGCGGGGGTGCCGTCTGCCTGCCTGGCTGCGGTGATCGTGTCGAGCAGTTCCTGCTCGTTGGCGAAGACGACCTCCTGCTTGTCGCCGAAGTGGCGGAAGAAGGTGGTGCGGCCGACTTCGGCGCGCTCGGCGATGTCGCCGACCGAGACGCCGTCGAAGCCGCGCTCGAGGAACAGCTCCCGGGCGGC
>JBEKEK010000049.1:0-54523 GCA_050013875.1 Trebonia sp. | reverse complement strand
GGCCGACATCCGCCGCAGGTCGGAATCGACGAGCTCCACCAGCTGGAAGGTGTAGTCAGGCCCGGTGCCCACGCTGTCGAGGAAGGCGGCCTCGGCCGTCGGCCCTAGCGTCCTGTCAGTGAGATAGCAGGTCTCGGCAAGGACCGTCGCGGGAACCATGAGAACGTCAGACGTGCGCTGGAGCCAGTCCGCGCATCGCGCGTGATGCTTGTCCCTGCGGTCGGCGAGAGCGTAAAGGACGTTCGTGTCAACGAGGATCACGGAATGTGAGGCTGCTCGCCGAAGCCGCCCGCGAGCAGGTCATCGACATGCTCAGAGATGTCGCCCCGCCCGCTGTCACCGATCCCGACGAACGCGGGAAGCTGGCGTACCTGCTGGCCCGGTCGAGAGTCTGCGCCAATGAGCGGGCTGAGCAGTTCCAGGGCACGCTTGGCTTGTTCCTCGCCGAACCCGCCGACGAGCAACTGCAACCGCTCCCACGCTGTCATACGTCCAGTCTAACCGCCAGCGCGATAAGCTGCCGCGCCCAAAGTCATCAGGCTGCCGGTGGAAGTGGCAAGGAGTTCGACCCGGTGCCGTCCGCGCAGGGCCGTCGGCGTTCATCGACGCGGTTCCCCAAGGGAAGCCGCTCTTTGACCTCTCGTTGCGCCAGAATGCGGGTGCCCCCTAGGTGCGACCGCCCAAACCCGGACGTCCCGCTGCTAGAGACACCGCTTCGAACGCGCTACAGACACCGCCGGGTAGCATCTCGTAGAACAGCAGACACGTTGACGTAAGCGATCCAGCTCGTTAGCATCTCGAATTGCCAGCACCGCCTCCTAAGCGGTAGGTCCCGCGTTCGAGTCGCGGTCGGGGCGCTTGATGTATGGGGTCTGAACCGGGTGAATGCGTTGATGGCTCTGGTCTGCCACGGGCCGGTGAGCTCCCTCGTTTGTGGGGATTTGTGGGATCTTGGCCCGTGAGCGGGACTTTTTGTTTGCTCAGCGTGTCGACCGGGGTGGGGTCATCGACACGGCACACGGCGCAAGGTGCTCGACACCTGCACGGCCGGCCGCTTCGCGGGAGTACCGCCTGGGCGGGGGCGGTCAACGTGCTCGAGACGGCCTTCCGGGCTTCGTCGGGGCGCCACCGCTGTGGCAGGCCGGGGGGCATGGTCAGGGGGACGGCGTGACGTCAGGGCAGGAGGCCGGCCTGGTGGGCGACGATGACCGCGTGCACCCGGTCGCGCAGTTCCAGCTTGGCCAGAATCCTGGCGACGTGAGTCTTGGCGGTGTTGCCCGAGATGTGCAGTGCGGCGGCTATCTCCGCGTTGGACATGCCCCGGGCCAGCAGGCCGAGTACTTCGCGCTCGCGCTCGGTCAGCGCGGCGAGGCGGTCGCCGGGACGCCCGGCCCGGACGCGGGCGCCGTGGACGAACAGGTCGATCAGCCGCCGGGTGACGCCAGGCGCGAGCAGCGCGTCACCCGCGGCGACCACGCGCACGCCGTCGATCAGGTCTTCCGGCCGTGCGTCCTTGAGCAGGAAGCCGCTGGCGCCCGCCGCCAGCGCGTCGTAGACGTACTCGTCGGTGTCGTAGGTGGTGAGGACGAGCACGCGCGGCGCCCCCGGCTGCCGGATCACCTGCGCGGTGGCGGCGATGCCGTCCGTGCCCGGCATTCTGATGTCCATCACCACCACGTCAGGCGCGAGGCGGGCGGACTCGGCGACCGCGTCGGCGCCGGTCGACGCCTCGCCGACCACCTCGATGCCGTCCTGGGTGCGCAGCAGGGTCCGCAGGCCGGCCCGGACCAGCGGCTGGTCGTCGGCGATCAGCACCCGGATTGTCACGCGGCTCCCGCGGGACCGGGCTCCCCGGGAGCCGGTTCACCGGGAACGGGCAGCGTCACGCTGACCTCGAAGCCCGGCGACGCGCCGCCGGGCGGCCCGGCCCGGAACGTCCCGCCGTGCGCGGTGACCCGCTCGCGCAGTCCGCGCAGCCCGTAGCCGCCGGGCTGCGCGGCGGGCACGGACGCGGCAGGCAACGGTAGCGCGGGGCCGGCGTCTGTCACGGTGATGCGCAGCACGCCGTCCGCCCGGCAGAGCGTCACCCGCGCGGCACGCGCCGCCGAATGCCGCAGCACATTAGTCAGGCTCTCCTGGACGACCCGGTAGGCGGTCAGCTCAACGGCGGCGGGAAGCGGGGCGGCCGGGGTGCCGTCCGCGGCGGCCGTGTCCGCCAGGGTGACCGAGAGCCCGGTCGCTGCGGCCAGCTCAGGCAGCCGGGCCAGGCCCGGTGGTGGCGCCGGGCCGTCGGGCGAGTGCCTGATCACGCCGAGCGCATGCCGGAGCTCGGTCATCGCCTGTCGGCTCGCGGTCTCGATCCCGGCGAGCAGGCCGGCGTCTGGCGGAGTTCCGGCCTGCGCGAGCAGCCGCGCCGTGCCCGCCTGGAGGCTGATCACGCTCACGTGGTGCGCGACGATATCGTGCAGCTCCCTGGCGATCCTGGCGCGCTCGGCGGCGGCTGCGAGCACGTCGCGCGCGCCACGTTCCGCCACCCGCGCACGGGTCCTCGCGCTCGCGCTCTCGCCGGCCGCCCAGGCGGTAACGGTCAGCGCGCCCACCGTCGCGACCGCTTCCGGCCGGACGGGATGCGCCAGCAGGCCGGCCTCCAGGGCGGTCAGGGTGAGCGCTGCAGCCAGCTGGCCAGGCCGCCGGCCAGTCCGGCTGGCGAGGTTGCAGAGGCCGCAGAGGGCGGCGAGGATCAGGATCAGCGGGCTCAGGCCGCCCCAGTCCGCGCCGTGCCTGGTGGCCAGCAGCCACCCAGCGGCGACCGTGGTCGCTAGCCACACCGGACGCGGCGCAGTCCGGCGCCACGCCAGCGTGACCGCGCTGAGCACGCCGACCGCGGCCCAGACGGTTCCGCCGTCGTGGTGATAGGGGTCGAAGCCGGGCTCTGAGAAGGCGACCAGCAGGCCGAGCGCCAGCAGGGCGTCGCTCAGGGCCACCTGGCCGGGCAGCCGCCTTGACGGCTGTCCGTGACGGGCTCGCGGACGCCACGCGATGTCCATGAGCCGACTCTACGGCGTCGCCCGCCGGTGGGCGTCACCCGCGCGGCGGACTGCCCGTCATCCAGACGGGTGACGGGCAGTCCGACCGGGCGAGGCAAAGACCGTCGTCTCGGGGGACGCACCCGCGGCCCGGCGGTGGCTAGCGTCGCACCGTGCGGACAACGAGTTTTCTTATCAAGCGGTGCGTCGCCGGCTCTGGCCGGCGACGTACCGCGCCGGCGGGCGGCGGGCGGCTCGTGCGGTCTGCCGGGCCCGGGCAAGACTCCGGGTTGCTCGCCGCACTCGGCTACCTGGCGTTCAGCCTGTTCGGGCTGGCCGTTGTCCTGGTCAGTGCGGAGCCGCTGCACCGGCTGTGGGGCGGCTGCGCCGCCGTCGGGTACTGCTGCGCGGCGCTCACTGTACTTGCGCCGGCCCGGCTGGTGCCAGGCCACTGGCGGCGGGACATCGCGGTTGCCGCCGCGGTGTCCGGTGCCCTGGTGGTACCGCTGTGCTGGCTGGCGGCCGCAGGCCGCGGTATGCCCGAGGTCGGCGTGGTAGCACATTCCGCCGAACTGCTTGTCGCCCACGGCAGGCCGTATCAGTCGGCCGCCCAGCTGGGGTCCGACGTCTACGGCTATAACCCTTACCTGCCGGGCATGACCGTGTTCGGGCTGCCACGTGCCCTCTTCGGCGGCGGCCTGATGACCGACCCGCGCATTTGGGATGCCATCGCCTTCCTCACGGCGTTCGCGGCCGCGCTGCGGATCGCGGGCGGAAGCGGCGGCGCTGCCCTGCGCCGTACCGCCGCCCTGGCCGGCACCCCGCTGGTCGCCTTCCCGCTGGCGGTCAGCGGCAACGACCTCCCGGTGATCGGCCTGATCTGCCTCGGCCTGGCCCTGGCCGGCCAGGCAGACCCGCGTTCCCCGGCAGGCCAGGGCGGCCCCGCTCTTTTGACCGGGCACCGGGCGCTGGAGGGCCGAATGACGCCAACCGACGCGGTATGGGCCGGTGTCGTGGTCGGCGCGGCCTGCACGTTGAAGGCCACCGCCTGGCCGGCCCTGCTCGTCGTCGGCGTGCTGCTGGCCGCACGAGACGGCCGGGCCGCGGCGACGCGCTGCGTGGCGGCGGCCGCGGCCGTGCTTGCCGTGGTGGTCGGGCCGTTCCTGCTGATCCAGCCCGCGGACCTGGCGGTGAACACAATCGCGTTCCCGCTCGGGCTGACCGCGGCGCATTCGCCGGCCGCGAGCCCGCTGCCCGGCCATCTGATCGCCGCCACCGGGCACGCGGGCCGCCTGGCCGTGATCACCCTGCTCATCGTCACGATGGCGGTGCTCGGCGCGCGGCTGGCGTCCCGGCCGCCGCGCACCTCGGCCAGGGCGGCCGGTTACCTGGCGCTCGCCCTGACCGCGCTGTTCACCCTCGCTCCCGCGACACGCTGGGGATACTTCGTCTACCCGGCCGTCATCGGCTGCTGGCTGCGGCTCGCCGGCCGGGCGCCTGGTCGTGTATCAGGGCGTTCATCTCGACCGGAGACGATGCCGGGGTGAACATCAAGCGGCTTGCGGGGCCGGTGTGGCTCACCCGTGCCGGGTGATCTCAGGTCGCGGGTGACGGTCCTAACTTGGGCATAGAGGACCCCGACCCATCGAAGGAGAACCCTGATGCCGACGATCACCACTCATGATGGCACCGAGATTTTCTACAAGGACTGGGGCAGCGGACAGCCCATCGTGTTCAGCCACGGCTGGCCGCTCACCGCCGACGCATGGGATGACCAGCTGTTCCTGGTCGCATCCAGCGGCTACCGCGCCATCGCCCACGACCGGCGCGGAGGCGGCCGCTCCGGCCAGCCCTGGAACGGCAACGACCTCGACACCTACGCCGACGACCTGGCTGAACTCATCGAGACACTCGACCTGCACGACGCCGTCCTCGTCGGCCACTCCACCGGCGGCGGCGAAGTGACCCGCTACATCGGCCGTCACGGCACCTCCCGCGTCGCCAAGGCCGTGCTGCTGAGCGCGATCCCGCCACTGATGCTCAAGACCGACGCCAACCCCGGCGGACTGCCGATCGATGTATTCGACGGCCTGCGGGCCGGCCTGTCCGCCGACCGGTCCCAGTTCTACCGGGACCTCAGCGCGCCTTTCTACGGCGCCAACCGGCCCGGGAACACCGTCTCCCAGGGGCTGCGCGACTCGTTCTGGCTGCTGAGCATGACCGTCGGCGTGAAAGGCGCCTATGACTGCATCAAAGCCTTCTCCGAAACCGACCTCACCGGAGACCTCAAGAAGATCGACGTCCCGACCCTGATCGCCCATGGCGACGACGACCAGATCGTCCCCATCGGCGCGGCCGCGCTCCAGTCGTCGAAGATCGTCAAGGATGCCATCCTCAAGGTCTATCCCGGCGCCCCGCACGGCCTCGCCCAGACCACGGCCTACAGGGACAAGTTCAACACCGATCTGCTCGCCTTCATCAAGGCCTGACCCGCAAGCACCCGGTCGCCGACGCACGCGGCCCGGGTTTGGCGGGATGGTCCCGGGTAAGCGGTGTCGAGCTCGTTGAGGACGTCGCGCCATCCTATGACGCGCTGGCCCGCCACCATCGGGGCGCGCTAGCCGTGGGGGAAGAGGTCCTCGGGGTCGGCGAGGCCGGCGAGACGGTGGCCCGGACGCTTGACGCGTCCGGGCCACCGGCAGGGGAGCCGCCGTTGAGTGGGAAGGCTCAGGCGGTCGGCACGACCGCGATGGCGTTGATCAGCGGCTGACCGGCTGAGCCGGGCAGGAACTGGATGGTGATGTCTCCGTTGGCGTCGGCGGTCTCGTTGAAGTCCTGTTCCACGCCGATCCAGGTGCCGTCGCCGCCGGCGTTGCTGTAGTCCGCGATGATGTCGAAGTTGGACAGCACGGGGGTGCCGTTGATGTCGACGTTGAAGACGCGCTGCCCTTGCGATATGTTCTGCCAGTCCAGGAAGTACAGGCGTACCTGGTAGCCGGCTCCGGGGGTGAGGTCGGGGATCACGTAGGTCGAGGTCCCGGACCGGAAGGTGTTCCAGTCGTTTTGCGGGATGGGGTTGGTGACGGTCTTGAAGCCGGTGTCGCCGTTGGAGTTGGTGGCGTTGGTGCCTTCGGTCCCGCCGCTGTAGTACTGGTCGGGGGCGAATCCGCTGCTGGCCGCACCGCTGCCGTAGACGAGGACGTTGACCAGTGACCACCAGTTCGTCCTGCTGCCGAGCTAGCACGACCCGGATGTACTGCGCCGTCTGCGAGGCGAAGTTCGCGAACTCGGGCGAGCCGCTGCCGGCGCTGTTGTAGACGGGGGTGAAGGTCGTGCCGTTGTTGGAGACCTCGATCTCGTAGGCGCGGGCGTAGTCCTGGTTGAAGCCGCCCGAGTCCAGCTCGATCTCGTCGAAGCTCTGCGGCGAGCCCAAGTTCACCTGCCAGTACATGCCGAAGGCCTGGTCGGCGTCGGAACTGAAGCGGGCGCCGGTGTCACCGCTGATCGCGTTCTGCGGAGCATCTTGGGGAGCCGAGTTCGTGTTCGAGCTCGCCACCCAGCCGGTCTCTGACAGCGGCGCGCCGGCCACGTTGGCGCTCGCGTCGCCCTGGCCGCCTGAGTCGATCGACACACCGTCGGCGTTGACGGCCACCGGCACGACGGCGATCGCGTTGACCAGCGGCACGCCTGCCGAGCCCTGGAGGAACTGGATGGTGATGTTCCCGTTGGCGTCGGCGGTCTCGTTGAGGTCCTGTTCCACGCCGATGTACGTGCCGTCACCGCCGGCGTTGCCCGCGGCCGCGACGATGTCGAAGTTGTCAAGCACGGGGGTGCCGTTGATGTCGACGTTGAAGACGCGCTGCCCTTGCTGTGTGTTCTGCCAGTCCAGGAAGTACAGGCGCACCTGGTACTCGCCCCCGACCGAGAGGTCGGGGATCTGGTAGGTGAAGGCCCCGGACCGGTACGTGTTCCAGTCGGTCTGCGGGATGTCGTTGGCGATGGTCTTGAACTCGGTATCGCCGTTCGAGCCGGACGTATTCGTGCCCTCCGACCCGCCGCTGTAGTACTCGTCGGCGGCGAAGGACCCGCCGTCACCCGAGCCGCCCGCGTCGATCGACACACCGCCCGCGTTCGACGGGGCCGCGAACGCCCGGGAGGCGCCGCCCAGCGAGAGGGAAAAAGCGCCGAGGAGAGCGACGACGAAAGCTATCGCCCAAACGGGCCGTGCTTTACGTGCTCGTCCCACGATAGTCGAGCTGGGATTAGCCATTTATCCTCCATGTCGGAATGCTGCATCGCGTCCTGGAATTGAGCGTGGACCCGCCGCCAGCCGGAAACCATGACCACTCCACGCGGTTGCCCACCCTGTTGCGCACATGCTCGAACCATGTGCCTTCCGGCTGCGCCCTGCCAGAACTCGCTTATAGCCGCTGAGCAGCAGTTTTCGCTGGCTACGCTGCTCTGCGGTATTCGCTGATCAGGCCGCCGGGGAGCTGCCTGCGCTCGATTCTGTTGGTTATGCCGACGGCGCGGCCTGGCCGGCTCAGCGGAGGGCTCCTGGTGTGGCCAGTGGCCGTTGCAGTGCCGGGTGTACTCGGCCAGTACCCCCGCAGGTGCGGCTCGCCGAGGATCAGCGGGTAATCCGCGCACTCACGGCAAAGCGTGCCCACGAACCGCTTCGCGAACGAGTTGTCGGTCCCGGTCGCCTTCCGCGCGGGCTGCAGGCTGATGCCCAGGTAGGCGCGCGATGCCCGGAAGTTCCGGGACTGAAGACCTTCCCGTGGTCGACCACGATGGTGCCCGGGATGATACGTGGCGGGGAACAAGCTATCGACGTTCCCGGCCGGGGAAGGTGTCAACGTCCCCACACACTTACCCACATACTTGCGAGCTGTAGACTCTCGTCGTCCATCGGCGGATGTGTTAGCGTAATCGCCAGCACGGCCTAATCCGCGTGCTTGAGGCGGTAATAGATGGATGCGGCAGATGATCGATCATTTGGCGCGTTGCTCAGAGAATTTCGGCTAGCTGCCCGTCTCTCTCAGGAGGCGCTGGCTGAACGGGCGGGCATGAGCGCCCGCGGGATTAGTGATCTCGAACGGGGGATTCATCGGGCCCCCTATCGGCAGACAGTAAACCTGCTGCTCGATGCCCTCGAACTCGATCGCGAGCAGCGGGCACTGATGGCGGCGGCGGCGCGGCGGCCCGGAAGAATCACTGCTGTCCCGGTCCGGCCGGAGACTTCATCGCGACACAACCTGCCGGAAGAGGCCACCTCCTTCATCGGCCGGGCAGCCGAGGTCACGATGATCAAGGATCTGCTCCAGCGCCCGCGGGTTCGCCTGGTAACGCTCACCGGTCCGGGTGGCAGCGGCAAAACGCGGCTGGCGTTGCGTGCCGCCGCGAACCTCCTCGGCGAGTTCACCGACGGCGTGTTCTTCGTTTCGCTCGCTGCGCTTACCGATCCGCGGGTCGTGCCGTCTGCCATTGCCGCCGCACTGACATTGAGGGAGCGAGAAGGGCACGGGCCGATGGACGCCGTGCTGGATTACCTCAGCGGCCGGAACGTGCTTCTAGTGTTGGACAACATCGAGCATTTGCCGGACGCTTCCGAGCTGCTGCCGGAGCTGCTGGAACATTGCCCGAAGCTCCATCTGCTGGTGACCAGCCGCGCAGTGCTGCATCTGTCTTGGGAATCCATCTTTGAGGTGCAGCCGCTGGCGGTGCCCGATTCCGGCAGCAGCATTGATCTTCAAGCGTTGCCGCGCTATGAAGGTGTCGCCTTGTTCGTCGAGCGGGCGAGGGCCGCCGATCCGGCCTTCACCGTGACGGGCCGGGACGCGTCGGCGGTGGCTGAGATCTGCTGCCGCCTCGATGGACTGCCCCTTGCCATTGAGCTGGCTGCCGCCCGCTTGCGGGTCCTGCCGCCGCAGGCGCTGCTCGGTCGGTTGTCCAATCGGCTGACATTCCTCACTGGCGGGGCCAGGGACCGGCCCACCCGGCAGCAAACGCTGCGGGCAGCCATCGACTGGAGCTACAGCCTGCTGGACGATAGGGAGCAACGGCTCTTCGCGCGGCTAGCAGTGTTTGCCGGAGGCTGCACCCTGGATGCGGCGGAGGTTGTCGGGACCCTCGCGACCGATGCGCAGGACGGCGGCGCGGCCTCGGTACTGGACTGCGCGGCCTCGCTGATCGACAAGAGCCTCTTGCGGCGCAGCTATTCAGCAGCTTCCCCGGAGCCGCACCTGCGGATGCTGGAGACGATCCGCGAGTACGCCCTGGAGCGGCTGGGGGACAGTGGCGAGGACGCGACTGTCCGGCGACAGCATGCCATCTATTTCCTCTCCCTCGCCGAGCAAGCCGCCACCGAACTCAAAGGGCCCCACCGGACAGCCTGGCTGAACCGTCTGGAGGACGAGCACGATAACCTGCGCGCTGCCTTGCAGTGGGCAAAAGAACATCGGGAAGTGCAGATCGGCCTGCGCCTGGCCGTGGCGCTTGAGCAGTTCTGGGAGCTGCGAAGCTATCTCGGCGAGGGAGCCCGATGGCTGGCGGAGCTACTGGCGATCGCAGGGGACGAGGAGCCGGAGCTTAAAGCGGCAGCGCTGAGGATCGCGGGAAACCGGACCTTCGCCTTCGACATCTCCAGCGCTGCGGAGCTAACCGAGCAGAGCCTGGCCCTCTACCGGCAGCTCGCCGACGAACGTGGCGCGGCCGAGGCGCTCTACCAGCGCGGACTGGTCGCTTTCTACCAGGCTGACTACGGGCGGGCAGCGGATTGCCTGGCGGAAAGCCTGGCGCTGGCCCGCGACCTCGGGGATACCAACCTGGTGAACCGCTCGCTCTGGTCGTTGGCATGGCCGGGCAGCGGACAGGACGAAGTCTCCGGTGACATCGCGGAGACGAAGAAACTGGCGGAAGAAAGCCTAGAGCGGTCCCGGCAGCTCAAGGATCCCAGAGGGGCGTGCGCCGCGATCGAAGCCCTCCTGTACGTGGCTCGGATGGAGGGCGACCCGGCCAGGGTGCAGTTCCTGGTAGAGGAGTTCCTGGCGCTGTTGCGCCATAGCGACCTGCACCCGGATGCGGACGTGCGGGAGCGCCTCGAGCGCATCGCCTTCGAGATTGAGCGCATGGCGATCGAGATACCCCCGCTCGGAACGCACGAGCAGGGGATGGCTCTACTCGAAGAGGGGCTTGCGCTCAGCATGCGGGAAGGGGACCGTCGTGCCGCCGCCCAGCTTGGCGTTACGCTAGCGCTCTTGGCGCGCGAACAGGGCTGGTTTGTGCGGGCAGAATCCTTTCTGGAGGAAAGCCTGGTGGTGTTCCGTGAGCTCGAGGACGTGCGGGGAATCGCCAGAGCGCTGATCGGACTGGCAGACGTGGCACGCGACCAGGGAGACGGCGAGCGGGGGATTGTGTTCTCCCAGGAGGGTCTGGCCCGGGCACGTGAATGCGGCGATGTCCTGCTAACCGGCTACGCGCTGCACAACATGGGAGTGGCCGCGTGGCAGCAAGGCGATCATGCGCAGGCCAGTTCGCTGCTCGCGGCGGCGCTCATATCATTGGACCAGCGCGGCGAAGCGGGGGCTGAGGTGCTAGCCAGCATCGGACTCATGGCGCTGGACCAGCGGGACTTCTCAGGTGCCAAGAAGGCCTTCGCCGACAGCCTCCAGATCGGGCGGACGCGCAGTATCCCGTGGCTTGCTTCAACGGACCTGGAGGGATTGGCCGGGGTGGCGGCCGCCCACGGCGAGGCGGAGTTGGCGGCGCGGCTCTACGGGGCGGCGGACGCAATACGCACATCCTGCGGAACGCCCGTTCGTCCGAGCCATCAGCACATACATGACCGTGGTATCGCGGCCGCCGAGGCGCTCCTTGGCCAGGAGGAGTTCACCCGCGCTTATCAGCGAGGTCGAGCCGGACCAGTAGAACAGATGATCACCGACGCCCTCCGCGATGCGCACTCCTGAACGGACGTCGGGAGGTGCGAAGTCCGGCACTTTCAGTGCTCAGACCCAACGCGTCCTGCTCGAACTTCGCTGTTGGGACTCAACCGCTGCGGCCATGGAAGGTGCGGCGCAGGTCGCTCACCCAGGCGTCGGGGTTCTCCCAGGGGATGAAGTGGCCGCCGCGGTCGTGGGCGTTGACGTTGACGTGGTTGAACCAATCGGCTTGCGGGCTGTTCTTGAACGCGCGGACACGCTCGTTGGCGGTGTGGATGCCGGGCGGGTTCTCGTACGCGACGAAGGTGAGGCCGACCGGGGCCTGCACGACCGGAGTGAGGTCGTGGGCAGGGACCCAGGGGTAGCGGTTGGCGTTGGCGTAGTAACGCATCGATGTGGCGATGGAGTTGTTCACCCAGTAGATCGTGGCGTGGGTGAGCAGGTCGTCCTTGGTGAAGACGGACTCGACGTCGCCGCCGGTGTCGCTCCAGGCGTTCCAGCGTTCCAGCAGCCAGGCGAGCAGGCCGGCGGGTGAGTCGCTCAGCCCGTGGGCGAGGGTGGCGCCGTCGAGCATGTGCACGGCGAGGTGCGACGCCGAGCGGTGGTCCAGCTCGATGATGCGGGCGCGGACATCTGCGGGCTGGTCGTCGGTGAGAGGCCGATTCCGGGCGAGGTCCCAGGCGCGGGGGCCGGTAAAGAAGTCGAGTGGCAGCCCGGAGCCGATGTGGATGCCGTACAGCTCGCCAGCGTATTTGTGGCCGAGCTGGCTGGAGATGATCCCGCCGATGTCGCAGCCCCCGGCGGCGTACTTCTCGTATCCCAGGGTCTCGGTCATCAGGGTGTGCCACAGGTCGGCGACCTTCCAGAAGTTGACGTCAGGAAAGCCGGTGAGGGGGCCGGGGAAACCGAAGCCGGGCAGGGACGGCACGATGACGTCGAACGCGTCGGCCGGGTCGGCGCCGAACGCGGCCGGGTCGGCGAGCGGGTCGATCACCTTCGACCAGTGCCAGAAGGTCCACGGCCAGCCGTGGGTGAGGATCAACGGGATCGGGCGGGGGCCGCGGCCCGGCTTGCGCATGAAGTGCACCGGGACACCGGCGACGCTCACCTGGTAGTGCTCGTGGGCGTTGATGGCGGCCTCGGCCTTGCGCCAGTCGTAGCCGTCCCCCCAGTACGCGACCAGCTCACGCAGATAGCTGTCAGGGACGCCGTAGGACCAGTCCCCATTCCCCTCGTCCAGCGGCGGACGAGTCAGTGCGAGACGGGCGCGCAGGTCATCGAGAATCTCGTCCGACACATGGATCGGGGTGGGCTCCAGCGGAAAGGCGTGCGGGGTGGTCATCCGTCGTCCTTATTCAGGGTGAGGGGAACCGGTTTCGTCGTCTGCCCGGCCATTTTAAGGATTGCGGGCAGCGACGCGAGCGCCCTGTCCGCGAGGCGCTGCCACGAGTCTTGCCCGCCCGCGACATGCCCGGAGACCGTGCTCGGGCCGCTGCTGGGAGCGCAGATCGGCGAGTCGCTGCGCCTCCGTGGCCGCCGGAGCTCCCATCTGAAGTAAGGCAGGCAGCTCGAGCACGTCCTGGTCCAAGATCCTCGGCGTCCCGGAGAACCTGATCGCGCCGCTCATCCCCGATCTCGCGGCCGGGGAACTGGCCGTCCGCGACGAGGTCCCGGTCCCCGGTGCCGCCGGAGCCGGGCAACTGCGGGCCGTCCAACTGCCGCCCTTCTATCATTCCGAACGGTCGCTGGCTGCTTGCCTCAGCCGCCTCCTCTCCTGCCACGCGGACCGCCTGGCAGCGTTCCAGGCGGTGGACTGGGAGAAGGCCCTGGTCTGGCTGAAGACGAAGATGCGGTTGTCCGGCGTTCGCTCATGGCCTGCCAAGATGGCACGCATGTCCTTGCCCACCCCGACACTGCAGACCGCTCGCCTGCGGTTGCGCCCTTTCACCAACACGGACGCGGACGCTCTCTTCGCGCTGCACAGCAGCGCCTACGTGCTGCGCTACTGGGATGCCCCGCCCTGGAGCGAACGTGCGCGGGCCGAGCGCTTTATCGAAGCTTGCGCGCGCATGGCGGAGGATCGAAGCTTGCGCGCGCATGGCGGAGGAAGGCAGCGGGGCGCGGCTGGCCATAAATCGTGTTTCCGACAACGCGTTCATCGGATGGTGCGGTCTGACCCGGTGGAACCCTGACTACCGCAGCGCGTCGATGGGCTACTGCCTTGACGACGCGGCGTGGGGTCACGGCTACGCGACCGAGGCCGGGCGCGCCTTGCTGCAGTGGGCCTTTGACACGCTGGACCTGAATCGAGTCCAGGCCGAGACCGATACGCGCAACGCGGCTTCTGCCCGCGTCCTGGAAAAGCTCGGATTCCTGCGTGAGGGGACGCTGAGGGAAGACTGCATCGTGAACGGCGAGGTGTCGGACTCATGGGTATACGGGCTGATCAGGCGCCAGTGGGGCCGTCTCGATCTTTAAATGGTCGCATTTGTCGGCTCCACGCATATGACCCCTGCGCGGGGTCTCCGGCAGCGAAGGTGGCGGTTCCACAGACCACTCGCAACGTGCCCTGACCAGCACTGCTGCCGCCCATGCGGCTCGTTACGGCACGCATTCGACACGGCCGGCCATCCTGGGGCGGCCAGGCTCGCGCCAGCGGCGGTGCGAGCTGCCTAGTAATGTTCTGCGGTGCGATACGACCCTTCGTTCTATGGTGGCGCGGCTGTCCACTACCGGTGCGGTAGGCCCCCGTACTCGCCCCGGCTCGAGACTCTGCTGGCCGAGGAACTCGGCCTGGATCGCAGCGGAAGGCTCCTGGACGTCGGGTGCGGTCCCGGCATCCTCACCGTGCGACTGGCCCACCTCTTTGAGGCCGCCGTCGGCATCGACCCTGATCCGGCGATGATCGCCGAGGGCCGCCGGGCCGCCCAGGAGCGCGACCTAGCGAACATCACCTGGATCCAGGGACGGGCTGAGGAGCTTCCCGCGGTGGCGCCCGGGCCGTACCGGCTCGTCACGTTCGGCCAGTCGTTCTACTGGACCGACGAGGTTCCGGTGGCCGAGGCGGTGTACGACATGGTGGAGCCGGGCGGAGCCCTGGCCCTTGTCGGGCATCAGGCCGAGGGGCGGGCCGTCCCGCCGAGCCCCGGGCCGCCGCGGATTCCGCACGATGAGATCAGGGAGCTGGTGCGGAAGTATCTCGGATCGACGAGGCGAGCGGGCCAGAGCACCGCGCCGGTTCAGGCCCTTAGCCTCCAGGATGCCCTTGCCAGTACCCGGTTCGGCGCGTCCCGGGTGATCTTCGCCCCCGGCATCCCTGACCACGTGCAGGATATCGAGGGCGTATTGTCCAACTACTTCTCCATGTCTTATGCCGCGCCGCACCTGTTCGGCGACCGAGCCGAAGAATTCGCGGGCGAGGTTCGAGAGCTGCTGCGAGAGCGTTCTCCCGATGGCGTTTTCTGGGACTGGCCCGGTGATACCGAAGTGATGCTCGTCCGCAAATGACCGAGGAGGGACGGGGAACGCGCAGCCTCGCCTGGGACGCGGATCCGGTGGCCGCCCATAACGGTGCCTGCCACCATGGGCCGCATGCCTAACGACCACAATCCCCCCGGGGGGATCTCCACCAGGTTCGTCTCGTTCTCCGCTGACTCAGCGGATCCGCCGGGGGTCAACGACTATGACAGCTTCGCCGAGGGGTACACGGCGTCCAACGAGACCAGCTTCGTTAATGCCTACTACGAGCGCCCCGCGATGCTGGTGCTGGCGGGGGATGTGGCTGGCCGGCGGATTCTCGACGCTGGCTGCGGCTCTGGCCCTCTGTTGGCGGCGCTGCGCGACCGGGGCGCCATCGTGACCGGCATCGACAAAAGCGCCGGGATGCTGGAGCAGGCCCGGCGTCGGCTCGGTGACGACGCGGACCTTCAGGTGGCCGAGCTGGGCAGTCCGCTTCCCTTCCCCGACGGTACGTTCGACGATGTCACCGCTTCCCTGGTACTGCACTACCTGGAGGACTGGGGGCCGGCACTGGCCGAGTTGCGGCGCGTGCTCAAGCCCGGCGGGCGGGTCATCGTCTCCGTTAACCATCCGTTTAGCGAGAATCTGTGGCACCGCGAGGCCGGCCTCGCGCCCGATTACTTTGCGACCTACAACTACACCGTTGAGTGGACCGCGGGCGGCCAGAGCGCGGTGCTGCGTTTCTGGACCCGGCCGCTGCATGCGATGACCGACGCCTTCACCGCGGCCGGCTTCCGGATAACGGTCATCAGCGAGCCAGCCGTCGCGCCGGATACGCCCAGCGATCTACTCCCGGCCGACATCTCGGACGCGCGGCGCTTCCTGTGCTTCCTGTTCTTCGTGCTGCAGGCCGACTAACCGCCGTGGTCATAGGACGTTGTCGAGCGCGCAATCGATGGGCGCTGCCTGCGCCGGGCCGGCGCTGCTGCGCATCGTGATCGACCAAGGTCGCGGATGGGTGCGCGTGCCCGCCTGACCCCGTCGCGGACTCGGGGCGACGGAAGTGGAGACGGCACGGCAGCGAACCGCCCGCGCGGCGATCGTGGGCAGGATGGTGGAATCGGCTCGCGCGTGGCGCATTTTGGGTTGGATTGGGCCATGCAGATGATCGAGCGCCCCTGGGGCATAACGGCTTACAGCACGGCGAGCGTGAAGGCGGCTCCGGACCTGGTGCGGCTACGGTTCCACGTGGCGAGGCTGGAGCAGACTCCGGCGCAGGCGTTCGCGGCGGCCACCGAGGCGGTGGGGGCGGTCCGGCGGGCGATTCGCGCCCGAAACGTTCCGGATGCGGCTGTGCAGCGATCGCGGCTGTCGCTGAGGAGCCGCTGGAGCAGCAACGGGGGCGAGCGGAAGTTCCTCGGCTACCAGTGCCAGGCCTGGTTCTCCGTCGAGTCCCGTGACCTGGACGACGTCCAGCAACTGCTGGAGGGCATCGTGGCCGCGGGGACGAACGAGATCGAGGGCGTGGACTTCGACGTCGTCGACAAGCCCGGGCTACGGGCGGAGGCGCGGCGCGCGGCGGTCGCGGCGGCGCGGCGCAAGGCGCAGTTGTACGCCGAGGAAGCGGGCGTGCGGCTGGGGGCGGTCGTGCATATCGAGGACGAGGACCCCGAGCAGGTACGGGCCGGGTACCGCAGCCACTCCTCCGCCACGATGGGGGCATCGGAGGAGGACCTGGCACCGGGACACGTGGTGGTCTGGGCCGCGGTGACCCTCGGCTTCGCGATCGCCCACGACTAGCCCCGAGCCCATGGCGTGGCAAGCGGAAAGCGCGGATGCCCCGGTGCGGCCGAGAAGCCCGGACACGGCCAGGTGAAGGTGGCCGGGCGTCCCCGCGGCAGCGAGTCCCTAGCGGCGGAAGTTGTAGCGGTTGGGTCCGGGTGTGCCCGGCAGCAGGTAGAAGATGAGCAGGATGATCCAGCCGACCAGCGGCACGAAGCCGATCCACCACCACCAGCCGGTGTGATCCGCGTCATGCAGCCGCCGGACAGTCAGCGAGAGTCCAGCCAGCACCATCGGAATGCCGACGATGATGTCGAGGATCACGCCGGCCACCGTGGACCGGCTGGATATGACGCCCACTATCGCGTAGGCGATGATCTCGAGCAGGGCGAACCACCAGAATGCCGACCTGGATGCACGCCCGCGGAAGACGAGGATGTGTCCGAGCGCGCCGCGGACCGCACCGGCGAAGCCGACCGGGGCGCCTTGCAGGTAGGCCGTCGGCGCGGTGCCGGTGTAGCCGCCTCCCGGCGGGGCGCCCGCCTGCGGGTAGCCGCCGTAGGGCGCTTGCTGGTCGCCCGGTCCAGGAACGTGTTCCTGGACGGGGCCGACGTAAGGATTAGGACGGTAGGGATCTCCATGAGAAGTGCTCATGCCGCACCTCCGATTTTGCCGGATCGTGGTGCGCATGGGACTATGCGAACCTTGTGTTACTCAGTGTACACGAGGAGTAATTGAGAAATTTGTTGCGATGCTGCCCGGCCCGCGGCATGGGCGGCCGTCCACCACTTGATCTAGCATCGCCGCCGTGGAGCTCTATGCTGTGCGCCGGAGGCGGGGCGGCCCCATGGAACTGGGCCCGGGACCTCGGGCCGCACGGTCGGTTTGCTTGGCGGCGTCCGCGCGGAGCTCGCCTGGCTAGGCAGGGCCGAGCAGACCTGTCAGGACGCGGGCGATGATATCTGGGTAGCGGCCCGCGAGTTCCTCGGGGTGCGGTAGCTGTGCTTGCGGGGTCAGGAATGCCGCCAGGCGTGGGTGCTGGCCGGAGGTGAGGGCGTGGCCGAGGTAGGCGAGGTTGCGCGCCTGCAGGTCGTGGTCGGCCTGCTCTTGCAGCGTAAAGGCGGCCGTGATCCCGTTCAGCATTCCGAACGCCTCCATCTTCGCCCCGATGGCCGCCGGGTGCTCTTGCAGCAGGGTGAGAAAATGCTCGATCAGGGCGGTTCCGTTTGGGCCGATGACCGGGCGGATCATGGTGAGTCCGGCCAGCCAGCGGTGGCGGCGGAAGATCAGGCGAGCCTGCTCCCCGAAGGTGATCAGGTCGGCGAGCCAGTCACCGGTTGGCGGGGCGTGCTCGTACTCTGCGCCTGTGGCATCGGTCATCAGGTCGAGGAGGTCCTCCCGGGTCTCGACGTAGCGGTATAGCGACGCCGCGCCGGTACCGAGGTCGGCGGCCACGCGCCGCATGGAGACCGCGTCCAGGCCCTCGGCATCGGCGACTCGCAGCGCGACCTGGGTGATCTCGGCCCGGCTCCACTGCGCGGGGCGGCCGACCGCAGACCGCTCCGGGCGCAGCCAGATGCTCGACGCCGGCCGTTCCCCCGTCGTCATCATCGCCTCCCTTTCGCGATCGTCGTTCCCAATCTAGTATGCTGATTTCGCGAACGATGTACGCGAAGTGCTGGCGAAGGGAGCCGGTGATGGCACGGGACGTGAAAGAAAAGCTGGGGCCTGCTGGCCGAGCATGGCTATAACGTCCTGCTGCAGAGCACCCGGGGAACGGGCGGATCGGGCGGCAGCTTCGAGCCGTTCACTGACGAAGCGGCCGACGCCCAGGCGACGATCGCCTGGCTGCGCGAGCAGCCCTGGTTCAACGGTTCGCTCGCCACGATAGGCGCGAGCTACCTCGGCTTCACCCAGTGGGCGCTGGCGAATGACCCGCCGCCGGAACTCAAGGCGATGGTCGTGCAGGTCAGCGCTGAGGACTTCTATGGGTTCCTCTATCCAGGCGGCGCCTTCGCGATGGAGGCCACGCTGACTGGGGTGGCCGCCATGCTCTCCCAGGACAAGGGGTTCCGCCCGTTCATCGGCGCGGTCTTGCGGCTGATGCTCACCTACAAGAAGGTGGCGCGGATGCTGCCGCTCGTACCCGGGTACAAGCTGGCCTTCGGGAAACGGGTCGGCTACCTCGAGGACTGGCTGGCACACCCGGCCGCCGGCGATCGGTACTGGGAACCGCGGCGTGCCAATCCGGACATCAGCTCCCTGCCGCCGGTCCACCTGCTTGGCGGCTGGTATGACGTCGTCATCGACGGGACACTGGACAGTTTCCGGCGGCTTCGTGAGGCCGGCCGCACGGTGCGGCTGGTCGTCGGCCCGTGGAACCATACGTCGGGGTTCAACAAGGACATGCCGATCATCGCCGGAGAGGCACTCGCGTGGCTGTGCGCGCACCTGACCGAGGACGAGAATGCTCCGAGCCCGCCCCCCGTGCGGGTCCACGTCGGCGAGATCGGCGGCACGGGGCAGTGGCGTGACCTGGCCGACTGGCCGCCGCCAGACGCCATCGCGCAGTCATGGCACCTGCACCCCGGTGGAACCATCGCGGACTCGCTCGGCGATGGCGTGTCAACGTTCCGCTACGACCCGCACGATCCGACGCCCTCGGTCGGCGGGCCGCGCATGGACAGCAATGGCTTCGGCTCGAAGAACAACCGCAAGCTGGAGGAACGCGACGACGTCCTCGTCTTCACCGGACCGGTCATCAGTGAACCGCAAGAGGTCATCGGCCCGGTCAGCCTCCGGCTGCGGGTTCGCGGTAGCAGTCCGAACTTCGACGTCTTCGCCCGGCTGTGCGACGTGGACCCCAAGGGCAGGTCGTGGAACATCTGCGACGGGCTGCTACGGCTGGATGCTACGCCGCCAGCCGACGCGGACGGCTGGACCGAGATCGAGATTCCGATGAGCTCGACCGCCCACCGCTTCGCGTCCGGCCACCGCCTCCGCGTCCAGGTGTCCGGCGGTGCCCACCCCCGTTGGGCCCGCAACACCGGCACCTCCGAGCAGATCGCGACGGCCACTAGCGTCGTGCCGGTGGACATTGAGATCAGCCACCGCGAGACCGTCCTCTCGCTACCAGTGCTCCTCCAGTAGCGATCACCCGCGGCGTTCTGCACTATCGGACTCTCAAATGACCTACGCAAGCAGGCCACCGGCCTCAGTTAGAGAAATCCTGGGTGAGCCAGACCGTGCCGGAGCTGTCGCGGTAGACCGCGATCCCGATGTGGGTGAAGGTTGTGCTCAGGATGTTCAGCCGGTGACCGTCGTCCGGCGGCTGTTCGTTGAGCATGGACTGGGTGAGCCCGACGGCCATCGCGGCGGTGGCCGCGGTGGTATCGGCCACCGGGCCGCCCTCGCCGATGTTTTCTCCGGCGGCGGTCCAGACGACTCCGGCGGCGGTCTCGCGGTCGCCGATCGGCGGCTCTCCCGGGCACTGGTGAGAGAGGCCGCAGCCGTCGGCCATCAGCAGGTTATGCGCGGACGAACTGCTCTCCAGGCCCGCGGTGACGGTCAGCGCGGGCAGCCCGGCCGCGGCGCGGGCCTGGTTGATCAGCGCGAGCACCTGCACGGCGGGCGTACCGTCTTGGTCCGCGGCCGCGCTGCCCGTGGGGGAGGCCGCGGGGGAAGCGACGACGGACGCGGAAGGCTGAGCGCTCGTCGTTCCTGAGGCGGGCGCGGGCACCGACGGTGTTGGCGCGGTCTTCGTCCGGTGCGTGCTGACAGCGGTGTGACCCGGCGGGACGGTCGCCACCGCGGGCGCGGCGGCGACAGCCATCGCGGCCGGGCTGTTGGCGCAGGGACTGGTGCCCGCCGCGCATCCGGCCGCCATGGCCCGCGGGCTCGTGACCCTCCCCGCGGACGACGGGCCGGGGGAGAACACACCGCGAGCCAGATAGAGGCTCCCGCCGATCAGCACGGCCAGCACGAGCGCGCCAGACGCCGCGATCCTGGCCCGGCGGGAGGAGGCGGCGGGCGCCGCTGTGCCCCGATTCATGTCATCACCACCTAACAGGCGCTGACACACTAGGACACTTGCACCAGGGTTTCCTGCCGAACGGGCAAATGTAGCAACTATTACGGCCAGGCCGAGATCCCGGCCTCCGCAAAGGCGGGCTTACGTGATCCCGGCCGCCGCAAAGGCGGGCTTAATGGGGTCAGTCCGCGATCAGGTCAGTCCCCCCGCGGTGAGTACCAGGACGCCGCGCGGCCCGGTCGGACTAGGGCTCGGTCTTCGCTCGGGTGCCGGACTCCAGCGGAAGAGTGTCCGGGTCCCGGTGCCGGACCAGCCGGGACACTTCTGTGCGCAGCCGAACGAATTCGGGTAGTTCCTTGGTGGAGATCTGGTCCCTCGGCTCCGGCAGGCTAACAGGCAGGTCTGCGCGGACCCGCCCGGGACCCGCGGTGAGCACGATCACCCGGTCGCCTACGTAGACGCTCTCGTCGATGTCGTGGGTCACGAGCAGGATGGTGATGTCGCGTTCCCGGCGCACCCGTAGAACGAGGTCCTCCAGGTCCTCCCTGGCCTGTGCGTCCACCGAGCCGAACGGCTCGTCCATCAGCAGCAGCACCGGATCAGCGGCCAGGGCGCGGGCGATCGCGACCCGCTGTTGCATCCCGCCGGACAACTGCCACGGGTACTTGTCGCCCACCAGGGAAAGTCCGACCGTGGCGAGCGAGGCGTCGGCCGCCTCCTGGCGCGCGGCTCGGACACGTGTCGTGCGGCGCAGCGGAAGCGCAACATTGTCGCGGACGGTTAGCCACGGATACAGCGATCTTCCATAGTCCTGGAAGACCACAGCGAGCCCGTCGGGGACTCGCTGTACGGGCACGCCGCGCAGCACAACTCGCCCGGCAGTCGGCGTGATCAGCCCGGCGACGCAGCGCAGCAGGGTCGACTTGCCGCAGCCGGACGGCCCGACGATGCTGATGAGCTGGCCTCGTGCAACGTTCAGGCTGATCCGGTCGATCGCCACGTGGACGGCATCGCCGCGGCCGTAGACCTTGGTCAGGTCTGTCACCTCGAGCACGTCAGTCCTGCCCCCTGTCAGTGTGCCAGCCAAGCACGAGCCGCTCGGCCCCGCCAAGCAGCGCGTTGAGCAGGTAGCCGAGGATGCCGAGGAGCACGATTGTCGACCACAGGAATGTCATGTCGAACGCGTTCGACGCGTTGCTCATCTCGTAGCCGATGCCGTTGCTGCTGCCAACAAGCTCTGCGAAAACCATCAGGATGAGCGACAGCGACAGGCTGAGCCGGAAACCGGCGAACGCCTTCGGCAGTGCGGCGGGGATGATGACCCAGACTAGGCGCTGCCATGCCGACAGCCGGAACGCCCGCCCGGTTTCGAGTTGCACGGGGTCCACCGTGGCGGCACCGTCGATCGTGTTCAGCAGGATTGGCCACACCGTGCCGAACGCGATCGTGGCGACCTCCATATCGGTGCCGATCTTGAAAAGCACGATGAAGACGGGCGCCATCGTCACGACAGGCAGCGCGCGGGCGAACTGCAGCAGCGGGTTGAGGTAGCTGGTGACAACCGGGGAGCGGCCGAGGGTGATCCCGAGCGGCATGCCGATGGCGGTCGCGATCGCTAGGCCCGCCAGTACCCGGCCCAGACTCGGCAGGATGTTGCTGGTGGCGTCTGGTGTAAGGAAAAGGTGTGCGGGCGGCCCGGAGAACCACAGGTGGTACATCCGGGCCACGATCGCCGACGGCGGGGGGAAGAAAGTGCTCCGTGCCGCCGACGCCCACAGCTGCCACCCGCCAACCCCCGCGACCAGTACCATGCAGCGCCATAGCCACCTCATTCCGCCTCTCCGAGGTGCGTGTGGTGCCAGCGCAGCAGCCGGCGCTGCGCGCCCATCAGCATCAGGTCGAGGGCGAGTCCGAGGATGCCAGCCCAGACTGTCGCCGCCAGGATGACCGTGAGGTCGCTCGCGCCCGTGCTCTCCTGGGCAATGAACGCGCCGATGCCCGGACCGTTGATCGGACCGGTGATGTAGCCAGCCGCTATGTCGAGGATAATCGCGACTGCGGAAGCTAGCCGGATGCCGGTGGCGATGAACGGCGCCGCGCTCGGCAGCGACACCATGCGGATCGTGGCGAGCCCGGAGAACCCGAACGCGAGGTTGGTCTCCTTGGCCAGCGGGTCGACGTCGTCGATTCCGGCGATCGTGTTGTAAAGCACCGGCCAGACCGCGCCGTAGACGATCAGCGTGGCCGACATCCGCAGACCGGGTCCGAGCAGCACGCTGACAAGCAAGATCAGCGCGACCGATGGGATGGGCCGCAGGAACTCCACGATGGCCCTGGTCGCGTCGCGGACGCCGGGCAAGCTGCCGAGCAGCACGCCAAGCGGTACGCCGGTGGCCACCGTGATGGCCATCCCGACAGCCCACGCCTCCACGGTTGCGCCGAAGTCGGTGAGGAACCTCGTGTTGCCGGCCAGCAGCACCGTCCGCGCCAGCACGGCGGAAGTGAGCGGCAGCGCGGAACGGCTGATGATGCCGAGCCTCCCGGCCACTTCGGCGAGCAACAGGAACACCGCGACACCGGTCATTCCACGCACCCAGGGAACAGCCCAGGGCGGGAGACGCCGCGTCCGGTCACCGGGGCGGGCGGTCCCGCTCGACGGAACATCGCCCGCAACGGTCGTGTGGTTCATCTCCGGTTACTGAAGGAGCAGCGAGGCCACGTCCGAGGGGGTGGCGAGCCCTCCCGCGCGCATCAGTGTGGCGACCCGCTGCACCAGGGCCGTCGTCAGCGTGGCCGGATAAGTGGGGAGCGGCATGCCCGCCGCCGCCTTGGCGGTGATGCCGGTATAGGTAGGCAGCAGGGCCCTGACCACGCTCGGGTGCGCATCGGCGTATGCGTTGCCTTTCTCTATGGCCTGCTGGAAGGCGTGGCCCGCGGCCGCGTGCAGCTTTACCCAGGAGCTGGTCGTCACGTATCCGGAGAGCGGAAAGTTCGCCGTGGACCCAGTGCAGGTAGAGGTCACTAGCTTGCCGCCAGCCGCGAGCGCGGCGGACAGGAACGGTTCCACCGCGCTGATGGCGTCCACTCGGTTCGCCCGGAGCGCGGCACCCATGTCAGGGAAAGGAATCTGCACGTAGTGCAGGGACGAGGCGTTCACCCCGTCCGCTGCCAGTACCGCGCTGGTGGTGAGGGTCTGGATGTTCTGCGTGAGGTTGACCGCGATCGTCTTGCCCGCTAGGTCGGCGGGCTTGGTGATGCCCGACGACGGCATCGCCACCACGCCGTAGGTGTCCGCCGTGCAGTCATCGGCCGGGGCCAGGATCTCGACAGGAAACGTCCCGTTCGCCTCGGCCTCGAAGAAGGACACGTAGTTACCTCCGCCGATGATGTCGATGCTGCCGTGCAGTAGGTCAGGGATCGCGGCCGTGCTCTGGGCGACGGACTCGACGGTGACGTTCAGGCCGGCCTGCTTGAAGAACCCCTCTTTGAGCGCCACCTGCAGCCCTGCGGTGTCGATGACTGGCAGCGCGCCGACGACGATGCTCGCCGTCGCGGTGGAGTTCCCTGTTGCTTGTGCCGATGCAGATCCGCCGCTGGAACTGCTTCCCGAACTACCGCACGCGACGGTAAGCGCGGCGAGGGAAAGGGCGCTGACGAGCATGAGGGCCGGGCGGCCTGCACGGGTGTGCCTCATGACGCTCCTAATCTCGATGATTAGTTGTGACAGCTGGCGCGCTGGCTGATCAGGGCCGAATGCCTATCCGGCCCTGATTCGCTGAGTTACTCACGAATTAACGTGATTATGCGCGCGATCCTGGGGCTTGGCGAGACTTAATGTTCCATTATTTGGGGCGGTGTCCCGTGTGCCACACCATCGCCGTCTACTGGCACCGGGCCCCCTGTGTTCGAAGAGTGGCGGTTATGTTGGTGCCGGCTCGACGGACCGGACCAGGATGCCGTCTGGCAGGAGGACTTGAAAGGACTTCCCAAGCGGCCGGTCCCGCGGTCGGAGCGCAGGTCAGTTAGCGCTCCCGGTGGCCGGGAGGTGGTTGACGCCTCACCTGCGTTCCGTCGGCCCAGTTGCCGTGACAGGTAGGGTTAGGGGGAGCAGACGCTCACTAAGCTCTTGCTCCACTCCGTCGCGCATAGCGGGAGGAAATGATGGGAAGCAAGGCGGCCGTCGTGCCTTATGTGATTGCGATGGTACTCATCATCGTGTGCGTGGACTTCCTGGTCTTCAGGGGCCGCTTCTGGGAGCGGCTGATGTCGAACGTCGGAATCGTGCTGGTGTTCGGGGCGTTCTATCTGCGGTTCCTGAAGCATCCTTAAGCGTGGTTGGCGTAAATGCAGCTGGCCCCAAGCCGCCCGGCGGAGGTTATCGCGGTTTGCGCTGTTCATGTTGGACACGGGGGGTGAGGTTATGCGGGGATGGTGAAGGAAACGTGACACCGGTGGGGGCGCACGCGGATCTCGTCCGACCCCCGGTGGCTGTCCTTCCGCATGGCGATCCTGGTCACCCTGGTGCTGTGGGCTGCCCGACGTCTAACCTGCTGGTGCACCTGGCCCCGGTGCGACCCGCCCGGAGCGTCGTCCCCGGCCACCCGGATGCTACCGACGTCGAGCTGCTCTAGTTCCGGGAGCCGCCAGGCGGCGGTCGGGCTCGGCCCGGTGCGGCTGAGCGCGCCGCCAGGACACCGCTAGCCGCGCCCCGCCCAGGGGCGAGTCTCCGACCTCCCAGTGCCCGCCGGTAGACCGGACCACTGAATCCCCGATGGCCAGCCCGAGGCCCGTCCCTGAACCCTGCTCGGTGGCCCGGGAGAACCGGTCGAACAGCCGGGGCCGCTGATCCGCCGGGATGCCCGGGCCGCTGTCTTCTACGGTCAGCACGGCCCGGCTTCCGGTCAGCGCGACCCCGACCCGGACCTGGCCGTCCGGCCCGGCGTAGCGGCAGGCATTGTCAAGCAGCACGCCCGCCAGCCGGTCGATCCACTCTGGCGGAGCGTTGAGCAGGACGGGCTCGGTTGGCACGGCAGCGGTGACGGCCGGGCCGACCGACCTGAACCGGTCGGCGCAGGACTGCGCCACCGTGGCCAGGTCGACCGGACCATCGTCCAGCTGCGGTGGCTGGGAGTCGAACCGCGCCAGCCAGAGCATGTCCTCTACCAGCCGCCGCAGCCGCTCGCCCTCTCCCCGGATCCTTACCAGGGTGTCACGGTAATCGGCCGCCTTACGCGGGCTGGCCAGGGCCAGGTCGGTCTCGGCCCGGATCACGCTCAGCGGGGTCCGCAGTTCGTGCGAGGCGTCAGCGGTGAACTCGAGCTGGCGCCGCCGGGACTGTTCGACCGGGGCCTTGGCCCGCAGTCCGATCAGCAGCGAGCCGGCGAACATGGCCAGCAGCAGGACCGGTCCGGCGGTGACCTCGCCGATCAGCAGCCAACGCTCAATCCGGCGGTCGGCCGCCAGGCTGAAGCCGGCTACCAGCAAGTCCGCGCCGTCCCTGGACAGCTTCAGCCGGAAAGGACCGGACTGGCCCAAGGTCGCGGTGATCGTCTGCCCGGCCCCGGCGTGGCCGGCGGTCAGGCTGGCCGGCAACGCCGGGGCGCCCGGTGTGCGGGCGACGATCCGGCGGTCCGCGGCTATCAGCCAGCTGATGACCGGTGAGCCATCACCGTCGTCGTCGTCGCCGTCCGACCCGATAGCGGGACGGCTTACCTGCTGGGCAAGCTCGGCCGGATGCTGCCTCAGGTCGGCCAGGTGGTCGCCGAGCCGGCCGTCGATCTGCGCGGTCAGGTGGGCGGAGACGACCAAGTTGAGCACGGTGACGCAAATCACGTACACGACCGCTATGGCCGCCGTGGTGACGGCGGCCACCCTGGCCGCATGCCCTCCCTTCACCCCGCCACAATCCGGTAGCCGACGCCGCGGACGGTCTCGATGCGGACGCCGGCACCGGTCAGCTTGGACCGCAGCCTGGCCAGGTGGACGTTGATCGTGTTGGAGCCGAACGCGTCGGCCTCGTCATCCCAGACGTGCTGGGCGATCATCCGCCGGTCAGCTACACCGGGCGAGCGCCTGAGCAAGATTTCCAGAATGCCGAGTTCGATCGAGGTCAGGTCGGGTCTCCGGTCGCCGTATCGCACCTCACGCGCAGCCGGGTCGAACGACAGCTCACCTACTACAAGCAATGGCGGCCGGGCATCCGGCGGCCGCCGCTGCAGGGCTCGCAGCCGGGCAAGCAGCTCGCCGAAGTCGAACGGCTTGACGAGGTAGTCATCGGCCCCCGCGTCCAGGCCGGTGATCCGGTCCGCTGGCGTGTCCCGTGCGGTGAGCATGAGCACCGGCACGGCCGATCCCGTCTGGCGCAACTGGGCCACCAGGTCCAGGCCGGACAGCTTGGGCATCCGCCAGTCGATCACCGCCACCCCGTACTGGTGAAACCTCAGGAACGAGGCCGCGGTCTCGCCGTCTGGCACCAAGTCCACGACGTAGCCCTGTTCGCGGAGGCCGCGCACCAGCACCGCGCCCAGCGCTTCGTCATCCTCGGCGACCAAGATCCGCACAGTCACCGAACCTACCTGTGCGGTAGACCCAGAACGGCCGTCACCAGGAGATCCGGGAGATAGGGATTCGGCAGGTCCGGAATCGAACGCATCGTGACAGCTAGTGGTCCCGCTGCCAGCCACTCGATCAACCTCCCCGGTAGAACCGAAAGGTTCGCTGAGCAGATTTACCAGGCCAACGTGAAGAGTCCGTGACGAGCTCCGCAAGGCTGGGCTTGAGCGGCGCTCGTCCGCCGGCCGCTCGGCAGGTCAGCGCCATCGCGCTGCTGCCACCGCTGCGTCCATCATCCGGCTGACCGGGCGTTAGCCGATGGCGTGCCGAACAGGTGCCCGATGCCGTAAGTGAAGGCCAGGCCGAGCGCGCCGCCGATGACGACCCGGAGCACCGCACGGCGGATGTCGCTGCCGCCCATGCGGGCGCTGAGGGCACCCGCCAGCCCCAGGGCGATCAGGACAGCGACGAAGGTAACCGGCACCCGCGCCGCGGCCGGGGGCAGCAGGATGGCAAGCAGCGGCAGCAGGGCTCCGGAGGTGAATGACAGTGCCGATGCGGCGGCGGCCTGGCCGGGGCTGACGATGTTTCTCCTGGGCTATCTCCGCGCGCTGGCTGTCGCGCTGGCTGGAGACCGACACGTACTCGCCCAGCGCCATCGAAACCGCCCCGGCGACCAGGCCGGCCAGTCCCGCGGTGAAGATGGGGCCGCGGGCAGCGGTGGCGCCCGCCACCCCGATGACGATGCCTGCCACCGACACGATGCCGTCGTTGGCCCCTAGCACCGCGGCCCGAAGCCAGTTCAGCCGCCCCGCGGTACCGCCCGCATGCGGCTCCTGGGGGTGCGTTGCCCGCCCCTCGGCGGCCGCCTGGACCTGAGCGTCCGAAGGCGTGACTTCATCAGCACCCATGTCCTCCACCAAATATCGTCAGTCCCCAGGCCGGGCTGGCGGGCTGCGGTCACCCCCGAGCGTGACCGGCCGGGTAATCCCGCCATGGCTCCCTGGCAGGCCCGCTCATTCTGCTAGACGGGTCTACCAGGCCAACGTGAAGAAACCGTGACTAGCGCTACCGGGAGGATGCTGCCCGGCAGTGCACGGACCCAAGCGGCCCGGGCTCCGGTAAGTAGTAGACCCCCTGGTATTTGCGATGTATCGTGACGCCGTGGACCCGGCCACGTGCGACTACCGGGTAGGAGCAGGGTGAGGATGACCGGTCTCGCATACATGCCGCACCTGCCGCGTTACGTCCCCTATGCCTGGATCTTTGTGGTTGTTGTGCTCTTCCTGATCGCGCTGATCTTCATCCGTATGTACGTGCTTGGGGACTGGTTCCGGCGGCGGGCCGCTCATCGGTCCGGGCAGCGGACGGTGCACCGTGTCAGTCATGTGCAGGCACGAGGCGGAAGCCACGGGCATCGAGCCAGATCCAGACGGCGTCCGAACCGGCACTGACTGGGCGGCTCACCGCCGCGCGAACACGTCCTTGATCGCCCTGAGGGCCAGCAGGGCAAGCACCAGTGCGGTCGTCATCCGGGTGGCGGCCGACGCGGGCGCGGTCGCGGGCCGGCCGGGAACGGCCTGCTGGAGCTGGGCCGCCAGCCGCAAGTCGGTGTCAGAGTCGGCCGCGGTCAGCAGGCGCCGTTGCTGCAGGAAATAGAGCAGGGCGAATCCGGGCGCCACCAGCAGCACCGCGAGGCCCGCGACGACGAACTCCGCCACCAGGGTCCCGTTGGGCGCGGTGCCGGCCGCCAGCGACAGTGCGGTCGGGAACAGATACGGGTACTGCGCCAGCCCCCAGCCCCACACCACCGCCGCCACGGCGATCGCGGCCGTCACCCGCAGGAACAGGGCGTGGTACCAGCGCAGCCAGAGCATGACAAGCACCGCGATCCCGGCGGCGACCGAGATCGCCACCAGCGGCAGCGCGATGCCGGTCAGGCGGTGGTAGACGTAGGGCGCGGCGGCCGACAGTTCGGCGAACGTGCCGCCCGACAGCGCGCCGGTCACCACCCCGGCCGCGGTGGCGCGCAGCGAGAAGTAGCGCACAAGGTCCTGCTGCCCGCGCTGGCGGGCCTCCGGGACGAGGAACACCGCGCTGATGTAAGCGCAGGCGGCGACGAACAGGAACCCGGTGAGGATGGCGGTGGCGGAAGTCCAGGCGGCCAGCACGTTCCCGGTGGGGTGCACTGGCACCTGCCCGGTGACGACCGCCCCGACGACGGTGCCCATGAAGAACGGTGTGATCAGCGAGGCGGAGGCGAATGTCGCGCCGGTGAACCTCTCCGTCGCCAGCCGCTGCGTGGTGTGCCGCAGGGCGAACCCGGCGCCACGCAGGACGATGCCAAGCAGGGACAGGCTGAGCGGCACGAACAGCGCGGTCATGATGGCGGCAAACGCGACCGGGAACGCGGTCCACAGCAGCACCAGGATGAAGACAAGCCAGACGTGGTTGGCTTCCCAGACCGGGGTGATGGACTCGTCGATGAGCTCGCGGGGTGCCTTGCCGCGCTCGGCGCCGCCCGCCAGCAGATCCCAGATCCCGCCGCCGAAGTCCGCCCCGCCGAACAGCGCGTACGCGGCGATAACGACGAATAGGATCGCGGCGACCCCGATCGTGTCTGGCGATGGGTTCATGGGGCGTCCGGCCCGCTAGCGGATACCCGCGGCCCGGCGGCGGACGACCGGTCCCCGGCCGGTGCTGCCGCTGCCCTGATCGGCGAGGGGCCGTACGGGACCTGCTCGCCCTCCTCTTCGCCGGGCGCCTCCCGTCGCCATCGACGTGACATGAGCATCGGAACGCCAATCGACACCAGCGTCAAGACCGCGTACAGGGCGAGCATCACCCCCAGCGTCACCGGGACCCCGCTGGACGGGGTGACCGCCTGGCTGACCAGCAGGACCTTGTAGACGATCCACGGCTGCCGCCCGACCTCGGTGACGACCCAGCCCGCCTCCATCGCGGCGACCGCGGCCACGCCGCCGAGGGCGGCCGGCACCAGGAACCAGGCGGTCAGCAGCACCCGGCGGTGGAACCACCACCACCAGGCCTGCCACGCCGCCAGCATGAAGAGGAACATGCCCAGGCCCACCATCAGGTCGAAGCTCAGGTGGATGAGCGTGACCAGCGGTGGCCGCTGCGACGGGGGCACGCTGTTCCAGCCGATGACCTGGGTGTGCGGATTGAACCCGACCAGGATCGAGTCGAACGCCGGGATGGCGGCGCCGAGGTAGATCTTGCCGTTGATGAAGATCCCGCCCAGCCACTCGGGAGCGTCGCGCGTGGTGGTGGAGACGTATTCCATCGCGGCGAACTTGACCGGCTGGTTGTGGGCGATGAACCGGGCAATGATGTCCCCCATCATCACCTGCAGCGGGGCCGCGATCCCGGCAATCGTGAACGGGACGGCGAAGCCCAGCCGGTGGTAGCGGTCGCGGCGGCCGCGCAGCAGCCCCACCGCGTAGACGCCGGCGATGAGGAATCCGGTCACCATGTAGGCGGCCAGCACCATGTGCGCGGTCTCATACGGGGTCGAGGCGTTGAAGAACACCGATACCGGGTCGACGCTGGTGATCTTGCCGTGGCTGAGCGTGTACCCGGCCGGGGAGTTCATCCACGAGTTCGCGGCGACCACCGACAACGCGCCAAGCAATCCGAACACCACGATCGGCATCCCGCTCCACCAGTGCGCCCAGGGCGGCAGCCGCTGCCAGCCGTACAGGTACACCCCCACGAAGATCGCTTCCAGGAAAAAGAAGATGCCTTCCAGGGAGAACGGGAAGCCGATGGCCGCGCCGAACCGCCCCATCAATCCCGGCCACAGCAGGCCCATCTCGTACGACAGCACGGTCCCGGACACCGCGCCGACCGCTACCAGTACCGCCATGACCTTCGACCAGCGGCGCGCCAGCAGCAGTGCCGCGGCATCACCGCGCCTGATGCCGATCCATTCCGCGGTCATGATGACGGCCGCGAACGCGATGCCGAAGCACGCGAGAATAATGTGGAACCCCAGCGACGACCCCATCTGTGATCGGGCCGGCACCGGATTCACCGCGAGAATGTGCACGGCTGCGCCCATCGCGTATCCCCCATCCGACGCGTGCTCGCATCGTGTTCCCAGGTTCGTCACGTTATGTGTACCGCCACAGCACTCCGGGTACACGTGCAGCACGCATAACGCTCTGCCAGAGGTGCATCGGATAGCTATGAGCAGCAGCAACGTAGGAGCGGTAGCCCTGGTCATCGCGGCTGGGCTGGCCATCGGCGTGCTCGGGCTGGTCGCGGCCGACTTGTACACGGTCGGAGTGCTCCTCCTCACCATCGGCGGGATCGGCGCCGCCGTCCTGGCCGGGGAGCACCTCATCCGGTACCTCAGCAGCCGCCGCCCGCCCGCCTGACGGCTCCACCGCGGCCCGCTAGAATCCGCACTTCCTGCCGTCCCGCTGGCAGCGCGATAGGGGAGCACCATGCACCTGATCATCGGCACCTACACCGAGAAACTGCCGCACGTCCAGGGCAAGGCCGACGGCATACTGACCGCCAGCTTCGACCCCGCCAGCGGCCGCATCGGGCCGGTCGGGTCGCTGGCCCAGGCACGCAACCCGTCCTACGTCGCCACCTCCGCCTCGGGTGGGAACGTCTACGCGGTTCACGAGACCCTCACCTTCGACGACCAGCCGGGCGGCGGCATCACCGCGTACGCCCGCGACCCGCGCAGCGGAATCCTGACCCCGCTGAACGCGCGCGCCACGCTTGGGGACTCGCCCTGCTACGTCGCCCTCGAACGCACGGGCCGCTTCGTGCTGGTCGCCAACTACGGCGTGGGCGCGGGCTCGGTCACCGTGTTCCGGGCCGAACCCGACGGACGGCTTGGCGAGGTGACGGACCACGTCGGACTCACCGGATCAGGCCCCGACCCCGTCCGGCAGGCCGGCTCGCACGCTCACATGGTCGCCAGCGACCCGGTGACCGGGGACATCCTGGTGACCGACCTCGGATCCGATACCGTCCGGGTCTACGCGCTCGATCGCGACGGCCGCCTCATCGCGAATATCGCCGCGTCGCTGGACGCCTTCCCCGGCGCCGGGCCGCGGCACCTCGCCTTCCACCCGGACGGGCGCCACGTGTTCGTCGTCAACGAGCTCGACAGCACCGTCTGCGTGCTGCGCCGCGAGGATGACGCTTTCGTGATGACGCACCGGGTGCCGACCTGGCCCTCCGGCCAAGGCGGGCAGAACCTCGCGGGTGCCATCCGCGTGTCCCCGTCCGGCCGGCACGTCCTGGTATCGAACCGGGGTCACGACAGCCTGGCCGTGCTGCGCTTCGATCAGGACGCCTCGGCGCTGTCCCTGGCGGGGATCACGCCAGACGTGGGGGAGTGCCCCCGGGATTTCATCGTTACGCCGGACGGCCGGCACGTCATCGTGGCCGGCCAGGACAACGACCAGCTCGCGTCCTACCAATTCGACGACGAAACTGGCGCCCTCAGCATCCTGCACGCCACCGTCGCGCCCACCCCAGTCTGCCTGGTACTGACCTGACGGAGGCGCCGCCGGTAAAATGGCGGCCATGCGCGGACGGACCAAGACATGCTGGTGGGGGATTTGCCTGGAGGCGCCGGACCCGCAGGCGCTGGCTGACTTCTATGCCGCCGTACTCGGCTGGCCCGTAGTCAAGCGCGACCCGCACGGTGCGGCGATCCAGACGCCAGTGAGCGCCATCACCGCTCTGTGACGCGCGTCTCTGTGCCTTTTCGCTGCCCACGGGGAGGACTCCTGACGATGAAGAGGTAGAAAAGGTACGTAAGACAAGTACAAAGGAGGCGGCTTAGTGCCCGTTGAAGACCGTGCGCCCGTGGCGGAGCAGCAGATCACCGTTACCGGGACCGTGCAGCAGCGGGCTTGGCGCGACCACGTCCTTCCGCCGGTTGAGCAGGTCAGGCCGGGGCTTTGGTCGGTGCCGACGCCGTTCCCGCGCAGCCCGCTCCGTTACGTCCTCGCCTATCTGGTCGAGACGCAGAGCGGCCCGGTGCTTGTCGATACCGGCTGGCCGAGTGACGAGGCCTGGGACGGCCTGGTGGCAGGCGTGGCCGCCACCGGCCACCAGATCGCCGACGTCACCGCCGTCCTGGTCACGCACTTCCACGCTGACCACTTCGGTCTCGCGCATAAGGTCAGGGAGACCTCCGGTGCCTGGGTGGGAATGCACCCGGCGGACGCGGCGATCCTCAGCGACTTCCCGATGCGCGATGGCTGGGCCGACGAAGACCGGGCGTGGATGGTCAGGCGAGGCGTGCCGCAGAGCGAACTCGACGACCTGATGCCGCCGCAAAGCTTCACCATGCCAGGCCGGGTCCACGGCGCCGATGTGCTCATCGAGGACGGCGGCCGGCCACTGGGCAAGGACGCGCCGCTGCGCGCGCTGTGGACCCCCGGCCACACACCGGGCCATCTGTGCTTCGCTGACGAGCGGTACGACGTGCTGCTCACCGGTGACCACATCCTGCCCAGGATCAGCCCGAACATCAGCCCCGCCCCTGGCGGCATCGATGACACTCTCGGCATCTACCTGGGCTCGCTGGCGGCGATGGAGGACCTTGACCCGGACGAGGTGCTGCCCGCCCACGAGTACCGCTTCGCCGGCCTGCCTGCCCGCGTCCGTCAGCTTCAGGAACACCATCGCGCCCGGCTCGACGAGGTGGTCGCCGTCGTCGCCGCCGCCGATGGCTGCAACACGCTCGAGGTAGCCGAGCGCCTCACCTGGTCCCGCCCCTGGGAGCAGTCCCAGGGTCTCGTCCGCCGCTCGGCGATTGGCGAGACCTACGCGCACCTGCTCCATCTGGAACGGCGCGGCCTGCTCGCGAACACCGAGAACCCCGGCGACCACTGGAGTGTCGTGGCCCCAGACGGCTTGAACGTCACAACTGACTAACTACGCAATTGCGCGCGCCTCTATCCCGCTCGGGCGGTATATGGTGCCCTTCGTGTACGAAGGTCCGATTATCGATGCGCACACCCACCCGATGCTCGACCCCGGCGAGCCGATCGTGGATACCCCGCATCCGCCCGAGAACTACCTCGCCCTGGTGGGTGGTTCTCGGATTACCCGGGCCGCCGCCCTCACCATCGCCTTGCCCGACGACCTGAAACGGACCCGCGCTCGCAACGACGGCCTGCTGAAGCTCGCGGAGGACTCCGGGGGCTTTTTCTATCCGGTCTGCTCGGTCCACCCGGCCGACGGCGGCGCTGCCCTCGACGAGATCGACCGGGTCGCCGCCGGCGGCGCCGCCTGGCTCAAGCTGCACCCGAACAACCAGCACTTCGACGTGGCCGACCCCGCCATCGCCAACGTGGTGCGGAAGGCGACCGAGCAGGGCCTCCCCGTCCTGTTCGACGCGTATTCGCCGTGGGACGCGGACCAGCCGGGCAAGTTCGTGACGCTCGCGATGGAGGTGCCAGAAGCGAGGCTCATCCTGGCGCATGCCCATGGCCCCGGGTTCGCGCAACTGCTGGTGTACGACATCGTCGGCCGCTACCCGTGGTGGACGCGGAATGTCTGGATCGACATCTCCGTGACCGGGCTGTTGTTCGCGGGCGGCCCGTATGCCGAGCAGTTCGCCTGGGTGATGCGCAAGGTCGGCATTGACCGGATCATCTTCGGCAGCGACTTTCCTGTTGATGACCCGCTGACCGCCGCCCGCGCCGTCGCCGAGTTCGGCTTCACCGACGCCGAGCAGGCCGCCATCCTGCACGACAACGCCGCGAGCCTGCTCGAAGGCAAGTGAACGGGGCGAGAGAACCAAGTCGAAATCCAAATCCGTCATTGGGAACGCACGCGTGCTTCGAGTTCACCGGCGGACGTGCCCGGAGTACCGTTTAATTCGTGCAGACCTTCGATGACGTGGCCAGGATCGCGGCCGGGCTTCCCGAGGTGACGGAGGGCGAGGAGAAGCACCGCGGCCACCGCACCTGGGAAGTCGGCGGCAAGGCGTTCGCCTGGGAACGCCCGTTCAGCAAGGCGGACATCAAGCGGTTCGGCCAGCAGCAGCCGCCCGCTGGCCCGGTCCTCGCCATCCGCACCGCCGGCCTGGCCGAGAAGGAGGCGATCCTGGCCGCCGGCCAGGAGGGCTTCTTCACCATCGCGCACTTCGACGGCTACCCCGCCTACCTCGTCCAGCTCGACCAGGTGCCGGCCGAAGCACTCAGGGAGGCCCTGGTAGACGGCTGGCTGGCCCTCGCCCCGCGCCCGCTGGCCGACCGCTTCCTGGCCGGCTGATCACCTCTACCTCAGGCGCCCCTTGATGTCCGGAATATGAGACAGACTTGCTCATTATTCAAGACGATTTCTAGGATGGCCTTATGGCAGACGTATACACGCACGGGCATCATGAGTCGGTGCTGCGGTCGCACCGGTGGCGGGCGGCGGAGGACTCGGCGGCGTACCTGCTGCCGCATCTGGCCCCGGACGCCAAGGTCCTCGATGTCGGCTGCGGTCCCGGCACGATCACGGCGGACCTTGCCGATCGCGTTCCGCAGGGCCATGTCGTCGGCATCGATGCCGCCCAGGCTGTCATCGGGCAGGCCCGCGAACTGGCGGGAGACCGGGCGAACGTCAGCTTCGCAACCGGCGACGTCTATGCCCTCGGCTTCCCCGACGGCGCCTTCGACGTGGTCCACGCCCACCAGGTTCTGCAGCACCTGGGCGACCCGGTTCGCGCGCTGCGCGAGATGCGCCGGGTCACCAGGCCCGGGGGTCTTGTGGCGGCCCGCGATGCCGACTTCGGCGGCATGATCTGGTACCCGGAGCTCCCGATCCTGGACGAATGGCGGCCGCTCTACAAGCGGGTCGCGCGGGGCAACGGCGGCGAGCCGGACGGTGGCCGCCGCCTGCACGTTTGGGCGCGCGAAGCCGGCCTGGCCGCTATCACCAGCTCCTCGTCCAACTGGACGTACGCCACCGAGGCCGAGCGGGCCCTGGTGGGGTGGCCTATTCTTCGTCGCGGCCGCTGATGCCGGCACCCCGGCCCCGCGACGCTTTGGCGAGCACTTCCGAGAGCCGGACCGCCAGCTCGTCGCGCTGCCGGATGACCTCGGCCAGCTGCTGCTCCAGCTCGATGATCCGGCGGATGGCGGGCATCGTCATACCCTCGTCGGCCATCGATGCGACCTGCTGGATGATGCGGATCTCGATCCGGGTGTACCGGCGCTGGCCGCCGGTTGACCGTTGCGGCGAGACCACCTGGAGCTGATCGACGCGGCGCAGGAACGCCTGCTTGAGCGAGAGCATCTCCGCGACCTGCCCAACGGTGAAGAGCGGAAGGTCCTCGTCCTCGAACGGCTGCATGCGTCTCACCTCCACGAAGCTTGTCACCCAGGTGCGGTGGGCCAAGGGCCCGGCTGGCGCCGGGCCGGGGTCTGGGGCACATCCACCCGACATGATGGTAAGCGGTCGGCCAGCGCTTGACGCTGGCCGACCGCTTGTTGGTATTGCGGTGCCGTGCTGGCCTGATCGGGCGCCGGCCCCATTGGGTCAGGGGCCCGATCAGCCCGCCGTGGCATTAGGCCGCCTGGGCCTCGCCCAGCTCCTTGGCCTCGCCGGTGGTGCCGACCGTGATCTTGCGCGGCTTGGCCTCCTCGCGGACCGGGATGCGGATCTCGAGCACGCCGTCGCCGTTGCTGGCCTCGATCGCGTCGGCGTCGAGGTTCTCTGAGAGCCGGACGCGCCGGGTGAAGCTGCCGAACCGCCGCTCGCGGACGACCGGGTTCTCACCCTCGGTCTTGCTCTCCTCGCGGGTCGCGCTCACCGTGAGCACGCCCTTGTCGACGGTCACGTCGATCTTCTCCGGGTCCACGCCGGGGACGTCGAAGCGGAGCACGAGCTCGCCGTCGCGGCGGAAGCTGTCCATCGGAAGGGCCGGGGCATAGCCGGCGCCCGCGGTGCCGAACGTGCGGCGGACGATCCGGTCGAAGTCACGGGTGAACGGGTCGAGAGTCGTCAGGTACATCGCTGCTACCTCCTACAGAGGGCTGCCACACCTTGTGGTCTCACCCTTTGCTTGCAAGAAACTTACAACTTCAGTTATATATTTCATCACTCTGACTTGTCAAATAACCTGCCGCCAGGTGTGTTAGGGCGTCGATGGGCGCTACCCTGCCAGGTATGACGATCCGCCCCGTCCGACTGTTCGGCGACCCGATCCTGCGCACCGTCTCCGACCCGGTCACGGACTTCGACAAGCAGCTCCGCAATTTGGTCAAGGACCTCACCCAGACGCTGGATGACGCGGAGGGCGCCGGGCTCGCCGCGCCGCAGATTGGCGTCGGGCTGCGGGTCTTCGCCTACGCGGTGCGCGGCGAGCGCGGCCATCTGGTCAACCCGGTCCTTGACTTCCCCGACGCGGACGAGCAGGACGGCGAGGAGGGGTGCCTGTCCTTCCCCGGCATCTACTACGACGTGAAGCGGCGGCTGAACACCGTGGCCCGGGGTTTCACCGACCGGGGCGACCCGGTTCAGCTGGTCGGCACGGAGGTGCTAGCCCGCTGCCTGCAGCACGAGACCGACCACCTGGACGGCGTGCTCTTCATCGACCGGATGGACCAGGCGACCCGTAAGCAGGCGATGAAGGTGATCAGGGAAGCACATTGGGACGGCTCGGTAAAGTTCAGCCCGCATCGGATGAATGACCGCATATTCTGACTTCCAGCGCGCGGCGGCCGGCGCTCCCGCGTATCGCAGCGGAAGCGCAGGTAGCGTGCCTCGCTGAAATGTAAGCGCTCGTCACGAGTTCTTCATCTCCGGCGGATAGCTTCTCTGCGGGACGAAGCTACACGGGGGTGTTGATGGGTAGCTTCTCTGCGGGACCAGGCTACGTGCGGGAGGTACTGCCGAAATGTCGCGAAGGGCGCCCGAGGGCGCTGACTCCGGGGAGCTCCGACGGCCCTACGGGAACCACGGGAACCACGGGCAAGGATCGTCGGCGGGCGACTTTGAGCGACGTCGCCAGGCGGACGATTTCGAGCGGCGTCCCCCGGCGGGCGATTACGGGCGGCGTCCCCCGGCGGGCGATCACGGGCGGCGTCCTCCCGCGCGCAAGGTCCGGTTCCGCCGCACTCGCCGGTTTTTCCGCCGCCGCACCGTCCGGGTCGTCTCCGCGCTGATCGGCGTCTTTTTCATCTGGGTCGCGTTCTCAGCCGGCCAGGCGACATTCCAGAACAACGGCCAAGGCGCGGCCGCGAACCTGGCCGAATGGGCCCGCGACCACTATCTGGGCCCGGTAGTCACCTTCGGCGAGTGGCTCACCTATAACCCGCCCAAGGTCGGCGGTAAGCCGAGCATGTCCCTCGCGGTGCCGAAGGGCGAGCAGGTCACCCCGGTCAAGGCGACCAAGGCGACCAAGGCGAAACATCATAAAGAGTTCGTGCCGGACATCCCGGCCACGCTCAAGTCGCTGGCGAACGGTTCGGACTCCGGCGAAGGCCAATGGCGCGTGGTGGAGAAGGTGCAGGGCGAGCCGGCCATCCTGACCACGTTCCTGCGCGACGCGACCTACACGTCCTACGTCAACGGGATCGCGTCGATAGACCAGCGGCTGGTCAAGTTCTCCCTGCGCCCGGGGGCCGAAGACCCGGGCCCCGGCAACTGGGGGGTCCCGAACTACATCCCCGCGGGCCGGCGGGCCGGCCTGCTCGCCACGTTCAACGGCGGGTTCAAGCTCGACTCCGCCGGTGGCGGCTTTTACCTCAACGGCATCTACCACGGCTCGCTCAGCAGCGGTGCCGCGTCGGTCGTCTACTACAAGAACGGCACGATCAGGATCGGCGAGTGGGGCCGGGACTTCAGGATGAACTCGTCGATCGAGGGCGTCAGGCAGAACCTCAAGCTGCTGGTGGACCGCGGCAAGATCTCGCCCAATCTCAACCAGGACATCGAGACTAAATTTGGCGCGACGCTCGGCGGCGGGTACTTCGTGTGGCGCTCCGGCCTCGGCATCACCAAGGACGGCCGGATCGTCTACGTCTACGGCCCGGCGCTCGACGTGCAGGACCTGGCCGAGCTGCTGCTGCGGGCGGGCGCGGTCGAGGGCATGCAGATGGACATCAACCCGGCCTGGATGAAGTTCGACTACTACCAGGCGGACGGGCATCCGAGCGATCCCACGCCGGCCCCGCTGCTGCCGGCCCAGCAGCCGAGCCCGTACTCCTACTACTCGCCCTCCACCCGCGACTTCACCGCGGTTTACGCGCGTTGACCAGCAACAGGTCCCTGGTGCCGGGCGAGGACACCGGGCCAATCATGTCGGTACCCGCTGCCATCGCGGTCCCGTTCTCACCGGCCCGCTGGCTGCACGCGGTCCTGCGCAGCACCCGGCCCCGGCAGTGGCCGAAGAACCTGCTGGTGTTCGCGGCCCCGCTCGCCGCCGCCTCGTTCGGCCGCGAGCATGGCTTCGGCTACGCGCTGCTCGCGATGTTCGCCTTCGCCTGCGCGTCGGCGGCCGTGTACCTCGTCAATGACGTTGTCGATGCCGAGCGGGACCGTCGGCATCCGGTGAAGCGGAACCGGCCGATCGCCTCCGGCGCGCTGCCCGAGCGGCACGCGATGGTGCTCGCGGTGGGCGCGACCGTTTGCGCGGTCGGAACCGGGATCGCGATCCGCGAACCATTGGTTGTGCTCGCCGCGACCGTGTACCTAGGCGAGTCCTTTCTCTACTCCTTCCGGCTCAAGCACGTCCCGTTCGTCGAGATGGTCCTCGTCGCCGCCGGATTCCTGCTGCGCGTGCTCGGCGGCGCGGCGGCGACGCACGTGAAGGCCTCTATCTGGTTCATTTTCGTGTGCAGTCTGGGTGCGCTCGGCGTGGCCATCGCCAAGCGCTACACCGAGCTGACCAGCCTGGGCGCCGAAGCGGTGCGGCACCGCCCGGTGATGCGCTGGTACCGTCCGGGCGTGCTCCGGGTCGGGCAGCTGCTCGTCGGGCTGGCCATGCTGGCGACCTACCTGATGTGGGCCGTCGACGAGACCACGGCGGCCAGACCCTGGCACCTGCTGTCCGCGCTGCCGCTGGCCGCCGCACTGATCCGCTTCGGCGTGCTGACTGGGCACCGCACGGTCCGCGCGGTGGAGGACCTGATCATGCGGGACGCGATCATGCTGTGCTTTGAGTGCAGCTGGCTGGTGCTGTTCTCGGTCGGGCTCTACGTCGCGTAGCCAGCGCTACTTCGCGGTGATCTTGGTGCCGATGCCGTCGTCGCCCTCGCAGATGGCGCGCATCGCGCCGTAGGCGGCGACGTCGAAGACGTGCATGGTCAGGCCCTGCTCGTTGGCGAGCACGAACGCGCTGGTGTCCATGACCCGGATGTCGGCCGCGATGGCCTCTTCGTAGGTGAGCCGGATGTACTTGGCCGCGACCGGGTTGTGCTTGGGGTCGGAGTCGTACACGCCGTCGACTCCGTGCTTGGCCACCAAGAGCGCGTCAGCGTCGAGTTCAAGCGAGCGCTGGACCGCCGGGTAGTCGGTGGTCACGTAGGGCTGGCCGATGCCGCCCGCCAGCACGACGATGAAGCCGCGCTCCAGGTGGTGCACGGCGCGCAGCCGGATGAACGGCTCGGCCACGCTGTGGATCGGCAGCGCGGTCATCACCCGCACGTCGGCGTCGGTCCTGGCGGTCAGCGCGCCGCGCAGCATGAGCGCGTTCATCACGGTGCCGAGCATGCCAATGTTGTCCGCCTCGGCCCGGCTGATACCCCAGCCGTCGGCCATCCGGCCGCGGAAGTAGTTACCGCCGCCCACCACGACCGCGACCTGGACGCCGAGGTTGTGCACCGACAGCACCTCGTCGGCGACGCGGGCGAGGCTCGCAGGATCGGCGCCGGTTCCGGCGCTGCCTGCCAGGGCCTCGCCGCTGAGCTTGACCACCACTCTGCGGTATCGCGGCAACGTCAAGACCCCTTCCAGTACCGTCCTATCTGCACGCCACGGTATCAGGCCGCCGGCGGCCAAGCGCCGCGAGACCTGTCCGTTACTAACCTTTCGCGTCGGACCAGCAACGGACGGTGCTGATGTCGGCGATGAAGCGCACCCGCCCGCCCGGTGCCCAGCGCTTTGCGGTCTCGGCCAGGCACTGCGCGAGCAGCTCCGCTGCCCGCGCAGCGTGTCCCTCGGGGACGTGCACCAGCAGCTCGTCGTGCAGGCAGAGCACTATCCGGGCGTTGAGCGGCGCGGTCCGGGCACGGACGGTGACCGCCCACATCTTGAACAGCTCGGCCGCGGCGCCCTGGATCAGCGCGTTCCGGCCGTACCGGCCGCGCCCGGCCCGGGCGGCCGGGGACTCGGTGGCCGCCCGGTCGGCCGAGCCGGACATCCGGACCAGCCGCCCGCCATAGGTGCGCAGATCCTTCCCGGCCCGGGCGGACCGGTCGGCGGTATCGAGATAGCCCATGGCGACCGGGTAGGCGGCCCGCATGCCGCGCCCGGCGGCGCCGCCGTGCCCGGTGGTCTGCCCGTACATCGCGGCGATCATGGCGACCTTGGCGGTGGGCCGGTCGACGCCGAGCTGCTCCGCCACCGGGAGGTACATGTCGGTGGCGGCGGTGGCCGTCGCCAGCTCGCCGTCACCGGAGACGGCGGCAAGCACCCGTGGCTCGATCTGCCCGAGGTCGGCGCGGATGAATACGTGCCCGGGCTCGGCGATCACCGCCCGGCGGAGCACGGCTGGCATGTTGTGCAGTCCGCTGGACGCGGTCATCCGCCCGGCCGCCCCGTCGCACCCGGTCCAGGCCCCGCGCAGCCGCCCGTCCGGGCCGAGGTTCTCATCCAGCCAGGCATAACCGTAGGTGGTGGCGATCCGCTCCGCCTTCCGCCAGTCGAGCAGCGCGGCCACCAGGGACGAGGAGTCCCTGAACCCCTCGAGCCGGTAGGCGCGGGTGTCCGGCACGTCGATGCCGGCCGCGGCCAGCAGCGCCCGCACCTGGCCGGGGCTGCGCAGGTCGGCGGAGACCCCGGCCGGCGCGTGCCCGAGCACGACGCCGTCACGCGCTGCCCGGGTGGCCGCGGCATCGGCCGGGCCGTGCGGCCGCGGCCCGATGATCCCGGCCAGCAGATCCTCGGCCGCCGTCCTGTCGACCGGCAGCCCGTCGGCCGCCAGTTCGGCGCAGAGCAGTTCGACGGTGGATTCCGAGCGCGCGGTGGTGACGGCGATACCGCCGCCTGACTGGGCGAGAGCAGCCTGCTGGAGTTCGGCCGCCTCGAGCGCCTCGGCCGCTCCCGGCGTCTTGACCGCCGCGTCGTCGGCCGCCACGCTGAACAGGTCGGGCTCGCCGGAGGCGGCCCCGGGAATTTGATCATCAGGCACCCCGTGCAGGCGTGCCCACACGTACTGGGCGTCGGCCCGCCATCGCCCGGACAGCAGCCGCTGCACCGCCGCGACGTCCCAGCAGGTGGTGACCCGAACCCCGGCCCCGATGAGCCCCTGCGCGGTGTCCTGGGACCACATCGCCCAGCGGGGCCGGAGGCCGGAATCAGCCAGCCTGACCTGCTCGGCGGTAGTGGCCAGCTCGCCGCCCCGAACCGCCAGCGTGACCGATCCGTCCGCCGCCACGACCAGCCCCACCAGGTCACCCGGGCGCACCTGATGCGCGCGCAGCCAGCCAAGGACGTCCACGTCTACATTCTCCGCCCCACGTACCGCGCCCTGTCCTCGGAGTGAGGAGGGAGGCCCCCGCGAGCCAAAGGGCCGCCCCGCCGTCTTGTACTGAGGAGTGAGGCGGTTTCGGCCTCACGACGAGGGAAAGACGGCGGACTCCGGCGGCCCGGAGGCGAGCGGGAAAGCAGAGCGAGCGGGTAAGCAGAGCAGCACCCGGACCGGTGGACGGGGGATGTGCCGGGCCGGGTGCCGCTGCGCCCGGGCAGCCGGGGAAACCAGCCGGGCGCAAGCCGGGCGGACAGAGCGGGAACTCGCCGCCGGGCAGTACCTATCAGACTAGCGCGCGGTAAGGCGCCGCGTCCGCCGTCGGCCAGCAGCGCCAGAACCTCGTCGTGAAGGTGACCGTTGGTGCAGACCACGCTGCCGCCGTCCGGGGTCGCCTGCCCGGCCAGGCTGGTGAACCGGCCGCCCGCCTCCTCGACGATCACCTGCAGCGCCGCCAGGTCCCAGAGCGAGACGTCCGGCTCCGCGGAGACGTCGACCGCGCCCTCCGCGACCAGCATGTGCGACCAGAAGTCGCCGAACCCGCGGGTCCGCCAGACTGCCCGGCTCAGCGACAGGAACCCGTCCAGCCTGCCCGTCTCGTCCCAGCCGCCGACACCCGAGTAGGAGAACGACGCGTCGGCCAGCTTGGTGACCCCGGAGACCCGGCAGCGGGAGGCATTGGACAGCGACTTACCGGTCCAGGCGCCGCCGCCGGTTGCCGCCCACCAGCGCCGCCCGAGGGCCGGCGCCGTGACCACGCCCGCGACCACCTTGTCCCCGTCCATGAGGCCGATCAGGGTGGCCCAGACGGGGACCCCGCGGACGTAGTTCTTGGTGGCGTCGATGGGGTCGATAACCCAGCGACGCGGCCCGCTGCCGGTCTGGCCCGACTCCTCGCCGAGCACGGCGTCGCGTGGCCGGGACCGGCGGAGGATGTTGCGGATGGAGTCCTCGGCGGCCCGGTCGGCGTCGGAGACCGGCGTCAGGTCGGGCTTGGTCTCCACCCGTAGGTCGAGCGCCTTGAACCTCTTGGTGGTGATGTCATCGGCGGAGTCAGCGAGCACGTGCGCGAACCGCAGGTCGTCGTCGTAGCTTCCCACTCGCGAAACGGTACCGGTAGTCTCGCCACGCTGACCAGCGGAGAACCTTTTTGCCGTGCGGTCTGGGCCATAGAGCGTCATAATCGCTGCGTGAATCCGCTCTGTGACCTGCCCGGTGAGCTGCGCCGCTACGTGCGGGACGGCCGGATCTCGGTCATCCCGGCCAAGCGCGCGGCCCGCCTGCTGCTGCTCGACCAGGTGGCGCAGGCGTTCGAGCCGGGGCACCGGTACTCCGAGCTCGCCGTCAACGAGATCCTCAAGTCGGTCTACGACGACCATGCCGCCCTGCGCCGCTACCTGGTCGACGAGGAACTGCTTTCGCGCACCCCGGAGGGGACGTACTGGCGATCAGGCGGCACCGTTCCGGTCATCCCGTTAGTCCTGGTGCGCCCCGTCTGCCCGGCTGCCCGTTAGCCCTGGTGCGCCGGTGGTCCCGAGACCTGCGCCTGCTAGTCGGCCGACTCGCGCGAGCGGAGCAGGCGGCGGAGGGACTCGAGGCGGGCCTGGGCGTCGTGCGCGGCCGCCCACGCGTCCAGGGCGCAGTCCGGCGACAGGTGGTCGCACCCCGGAGGGCAGTCGGCCGTTCCCTCGGCCAGGTCGCCGAAGGCCTCCACGACCCGGTCCGGTGTGACGTGGCCGAGGCCGAAGCCGCGGACGCCCGGCGTGTCGATCAGCCAGCCGGAGTCGCCGGGCAGCGGCAGCGCGATCGCCGACGACGACGTGTGCCTGCCCTTGCCGGTCACCGCGTTGACGTGGCCGACCGCCCGCCCGGCGTCCGGCACCAGCGCGTTGACGAGGGAGGACTTCCCGACACCGGACTGGCCGATGAGCACGCTGAGCCGGCCGCCGAGCGCCTTGTGCAGCCGGGCCAGCGTCTGCGCGGCCAGCGGCTGCCTGGTGGTCAGCATCGGGATGTCCAGCGGCCGGTAGAACGCCCGGAGCTTGCGCGGCGACGCCAGGTCGGACTTGGTCAGCACCAGCAGCGGGTCAAGGCCGGCGTCGTAGGCGGCGACCAGGCAGCGGTCGATGAACCGGGTTTTGGGCTCGGGGTCGGCCAGCGCGCACACGATTACCATCTGGTCGGCGTTGGCGACGACGACCCGCTCCAGCGGGTCGGTGTCGTCGGCGGAGCGGCGCAGCACGCTGCTCCGCTCCTCCACCCGGACGATTCGCGCGAGCGACCCGGTGCTGCCCGAGGTGTCGCCCGCCAGCGCCACCCGGTCGCCGACCACGATCGAGCCCTTGCCGAGCTCGCGCGCCTTCATCGCGGTGACGAGCCGCCCCCGGCCTGAACCGAGTTCCGCGCCGGAACCCGCGCCTGGGTCCGGGTCGGATTCGTCGTCGATGACGCACCCGTACCGGCCCCGGTCGACGCTGATCACGAACGCCTCGGGTGCGGACCGGTGCGCCGGGCGGCGCCGGGTGCGCGGCTTGGACCCGCGCCCGGCGCGGACCCGGACGTCGTCCTCGTCTAGGTCAGCGGAGCGGTTCCTCAGGGTGCCGGCTCCGTGTCAGGCACCCCGGCCAGCTCCGCCCAGACGGCGGTGAAGCCGGGGAACGTCTTGCCGACGGTGGCCACGTTGGGCACCTCGATACCGGGGACGGCCAGGCCGAGCACGGCCGCGGCCATCACCATCCGGTGGTCGTCGTAGGACTCGAACTTCTGCCCGGGCCCGGCCCGCAGCGGCCGGGGCCTGATGGCGAGGCCGTCAGGCAGCTCGGTCACGTCGCCGCCGAGAGCGTTGATCTCCTTGGCTATCGCGGCCAGCCGGTCGGTCTCCTGCGCCCGGGTGTGCCCCACCCCGGTGAACACCGACGGGCCGGACGCGAGCGCGGCGACCGAGGTGAGCGGCAGGCAGAGCTCCGGGATATCCCGCAGGTCGGCCTCGATCGGGTTGATGACGCCCGACCCGGTGACGGTCAGCCCTTCTGGTGAGGACGAGACGGTACCGCCCATCCGGGTGAGCACGTCCAGGATCGCGTCCGCGGCCTGCAGCGAGTCGGACGGCCAGTCCCCGATGGTCACCGAGCCGCCGGTGACGAGGGCCGCCGCCAGGAACGGCCCCGCGTTGGACAGGTCGGGCTCTACGGTGAAGTCCCCGAGGTTGAGCCGCCCGGGCCGGACCCGCCAGAAGTCCGGCCGTTCCCCCGCGCCGATCTCCACGTCGGCGCCGGCGTGCCTGATCATCCGCACGGTCATCTCGATGTGCGGCAGCGACGGCACCGGCGGCCCGGAGTGGTGCACTTCGACGCCGAGGTCGAACCGGGCCGCCGCCAGCAGCAGCCCGGAGATGAGCTGCGAGGAGCCGGAGGCGTCAAGCGTCACGGCGCCGCCGCGGACCGCGCCCGAACCGTGGATGGTGAACGGCAGCGCCCCCCGCCCGTCGTCGTCGATCGACACGCCCAGGGTGCGCAGCGCGGATAGCAGCGCGCCGACCGGCCGTTCCCTGGCCCGCGGATCGCCGTCGAACGCCACCGAGGCCGCCGACAGCGCCGCGACGGCCGGCAGGAACCGCATGACCGTCCCCGCGTTGCCGACATCGACGCTGGCCGAAGAGCCGGGTGCAAGCGAGCCGCTAGAGACTGCGAGGTCCGTTCCATCCTCTTCGAGCGAGCAACCGAGGACCCGCAGCGCCGCGACGGCGAGGGAGGTGTCGCGGGCCTTCAGCACCCCCCGCACCGTCGACGGCGAGTCGCTGAGCGCTGCCAGCATCAGCGCCCGGTTGGAGATCGACTTGGAACCGGGCAGCCGCAGCGCCGCGCGCACCGGTCCGTGCGCGGTAGGTGCGCGCCAGGTCCTTGAGTCCATAACCTTGAGGGTATCGGTTTGCCGCTGAAGGAGGCGCTCATGTGCGGTCGGTTCGTCTCAGCGCGCAAGCGGGCTGAGCTCCTCGAGGAGTTCGCCGTGCAGCGCGACGCCGTCGCCGCGGACCGGGAGCCCGACTACAACGTGGCCCCGACCAAGCGGATCTATACGGTGCTCGACCACAAGGACGAGCGGGAGCTGCGGCTGGTTCGCTGGGGCCTGGTGCCGACCTGGGCCAAGGACACCAAGGGCGGTGCCCGGCTGATCAACGCGCGGGCCGAGACGGTGGCGGTCAAGCCCGCCTTCCGTGCCGCGTTCGCCCGCCGGCGCTGCCTCATCCCCGCCGACGGCTACTACGAATGGCAGACCGAGGCAGCTGTCACCCGGGGCGACGACCCCCCGGAGCACGTCCGATCGAAGGGCAAAGATATCGGACGTGCGGCCAAGCAGCCGTTCTACATCTACCGGACCGACGGCGGCATCCTCGCCTTCGCCGGCATCTACGAGCTGTGGAAGAACCCGGAGGTGCCGGAGGATCACGAGGACGCCTGGTACTGGTCCGCGTCGATCATCACCACCGATGCCACCGACGAGATCGGCAAGATCCACGACCGGACGCCGATGGTGATCGCGCCCGGTGATTGGGCCGACTGGCTCGACCCGGCCAACCGGGAGAAGGAGCACCTCCTGCAGACCATGCACCCGGCGATGTCCTCCGGCGACGGCGGCCTGACCGCCCGTCCGGTGTCGACCACCGTCAACTCGGTCCGCAACAACGGGCCGGAGCTAATCGAACCCCTCGCCAAATGATGGAGTCTGCTCGCGGTTTTAGCGAGTGGATCCCCGGGGGGTATGGGGGGCGGGCCTCCCGTATCGGGGGGTCCCCGGGGGGTCGTCCCCCGGGGGGCGTACAGCGCAAGCTACTAGCTGGGTGCCGACCGAGTCATCGGATTGCGCCCGCAGCTCCGCGTTCACCAGCTCGCCGAAGCGGGCCGGGTCGCGGGCGAGCAGATAGCTGACCGTCTGCGGCGAGAACACGGTACGCGGCCTGATCCAGCTCACCTCGAGCCCGCAGCTGGTGAACAGCTCGCGGAGCTGCTCTTCGCCGTAGCAGCGGGTGATGGTGCCATCCGGCCACGGGATGAGCACCACGTCGGCGTTGGGCACGTCCACCAGGTGCGGCCAGCGGTGCTGCTCGGCCAGGACCGCCATGCCGAACATCAGCGAGTCCACGCAAGCGAGCACGCGCCCGCCCGGGCGGAGCACGCGCGCGATCTCGGTGACGACATCCTCCGCCGCCAGCCGCAGGGACAGCGCCCGGTCCTCGGCGATCACGCCGTCGGCGCAGCCGTCGGCGAGGAACTCAAGGCCGGTCCCGTCGGCGGCCACCGTGCGCAGCCGCGGCTCCCTTCCCCGGGCGGGCCAGCCGGGGCTCGCCCCGTTCGGCGAAACCGCCTGCGCCGGCACGGCCTCCGGCGGCAGGGCCGCGGCATCCATGACCCGGAGCACGTGGTGCCCGGCGTACGCCGCCATCTCGGCCGCGCGTGAGCCCGGGCCGGATATGTCGACGAGGAGCCGGGACGCTGGCGGAAGCCAGTTGTTGAGCTGCGCAAGCGCCACAGCAGCGTGGAAACGAGGGTAGTAGTCGGCGGCCGGGCCGGTGTCGGCGTCGGCGCTGGCGATTGCCTGCACGGAATTACTCCTGGCCGGGCGCCCGTTCGCGTAGCGCCCCACGGCTGTTAGCCTTCCCCGGCCCGGGCGTTCCATCCCTGATACCGGAATTGCGGGGGACAACGTGGTGTTGAACGCGACATGGTCCTAGCAGCCCCGCCACGACCGCGACGGTCACAGTCACGCCGGCCAGTTCCCCGCCCCGCCGGGAAGGTATCCTCTTACGGTTACCGAGAGGGGGTGGGTCCCGTGCCAGAGACACTAGCCGAGCGCGGCGAGCGCTTTGAGGCAGATGTCATGCCATTCCTGGACCAGCTGTACTCCGCCGCCCTCCGGATGACGCGGAATCCCGCGGATGCCGAAGACCTGGTGCAGGAGACGTTCGCGAAGGCGTATGCGTCCTTCCACCAGTTCCAGGAGGGGACGAACCTGAAGGCGTGGCTCTTCAGGATTCTCACCAATACCTTCATCAACACCTATCGCAAGCGGCAACGGGAACCGCAGCGGTCCGGGGCTGACGAGGTCGAGGACTGGCAGCTAGCGCGGGCCGCGTCGCACAGTTCCGGTGGGCTGAAATCTGCCGAGGCGGAGGCGCTGGAAAGGCTTCCCGATTCTGACATCAAGACGGCGCTGCAGGCGCTGCCCGAGGAGTTCAGGATCGCTGTCTACCTGGCAGACGTGGAAGGGTTCGCATATAAGGAAATCGCCGACATTATGGGAACACCGATAGGTACCGTGATGTCACGGCTCCACCGCGGCCGCCGCCAGCTGCGTGAGCTGCTCCAGGACTATGCCGCAGACCGGGGCCTTGTCCGGGCGCAAGCCGAGGAGGGCAGGTCATGAGCTGCGGGAAACCACACGAGACGCCGTGTAGCGAGGTGCTCGAGCAGGTCTACTGGTACCTGGACGGGCAGGTCTCGCAAGAGGACTGCGACCATATCAGGCAGCACCTTGACGAGTGCGGCCCGTGCCTGCGCGAGTTCGGCCTCGAGGAGGCGGTCAAGCGCCTGGTGGCCACGCACTGCGGCTGCGACCCGGTGCCGAGCGGACTGCGCAGCAAGGTGCTCGTGCGGATCAGGCAAGTTCAGGCCGAGATCGAGGTAAGCGAATAACCACCGCGCTTTTAGGTCTGCGCGAATTCGCCCTGCCACGTTATCCTGACATGGGCGCTCGAGCAGTGAGCGGTCGTTTAGCATTCCGCGAGGGAGGACTGTCCTGATGAGGGCTTCCGGGGTCTCCTGGGGGTAGCGACGGCGATTGGTGGGGTTCGGGTCAACTCCGGCTGGCTGCGAGGGGGAAGTGTGGGCGGGCTCTCGCGGGTCGCATGGCTTTACATCGGTGCGGTTATCGCCGCCGCCGTCGCGGTGGTCGCCGCCGGTCCGTTCGGCGACCTCGACTGGGTCCAGGTTGGTGCGCTCGGCCTGCTCCTGGTCGCCTGTGAATCCTCCGCCACGCTGCTCAACTCGCGCGGCCTCGCCTGGTCCGCCAACAGCATCGCGTCGCTGGCGGCCGTCGTGCTCTGCGGCCCGGTGGGCGCCGCCCTCGTCGGCAGCTGCACCCTGTTCGGCCTCCGCCGCGGCCCGTCAGTGACCCAGCGGGTGTTCAACGCGGCCATGTTCTCGGTGAGCGCGTACCTCGCGGGCCGGACCTTCCTGCTGTTCGGCGGGCACGTCGGCGTCCAGGGGCCGAGTGCGTTCCCCGGCGTTATCGGGCCGTTCGCGGCCGCCGCGGCGGTGCACGTGACCGTTAACTTCGCGCTCCTGCGGGGCGTTTTCTGGCTGACCAGAGAGCCGGGCACCGCGCTCGGGCGCCTCGGGCTTGACTTCAAGCTGTGGCTGACCGACGTCGGCTACGGCGCCTTCGGCCTGCTCATCGCCGCCGTCTGGTCGGTCCTGGGGCCGTTCACCCCGTTCCTGGTGCTCATCCCGGTCTTCGTCGCCCGCTGGGCGGTCGCGCAGTTCGCCGCGCAGCAGCGGGCCTATGAGGCAACGGTGAGCGCGCTGTGCCAGGCGGTGGAGACCAAGGACTTCTATACCCGGGGGCACAGCGAGCGGGTGTCGCGCGGCTCGGTGATGATCGCCACCGAGATCGGCATGCGCGCCGAGCGGGTGGCCGCCATCAGGTACGCCGGCATGCTGCATGACGTGGGCAAGCTCGGGGTGCCCACGTCGGTGCTGCAGAAGCGGTCCTCGCTGACCGATGACGAGTACGCCGCGATCCAGCTCCATCCCATGCGCGGCCTGGACATCGTCCGCGAGATCGGGTTCCTTGATGAGGCCCTGGCCGGGATCATGCACCACCACGAGCGGATCGACGGCAAGGGCTACCCGATGGGCCTCGCGGGCGACGAGATCCCCGAGTTCGCACGGGTGCTCGCGGTGGCGGACGCGTTCGACGCGATGACCTCCGACCGGTCCTACCGCGGCGCCCGGCCGGTCCCCGAGGCGGTCGCCGAGCTGCGCAAGTGGGCCGGCAAGCAGTTCGACCCGGCCTTTGTTGACGCCTTCGTCACCGCGATCGAGCGGGATAGCTGGACCGCTCCGGACCCTGCCCCGGCCGATGAGCCGCTGCTCTCCCCTGGGGTGACGTTTCCCCCGGCGGTGACGCCCGCCAGCGCGCCGCCGAGCATGCCCGACGGCAAAGCCGACGCACCGGATATGCCGACCATCGAGAGTCTCTGACGCCGTGTCCGCCCGACGGTACGAGCCGCGCGGCATGCGCGTGTCCGCCCCGGACTCCGGGCGGTGGCTGCTAGTCGTTTTCGCGGGGCTGCTGCTGGTCTGGTCGGTCGCCCAGACCGCGGTCAGCGGCATCCACGACGTGCACGCGGCGCTCGCCTTCGGTGCGCTGATCGCGTTCGGCGAGCTGCTGCGGCTGAACCTGCCGGGGGACCGGGAGGCCGCCCCGATGGCGACCGCGGGCGCGCTGGCCTACGCGCTGCTGCTGCGTATCGGGAATTACCCCGCCCGGAACAGCGCCGAGCAGGTCATCGCGGTCACCGCGATCGCCATGATCGTCGGCGCGCTGCCGCACTTGGCGGTCGGCCGCCCGGCCCGGCTGACCGCGATGGCCGCCAGGCTGCTGGCGGTGGCGTGCGTGGCGCTGGTGTTCCGCCCGCTGGCGAACGATTCGCTGATCGGCGGAAAATGGTGGGACGAGCTGCCCGTCATGCTCGCCCTGGTCGTCGTCGCCTGGCTGGTTGAGGCGGTCGTAGACACCCTGATCAGGACAGAGGCGCTGCGGACGAGGTTCGTCGTCGCGCTCGGCGACGAGTTCCGTGTACAGCTGCCGGTCGGCGCCGCGACCGGTGCGTCGGCGCTCCTCATCGCCTTCGCCGCCGAGGTCATGGGGCTCGCGGCGGTCGCGGTCTTCGCCGTCCCGCTGCTTGTCACCCAGGTGGCGCTGCGCCGGTACGCCGGGATCAGGGCCACCTACCTGCAGACGGTCCGCGCGCTGGCCCGGTCGACCGAGGTCGGCGGGTACGTGGAGGCGGGGCACTCGGCCCGGGTGAGCAGGCTGGCGGTGGCAATCGGGCGTGAGCTTGGCATGCCCGAGGCGGCGCTGCTCGAGCTTGAGTACGCCGCCCTGATGCACGACATCGGCCAGCTCTCGCTGCGCGACCCGGTGCCCGGCGGCGCGACCGTCCTGGTCGCCCGGGACGAGCAGCGGCGGATCGCCGAGTACGGCGCCGAGGTCATCGGCCAGGCCCACGTGCTCGACTCGGTGGCCGACATCGTGCGGCGGCAGTCCGACCCGTGCCGCCCGGCCGACCGGTCGCAGCCGCCGCCGCTGTCCAGCCGCATCATCCGCGCCGCCAACGCCTACGACGATTTGGTGGGCAGCTCGGCCGACCCGAGCCAGGCGAGCGCGGCGGTGGAACGGCTCCGCCTGGACACCGGCGCGGAGTACGATCCGCGGGTCGTGGAGGCGCTCAGCAAGCTGGTGGTCCCGTAACGCGGGACTGATGAGCCATGTGCGGCGGGCGCGAACCTGTTCTAGTACGCTCCCACCAGTAATGACCGGGAGAGAAGGAGCCTGCTGTGGCGGAAGTCCGCGCGGAGATGGTCGCGAACGTGTGGAAGGTGCTCGTCTCCGAGGGCGACCACGTCGATGAGGGCGACACCCTTGTCATCCTCGAGTCGATGAAGATGGAGATCCCGCTTCTCTCCGAGGAGAGCGGGACCGTCACCAAGCTCCACGTGGCCGAGGGCGACGTCGTGCAGGAAGACGACCTGATCGCCGAGATAGCCTGACCCACCCGGGGCACCTCCGGCCGCCGTCGGCGGACGGTCCGCTCCGCTCCGCCCAAGAAAATCGCCCTGGTGGGGTCGCTGGGACCGCGGTGGTGCTGCGAACGCGCGGTGGCGCCCCACTCGCGCCCCCGCTCCGCCTTTCGAGTTGGACCGCCTCTCGCAGTGGTGCGGGTTCCCCGTTACGGCTGGTGCTTAAGTAGACGCATGGTTCCCAAGATGCGTCTGGGTGACCGCGCCGCTGTCACCCGACCGCCCCCCTGTTCCGGCGCCGTCGCCCCCGGGCATGTCAGCTACGCCATTGACCCAATAAAACCTGTCACCTACGCCAACGACACTACTGGGCGATGTCGTTGGCGTAGGTGACAGGTCGCAACCAGGTGGATGGCGTAGCCGACAGCTTTGGGCGGCAGCCCAAGAAGGGACCCCGGGCCGTGAAACGCCGACGGCAGCCCAAGAAGGGACCCCGGGCCGTGACCAGCGGTTTTTCTCCCAACCCTAGCCGCGGGGCCCCCGCCGTGGGGTTTTGACTTGGCCCTGCCCCCGCTGCGGGGTTGACCCTGCCCCCGTGACCAGCGGAAATGTCCCCTGATTCACACTCCGGTGGTGGTGCGGGGGTAGGCGGCCGAGACGTCCGTGATCACGTTGATCAAGTAAGGGACGTTGGCGTCGAAGGCTCGGCGCAGGGCGGGCGCGATCTGGCCGGGTTCTGTGACCAGCTCGCCGGCGCCGCCTAGGGCTTGGACTACCTCGTCGTAGCGGGTTCCTGGTCTTAGGTCGGCGGCTACGTCGTAGCCGTAGACGGCTCGCATGGGCTCCTTTTCCAGGCCCCAGGCGGAGTTGTTGCCGACGATCATGACCACCGGCAGGTTGTGTCGCACCAGCGTGTCTACGTCCATCAGCGAGAGGCCGGCCGCGCCGTCGCCTAGCATCAGGGCGATCTGGGAGGACGGGTAGGCCAGGCGGGCCGCCATTGCGTAGCCGAGGCCGGTTCCCAGGCAGCCGTAGGGGCCGGGGTCCAGCCAGCGGCCGGGGAAGGCCGGCTCGATGACGCGGCCTGCGAAGGAGACGAAGTCGCCGCCATCGCCGATGACGACCGCGTCGTCGTCGAGCAGACCCAGCAGTTCCCCGTAGACCCGCATCGGGTGGATCGGGGTGGCCTCGGTCTCGAGCAACGGTAGGTCGGTCGCTGCGTTGACCCGCGACGTCCCGCGCAGCCTGGCCAGCCATTCCATGTCACCTACGGGACGTTGCCCGCACGCGTCGGCGAGCGCGGTGAAGAACGCCGCGAGGTCACCGGACGCCGATGCCGCGAGGGGGCAGTGAGTAGAGATGCCGCCGGGGGAGTCCGCCACGTGCACCACCTTGGCCGGCGCATCCTTCGGGCCGAAGCTGCCGTAGCGGAGCCGGAAGTCAAGTGGCACCCCCACCGCGATTACCAGGTCCGCCTCGGCCATGGCGAGCGACCGGGCCCGCGTCACCAGCAGTGAGTGGCCGCGCGGTAGCACCCCGCGCGCCTGGCCGTTGCTGATGACCGGCAGCCGCAGCGCCTCCGCGCACAGTCGGGCAGCAGCCTCCGCGCCGTCAAGCCAGACGTCCGAGCCAAGCACCAGGACAGGCCGTCGCGCAGCCGTGAGCAGCGACGCGATCGCGGCCACGTCCTCGGCGGCGGGCAGCAGGGGCGGTTCCAGGGCGCTGTCGGGGCGGTTCACGGTCGCCTCGCCGTAGATCGCCTCAAGCGGGAAGTCGAGGAACACCGGCCCGCGGTGCGGGGTCAGCGCCAGCCGGAACGCCTCGTTGACCGAGTCGGCCACCCGGGCGGCCGCGTGCTCGGTCCAGGCCCGCTTGGTGACCGGGGCGAGCAGCGGCACGTGGTCCATCTCCTGCAGCGAGCCCTTGCCCCACAGATAGTCGGGTGCCCGCCCGCCAAGCACGACCACCGGGGCGCCGTTGAACCAGGCGGTTGTCACCGCGCTGACGCTGTTGGTGACCCCGGGCCCGGCGGTGACCACCGCCAGCCCGGGCGTCCTGGTCAGCCGGGCGGTGGCCTCGGCGGCGAACACGGCGGTCTGCTCGTGCCGCACGTCCACCAGCCGCAGTGGCGGGTCGGCCTTGACCGCGCCGTCGTAGAGCGGGAACACGTGCCCGCCGGAGAGGGTGAACATCGTCGTCACGCCGTACCGCTGCGCCACCGCGACGGCGTGCGCGCCCGCGTGCCCGGA
>JBEKEK010000048.1:0-48432 GCA_050013875.1 Trebonia sp. | reverse complement strand
TTCACCAACATGGCCGAGTTCATCGGCGACGACATCGCCACCGAGTACTCGGCGCTGATGAGCAAGGTGGTCGCCAGCGGCAACCACCGGGTTAAGTTCCCGCTCAACGAGCCGTCGCCCGGCAAGCGCAAGAGCCAGATCGACGAGTACCTCGAGTTCTACGGCGGTCCCGGCGTGCAGCACCTGGCGCTGGCCACCCCCGACATCCTCGCCACCGTGGACGAACTGCGGGCGCGGGGCGTTGAGTTCCTGCCCGCGCCGGACTCCTACTACACCGACCCGGTGCTCAGGTCCCGGATCGGCGAGGTCCGGGTGGAGGTGGAGGAGCTCAAGAAGCGGGGCATCCTGGTCGACCGTGACGAGGACGGCTATCTGCTGCAGATCTTCACCAGGCCGATCGGCGACCGGCCCACGGTATTCTTCGAGTTCATCGAGCGGCATGGGTCGCTCGGCTTCGGCAAGGGCAACTTCAAGGCGCTGTTCGAGGCGATCGAGCGCGAGCAGGAGCGCCGCGGCAACCTGTGAGCACCGGGGCACGCCCGGGCCGGGCTCTAGCCCGGCTTAGGCCCGGCCCAGACCGGCCCACTGGAGCGCGTTGAGCAGCTCGATCCTGGACGAGATCCCGAGCTTGGCGTAAATGTGATCGAGGTGCGCGTCGACGGTCCGCTTGGAGATGAACAGGTGCTCCGCGATCTGCCGGTTGGACATCCCCCTGGCCGCGAGGTCGGCGATCTCGGCCTCGCGGCACGTGAGCTGGCCGGGGACGCGCCAGCGGGCGCCGTCGGTGGCCGGCTCGTCGTCATCGCTGACCGCGAACTGCACCATCTGCTCCAGCGGGTGCTTCCCGGCCTCGGTGAACACCGAGTCGAAGCGCTTGGCGCCAAGCCCCGCCCGGGTCTTGCCCATCGCGTCCTCATGGACCTGCAGCAGCCCCGCGGTACCGCCCAGCCGGCCGCCGGCCCGCTCCCAGAGCGGATCCGCGGCACCGAGCAGCCAGGCGGCGCGCCGGTGCCGGTTAGCGCGGTCGGCCAGCCAGCCGTGGATCTCCAGGCAGTAGGCCATTCCCAGGACGTCATAGAGCTCGTGCTTGGCCAGTAGCGCCTTCCTGGCGGCCTGCGCGGTCTGCTCGTCCCTGCTCGCATCCCGGAACTGCGCCATCGCGGCGATCGTCCATGCCCAGCCCTGCGCCCACCGCTCCTTGATCTCGGCCGCCTGCCCGCTGTCGCCGGTCTCGCTGGTCTCGCCGAACCGGTCGGTCACCTGCCGGGCGTAGTGCAGCGCGCCCTCCACGTCACCGGTCAGATTGGCCACGTGCGCCAGGTGCACGTCGAGGATGCGCAGCCCGGCCCGGTCGTTGAGCGTCTGCAGCGGCTGCTCGGCGTGGGCGCCGGCCGCGCGGGCCTCGTCGTAGCGGTCGGCGATCGTCAGCGCGAGCGTCAGGTACGTGTAGCCGCGGGCGACCAGCGGGAGGTCGCCGCGGGCCAGGCCTATCTCGGTGCCCGCGGTGGCGTCCCGCACGGCCTCGTTGGCCTCGCCCTGCATCGCGCCGAGGTAGCCGCGGACGACAAGCGCCCAGCCGCGTTCGGCCGATGTGCGGTCAGGGAACCGGTCGAGCGCCTTGTCCAGCCAGTACTTGCCCTCCCTGAGCAGGCCCGACATATGCCAGTAGCCGTAAAGCGCGACGGCGAGCTCCGCCCCGTCGGCGTACCGGCGGGACTCCGACTCGGTCGCGTCCAGCGTGTACTCGAGCGCGGCCCGCAGGTTGGCGTGCTCGCGCCGCAGCTCCCGCAGCCGGTCGAGCTGATCGTCGTCAACGACGTGCTGGCCGAAGTAGCGGGCCATCGACAGGTAGCGGGCAATGAACCGGTTACGGACGTCGGCCACCCCGCCGGAGGCGGCGAGCCGCTCGGCGCCGAACTCGCGGATGGTGTCGAGCATCTTGTACCGGGTCGGCTGGCCGCTGTCCTCCCCGCTGGCCGAGTCATCCCTGGTGATCACCGACTTGTCCACCAGCCGGACGACGGTGTCGAAGATCTGGTCGCGGCTCAGCTCGCCGCTGGCGCACACTTCCTCGACAGCGTCGACGCCGAAGCTCCCGGCGAAGACCGACAGCCGGGACCACAGCGCCCGCTCGGCCGGTGTGCACAGGTCGTAGCTCCAGCCGATGGCGTCGCGCAGCGTCCGGTGGCGGCCGTCGCTGTCCTCGCCGCCCCCGGTCAGCAGCGCGATCCCGCGGTCAATCCGCCTTTCCAGCCGGTCGGCCAGACCCTTGAGCGGCAGTTCCCGCAGCTGGACGGCGGCCAGCTCGATGGCGAGCGGCATGCCGTCGAGCCGGGTGCAGAGCCGGATCACGTCGGCCCGGTTCTCGTCGGTGACCGCGAACCCGGGGACGACCCCGGCCGCCCGCAGCGCGAAGAGCTCGATGGCGTCACCCCGCCCCTGCCCGGGGGAATCATCGTCAGGCAGGCCGAGGGCCGGCAGGGTGTAACAGCTCTCGCCGGTCACATCCAGCGGCTCGCGGCTGGTGACCAGCACGGTGACCTTGGGTGCCTCGGTAATGACGGCCTCGGCGAAGATCGCGGCGGCGTCAATGATGTGCTCGCAAGTGTCCAGGATCAGCAGCAGCCGGCGGTCGCGCAGGTGGGTGAGGACCGCGTCGAGCTGCGAGCCGCCGGACTGCTCCGGCAGCTCCAGGGCGCTGGCCACGGTGTGCGGCAGCAGCTCGGGATCGCGCAGTGCGGACAGCCGGACCAGGCAGACGCCGTCGGGGTACCCGGTCTGCACCTGGTCGGCGGTGCGCAGCGCCACCCGCGTCTTGCCGACACCGCCCGGGCCGACCAGCGTTACCAGCCGGTTGTCACGCAGCAGCGACTGCACGCGGCGCAGCTCGGCCGCGCGGCCGATAAAGTCGCTGGCCTCCGAGGGGAGTTGCTCTTGCCGCTCGGTGGCGTTCCCGATGAGCATGTGATCCTCATCACGTCAATGGTGGATGCGCTAAGACTACTCCGTCGTCGCCGGCGACGCGCTTTGCGCGCTTTCGCCGTCGTCCCGGGTCAGCACTGCTCAGCCCGGGGCCGAGCCCGGCCTAACCCGGCCTCCCGCGAGCTAAAGCCTCGCCCGCGACCTGGTCGTCGGGCAGGCGGTCGGCGTTGGCCAGCGCAAGCCGGATGATCTGGTTGAGCGGGGTCGCCGCGCCGCGCTCGCGCAGCTGCCAGTAGGGCTCCTCGCCCAGGCCGTCCTGCGCGGCCTGTTCCGCCAGCCGGTGCAGCGCCACGATCGCGGGGGCACCGGTGTACCAGGGACCGACCCGCTCCCAGAGCGGCGCCGACCCGCCGATGAGCCACGCGGTCCGTTCGTAGCGGTGCTCGCCCGCGGCCAGGAACGCCAGCGTCCCGAGCACGTAGGCGGTGCCGCCGAAGTCGCCGAGTTCGTACTCGAGCGCGAGCCCGCGCTGCGCGGCGACGGTGCCCGCGTCGAGTTCGCCGCGGAGCAGGTGGCCAAGCCCCTGCCCGGCCGACAGCAGCCCGGTGGCCCAGTGCTCGCCGGCGGGCAGCCGGGACAGGCCCTCGGCGCAGCGCTCGATGACCAGGTCGGGGCGGCCTGCCTGCAGGTGCATCACGGCGGCCTGGATGTCGAGCTGGGCCAGGCCGAACTTGTCGCCGACGGAGCTGAGGCACGACAGCGCGGTGCTTGCCATCTCCTCGGCCTCACCCGGGTTGCCACCCCAGGTGAGGGTCCGGTGCAGCGTGACGCAGGCCCGCCCGCGGGCGGCCAGGTCGCCGAACTGGCCCGCCATCGCCTCCGCGGCCTCGGCGTCGGCATGCGCGGCGCGCAGATCCCCGAGCAGCGCGGTCACGTAGCCGCGGGCACCAAGCACCCGGGCCCGCGCCGGTGATGGCCGCGGGCAGCGCTCAAGCGCCCGGTTGAGCCAGTACTCGCCTTCGCGCAGCTGACCGGACAGCCGCCAGTACATCATCAGCGAGGTTGCGATGGTCACCGCGGCGCTGTCATTGCCGGTCAGCTCGAGCGCATACCCTATCGCCGCCCGCAGGTTGGCGTGCTCGCGGTTGAGCGACCGGTAGAGCGCGAGCTGATCGCGCATCGGGTCGCGGTCCCACCGCTGCGCCATCGCCAGGTAATGCGCGACCAGGCGGCTCCGCGTGACCGCCTCGGCGTTGGTTCCGGCCAGGTGGCCCGCGCCGAACTGGCGGATGGTGTCGAGCATCCGGTACTGGGTGTGGCTGGCGCCCGGGCTCGCCGGGGTTGCGCCAACGGCGGGAGCCGCGCCAACGACGGCGTCCGCGGCGGCGGCATCGGCCTGGCTGACGAGAACGGACTTCTCCACCAGGCCGACCAGTGTCTCGACGATCTCCGCGCGGGCCAGCTCGCCGCCCGCGCACACCTCTTCGGCGGCCGCGAGGTCAAAGGTCCCGGCGAAGACCGACAGCCGTGCCCAGAGCAGCCGCTCGGCGGGGGTGCACAGCTCGTAGCTCCAGCCGACCGCCGCCCGGAGCGTGTGGTGCCGCTCCGCCCCGGCGCGCTTGCCGCCGGTGAGCACCCGGAAGCGGTCTTCGAGGTGCTTGGCCATCTCGTCAAGCGGCAGCGCGCGCAGTCGCACCGCGGCCAGCTCGATCCCCAGCGGGATCCCGTCGAGTGCGCGGCAGAGCCCGATGACCTGCGCGCGGTTGGCGTCGGTGACGGCGAACCCGTCGACGACGGCCGCGGCCCGCTGGGCGAACAGCACGACCGCGTCGGAGTCCGCCAGCGGATCCAGCCCGCCTGCCGGGTCGCCGTCGGGCCCCGGAACCGGCAGCGGCGGAAGCAGGAAGGCGCTCTCCCCGGCGACGTCGAGCGGCTGCCTGCTTGTCGCCAGGACGGTGACGCCGGGAGTCTCGCGCAGTACCAGGTCGGCCAGCTTGGCGCACGCGTCGACGAGGTGCTCGCAGGTGTCGAGGATGAGCAGCAGGGTGCGGTCGCGCAGGAAATCAAGCAGCGCCGCCAGTTGCGGGCGGCCGTCCTCGCCGGGCAGGCCGAGGCGGGCGGCCACGGTGCCCGCGAGCAGGCCGGGGTCGCGCAGCGGTGACAGCTCGACCAGGAACACGCCGTCGGGATAGCGGTCGGACACCTGCGCGGCGGCCTGCACCGCGAGCCGGGTTTTGCCGACCCCGCCGACGCCGGTCACGGTGACCAATCTGGCCTCGCCGAGCAGCGCGTTGAGGTTGGCAAGCTCACGGTGACGGCCGACGAAGCCCGTCGCCTGGGTCGGCAGCGTGCTTGAGATGCGGTCGGTCGTGCCGGCAGCCATAAGACCTCGTGCGCGTTGGGGGGCTAAGCGGCCAGACTACTACGCGTGGCCGCTTGGCGGCAGCGCGCTTGAACGGAGAGCTCAGGGACGGCGTGGTAGCGGAGACGGCGCGCTCGGCGGCAGCGCGGCGGTGCGCTCTTGCGGGGCGCGGTCGCGCGCCCAGATGGCCAGCTGCACCCGCGACGAGAGCCCGAGTTTGGCGAAGATGTGGTTGATGTGCGCGTCCACCGTCCGCCGGGAGATGAACAGCCGGACGGCGATGTCCCGGTTGGCCAGGCCGAGCGCGACCAGCTCGGCGATCTCCAGTTCGCGGCCGGTGAGCTCCTCGGCCGCGGGCCGGCCGCGGGGGGCAATGCCCGCCTCCTCGAGGGTGGCCCGGGGCCCGGGCACCCCAAGCAGCGACCGCCCGGACAGCGATGTCACCCCAGGTCGTGGCCCGTTGGGCGGGGCGTCCCCGCCCGCGACGGCTAGCTCGACAACCTGGTCGAGCGGCAGGCTGGCGCCGCGGGCGTGCAACTCCGCATACCCGTCGGGGCCGAGCGCGAGGGCGGCGGCGTCAGCTGACCGCTTGTGGTACCCGGCCATCACGGCGGTACCGCTCTGCCTGCCGCCGGATCGCTGCCACCGCGTCTGCGCCGCGCCGAGCAGCCAGGCGGCGCGCTGGCAGCGCCCGGCGTCCGCCGCCAGCCAGCCGAGCACATCAAGCGCGCAGGCCTCGCCGACCGGGTTGCTGAGGTCGCGCATGGCGCGCAGCGCCTCGCCCGCCGCCCGCGCGCACTCCGTCTGGCGCCCGGGCAGCCGGTAGAGCGCCAGCGCGCTGACAATGAGGACGTGGCCGTGCAGCCAGCGCTCGCCGGGGCCGAGGCCGGCTAGCGCGCGCTGGCCCGCCGCCGCGGCCGCCGTGAGGTTCCCGCCGATCTGATGGGTCTGCGCGAGCTGGACGTCGAGGCAGCGCAGGGCGACGTCCGCGCCGAGGGCGGTGAGGCGCCGCCGTGCCTCGTCGGCTGCGTCCACCGCCTGGGGATAGGCGCTGCCGAGACCGAGGGCGAGCTGCAGCGCGAGGTAGCCGCTGGCCTGGGCCCGGTCGTCGCCGACCTGCGCGGCGACGGTGATGCCCTCGCTCGCGTGCGCCACCGAGTCGGGCAGCCCGAGCATGGCGCCGAGCGTGGCCCGGTTGGCGAGCGCGTTCGCCCGCTCGGCCGACGGCTCGCGGAACCTGGCGAGGATCCGGTCCTGCCAGTGGATGCCCTCCCGCAGCAGCCCTGACAGCAGCCAGTAGGGGAAGAGCGCGGCGGTGAGCCGGGCCGTGTCCCGGTCCCAGTCGGAATCGGCGGCCGCCAGCCCGTACCCGAGCACGGCGCTGATGTCGGCGTCCTCGGCCCGGAGCGCGCGCAGCCTGGCCGCCTGGTCGTCGGCGAGCAGATGCTGCCTGAGGCTGCGCGCCATCTTCAGGTAGCGCCGAGCGTGCCGTCGCCGGCACTCCGCTTCCTGGCCGGACTGCGCCAGCCGCTGCGCCGCGTACTCACGCTCCGAGCCGAGCAGCCGGTACCGGTTATCGCCGGTCCGCAGTACCACCGACTTGTCGGCCAGCGCGGCGAGGACGTCGCCGACCCGCTCCTCCGGCACCTGCGGGCAGGCGGCCACATCGCGCGCCGCGGCGAGGTCGAAGGACCCGGCGAAGACCGACAGCCGGTTCCATACCGTCTGCTCGGCCCTGGTGCACAGACCGTAGGACCACTCGATCGCGGCCCGCAGCGTCTGCTGCCGGGGCACGGTGCCGCGCCGCGCGCCGGTCAGTACGGAGAACCTGGCCTCGAGGCGCTCGGCCAGCTCGGCCAGCGGCAGCGCCCGCACCCGGACGGCGGCCAGCTCGACCGCGAGCGGGATGCCGTCCAGCCGACGGCAGAGCCGGATCACGTGCGGCAGGTCGGCGTCGGTGACGGTGAACCCAGGGAGCGCGGCGGCGGCGCGCTTGGCGAACAGCTCGACCGCGTCGCCGGCTTCGGGGCGGCGGCCGGTGCCGGGCACCGGCAGCGGGCCGAGCCGCAGCACCTGCTCGCCCGCGGTGTGCAGCGGCTGCCTGCTGGTCGCCAGGATCGCGACCCCAGCGGCCGCCCGCAGCAGTTGCGCCGCGAACCGCGAGCAGGCGGCGGTGAGGTGCTCGCAGGTGTCCAGGATCAGCAGCAGCCGTTTGCCGCGCAGGTAGTCAAGAACCGCCGCGGGCGGGCGGCGGGGATCGTGCCCGGGCAGCCCGAGACACTGGGCGACGGCGGTCGGGAGGAGGCCTGGGTCGGTGAGTCCGGACAGCTCGACCAGGCAGATGCCATCCGGGTAGCGGTCGGTCAGGCCGGCCGCGGCGCGCAGCGCCAGCCGGGTCTTGCCGACTCCGCCGGGACCGGTCACGGTGACGTGCCGCCCGCCGCGCAGCAGCCCGGCAAGGGTGTCGAGCTCGCCGGCCCGGCCCACGAACGCCGAGACCTCGACGGGAAGCTGCCGCGGTCGCGCATTGATGCCAGGCACAGCCGCCGAATTCATCGCCACCTCACCCGCCTAGGCATTTCAGTTATGCATTATTACTCAACGATGCCGTTTGACAGAAGCGAAATGCAAGAAATTGATGTGGAACGATCGCGGCTTGCTCTGATCCGCTACAGAATTCGAAGGACGGTGGCCGGCAAGCCTGGGCGTGCTGCCGCGTCACCGGGTGCGGTTACCGCCATCCGGGTGAATATGAGCTGGCAGATCACTGGGCGGCAAGCGGAGAAGGACCTCGCCGATGCATGGGCCGATGCACTCGCCGATGCACGGGATTATCGCTATCCCGCGGTCGCTAAAGCTCTCCGGAAATTGGTGAGCGCCCGGCACCGTCCTTTCTGGCGGGGCCGGGCGCGATCGCGGCGTGGGGCGAATCAGCTCTCGACGGCGGGCGAATCAGCTCTCGACGGCGGCCTGCTCGATCATGAGGTCAGCCGAGGTCTCCATGCCGGCCTTCCAGGTGGAGCGGGCGATGATCTTGCGGAGGTCGGCGCGGTCAGCGTACTTCGCGGCGATCTCCCTGACCTCGCCAAGCAGCCCTTCCGACAGGGTGGTGGGCTCGAGACCAAGCGCGAGGAACTGGTCGTTGCGGACGACGAGTTCGTTCTCCTCGGCCTCCACGCGGGGGTTGGGGAGGTGGGCGATGTCCGCGCCGGTGATGTCGGAGACCAGCTTGGCCAGGTCGAGGACCCGATGAGTCTCGGTGATCTGATTCAGTACCTTCGGCTTCTCCCCGGCCTGCGGCGGGTTCGAGATCGCGATCTCGATACATCGCACGGTGTCCTTGATGTGGATGAAGGCGCGGGTCTGCCCGCCGGTGCCGTGCACCGTCAGCGGGTGCCCGATCGCGGCCTGCATCAGGAACCGGTTCAGCACCGTGCCGTAGTCGCCGTCGTAGTCGAACCGGTTGATCAGCCGCGGGTCAAGCGCCGTCTGGTTCGTCTGGGTGCCCCAGACGATGCCCTGGTGCAGGTCGGTGATGCGCAGCCCGTCGTTCTTGGCGTAGAACGCGAACAGCAGTTGGTCCAGCGTCTTGGTCATGTGGTAGACCGAGCCGGGGTTGGCCGGGTGCAGGATCTCGCGCTCCAGGTCGCCGTCCGGGGTTGGCACCTTGACGGTGAGGTACCCCTCGGGGATCGGCGCGGAGCCCGACCAGCCGTACCCGTAGACGCCCATCGTGCCCAGGTGCGCGATCGCCGCGTTCACCCCGGTGTCCACGATCGCGGTCAGCAGGTTGTGAGTGGCCCGCACATTGTTGTCGACCGTATAGCGCTTGGTCTTCTGCGACCGCATCGAGTACGGCGCGGCGCGCTGCTCGGCGAAGTGCACAATCGCGTCCGGCCGCAGTTCGAGCAGGAGCGAGGCCAGCCGGTCATACTCGGTGGCCAGGTCGACGTTGACGAACCCGATCTCGCGCCCGGACACCTCGCGCCACGCCCGCAGCCGCTCCCCGATCGCCGCGATCGGCGTCAGCGACTCGACCTCCAGATCGATGTCGATCTTCCGGCGGGACAAGTTGTCCAAGATGGTCACGTCATGGCCACGATCCGACAGGTACAACGATGTCGGCCAGCCACAGAAACCATCACCCCCGAGTACGAGGACGCGCATTACGACTCCCATCGTCACGAGCAGCGAATCTTGCGCCGTGACTTTACATCTGAATCCTGTGTGAATCTTGCGCCACGACTTTACATCTGCTGAAGAGCCTCCGTTACACAAACCGGAGCCCGCCGCCGCGGGGCCCGCACGATCCCCCTCCTGCCAGGGAGTTTAGTGGGGAGGGGGAGGGCGATGGGGCGGCGGGGCGGAGGAAACTGGCGTGCAGCGGTAACAAAGGTCACAACGAGTTGTGTCCGGTACCGGGCTGGTTGAACCCTTTAGACCTCGGTTCGGATGGCAGGCGTCAGCAACTCGCCGACGGCCTCCACCAGCAGCGTCATCTCATACGCGACCTGGCGCGTGTCGCACTCGGGAGCGGTGAGCACCGCCAGCGACGAGCCGTCGCTGATCGCCTTCACGAACATCAGCCCGCGGTCCATCTCCACCATCGCCTGGATCGGCACCCCGGCCTCCATGATCTGCGCCGCGCCCCTGATCAGGCTGGTCAGCCCGGAGGTGATGGCGGAGAACTGCTCGACGGCCTGATCCGGGATGCCCGCCGACAGCGCCAGCGGGACCCCGTCGGCGGATACCACGATCGCGTGCGCGACGTCGACCACGCGCGTGGTGAAATCGGTGACTAGCCAGTTCAGGTCCTGACGGTACGGGCTGCTCATCGGCTCGTCTCCTCTCCTGCGTACATGGAACGCAGGCCCGATGTCCTTGCCTTCTCATCGGGCCCGCGGCGGGTCATCTGGCCTGCGGCGGGGGAGAGGGCGGGTCATCTCCCCGGGAGAAGGCAGCCCAGCTCGACCCGTTGCCGGCACCGCGGCCAGCACCGTTGCCGGCCTGGGTGGCATCGCGGCTGCCGAGCTGGAACCCGGCCAGGCGGCTGCGCGCCGCCTCCGGTGACCGGCGCTGCGGCGCCTGCTGGCCGGCCTGGCGCTGTGCCCCCGATGGCGCGAACGGAGACCGGACTTCCTGCGTCCCGGTTCCCGCCGGGGCGCCGAGGACCGCCGCGTCGTCGCGGGAGGAGCCGGAGCGAGGCGGCTGGCCGACGGACCCGGTGTGCGCCTGCGGCACCCGCATCGGCAGCCCCGCCTGGGTCTGCGGGAGCTGTGACGGATCGATGCCCTGGCCGTCCCCTGCTGCCCGGGCGGCCAGTTCGGCCGAGTACGCCCCGCTGTAGTGCGCCCCGGCGGTCAGCCGGCCCGCGGTGCTCCAGTCGGCGCCGTCGCGCCCCCAATCGTTCCCCTGCGACGGCGCCTGCTGGTCCGCGCCGTCCCGGGCTGACGCGGTCGAGGGCGTCTTGGCGGCGAACCACACGGACCGGCGCTCCTGCTGCCCGCCCGCTGGCCGGCCGGTGTTCGGCTGCCCGCCCGCGTCGCCATAGCCGCCTCCCGGCTCGCTATAGCCGCCGCGCGCGGCGGCGTAGCCGTTACCTGCCTCGGCGTACCCGTTGCCCGCGGCAGCGTACCCGTTGCCCGCGGCCGCGGAGCCGCTGTCGGCGGTGGCGTAGCCGCCGCCCGCTGCGGCGTACCCATTGCCTCCGGTGGCGTACCCGTTGCCCGCGTCGGCGTAGCCGCCGCCCGCTGCGGCGTACCCATTGCCTCCGGCGGTGTACCCGCCCGCGTCGGCTGGCGCGCCGTTGGAGGCGAGCAGGCCGAGGCGGTGCCGCCCGCCGTGCCTGCCGGACGTCCGCTGCAGGTCCGCCTCGGAGGGGAGTGCCTCGGCGAAGGCCATCTCTTCCGCCTTCGCCCCGCTCTCCACCGGCGGGCGCGAGTGCATGCCGACCGTGGGCGGCTGCTCGCGGCTGGTCAGCGTGCCCGGCAGCCAGACCAGGGCGGTCAGGCCCTGCGGCGTGCCCGCGCGGAGCCGGACCCGGATGCCGCGCCGGGCGGCTAGCCGGGAGACCGCGAACAGGCCCATGTGCCTGGACACCGACACGTCCACCCCGGGCGGGTGGTCGAGCCGCCAGTTCATCTCGGCCAGCCGGCCGGTCGAGACGCCGACTCCCTCGTCGCGGATCTCGATGAGCACGCCGCCGCCCGGCGCGTCTGCCGCCGCCACCTGGACCTGGGTATTGCGGGGGGAGAACAGGGTGGCGTTCTCAAGCAGTTCGGCCAGCAGGTGCACCACGTCCGCGGCCGACTGCCCGGAGACCATGATCCCTGGCTGGACGGTGAGTGCCACCCGGCCGTACTGCTCGATCTCGGCCGCGGCGGCGCGGGCCACGTCGGTCAGCGGCACCGGCGCGCTCCACTTGCGCACCGGCTCCTCACCCGCGAGGACCAGCAGGTTCTCCGAGTTCCGGCGCATTCGGGTGACCAGGTGGTCCATGGAGAAGAGATGGGACAGCTGGTCGGGATCGTCCTCGTTCTGCTCGAAGCTGTCGATCATCCGCGACAGCCGGTCGATAAGCGGCACGCTGCGCCTGGACAGGCTGATGAACATCGCGTTGAGGTTGCTGCGCAGCTGCGCCTCGGTGCCGGCCAGCCGCACCGCCTCGGCGTGGACCTGGTCGAAGGCACGGGCAACGGCGCCGATCTCGTCGGTGGTCTGCACCCCGATCGGCTCAACCCGGTTGAACGCGGCCGGGTCCGACTCGGCGAGCTCGGACCCGCTGGCGGCCGCCGCCACCCGCTCGGGCAGCTTGACGGCCGCGATCTCCAGCGCGTCCTTCTGCAGCCGGCGCAGCGGGTTGACCATGGACCGGGCGACCAGCGCGGTCGCCAGCAGCACCAGCAGCACCGCGAGCGCCACCGCCACCGCGGTGATCACCGCGGACTCGAAGGCCTGGTGCTGGAGGAACTGGCTGCGCGACACGATCCCGCCGGCCAGCTGGTTGTCGACGCCCCGCATCCCGTTGATGATCGCCGACATGTCGGTGTACCAGGCGGCGGGGGCGCCGGCCGCGTCCTTGTAGCCGAGCGTCGGCAGGCCGTGCCCAAGCGGGAAGATGACCGTCGGGTCGTTGGCGGTGGTCACCAGGTTCTCGATCAGCTGTGCGGAGCCGGCCGGCGTGCTTCCCGAGCTGTTGAGGAAGGCCTGCGTCTGCGCGGTGGTCGCGACCGCCTGGAATGCCTGCTGGTCGGCGAACTGGAGATCCTGCGCGGTGATGAACGCGTCAAGCCCGCCGAAGTTGCTGAGTGCCGTCGGGCCGCCGACGTTGTTGAAGCTATTCGCGTCGGTCCCGGCGTTGTTCACCGCGCTGTCGAGGAGGGCGCCGTAGAGGATCGCACGCTGCTGCGAGGCCTGGTCCTCGGCCTGCGACAGCGCGCTGAGCGCGCGCACGTCGTCCCCGAGCGCGACGTCGCCGCTGCCGGTGGTGATCTCGTTGTCGAGGGCGAACAGGATGGAGAGCACGCCCGAGTAGGCGTCGATGACCTGGATCGGCTGCTCACCAGAGAGCGTGACATCGGCCCGCAACCCGGAGATGCTGGGGACGTACGCGATCTGCGTGAGCACGTTGGCGGCTTTGCTCTGGATGCTCGCGGGGAACCCGGACCCGATGCCCCGCACGGCCGCCGTGGCGGTCTCGGCGGCGCCGTTGGTGACATCCTCCGCGCTGCTCCAGGCCGCGCTCTGCTGCTTAAGGTCCGCCTTGATCGACGCGAGCACCTGCGGCCCGGCATTGTCGGCGGTGGCGTTGGCCTGCAGCAAGTTCAGCGCCATGAAGCCGGCGGCACGGTCGCGCTCGTCCTCCATGGCCTGTGCGAGCGCGGTGACCTTGCTGCCGACCACGGCGAGTTGCACGGTGTGGGTGTATGCGTCGGAGGTGTCGGCCGCGTCCGAGATCCGCAACCCGCCGAAGACCAGCCCGAGCACGCTCGCCATGGCGCAGAGCGCGGCCAGCCGGGTGGACACCGACCAGTTGGCCAGGGAGAACCGCCGCGGTTCGCCGTTGTGGGGGACGCCGGCCCGGGCACTGGCCTGGGCAGGCATGTTAAGTTGACTGGCTCGCCGCCGCCCGCCGCCGGGCGTCTCGGGGCCTCTCATCGCTCTGCCCTCGCATGTTCATGTCGTAGCCGCAAGATAATTTCGACATGAGCCAGTCATGGCGCACGGAAGCCGTGCTCGCTACCCGCAACTGGCTAGCGCGAGTGTAAGACGCGCGGACATTCGGACACGGTCGAATCGGCATTTATCGCAAAAATATCTGTTTGAGACACTCGATTGCACGCTATTTCCACCATGATCGATCTAATCCCGTCGTATGCTCTCGATTCACCACCGTCAACAGCCGACACGGCTGCCCCGATTCGCACATCCGCCCCACTTTCGCATCGCAGCGGCGAGCGTCCCGTTCCCGATTTCGCTAAATGATCATTGGCAGGCGCTACCCGAGCACGAACTTGATGGCGTCAAGCGCGGCCTGAATGTTCTCGACCGAGTTGGCATAGGAGAACCGAAGGAACCCCTCGCCGTGGCGGCCGAACGCGGTGCCGGCCAGCGCCGCCACGCCGGCCTCGGCCAGCAGCCGGCCGGCCAGCCCGTCGGCCGTCAGCCCGGTGCCGGTGATGTTGGGGAACGCATAGAACGCGCCCTGCGGCTCGACGCAGCTGATCCCGTCGATCGCGTTGAGCCCGGCGACGATGACGTCGCGCCGCCTGCGGAACTCCGCGACCATCGCGGCGACGCCGTCCTGCGGCCCGTCGAGCGCGGCGACCGCACCGTACTGGCTGAACGCCGAGGTACAGGAAACCGAGTTGATCGCCAGCCGGGTGACCGGCTCCACCAGCGCGGCCGGGAAGACCCCGAAGCCGAGCCGCCAGCCGGTCATCGCGTACGTCTTCGACCAGCCGTCGAGCAGGATCGTCCGGTCGGCCATCCCGTCGAAGTCGAGCACGCTCGCGTGCGGGCCGCCGTACCTCAGTGCCCAGTACACCTCGTCGGAGAGCACGACCAGGTCATGCCGCTGCGCGAGGTCCGCGATGGCCGCGCAGTCGTCGGCCGTCAGCGCCGACCCGCACGGGTTGTGCGGGGAGTTGATGATCAGCAGCTTGGCGGCGGGCGTGATCAGGCCGGCCAGCTCGTCGACGTCGATCCGGAACCCGTTGGATTCCCGCAGCGGCACCGGCACCGGCGTGGCCCCGGCGAACGCCGTGATCGACTCGTACATCGGGAACCCAGGATCGGGGTAGAGCACCTCGTCCCCCGGGCCGGCCAGCGCCATGATGGTGAAGAACATGATCGGCTTGGCCCCCGGCGTCACCACCACCCGGTCCGGCGAGGTCCGCAGCCGTCCGGTCCGCTCAAGGAACGCCGCGACCGACTCGCGTAGCGCCGGGATCCCAGGTGCCGGCACGTAGTGCGTCTGCCCGGCCCGCAGCGCCTCGATCGCCGCCTCGCTGATGTGCTCCGCGGTCGGGAAATCGGGCTCACCGATCTCCAGGTGAATGACCGGCCTGCCGGCCGCCTCCAGCGCCTTCGCCCGCGCGAGCACCTCAAACGCCGACTCAGTGCCCAGCCGCCCCATCCGTTCCGCAAGCCTAATTTCGGTCATATCGGCCAGCATAGATACCGCACGCCAGCCTGATAAGCCCCGGCCGGAGCCTCTGTGCCGCCGCAACTTCGGCCCTAAGAGGCCCTAAGACACCCTTACGCGCCGGACGAAGACCGGTTTCGGCTGGGACAATGGGCGGCATGGACGTGGCACCGGACTCGCTCGAGCGCGTGTACCGGCAGGAGGCGACCCAGATCAGGGCCGCGCTGGCCGCGCGCACCGGGGACATCGGCCTGGCCGAGGACGCGGTCCAGGAGGCGTTCGTCGAGGCGATGGTGCACTGGCCGCGCGACGGGGTGCCCGCCAACCCGGCCGGCTGGCTGGCCACCACCGCCCGCCGCAAGGCACTCGACCGGCTTCGCCGGGAAAGGGTCGGCGAGCGCAAGCTGGCCCTGCTGGCGGTCACCGACCCGGCGGCTGATGGTGCGGCGGCGGCCGGCCACGGCGACGGGTCCGAGGCCGGCGGAGCGGACCAGCGGGCCGATGACGAGCTGCTGAGCCTGGTGTTCGCCTGCTGCCACCCCGCGCTGAGCCGGGACGCGCAGGTCGCGCTGACCCTCCGCGCGGTCTGCGGCCTGACCAGCGAGCAGATCGCCCGGGCGTTCCTGGTCTCCGACGCCACCATGTCGCAGCGCCTGCTGCGCGCGCGCAAGACCCTGGCCGACCAGCAGTCGCCGGTCCGCGTGCCCGACCCCGACGAGCTCGGCGGCCGGACCGCGCAGGTCCTCGCCGTGGTGTACCTCTTCTTTAACGAGGGCTACCTCGCCTCCTCCGGCCGCGAGCCGGCCCGCCGCGATCTCGCCGCGCAGGCGGTAGCGCTAACCAGAACCCTGCACCGGCTGATGCCGCGCGAACCGGAGGTGCTCGGCCTGCTGGCGCTGCTGCTGCTGCACGAGTCGCGCGCCGCCGCCAGGTTCGACGGCTGGGGCCGCCTCATCCGGCTGCGGGACCAGGACCGTTCGCGCTGGGATCGCGGGCTCGCGGCCGAGGCGACCGCGCTGCTCGACCGCGCGCTGGCGATGCGCCGGCCGGGGCCGTACCAGGTGCAGGCCGCGATCGCCGCCCTGCACGCCGAGGCGGGCGACTACGCGCAGACTGACTGGCGGCAGATCCGCCTGCTCTACGGCCGCCTCCAGGAGATGACGCCGTCCCCGGTGGTGCTGCTCAACCGGGCGGTCGCCACCCGTTACGCGCTCGGCGCGGAAGAGGCGCTCGCCGAGATCGAGCCCCTGCGGGCCGATCTCGGCGGCTACCACCTCTTCCACGCCCTCCGCGCCGCCCTGCTCACTACCTTGGGCCGCCCCGCCGAGGCGGCGGACGCCAACGACCGGGCGCTGGCGCTGGCGGCCAACCCGGCCGAACGCGACCTGCTCACCCGCGGCCTTGCCCTGTTACCTAACTGGGCAGCCCTGGTGGGCGTGGCCAGCCGGGCCAGCTCGAACCGGTCAGCCCATCTCGATGACCGGGCGAATCTCCACCGTGATCCAGCCGCGGTCCACGCCCGGCCAGGTCCTGGCGATGTCGACCGCCTCGTCGATCGTGTCGGCCTCGAGCACCGAGTAACCGCCGAGCACCTCCTTGGTCTCGATATAAGGCCCGTCGGTCACCACGCCCGCCCGCACGGTCCTGGCCGTAGACGGCCCCTGCAGCTGGGCGCCGCCGTCGGCCAGCTTGCCGGTCGCGCCCCACTTCTCGTACCAGGCGCCGACCTCCGCGAACCACGCGCCGTACTCGGGGGTGCCCGGGGCGGGCTCGTCCGGCGTGTCCATGAGCAGCAGTACGTACTTCATGTTGAGTCTCCCTCTCCCCGCGGCGCCCCCAGCGGGCGCCCGCACCGACTCCACGAATCCCCGTCCCGCGATTCCGACACCGCCGCCAGAATTTTCTGGCGGACTTTAATCGCGGTTCCCAATCTCTCGAGCTGAGCACGCAGAACTCATGGCCCATCTTCCCTTCCCCCGCTCGCTGCCGGGCGGTGTTTCCCCGGGGCAGCTGCTCCCCCTGCTTCGGTTACGGGCGGCGGGCGACGTGCAGGACGACGCCCCAGTGGCGGCGGAGCAGGCCGTCCGGGCGCAGCGCGAGCCGCCGGCGGATCTCGCCGTACAGCCGGTCCCGCTGCCAGGGCTCCATCATCAGGTTGCTCGAGAACGTCTCAAGCAGCCGGATGTAACCCTGCGCCGAGTACTTGATCTCCCAGTCGAAGCGCCGGGTTGTCACGTCTGTGAACAGGCCGGACGCCTCGATCTCGGCCGCGTCGTCCGGCAGCGTCGAGGGCGTCAGGTACACCCAGCCGTCCGGCAGTTTCTCGCCGATCTCGTTGTACACGTCCTGGATCTCGCGGAAGAACGGGTCGGCATCCGACTGCGGCTCCACGTGCACCGCCTCCCAGAACGCCAGATGCCCGCCCGGCCGCAGTAGCGACCAGGCCTTGCGGTACTTGACCTCAGGGTCGATCCAGTGCCACGCCGTCGCGGCGAACAGCAGGCCGAAACCAGGAAGATCAGGATGGGTAACGGACCGTGGCAACTCCTGAGGCGCCCACGATTCGAAGTCGGCGTGCACCACGGAAACCCGCTCGAACCGGGCCAGGTTCCGCCGTGCCTCTTCCGCCAGCGCCGCGCCAAGCTCCACGCAGGTGATCGCGAACCCGCGCCGGGCCAGCGGCAGCGTCGCCTTCCCGGAAGCGCTGCCGACCTCGCAGATCGCGTCGGCGCCCGGCTCAACCCCGGTCAGCGAGATCAGCGTCTCGTACAGCGCTTCCGGGTAGTCCGGCCGCGCGTCCTGATAATCCTCCGCCGCCTCGTCGAACGTCCGTCGCAACTGCACGCGCCTAGAGATACGGTCCACAACGCTCGACCCTATATTTGGAGCCGAGCAGAACGAAAGGACCATGTTCTTCCTCGACCCGGCAGGCAACGCGATCGAGTTCAAGGCCTTCGCCGACGAATCCCAGCTCTTCGTCGCCTAGCCTCGCCCGCCCCAACCACACCCGACCCGGCAACCACACTGGTACCCCGGTACACGTCGCTCCCCGCGTCACGGGCAATGATCGCGAAGACTTTTGGTATCGCGAAGCTTTTTCGCTCGCATAGCGCGAATTTCTTACGTTATAACAAAAGCTTTCGTGATCATCGGTATGAGCTGCGCCTTTCTCCGTGATCTCTTGTCGCTAGAGCGAACAGGGGCATCACGAGCACCATGGCTGGGGAGCGGCCGTCCGCTCGGCGGCAACGGACGGGATCCGGTCAAACACGCGTGCGTTCGGGATCGGGATTTTGAACTCAGGCGCCGAAGCCGGTCATCTCGGCCGCTTCGTCGAGGGCGAGCTGCCACGGGAAGGACTCATCGGGCGCGCCGGGAACGGCGGCGGTGCCGCCGGGGCCGAGCAGGACGGAGACGCCCTCGGCCCGCAGCGTCTTCACCGACCGCGCGAACTGCGGGCGCGCCGCCAGCGGCGCGGAGACAGCCGGCAGCACCACGGTGGGGATGGCCATGCCGGTCTGCTCGGCCAGCACCGCCAGCGCGTACGAGTCGGCGACGCCAAGCGCCCACTGGTTGAGCATGTTAAAGGTGGCGGGCGCGACGACGATCGCGTCAGGGACCCGGGACCGCGGCTCACCGGGCGACCGGTGCTGGCTGCGGACCGGCGACCCGGTCAGCGCCTCGATCGCGGCCGCGTCGAAGAACGCGAGCGCCGAGGGAGTGGCGATCACCTGCACCACCCAGCCCCGTTCGAGCGCCAGCTTGACCAGCGTCTCCAGATCCGAGGCCGGCCCCCCGCCGGACACGACAACCGAAAGCACCCAGCTCTTTCGCGCCATACCACGAGCATAGAAACGCCGCCGGAGAATGACCAGGCACCCCGCCGACGGTTCGCCCGGCCGAACCGGGCAGCCATCTTCCCACTTGTCGCCTGTGCACCACTTTGCCCGGTGCAACCGGCTGGCCGCTTCGTGGGATGTTCGGGGTTGACGGGCCGCCGGAGCGTAGGTGTGCATATTGTCGCTGCGTGGACGGCATCGAGATTGACGAGACGCTGGTGCGGTCGCTGCTCCGTGAGCAGCATCCGGACCTGGCGGAGCTGGTCTTGCGCGAGGTTGACGGCGGCTGGGACAACCGGATGTGGCGTCTGGGTGATGAGCTGGCGGTCCGGCTGCCGCGCACGCCGCGCGCCCCCTCCCTGCTCCGCACCGAGCAGCGGTGGCTGCCTTCGGTGACCCGGGGCCTGCCGCTGCCGGTCCCGGTCCCGGTGCGGGTCGGCGAGCCGTCCGAGCTGTTCGCCTGGACCTGGACCATCACGAGCTGGGTGGACGGCGAGCCGGCCGACCGCGCCCCGGTCACCGACCCGTTGTCGGCCGATGCGCTCGCCGGGTTTCTCCGGGCGCTGCACCGCCCGGCGCCTGACGAGGCGCCGTTCAATGCCAACCGCGGGGTGCCGCTCGAGGTGGTGCAGGACAACCTGTACGACTGGCTCCCCGTCCTCGCCGACGGAGACTTCGGCGGCGACCTCCCAAGCGACAAGACCGCGGCGGCCGTGACCGATGTCTGGGAGGAGGCCGTCGCCGCTCCCGCGTGGCCGGGCGGGCCGGTCTGGGTGCATGGTGATCTGCATCCGGCCAACGTCGTGGTCTGCGGCGGGGCGCTGTGCGGCGTGATCGATTTCGGTGAGCTGTGCGCCGGGGATCCCGCGGCCGACCTTTCAGCGGCCTGGCTGCTGCTGCCCGCGGGGAGCGCGTCACGGTTCTTCGACGCCTACGGCGACACCGGCGATGCGATGATCGCGCGGGCCCGCGGGTGGGCGGCGCTGCGGGCCCTGGTCCTCATCGGCATCGGCCGGGCGGGGGACCGGGGACGGCCCGGCGGGAAGCCGACCTGGAAGCCGGCCGGCTGGGCAGCGCTCAACCGCGTCCTCGCGCCGGAGTGACCATCCGTCACGGGTCCCGCGGCGGTTCCGCGGTCACCAGCCGTTGAGCGCGAAGTTGTCGCCGCGCTCAACGGCCTTGATGATGGCGGCGGCGTATTCCACCGTGTCGGGCGGCAGGTCACCGGGGTCGGCCCAGATGAGCTCGGAGTGCTTGTGCGGCTCCGCGTTCACCGGTTCTCCGTCCCAGGTTCCTACCGGCTCGAACGCGAAGCCGATGCGGGCGCTCGAGGTGCCGGGATGGCGCTGGTGGATCGACAGGGCCAGCCGGATCGCGTCGGGTGCGAAGGCGAGGTCGCACTCTTCCTCGGTTTCGCGGATGACGGCGTGCAGGATGCTTTCGCCGTCCTCCACGTGTCCCGACGGCAGGCATAGCTGGCCCGACGCCCAGGTTTCCCCGGCCCGGCGGAGCAGGAGGATCTTCCCGTCGCGGCGCAGAAGCATATGGACATCGACGATGCTCTGGTAGCGCTCGGGTGGCACCGGCCCGTCCTCCCGGCGGTCGTGAGCGGCGGGCGTGAGCGGGGAAGCGGGGAGTTGCCGGAAGAACTCAACGACCTGGGGCCACGCATCGGCGCGGGCCGCCTTGTCCACGGCCGCGTCGGTGATGTCCGGCGGCAGCAGGCCGGGGGGCAGCCGCGGGATCAGGTATCCCAGGGCGTGCCCGGCCTCGGGGTACTCGAGAATCGTGTGGCCATGCGGATCGCCGTGCTGACGCAGGCGCTCCGACAGCGACCTGGCCATGGACGCTGATGGCCACACGCGGTCCGCGCCGGCGGCCACCAGCAGGACCGGCCCGGGAACCAACTCCACCGGAATGAACCACGCCGGGTCGTCGTAGTCAGGGTCGAAGTCGGCCGCGTACGGCAGTGGCCTGCCGCCCAGGAGCCACGCAGGACCGCCCGGCGGCCAGCTCCCCGCCACCACGTTGCCGGGAACCGTCACCGCCACACCGCGAACGCGGCGGCGGAGGGGCGAGTGGATCGCGGTCAGCATCGCCGCCTCGCTGCCACGGGACATGCCGAGTACCGCCAGTGGTACGTCCGGTGACGGAAACTCATCCGCCAGGGTCTGCAGGGCGGCGAAGAAGTACTCAAGCGGGATGTCGCGAAGCTGCCCCGGCAGCCCCGGCCGCGAGAAGTACGCGATCGACAGAGCCGCGACCCCCTCGGCGGCGAGTGCCTCGCCCACGTAGGAAGGCTCGCTCCCGCCCGACCCGCCGATCAGCAGTACGGCCGCCGCGGGCTCGACCACGTCGGGAACGAAGAGCGTCCCGTGCACCGGCGCTGTTGGCAGGCGGAGCGGGCGGGCAATGAAATCTCCCATGCGATTCACACCACCAGCATGGCTGACTGGTCCTGCCCGCGAGAACTGACCACCCCGCGCACTGGACGTGACGGCGGCCCTACCGCCGGAGGCTCTACCCGCTGAAGGACCGCTGAAGGCTCTACCCACTGAAGGACCGCTGAAGGCTCCTGCGGTTCAGGCCAGCGCGCGGTCGGCGTGGCGGTAGGTTGCCCAGTCGAGGGCGGCCCGGGCGACTTCGAGCTTCCAGGGCCGCGGGTCGTCGCGGGCGAGCTGGTCCCACAGGTTGACGTTGACCCGGGCGAAAACGTCGATCGCCGCCGGGTCGGCGTCGGTCCACCCGGGGCAGCGGGCGGCGAGTGCCTCGGCCTGTTCTGCGTCGTGGCCCGTCACCATCGCGCGGATGAGGAGACAGGCCGGGTCGATGAACGCCGCGCCGGAGGTGGGCCACGCCCAGTCGATGATATGCGTCCTGCTCGGGCTGACGAGGATGTTGAGGGGGGTGACGTCGGTGTGCAGGAGCGCGTCACCGTCGAGTAGCGCCAGTGGGTCGCCGGGTGCCGTATACCTGGCCCACCGCCGTGGGGCATGCCGCAGCTCCGGCAGGTCCGGGCAGCCGATCGCGGCGAGGTCGCGCATGACCGCGACCACCCGGTCCAGGTCGGGGGAGCCGGGCGCGTAGTCGGCGTGCCGCGCGTCGTCAACGCATTCGAACGCGAGGACGTCCCAGCCCGCGGCGATGTCATGCCAGAGCAGCGCCGGGGAGACGGGGCGGACGTACGGGTTGATCGCGGCTTCCCGGCGCTGCCAGGCCGCGCCGCGATGATCCGCGGGCAGGCCCTTGACGAAGACCGTGCCTTCGTCGGTGTCGAGCACCGCGGCGAGCTCGGAGTTCACCCCGGCGCTGGCCGTGCGCGCCGCGCGAACGCGGCCGGTGCGAGCCTCGACTTCCGCCCGGACGGGCGCGGGGAGCTCCTCCCAGTCGGTGTGGCGCAATACGTCTCCCCCTTGACGGCAGCATCATGCGAAACAGGCCGATACCCGGTAACGGGCCAGCCATTCCTGTCGCCGCCGTCGCAAGCAAGAGAGGAACGCGCCGCTATGCGCGTTCTGCGCCGATATGCACACCAAGGACGGCCTATCCTCGATATCCGGTGCGGCGGATATCAGGGCGAAGGGCAGCGGAGCATGTTCGAGCGGTTCACTGACCGGGCACGGCGGGCTGTGGTCCAGGCGCAGGAAGAGGCCAGGAGGCTAGACCATGAACAGATCGGTCCCGGGCATCTTCTGCTCGGCCTGACCAATGAGAACGTCGGCGGCGTGGCGGCCAAGGCCCTGGAGTCGCTGGGGATCGGCCTGGACACCGTGCGGCAGCGGGTGGAAGAGATTATCGGGCGCGGTTCGCAGGGGCCGTCCGGGCACATTCCGTTTACGCCGGAGGCAAAGCAAGCGCTGCAGCAGTCGCTGCGTGAGGCCCTCCACCTCCGTCACCAGTACATCGGCACCGAGCACCTCCTGCTCGGCCTCATCAGCGGCGGCGACGACGTGGCCGCACGGGTGCTGACGGAGCTCGGCGCCGACCTGAAGGGGGTGCGTGAGCAGGTGGTCCGGCTGCTTGATGAGTACCAGCGCGGGCAAGGGGAGCAGAACAAGTGACGCCAGCCCGCGGGCATCCGAATACCGGCGGTAGGTACGGGGATCAGTTGCCGCCCTGCTTCGGGCTTACCGAGCTCAGTGCGTCGTCCAGCATCGCCGGGAACGTGTCAGGGTAGCTGGCAAGCAGATAGGTGATTACCGCGACGACGTTTTCGCTGCTAAGCGCCCTGACCCGGGCAAGCCGCAGTTTGGCCGCGCTCTCGTGGGTGTCGGTTTCTGAATCAGCCATGCGCCCTCACTACCCCTCACCAGGCTCTTAATCCCGCACCTCCCCTGCTGGTCAGTGCCGGTGAGTGCCCGCCGGCTGCTGGCCGGTGCGAGCCGTCTATCGTTGCTCGGGTGCCTCACCTTGACGCCGAGCGCGCCCAACTTGCCGTGGCCGCTTCCTACCAGGCGGTGACCGCCGACCTGGGAGATCTGACCGAGGAGGATCTGGCGCGGCCTTCTCGCTGCCGTGGCTGGACTCGGGCGGATTTGCTTTACCACATGCTGCTGGACGCTCAGCGGGCGCTCGTCACCTTCGCCACCCCGGCGGATGGGGTGGCGGATGTTGATTTCGTGTCTTACTGGGCGCCTTTCCGGCCCGACGCGGAGGGGTACGACGCGCATGCGGGGTTCGTGCGGCGCGCGGCGTCCGCCTACCGGTCGGAACTGGTGATCGTGGCGCAGTGGAGGGAAACGGGCGCGGCGGCGGCCTACGCGGCCACCGCATTGCCCGCTGACGCCAAGGTCGCCACCCAGGGCCACGTGCTCGCGGCCGGGGACTTCCTTGGCACCCTGGCGGTGGAAGCCACCATCCATCATCTCGACCTGGTGGCCGGGGACCCGGCCCTGGCCGGCCCGTCCGGCCTCGGGCTTAATGTCACCCGCGAAACGCTTGACGGCGTGCTCGGCCAGCCGGTCCCGACTAGCTGGGATGACGTCAGCTATGCGCTCAAGGCCACCGGCCGGGCGCAGCTCACAGCCGATGACCGCACCCGCCTGGGTACTCTCGCGGACCGGTTTCCGCTGCTGGGGTGACTGGCACTTAACGGGTACCGGTTTTATTGGCGAGCGCTTGGCCGCGGAGACGGGCAGGATGAGCTGGTGAGCGAACTTGAAGAAGGTACCCGGCTTGCCCTGGACTTCGGCAAGCTTAAGGCGGTCGCGGAGACCGGTGCCCAGGTCGTGCCGGTCGTGTTGCAGGACGCTGCCAGCGGCGAGGTCCTGTTCATCGGATATGCCAATGAGGAGGCAGTGGAAGCCTCGCTGCGAGAGCGGATCGCGGTGCTGTGGTCCACCTCGCGCAACGAACTGTGGCGGAAAGGCGCCACCTCGGGTGACGTGCTTGAACTGGCCGACATCCGGGTGAACTGCGAGCAGAACTCGCTGCTTTACCTGGTGCGCCGGACTACCGGAGGGGCGTGTCACACCCTGCTGCCGTCGGGGACCGCCCGCCCCGGCTGCTTCTACCGGACGATCGCGGAAGGCACGCGGCTGCGGCATCTCGCACGGTTACCCGGCCGTCGCCCATTTCGGTACCCAGACCTCGGCATCGGGCGCGTCCACCCGCCTGGAGCCGAGGTAGTCGCGCAGCTTGGCCAGCGAGGGATGCGGGTTGTCTTTGCGCCAGATCAGCGACATCGGGTAGACCGGCGCCGGGTCACGGACCGGTATGCGCCGCAGGTCGTAGCGGTCCGGCCACAGATACCGCGAGCTCTCGCCCACCAGCGTCGCCAGTTCAGGGGAACCCGCGATCTCAGCCAGCATGGCCTCGTTCCCGAAGACGGGTCCCGCTACGTCGATGGTGAGCCCGAACGCGGCGATGAGCTCGTCGTAGTAGGCGCCCCACTCGGTATCGGGGGCCAGGCCGGGCATCCAGATGCGGTGCCCGGCGAGTTGCGCGGGCGTGACGGCGCCGGCGTTGGCGAGCGCATGGCGGGGGCCGACGAGCAGCTGGTGCGGGTCGTCGATCACTCGCGCGGTCTTGATCGCGCGCGGTAGCTGCCGCGCGGGAACCCTGACCGCGTGGAAGGTGGCGTCGATCGTCCCGGCCTCGATGGTGGCGATGGCGGCATCGACGTCCCCTGTCAGGGTCACAACGTCCAGCTGGATCTCGGGATGCGTTCGGTAGAAGTCCTGCAGCAGCACCGCCGGCGCGATCCGCCGGTTGACGACATCGACGCGCAGCGCGCGCCGGCCGGGGCGGACCGACGCATCGGCCCGCTCTTCCGCCCGCAGAAGTTCACGGGCGTGCGGCAGGAACGCCTGCCCGTCGATGGTGAGCTGAGCCCCGCGCGCGGTGCGGGTGAACAGCCGCACGTCCAGGTCTTTCTCCAGGGCGGCGATGCGCTTGGATACCGCCTGCTGGGTGACCGACAGCTCGACGGCGGCTTCCTGGAATTGGCCAGCGTCGGCGGCTGCGACGAAGGTTCGCACGGCGTCGAGGTCCATGTCCCGAACTCTAATCGCACAACGCGGGGTTGTGTCTGGGCTCTGCTTACAACACAACGTTGTGGCTCGCCGCCGGCCTAGTTGTTTGATGCCGGCTTCCCGACGCTGCTTTGATCGGAGCGGTCAACGGCCGGTTGCCGATCGGGGAGGTGCGAAGCTTGCTGGCGAGACGCCGCCTGGGACGGCAGTTCGGATGGCTGTGGACGGCCTACGCGGTCAGCGCCTACGGCTCCGGCTTGGGATTCGGGGCATTCCCATTCATAGCGGTGCTGGTGTTGCAGGCCAGCCCCGTGCAGGTGTCAGCACTCTCCGCGGTGGGGCCGGCGGTGGGCGCGCTGATCGCGTTGCCGCTCGGGCCGTGGGTGGAGTTCCGCCGCAAGCGGCCGGTGATGATCACGATGGACCTGGCCCGGTTCGCGGTCATGCTGACGATCCCGGTCGCTTACGCCTTCGGCCGGCTCAGTTTCGTCCAGTTGCTGGTCGTCTCGGCCGTCGTCGCCGCGGCCAAGATCGCTTTCAACGCCGCTAGCGGTGCCTACCTCAGGTCGGTCGTCGCGCCGGATGACCTGCTGGTCGCGAACGCGCGGTTCGAGTCGACGACGTGGAGTTCGATCGCGGTCGGGCCGCCGCTTGGCGGGGCCGCGATCGGTTTGCTCGGGCCGGTGATCACCGTGGTGGCCGATGCGCTCAGCTACCTGTTCTCCGCGCTGGGGATCACCGCTATCGGCGGCAGCGAAGAGCACCCACAGCGAGCCGGCCAGAGCCAGGTCAGGACCCGCGACCTGCTCGACGGCTGGCGGCACATCCTCTCCCATCCCGGCCTGCGGGCGCTCTACTTCAACAATCTGCTTGTCGGCGGGCTGATCATGGCCACCGAGCCGCTGCTGGCGGTGCTGCTGCTGCGGCAGCTCGGCTTCCGGCCCTGGCAGTACGGCCTCGCCTTCGCCGCCCCCAGCATGGGCGGGCTCATCGGGTCGCGCCTGGCCCGCCGGGTGGTGGCCCGCTATGGCCAGCAGCAGGTCTTCCGCACGGTCGGCGCGCTGCGCGCGGTCTGGCTGATCGGCCTCGCCTTCACCCGTCCAGGGATCGTCGGCCTGCTGACCGTGATAGCCGTCGAGCTCGCGATCATCATCAGCATGAGCCTGTACAACCCGGTACTCGCCACCTACCGGCTTGAGCACACTGAGAAAGACCGCATTGCCCGCACCCTGTCCGCCTGGTCGATCGGCAGCAGCGCCTCCATCGCCATCTTCACCGCACTCGGCGGCCTGCTGGCCGACGCCACCAGCCCGCGTACGGCGATCACCGTCGCGGGACTGCTTATCCTCGTCAGCCCGGTACTAGCCCGCCGGGCTTGGCGCCAGCCGAGCCAGCCAGCCAGCACTCGCCGCCGTCGCGTGCTAGCCGACCGGCGGTAGACCGGGCTACTGGGCTGTCACGGCGGCATTCGGCTCGGCCGCGAGCTGGGCGGGGGAGGAAGTTAGCGCGCGCAGGATGATCTCGGTGACGGTGTCGAGCGGGAGCGCGGTGGAGTCGATGACCAGGTGGTAGTGGCGCGGGTCGGCGGAATCGGTTCGGTAGAGGCGGCGCACGTAGGCGTCGCGGGTTCGGTCGGCCGCGGTCAGATGCCGGCGGGCCTCGGCCTCGCTGATGCCCTCGATCGCCGCGCCCTGAATGACGCGGAGGGCCGGCGGCCCGTCGAGTCGCACGTGGAACCCGCGGCTCTTGCCAAGCACCACCGCCGCGCCCCGGCCCAGGATCACGCCCGCGTTAGCGTCGGCCAGCCGCCAGATGCCCTCTTCGCAGTGGCGGCGGAGGTTCTCGTCCTGATGCGAAGACGGCGGCGGTGACTGGGTCGGCCCGGTCGGCATCGCCGAGGTGAGGCAGGCGATCAGCCAATGGGCCGGGGTGAGGCGCGCCTCGTCCGCCGTCAGCGGCTCGACACACGGCCCGGCTGTTCCGACGCCGCCGGCGCTGGTCGTTGCCCGCTGCTCGAAGGGGACACCAAGCCGGTCCGCCAGCGCCGGGGCGACCACGGCACCGCCGGCACCGTAGGAGGCCGACACGGTTACCAGGCGGGTCCTCGGATCGAAAGCCATGGCCTCGTCTCCTTTGCTATTCATCTTCCCTAACCGCATTATGCGCCGGCATCTTGATATTCTCTGCTGGCTGCAGGGCGTCGCTCACCGCGGCGACGGGAGCGGCCGACCCGGTGTCCTCCTGGATGAGAATGCCTGGCCTCAGCACCAGCGCGCACACGACGGCAGAGCCCGCGAAGATCGCGGCGGACACCCAGAACGCGACCACGTAGCTGTGCACGGCCGCTCCGGCCAAGGCCGACGGGCTGTGCCCGTGCGTCACCAGGTAGCTGGTCAGCGCGCTGGCGGCGATGGTGTTGAGCAGTGCGGTGCCAATCGAGCCGCCGATCTGCTGGCAGGTGTTGACCAGGGCGGAGGCGACCCCCGCGTCGGCCGACGCGGCGCCGTAGGTCGCCGTGTTCAGCCCGCAGCCGAACACCAGGCCGAGCCCGAGGCCGATGACGACGAGCGCGGGCAGAATCCAGGCCGCGTAGTTTGTGGCGATGGTGAGTTGCGTGGCCAGGATCACCATTCCGCCCGCGGCCAGGAGCAACCCGGTCGGGATCAGGATGCGGGGGCCGAGCCGCGGCATCAGCAGTTGGCTTGAGAGTGTCGATGACGCGATCAGGGCGACGATCAGCGGCAGGAACGCCACGCCGGTCACGACCGGCGAGTAGCGCAGGGTTTCTTCCAGGTAGTAGGTGAGGAAGAGGAAGACCCCGAACAAGCCGATCGCGGACAGCCCGATGGCCAGGTAGGCGCCGCCCCTGAACCGGTCGAGGATGATCCGCAGTGGCAGCAGCGGATGCGGCACGCGCCGTTCCGTCAGCGCGAACAGGGCAAGCAGGACCGCCCCGCCCACCAGCAGGCCGATGGTCAGCGGGGCTCCCCACCCCTTGGTGTCGGCCTCGGACAGCCCGTACACGAAGGCGACCAGGCCGGCCACGACCAGCACCGTCCCCGGCGGGTCGAGGCGCACGCTGGGGTCGCGGACATCGCGGCTCAGCAGCCGGATCGCGGCCGCGACCGCGATCACCGAGAAGATGACGTTGACATACAGGCACCACCGCCACGACAGGTACTCGGTCAGCACGCCGCCGAGCAGCAGTCCGATGGCACCGCCGGCTCCCGCGATGGCTCCGAAGATGCCGAACGCCTTGCCTCGTTCGGCCGGGTTGGTGAACGTCACGGTCAGCGTGGACAGCGCGGCCGGAGCGAGCATCGCGCCGAACGCACCCTGGACCGCGCGGGCTATGAGCAGCATCGTGAAGTTCTGCGCGGCGCCGCCGAGGGCCGAGGCCAGGGCGAAACCCACCATGCCGAAGATCAGCATCCGCTTGCGGCCGACCAGGTCCGCGAGCCGGCCGCCGAGCAGCAGCAGTCCGCCGAAGGCCAGCGAGTAGGCGGTCACCACCCACTGCCTGTCCGCGTTGTTGAACCCCAGGTCATGCTGGGCGGCCGGCAGCGCGATGTTCACCACCGTCGCGTCGAGCACCACCATCAGCTGCCCGAGGCAGACGACGCCGAGGATCAGCCAGCGGCGGCTGTAGTCGTCCCTTGCCTCGCCACGCTCCGCTGCTGTCCCTGCTGCCTGCGATACCGAAGCTCGCTGCGCTTCCTGTGCCATGTAATAACCCCTTTGGGGAGGGGTACCCGCAATACGCCACCCAATAGCCGCCAAGTCCCGTTCAGCTGCCGCTGGCTGAGTTGAGCAGCAGCCGCGCCCTCCTTGGCCTTCCCGCCCGCTATGAGGGCAAGACACCCGGGAATGTCCAGGTATGGTGCCTGGCATTCCCGGGGCTCGCGGGCTGTGCCTAGCTGTGGGCCGCCAGTCCCTTCGCCTCGGCGATGATGAGCTTCGCCGCGGCGATCTGCGCGCTCGCGCCGCGGATGGGGGTGCTCCAGTTCTCGGCGTTGTACAGCTCGGTCTTGATCGCGACGGCCAGCGCGTCGCGCTGCTGGTCAAGTGCGGTCAGGCCGCGGTTTACGGTGGTGAACCCGACGTCGCCAGGAGTGCTGGACTCGATCGCGTTCGTCGAGGCGGTCAGCGTTGCCGCGCCGAACTCGCCCACGCTGGAGTTGAGTTGCTTGTACGCCTCGCCGAGCTGGGTCACCAGCGGGTTGCGCAGCGCCCTGTTCGGGTTGGCCAGGACCTGGGTGATGACCCGGCCGTCCTGGATGTAGTCGGCGTGCAGACCGAGCAGGTACAGCTCGGTCGGCTCGATGTCGGTCTCGTCGGTCCACGGGCCCTGCAGGTTCAGGTCGACGACCTCGGTCTGGCCGCTATTCGCGCCGGCCGAGTTCGGGCCGTCGGCCGGCCCTGACCCGTCAAGTCCCAGGTGCCGCACGCCGGGGCCGGCCAAGCCGACGTAGTTGCTGTTGATCTCGGCCGCGTAGTCACCGTGGTCCCACGCGTACCCGTCGTCGACCGATACGCAGTCCGCCGGGTAGTCGCTGGCGGTTGTGCCGGTAGTGGTCGTGTCGCAGGTCGCCGAGCCCTGCTCCAGGTAGTAGTCGGGCTTGGCGAACTCCGCCAGCGTCGGGGTGCGCGCCGGGTCGGCGTTGACCATGTGCAGGATCGCCTCTTCGGTCGGATCGGCGAGGTAGTTGGCGATCTTCTGGGAGCTGCCGGTGTAGGGGTTGTCAGCGGTGAGCGCCGCGATGTCGTGGTCGAAGGTTCTCACCTGCGCCGAGGACTCCGATGGATCGCCGTCCACGTAGTATTCCGGCGCGGTGTCGTCCTCCATGCCGAACTTGGTGGTGTCGCCGGTTTCCTCATTCAGCAGGCCGGTGACGTTGCCCTCGAGCTCGCCGAAGCTTCCGGACGGGTAGGTGCAGGGCACGGTCACGCCGTCGCAGTTCGCCGGGGTCGGCTGGATCGCCCGGCCCACGTTGGCGCCCGCCTCGTGGTCACCCTCATCGGAGCTGAGGACAAATGTGGTGTTCTGCGGGGTGATGCCTTCGGCGGCCAGCCGCTGGAAGAACGTGCCGAACGCCTGGTTGTAGTAGGCAGCCTGGGCCAGGTAGCAGGCGCTGCCGCTGCCAAGCGCGTCGCCCGCGTCGTAGCAGGGCTCGCCCTTGCTCGACAGGCCCTTGATGAACTCGTTCCCGTGCAGGTCCGAGATGTACATGTCGACCACTGGGACGCCCGACTCGAGCATGTCGGCCGCGTACGCCAGCGACTGGGACGCGTTGATGCCGCTGTAGCCGGGGAAGCCGGGGTGGTCCGTGAGGTAGGCGCCGTCGATCTCGTTGCCGTTCAGGTCGACGAGGCTGCCGCTGGCGTTGGTGACCTGGTAGCCGTTCCTGGTCAGGTTCGCGGTGCCCGCGCCGAGCTGCGGCGCGATGTACTTGTGGCCGAACAATGCCTGGTAGCCGGTGTAGCCACCGGGCTCGTCGGGGAGCTGGTCGGCGACTGCGGTACTCGACGGAGTGGTCTGGCCGTATTTCACCGCGGTGGCGTTCCCGCAGAACGCGCTGCCCTTGGCGCAGTGCACGGCGACACCGACGTAGTCGGCGGTCTCCGGGTCCTTGTAGGAGTCGGGGTCGTTGATGAGCTGCTCGTCCTCGGGCGAACCGGCGCCGAACACCTTGGGAATGTCCACGGCGGTGTTCTCAAGCTCGGCGTTCGCGGTCGCGATCTCGCCGACGTTGCAGCCCGCCCGGGTGAACGGCACCCACGGCGCGGGGGTGGTCGTCGTCGGGCTAACCGGCTTCTTGGCGGTGGCCGGCGGAACCGGGGAGTAGACCATGTTGGGGTTCTTGTCGGTCGCGGTCGGCGACGTGTCGTAGACCGGGTCGGTCCAGTAGGCGAACGAGCCGGCGCTGTCGGTCGTACCGAACGTCCCGCCCGCCCCGTTGGTCTGGTACACCTGATAATCGTTTGAGACCGGCATGCCCTGCCGGTCGCCGTACAGGCCGGTGTACGTGGTCAGGATGTCATCGGCGGTGTGTGCGATCAGCGGTGTGTGGTTGTTGGACAAGAACGTGCCATTGTTTTCGAAGAAGCCCAGCAGGTCGGGCATAAGCTCGAGGTCGGATGGCACGTTCGGGTTGTCCCTGAAGAAGTGGACGTTATCAAAGGTAATCTGCACGACGTGCTTAACGCCATTGCCGAGCTGGCACGCGTTGTCCCTATTGCCGGCTTCCGTGGCGGTCTTGACGACCGGCGATGACGCCGCCGCCCGTACCGGCGAGGTGGCCACGGCGGCGCTGACGCCCGCGACAAGCACGGCGGCACCAGCGAATGCGGTTATCCGGCCGAGTGAACTCGGCTTGTTGCGTCGGTTCATGTGATCTCCTTTCGCCGCCAACAATGAACGCGCGGCTTGGCGAAGGGAATATCTGTCCAGTGACTAGTCAGAGAACTTTCAGCTGAGCACTCTGGCGCGCTGTCGTCCGGCATTACCGGGAGCAGCGACTACCCCGCCGTTACCTGCTGAAATCACATTGAGTGACACTGTATGTCAGCCCACGGTGATGTGCGGGAGCAAGGCCCGGACCTGCTGAACCTCGGCCGGGGGCATCGGGCCATCATCGCCGAACTCATCCAGGCCTGACAGCCGGGTGAGCGCTGGCATGGTGGCCGCGAAGCGGAACATCGGGGCCGTCAGGCCTTCTCTTTCCAGGTGGAGGTGCCGCAGTTTCGGCAGGCGGCCCAGCTGCCGCAGCCCATCCTCGGTGTACGCCCCGTCCAGGAGTGCCAGGTATTCGAGGGCGGGCAGGTCCGCGATCATGGACAGGGCATGGTCGTCGAGCCGCCGGCCCTCGTCCATGGCTGAATCGCCGTAGAGTGCCAGCGATTCGAGGGCCGTCAGGTCGGCGATCACGGACGGGGCGTCATCGCCGAGGTTGTCGACGTAGACGGAAAGGTCCCGCAGGCCCGGCGCGAGATGGGCGATCGCGGCGAAGGAGGCCGGGACGATGCCCCCCACGGTGAGTTCGGAGACGCTGTCCGCGGGCAGATCGCGGATGAACTCCAGGTCCACGGCCTCATCACCGCTCTCGACGCTGTAGCTGAGGTCCCCGGGCCCGCCCCAGATGCTCCTGTTGTTGCCGAGCGCGCTGTCGGGCATTCCTCGCTGCCAGGTAACCCTCTCCCCGGCTCGCCCGGGCGGGACGGCCGGCCCCGGCCCGGTCCCGGCCGGGACCTCGAAGATGCCGCCGGGCCGAGTGGAGACGCTGACCTCGGCCACGGTGTATACCGAGAGGCTGACCGCGGTCCCGTCCGGCACCTGCACCACGCCGATGGCAAGCAGGTGACCCCACCCGCCCGGCTCCCGGGCGTCCTCCCACGAGACCTCGCCGACCGCGATCTCGGCCGGGAACCGCAGCCCCGTCATCTGGTGCTCCCTGTCGCCTTGTCACACCTTGCCGCGGGCCGTCCGCGCCCGGGCGGACCGAACGGGTTGCCCGGATCCGGGCCTGGCCCTGAACCACTCGTGCGTACTGGACCCCGCATACTCTACGGGCGCATTTAGCGCATAACCTCCGCACAGCCCGCGGGACGCGGCCGTCGGGCCTTTTTCCCGGCGCCGTCGGCTGCTGGGAGGACTCTGGGGCAGGATTGGGTCATGCCCCGTTCCGTACCCCGGCATGACCGGGACGCTGGCGGCCCCGCCGACGTGCTCGCGGCCAAGGCCGCCCTCCGCGACGAGGTGTGGTCGGCGATGCGCGCCGCGAAGGTCGCCCGCTTCCCGGGCGCGGTCGGCCGCATCCCGAACTTCACCGGCGCCGAAGCCGCCGCGCAGCGGCTCCGCGCGTTGCCCGCGTGGGAGGCCGCCAACGCGGTGAAGGCCAATCCGGACTCGGCGCAGCTGCCGGTCCGGCAGCGTGCGCTCGAAGACGGCAAGATCGTTTACATGGCGGTTCCCCGGCTGGCCGAGCGCGAGCCGTTCTTCGCTTTGGACCCGGATCATCTGGAGCAGCCGCCACGCCGGGCGGCGTCGATCAGCGGCGCGTCCCGGTCTGCGCGGCGGGTCATGCTGGCGGAGCTGGCGCCGGTCGACCTGGTCGTGATGGGCTGCGTGGCGGTGGGGGAGGACGGCGCGCGGCTGGGCAAGGGCGGCGGCTTCGCTGACTTGGAGTTTGCGCTGGCGGCGGAGGCTGGCCTGATCGGCCCGCATACCGTGACCGTCACCACCGTGCACGAGATCCAGGTACAGCCGGCCGGGGCGATCCCGCTGACCGGCCACGACGTTGCCGTCGACTTCGTGGTTACGCCGGAGCGGGTGATCGACGCCCGTGCCCGCGTCCGGCCCGGCGTGCTATCACGCCCGGACGTGGGCATCGAGTGGGACGACCTGACCGAGGAGAAGATCGCGGCGATCCCGTTGCTGCAAGCGCTGCGAGCCGCTCAGAGCTGATGACTGCTCGCTGGCCGTGTCCGACTTCCCGGCGGGCCCGGCGGGCCGCCGAAGGGCGGAAGAAACGCGTTGCCCGTCGCGGCCTGGCGCGTTAGGCTCGGCTGGCCGCCGCGGTGCGGCGCGGTTAATGGGAAAGGAGGCGCAATGTCCGGCAACGATCTGGCGCCTCCGGCGACTGGCCGATAACAGTCCTGGTCGCGCCTCTGCTCAGCAGAGGAATGACATGACTTCAGAATCAGCTTCACAGCCGGCCCAGGCCGGCCGGGCAGACGACATCCCGTCCAGCTGGGACGAGCGCACTGTCCTGACTACATTCCTGGACTACGCCCGCGACACCGTGCATGCCAAGTGCGCGGGGCTGTCGGATGCGGACGCCCGCCGGGCGCCGCTCCCGGACTCGCCTCTGATGACGATCTCCGGGCTGGTCAGCCACCTGCGGTGGGTCGAGGCCAGCTGGATCGAGTGCAAGCTGCTCGGTGGCACTATCAACGCGCCGTGGACCGACGAGGATCCCGATCGCGAGTTCCGGATCGCGGTCGGGCTGCCGCTCGCTCAGCTGCTGGCTGAGTACCGGGCTGCCTGCGCCCGGCACCGCGACCTGGTGGCGGCCCTCGACCTGGACACTCCGTCCAGGGGCGCCCTGGGCTGGCGGACTGAGCCGGTCACGCTGCGCTGGATCCTGTTCCACCTGACCGAGGAGACCGCCCGGCACAACGGCCACATCGACATTCTCCGGGAACTCGCCGACGGCTTACGCGGCGAATAAGACGGGAGAGCTACCGGGAGGATGGCGGCATGACGACTGAAGCAGGAACACGCCCCGTTGCGCTGGTAACGGGAGCCGGGCGACGACTTGGGATCGCCACGGCGACCGCTCAGCGGCTGGCCGAAACCGGCTGGGATGTGGCATTCACCCACTACGAGCCCTACGACGCGCGGATGCCGTGGGGAGCGGACACCGGGGCAGCGGCAGAACTAGCGGACCAACTGGGCGGCGCCGGAGCTCGAGTGTGCCCGATCGCGGCAGACTTCGAAGACACTAAGACACCTCGGCAAGTCTTTGAACAGGTACTCCGCGGGCTTGGACCTGTCGGCGCCCTGGTACTCGGGCACTGTGAATCAGTGGACAGCGGGATCATGGACACCACCATCGAATCCTTCGATCGCCACTTCGCGGTCAACACCCGGGCCGGGTGGCTGCTGATCCGTGAGTACGCCAGACAGTTCGCGGGTGCCCCCGGCTCAGGCCGGATCGTCGCGCTGACATCCGACGCCACCGTGCGGAATGTTCCCTACGGCGCATCGAAAGGAGCGCTGGACAGAATCGTCATTGCCGCCGCCAAGGAACTAGCCGGTCTCGGCATCACCGCGAACTGCGTCGACCCCGGCCCGACCGATAACGGGTGGATGACCGAACAGCAGAAAGCCGAGTTGACCATGAGCACACCGCTTGGCCGTCTCGGCGAGCCCCGCGACGCGGCCAACCTGATCGCATTCCTGTGCTCTCCGGACGGCGGATGGATCAACGGCCAGCTGCTTCAGAGCGACGGTGGGCTCTGACGATCGTCAATGATCTTCGCCGCGGCCGCCTGCTGGCCGGCTTTAGCGGCTACGCCATCGCCGGCGGCAGGCTGGTCAGGAAGGCGGTCAGGCCGGCGAAGTAGGTTTCCTGGTCGTCGTACATGGCCAGGTGGCTTCCGTTCGGGCAGTACAGGTAGCTGCCGTTGGGCAGCCGCCGCGCCATCATCTCCATGTGGGCAGGGTCCATCGTGTCGTACCTGGCGCCGATGACGAGGGTGGGCACTTCGATCGTGGGCAGCGAGGCGACCCTGTCCCAGCTGGCCAGCTTCGCGTCGGCGCTCATCCCGAGTTCGCTCGGCCCTTGCATCGGAACGTAGATTTTGGGGTTGATGTGCGCGAAGCCGCGGACGGCCGGATCGGGCCAGTCGTCGGCGGGCATCCGCAGCGTGTGGTGCTCGTAGTAGTGCGGCATGAGCAGTTCCATGTACCGCGGGTTCTCGGTGTCGCCGGCCGCCTCGAGTGCCTTGATCTCCGCGAGCACGCCGGGGTCCATCGCGGGCATCAGGACCTGCTCGGCGTAGGCCGTGTAGGCCGGGGCGCTTGCCATCATGTTGGAGATGACAAGACCGCGCAGGTGCTCCTGGTGGGCCAGGGCGTACTCCATGGCCAGGATCCCGCCCCACGACTGCCCGTACAGCACGAAGTTCTGGCGGTCAAGGCCCAGGGCCTGCCGGACCTGCTCGACCTCGTCGACGAAGCGCTCAAGCTCCCACAGCGCCGGGTCGTCAGGCTGGTCGCTGAAGCCGGAGCCGAGCTGGTCGTAGTAGTAGTACTCGACCCCGGCGGCCGGCAGGAAGCTGTCACACGCCTCCAGGTACTCGTGCGTCGACCCCGGCCCGCCGTGCAGCAGCAGCAGCTTCAGGTCCGGGTTGTTCCCCACCCGCTTGGTCCACACGCTGAACCTGCCGCCAGGCGTGTCAACCGGAATACGGCGCGCCCCGCCGCTCAGCCGGTCCGCGCGCCCCGAGTAATCCAGATAGCCACCGCTCATTGCCAGAGCCTCCAGATCGTGAACCGCATCCGCCGCACCGTGACGGGGGAATCATAGCGTGGCGTAATCCAGGTGAGCGGCCGACGGCAGGGAGCGCCCGGGGGCCGTCTCGCCAGCCAACGGTGAGCCGCTGACCGGGGCCGTCATAGCACCAGCGCTGAGATCTGCCGCGCGGTCGCAAGCAGTACGGGCCCGAACTGATCGGCCAGCTCGGTCATCGCCACCGGGGACCAGGGGATCGCGAGGTTGATGGCCGCGACGACCGCCCCGGCACGGGACCTGACAGGGACCGCGATGGACCTTAGACCGCTCTCAAGTTCCTCGTCGTTAATGGCGACGCCGGTGCGGCGCACCTGGCCGAGCTCTGCCATTAGCGCGGCCCTGCTGCCCGCGGTGCGCGGCCCTCGCGGCACAAGCTCGATGCGGCCAAGCAGGTCGTTTAGGTCGGGCTGGGGCAGGAAGGCGAGCAGTGCCTTGCCCGTCGCGCTGCAATAAGACGGTATCCGGGAGCCAACGTGCAGGGTGAATTCGAGATGGTGGTACCGTCCGGGGCGCCCGCGAATCCGGTCGATCAAAATTACGTCGGTGTCATCGCGGATGGCGAGGTTCGAGGTGTGCCCCGTGGACGCGGTGAGGCGTTGCAGATGCGGCGCTGCGATCTCCCGCAACTCTAGCGAGCCGAGCACGGCAAATCCCAGGTCAAGCGCGCGGATGCCGAGCCGGTACTTGCGCGTCGCCTCGTCCTGATTGAGGTAGCCCAGCCTGGCGAGGGTGGCCACGTAGCGGTGCGTCGTACTCCGCGTGAGTCCGAGCCGCTGAGCCAGTTCGCTGATGCCGAGCGCCGGGCGGTCGGGGCTGAACGTGCCAAGGATCGCCAGGCCTCGCTCCAGCGACTGCGAGGACGCTGCGGAATCGTCATGCGGCATGTTCCAAATACTAGAACGCCGTATTGACATACGGAATCCGTATCCCAGACTCGGAACATGCACCCCGTGGATCGGCATCTCCATCTGCCGTAACGACATCCACCTCACGAATCCATCTGCAGTCAGAAATGGCCATTGAGGTGAATCTAAATAACGACGTCATCCCGGCGCGGACCAGTTCGCCTCGTGCCGGGATGCTTCTCCGAGAGGTTGACAAAGTGACAGATCATCGCGTTTCCCGGCGTAGCCTGTTCCGCGCGGCCGGTGTTGGCGCGGCCGTCGTGGGCGGCGGCAGCCTCCTCGAGGCGTGCAGCTCAGGCATTCAAGGTGCCTCTAGCAGCACCAGTGCCACCAGCAGCGCCAGCGCCAGCGGCACCTCAGGCGGCACCAGCAGCAAGGAAATCACGATCGGCTGGATCCACCCGCTGACCGGCTCGCTGGCCGGATTTGGTTACGCCGACAACTGGGTGCTGCAGCAGGTCATGGCGACCCCGCAGTTCAAGAACGGCATCAAGATCGGCAGCTCGACCTACTCGGTCAGCGTCAAGTCCTACGACACGCAGTCCAGCGTGACCAGGGCAGGAAGCCTGGCCAAGCAGGCGATCCAGAGCGACAACGTGGATCTTCTGTTCGCGTCCTCCACGCCAGAGACGGTAAACGCGGTCTCATCCGAAGCGGAAACCCTGGGCACCCCGCTGATCTGCTCTAACATCCCGTGGGAGTCCTGGTACATCAACCTGGGCGGCAACCCGCAGAAGCCGACGCTCAAGCCGAAATACACGGTCATGTACTTCCTCGGGGCCGAGCACCTGGCGCTGGCCTTCATCCCGATGTGGACCAGAATCGGCGCGCAGTACGGCAACAACCACAAGGTCGCCGCCGCGTTCCCGAACGACTCCGATGGCAACGCGTTCCGCGCCGTCTTCCCGCCGATCCTCAAGGCGGCCGGCTACGACATCAACATGTCCGCGGCCTACACCGACGGGCTGACCAACTACACGTCGATGATCTCCCAGTTCAAGAACAACGGCGACGACTTCTTCACCAACGTCCCGCTGCCACCCGACTTCGCGACGATGTGGACCCAGTCCCTGCAGCAGGGCTTCAGGCCGAAGCTCGCCACGGTCGCCAAGGTGCTGCTGTTCCCGACCGACGCGTACGCGATGGGCAGCAAGGTCTACAACATCGCCACCGACGCCTGGTGGGTGCCTGAGCTGCCGTGGCACTCCTCCCTGACCGGGCAGACCTGCCCAGAGCTCGCGGACCTGTTCACGTCGGACGGTCTTGGCCAGCCGAACCAGAACATCTCCAACTACACCCTCTTCGAGATCGCCCACGCGGCGTTGACCTCGGTCAACAACCCACACGACAAGGCAGAGCTCGCGGCGTCGCTCTACCAGGTCAAGCTGCCCGAGGCGGTGGCCGGCCCGATCAACTACACCTCAAGCGACACCAAGACCAATCCCGCTCCCGGCGTGGCGATCACCCCGCCGGTCGGCATCCAGTGGCAGCAGGGCACCAAGTACCCGCTCGAGTACAAGGTGGTCGACAACACCCTGCAGCCGGACGCGAAGATCACCGGTGACCTGCTGCCGACCTTTAAGTGAGCCATGGCACCGCGCGGGCAGGGGGCGGTGTGCCGCCAAGGGCAGCAAGCTAGCGGCCAGGCTGGACCCGGTCATTCACCCGGCTAGCTCCCGGCGATGACCGCCTTCAGCAGGCTGCGGGTCCTTTCCCGGTCCCGCCCGCGAGCGAACTCAGCGGCGACAAAGTCGGTCACCCCGGCGTCCGCGTGCGCCAGGATCTGCGCCGCGACCGCGTCCTCGTCCCCGACGATCGCCACGTCGCCAGGGCCGGCCGCGCCTTCCCTGTCCAGCATCGCGCGGTAGGACGGCAGCTGCCCGTAGATGGCGAACTCCTTCGCCGCGCTGGCCCTGGCGGCGTCCGGGTCGCTGGTCACACAGACCGGAAGGCTGCACACGACGCGCGGGCTTGGCCGGCCTGCGGCACTGGCCGCGGCCGAGATGGCCGGGACCACGTAGTCGCGGACGGTGGCGGGCCCCGTCATCCACAGCACCGTGCCGTCCGTCTGCTCGCCGGCCAGGCTCAGCATCCGCGGTGCCAGCGCGGCCAGCAGCACCGGCACCCGGCCCGCCCTGGGCACCGACAGGCCGACGTGCGCGCTCAGCGTGCTGCCATCGACGCTGACCGCGGTGCCGTCAAGCAGCGGCAGCAGGACCGACAGGTATTCGCGCATGTGCCGGGCAGGCTTCTCGAAGCTGTAGCCGTACATGTCCTCGATGACGATCTTGTGCGACAGCCCGATGCCGAGCGTCAGCCGGCCGGGTCCGACCGCCAGCGCCGTGGTCAGCGCCTGCTGCGCCAGCACCGCCGGATGCCGCGGATAGGTCGGAATGACGGCCGTGCCGAGCTCGATGCCCGGTACCTGGCGGCCGGCCACCGCCAGCGAGGTCAGGGCGTCAAGGCCGAAGATGTTCGACATCCAGAACGACGCCAAGCCGTCGTCGGCCGCCCGGCTGAGCTGATCAGCCAGTTTGCCAAGCGCCTGGTCGCCGCCCGGCTCCGCCGCCAAGATGCCGATCCGCATGCGCTGTCTCCGTCCGCTCGCCGCCGGCTCCGCTGCCGCCGGCCTGAGATCTGATCCTCCCGGTCGCATCCCTCTATCCGCAAGCAGGTGCCATCCCGGGGCCGCTGAGCGTCGGGGCGGCAACCCGTCCATCGGTTGCCATAAGGCACATTCTGCGCAACCGGCGGATTCCGCCCAGCCGGCCGCCCCGCTCTCTCCGCCCGGGCGGTGGCCGGCGAGAATGCATGGATGGCACGCGCGAGGATGTTGCCGAGTCCGCCGCGTCCTCGTCCCGAGAGTGAGCGGCGCGAGCCCATACGGCCCGGCCCGCTGTCTGGCCGGTACGCGCCGACGGCGGCGATGGTCGTCCTGTTCCTGGTTCCCTACCTGGGCCTGTCGGGCGCACTGCCGACGCTTACGCCGATCATCGCGACCCAGCTGCACGCGAGCGAGCAGACGATCGGCATCGGCTACGGCCTGGCCAACGCCGGCTATGCGGTCGGCACGGTCCTGGCCGTGCAGCTCGCCCAGCACCTGCCGCAACGCCGGCTGACGGTGGTCTACGCCGCCTTGCTGGTGATCGGGTCGGTGCTCGCGGCGACCGCGACCGGCCCGGCGACGTTCATCGTGGGGCATGTGCTGCAGGGGCTGTGCACGAGCCTGCTGCTCATCGCCTCGACGCCGCCGCTGATCCTGGGCTACCCGGTGGCTAAGCTCCGCTTGACGGCGGTGATCTTTAACCTGTGCATCTTCGGCGCGGTCGCCGCGGGCCCGCTCATCGGCGGGGCCCAGGCGTCGTTCCACGCCTGGCGGCCGCTGTTCTGGATCGTGGCCGGCGTCGCCTTCGCCGGGCTGGTGATGTCGCTGCTGACGTTCTCTGACGCGCCTCCGGCCGATCTCAGCGCCCCGCGGGACCCGGTCGCCATCGGGCTGGCGGCCACCGGCTCGGTGGCGGCCTTCTTCGGCGCGGCGGAGCTGCTCACGCACCGGTTCCTCGACCCCGTCGCGGTGATTCCGCTGCTCGTCGGGGTGGCACTGATCGCGGCCCTGATCGTGTACGAATACCGGGCCCGTCATCCCCTCCTCATCCTGCGCAACCTGGTCAGCACGATCCCGCTGACCGGGGTAGTGGTCGCGATCTGCGCGGCGGCGGCGGCGACCTCGGCCATCGCGCTAACGTCGACCGTGCAGGCGCCCCATTACACGCCACTGCATCTCGGACTGCTGTACATCCCCGAGCTGGCCGCGGCCGTGCTCACCGCGATCGTGTTCGGGGTGGTGTTCAGCACGCGCTTCATCCACTACTACGCCCTGGCCGGGATGGTGATCCTGGCCGCCGGGGTCCTGGTCCTGCGCGCCGTCATCCCGCCGGGCTCCGCGCTCACCCTGGCCGGGTCCGCGCTGGTCGGCATCGGCATCGGCGCCTCGGTCGTGCCGGCGCTGTTCCTGGCCGGTTATTCGTTGCGCTCGGCCTCCATCCAGCGCGTTTTCGCCATACTGGAGCTGCTGCGGGCCATCGCCGCGTTCTTGATCGCACCGATCTTGCTGCACTTCGCGGTCACGGCCACCGGCCTGCCAAGCGCGGCCATGAACACCGCCTTGTGGATCTGCTTCGGGCTGTCGGCGGGCGGGGCGGTCGTCGGCGTGCTGCTGTATGTGCTCGGCCGGGTGCGGCCGGCCGCCCCGGCGCTTGAGCGGTGGATGGGCGGCATGGAGCCGGCCTGGGAGTCGCCGCCGCTGCTGGCCGCGCTCCGGCCGGGCGCGCCGCTGCCGGCGCTGGCAAGGACGGCCGCGGCGGCCGCCTTGGCTGGCGGTGGGCGGCTGGTTACGGCGTCGGCTGCCCTTCCCGGCCTTCCCCGCCGGCATGCGGTCCGCGAGCAGGAAGCGGTCGGCCCGGTCATGTTCGCCTACGACGGCTCCCGGCTGGCGCAGCTGGCGATCGCCGAGGCTGGCCGGCAGCTGCCCGCCGGGCGCGACGCGCTCGTGCTCACTGTCTGGCGGACGTTCAACGTCGGCTTCATCCCCGAACCCGGGGCTGAGTTCGACGCGGCCTGCGCCGGCTCGGTCGGGGAGGCCGCCGAGCAGACCGCCGCCCGCGGTGCCGCGCTGGCCGAGCAGGCCGGATTCACGGCGCAGGCGCTGGCGGTGCAGGGGACGCCCGCCGCCAAGGCGGTCACGGACGCCGCCGACGATCACGACGCCAGCCTGATCGTCCTCGGCGCCCACCGCAAGACCGGGCTCGGCGGCCGGGTGGCGGGCAGCGTCGCGGCAGAGGTCGCCTCCCGCACGCAGCGGCCGGTCATGATCGTGCACGGCGGAGCTGGCGACGAGGCGGCGTTATCGGCCAGGGACCGGGGCACGCTGCGGGATGAGGCGGAGGGCACGGTCCGTTCGGGATGATCATGAATTTCATCTTTGCCTTGCGGATCCGGCGAGATGGAAGACGTGTGGCCGCGGTAACGGGCGGCCTCGGGGGGCGCCCGTTACCGCAGCCACCGATGATTACCGTTGGCTACGGGCGGGTTTAGTAGGTGAACCGCTCGATGCCGCTGCCGAACGCGTCGACGAGCCAGCCGGTCCTGGTGGCCGGGTCGAGGTAGAGACCCTGGTGGCTGGTGAAGTCGAAGTTCACGCCCTCTTCGGTGCTGTCGATCAGGTTGGCTATCGGCAGCCGGGCAAGCACCGCGCCGGTTGCCGGCCGCAGGACGGTGATCTCGCTCATCGCGTTGTTATCGGTCTCGAAGTTTGACTCGAAGATGCTGGCCTCCACGATGACGTTGTGCACCGGATCGTAGGTCAGCCAGGCCGGGCCGAACGTGCCGACCGACTGCGCCGCCGTGCGCGCCAGGGTCGACTGGTCCACGGTGAAGTAGGTGCTGGCCGGGAAGTCGCCCTCCTCCGGATCCGGCTGAGCCGATCCAGCGGCGACATACAGCGTCGTTCCCGTGTTGTCGGGGGCCACGCCGGCCGTGCAGGCCGGCATCGTCGAGGCGTCCGATGCGGTTCCGGCTACCGGGTCGATCCTCACCATCATGTAGGGCACCCCGTCGAGGCAGGGGCCCTGAGTCCCGGTGGTCGTCGCGAACACATCGCCGGTGGACTCGTCGACGCTGATGTTGGAGAACGTACGGCCCGGGTTGCTCGGATTGATCTGGATCGGACCGGTCACCGCGCCGGTGACCATGTTCACGGTGTAGAGCAGGCTCAGCCCGTTGACGGCGTCGTACACCTCGGCGTAGGCCCTGTCCCGTTTGGTGTCGATGGTGGCGCTCTCCAGGTAGCTATTTCCCTGGTCCAGTCCGCTGAGCGCGGTCAGCGGGGTGTCCGCGACCGTCGCGCCACCGGCGCTGATGACGTCAAGCTGATAGTCCCCGCTGGTGTACGGAGTGCGCAGGATCAGCGTGTTTCCGGTGCGGGGGTCGGTTCCGACGTTCTCCGCGATCGTGGTGCCGCTGGAGTCGTCGCTGAGCGCGGTCCCGAGCTTGCCGGAGGCGAGGTTGTACCGGGTTGTCGCGGAGTCCACGAGGTCGAAGCCCGACGTGCCGCCGAAGGTATCGGTGCTGATGAGCGCCTGGCCGCCGGTGACGCTGAGGCTCTCCACGGTCCCGGTGACCTGGTCGCCGTCCAGGTACTGGATGAACGAGCTTGGCGACGCCTGGCCGACCGGCTGCCCGCCGCGGGTGGCGAGCACCCGGACCGGGTACTGGAGGCTGGACGGCAGCCCCAGCGACGCGAGGTTCACCAGGTGCCGCCCCTTGACGCCGGGTAGCGGGACGACCAGCGTCGACGGGTGGTTGAAGCCGTCGTCGTCGCGCTTGGTGCCGTTCTCGTTGGTCACGGTGTTGACCGCGTTGTAGAGGGTCGGCGCGGGCGCTCCCACCTCAAGCTCGGCCCCGGTCGCGCCGGGCACGTCGCTGACGTTCCAGCCCACGGTGACGACCGGCTGGGCGCGGGTGACGTTGACGGAGTGCTGCCCGGTGCCATTCAGCGTGATCGGCCCGGGCCGCTGCGCGGCCGGCGGCCCGACGTCGATCGCGCGGAAGTCGCCGTAGACCGCCGTCGATCCGCCGCGGCCGGCGATGCTGTTGGTCTGCAGGCCGACGCCGTAGAGTCCGCCCCCGCCGGCCGCAAACGCGGCGGCCGGGATCGTCACGGTGCCTTTGAGCGCGGTCAGCGGGGTGCTCCAGGCGACGTTGAAGAGGTCCACGCCGGCCGAGGGCGTGTAGTGACCGACGCTGGACAGGACCAGCCGCGGGTCGCTGACGTCGCGCACGTTCGTGAGGTCGTAGCTGACCGCGACGGACTGGCCGAGGGCGGCCTTGCCGGGCAGCGTGGGCGCGAGCGCCTGCTCGTAGGTGCCGTCGTCGGCGAGGAAGGTGAGGGTCCTTGACTGTTCCGCGACTGCCTTGCCGTTCTGCACCGCTTCCATCGTGACGGTGGCCGTCCGGGTGTCATCGGTGGCGGTCAGCGGCAGGCCGGCGTCCGCCAGCAGCTCATCGGGGAGCATCCGCAGGTACGGGACGGCCGAGTCGATGACGCGCGGGCCGACCAGGAGCCGGTAGCTGGTGCCCGGGCCGGCCCCGGTCATGTCCAGGCCGAAGGTGATCGGCGAGACCGCGTTCTCCCCGGACGGCTGGCCGACAGCGTCGGCCGGGCCGGCCAGGTCGATCGCGGTCGGGTCGGTGGCCTCGGTGAACGAGACGCCGCTGGTCGTCGGCAGTTCCTGGCGCTCGGCGACGGACATGCGCACCGCGCTGGCGGCGATCTTGTACTTTTTCGCGAGCACCGTCTCAACCGCCCGGGTCAGGTCGAGCTGCGGGCCGACGTTCAGGGTCTGGTCGGCTTGGGGCGTCTGCGCCACCTTACGGCCGGTGGCGATGAGCAGTGCGCGGACCTGAGCCGGGGTCATCGTCGTCCCGGTCGCCTTGGCGGCCTGGAGCACGTCGGCGACCCCGGCGGCGATCTCGGGCGCGGCGGCGGAGGTGCCGCCGTTCAGCACAACCTCGACGGTCTGCGGCGCGACTCCGGGACCGCCGACCCGGTAGAAGGCGGGCAGGTTGTCGCCCGGGGCCGAGAGGTCGACCCGGGTGCCGAAGCCGGAGGCGTAGTCGGCGCCGCCGTCGTACCGGGTTGCCGGGTAGCTCACCGCCGAGGTGTCCGAGCTGGCCAAGGTGTCGTCGGTCGTCGTCGCGGCGGCGTCGATGACCCCGTCATCGATGACCTCGCTGGGGATGGTCGTCGCCTGGTCGTCATCGATGCCGGTCTGCGCGGCCGGGTCGGTGGTCGCGTCGGTGGGCGTGCTGCCGCCGTCCGGCCCGACCGATACCGGGAGCACCAGCCGGGTGCCGTCATTGGCCGCGACCACGACCGGGATGCCCATCTTCACGATCTTCGCGAGGGTCGCGCGGATCGTGGCGTCGTCCTCGATGAAGCGGCCGGGGAAGCCGGTCTCCTCGTCGGTGCCGAAGCCGAGGCTGGCGGTGATCACCGACGGGCGCGGCTGCTGGCTGGCCGCCGCGAGCAGGGCGGCGGCGATGCCGGCGGTGTCCGGATCCTGGGGGACCACGAGGCGGTAGCTGGCGCCGGGGGCGATGCCGAGGAGGTCCTGGTCACCGGACCCGGTCGCGCCCGCGCGCTGGTCCGCGTCGGGGAGCGGGGCCATCATCGAGAAGTCCAGCAGCACCTCACCGAGGTTCGGGTCCTGGTTCTCGGTCGAGCCGGTCGGGTCGAGCGTCCCTTCGCTGCTGGCGACGTAGGTGGGAATGAGCGGCATGGCCGGGATGTCGAGGTAGCGCTGACCGCTCTTGATGATCGTGGTCGGCCCGTTCTCCTGCACGTACGTGTCGCCGGCGTCCGCCATCGACTGGTCGGTCAGGTCGCCGACTGAGACGTTGGTGATGATCTCGCCTGCGCCGGGGAGCGCCTTCAGGTACTTCGCGTCATCGGCGAACATGCCGACCGCGTCGACGCCCTGCGCGTTCAGGTACGAGTCGAAGGAACTGCTGAGCGCGCCGTTGCCGGGCAGCGAGGCGGCCGCGGGCGAGGGAACCGAGGCGCCTGCCGCCGCGAGGCTGCGGTTGACCGCCTGCTGACTCGCCTTCGGCAGGAAAACGGGGCCGGTGTTCATCGGGGTGATCTGCGCGGCGGTTCTGTTCGCGGCGGTGGTCGCGCCGAGCTCGAACGGCGCGTCCATCGCCCGCGTCATCAGCGCTAGCGCGGTTGGCCCGTACGTGGCGCCGAAGCCGCTGCGCCCGGCCGAGCGGGGCATCGGCAGTACCTTGCTCGTTCCCGCTTTGCTGGTGACCGTCGCGGTGCCGTCATCGGTCCAGCTCAAGGTCGATCCGTTGGGCAGCGTCAGCCTCTGGGTGGCGGGCGGGCCACTGGCCCGCGCTTGTGCCGCCGACGCCGACGCCGCCGACGCCGCCGACGCCGCCGACGCGGCGGGCGCGGCCACGCTGCTCAGCGCTCCTCCGGCCAGCAGCAGCGCCGCAACCGCGGAGACTGCCAGCTTCTTCCTGGAAATACCAGGCATCGTGCTCCTTCACATGTGATCGGACGATCTGGGCGGCAGCGCCGATCTGTGGCCGGGGCGACGGGGCCTGGCGCACTCAGGTGGGCTGCCTGCCGGGAACAAAAGCAACGAAGGCTACAATTCATCACATTTCGTTACGTTCGCAACATCCGCCCACTGCGGGTGCGCGCAGTTGCGCATTCCAGAAGCACGACGCACTGCGGCGGAACGTCGGGGCAGGCCGATAGCGAAGGAAGCACGGTGGCAGAACCGCGGGTCGACTGGGAGCTGGCCGGGCTGGGGGAACCGGCCGGCCACGTCCTGGAGTTCCTCATATCCCACCCCGGGTCCACGCCCGAGGAGATCGCCGCCACCCTGCGGCTGGCCGTCGGCTCGGTGACGACGGCGCTGTCGACGCTGTCGGAGGAACTGCTCGCGGTCCGGGTCAACCAGGCGCCCTCGCGCTGGAGCGCGAGCCCGCCCAGGCCCGCCATGCATGCCCTGCTGGCGCGGCGCCGGGTCGCCCTGGCCGACCTCGAGCTCCTCACCGAGGAGTTCCACGAGGCCTACCAGGCAACTGCGGGCCAGTGGTTCGGGTCCGATCAGTTCGAGGTCCTTGACACGCCGGAACAGGTGACCGCCCGGTACACCCACCTGGTGCGGGCGGCCCGCACAGAGGTACTGCACCTGGCGATGCCACCGTACGTGGCGGTGGCATCGGCGGTACCCGAGCGGCTGAACGCACAGCAAGCGGTGATCCGCAAGGGCGTGCGCTTCCGGTCCGTCTACGACGCCGGCACCTTCGGCGACCCGCTGTCGCTTGAGACCGCTCGCCGGGGCAGCGAGATCGGCGGCGAGATCCGGCTCTCCACCGGGCTGCCCATGAAGCTCGTGATGTTCGACGGGGCGGCCGCGTTCATGCCGCTGCGTTCCGGTGATCCCGGGGCGGCGACGCTGGTCGTCCACTCGCCGACCCTGCTCTACGTGCTCTCGATTCTGTTCGAGCAACTCTGGGAACGCGGCACTCCCTGGCGCGGTGAAGGGACCCCGGTCGTGCCGGCCGAGGAACCCGCGCACCCGATGCCGGACAGCCGCGGCATGGACGTGCTCCGGCTCATGGCGCTCGGCATGAAGGACGACGTCATCGCCCGCGCCCTCGGCGTCAGCCGGCGCACCGTCCAGCAGAACATCAGCGATATCAGCGCGCTGCTCGGCGCCCGCACCCGGTTCCAGATCGCGTTGTTCGCACAGCAGCGGGGGTGGCTTCCCGCGCCTGCTTCTGACAGCTGAGATCAGCCCGGCGGATCTGATGGCAGACCGTGACCGGGGGCTCAGGCTGCCGAAGACGACGAGCGACTTCACCAGGAGGAGCAGGGCCTGGATCGAGCGGCGACCCCGAGCCTCGACGAGGAGTGGGCGCACCACGGTTTCTGCGTGCGCGACCTCGATCTGCTCGGGCGCCCCTCGCCAAATGCTGTGTCGGGGTTACCCGCTAGGTGGTGGTCCGTGGCTGCGGAGGACTGTCTGTTTGTCGGGGCTGGTGGCGCGGGTGGATCCGTCGGGCAGGAGCTCGAGGTCCCAGCCCATCCGGTGCACGCAGATGTCGTGGTGGTAGTTACACAAGAGCATGCAGTCTTTGACGGTGGTCTTGCCGCCGTGCTTCTTGTGCTTGACGTGGTGGACATCGCAGGCGGCCGGCCTGCGATTGCAGCCCCCGGGCCACGCGCAGCGCTTGTCGCGGGCGGTCGGTGACCAGGGTGATCATCTCGCTGACGACCGCCCAGTTGGGGCTGCCGGTCACGACCGGGACGATGAGGGCGTCGCACGCGGCCGCCTCGGCGTCCTTGCCGGACAGGTAGCCGTGCTCTCCGGCGCGGGCGCGGAGCCAGGTGTCTTCGATGATGGACGCGCCGTCCATGCCCAGCAGGTCCGACAGGGGGATGATGACGTCGACGCGGGTGTCGGCGCCAGCCCGGTCGGGCATCATCTTGGCCCGGATCAGCGGCTCGCAGCAGTAATTTCACTTTTGCGTCGTGAATTTTGATCACTGAGTACAACGCGGTCGGCATTGTGAGTCTCGGGGCACCGTGTGGGCCAGCGGTCTAGCTGGGTTCAGCGGCAAGAAGCTCT
>JBEKEK010000047.1:0-64632 GCA_050013875.1 Trebonia sp. | reverse complement strand
TGGCCCCTGATCCGGCCGCCGCGGACGTAGAAGATCTGCACGGCGGCCTCGAGCGGGTCCTCCGCCAGCGCGATGACGTCGCAGTCGGTGCCGTCGCCGAGCACCACCGCCTGCTTCTCGAGGGCACGCTCGAGGGCCTTGAGATCGTCGCGGACGCGGGCGGCTCGCTCGTACTCCTCCTCGGCCGCCGCCTCCCGCATCTCGGCCGTCAGCTTCCTGGTGAACTTCGCCGTCTGCCCGGCCATGAAGTCGCAGAAGTCCTCGGCCAGCGCCCGGTGCTCGTCGGCGGTCACCCGCTGCACGCAGGGCGCGGAGCACTTCCCGATATAGCCGAGCAGGCACGGGCGGCCGAGCTGGCCCTGCCGCTTGAACACGCCTGCTGAGCAGGTCCGGACCGGGAAGACGCGCAGCAGCGTGTCGACCGTCTCCCTGATCGCCCACGCGTGGCTGTAGGGGCCGAAGTACCTGGTGCCCTTCTTCTTCGCGCCGCGCAGCACCATCACCCGCGGGTACTCATCGCCCATGGTGACCGCGAGGTAGGGATAGGACTTGTCATCGCGGTACTTGACGTTGAACCGGGGGTCGAACTCCTTGATCCAGGAGTACTCCAGTTGCAGCGCCTCGACCTCGGTGTTCACCACCGTCCACTCGACCGACGCGGCGGTGGTGAGCATCATCTGGGTGCGCGGGTGCAGCGCGGTGAAGTCGGCGAAGTACTGGTTGAGCCGCTGCCGCAGCGACTTGGCCTTCCCCACGTAAACGACCCGGCCGCGCTCGTCACGGAATCGGTAGACGCCCGGTTCCTCGGGAATCTCGCCCGGCGCGGGGCGGTAACGATGCGGATCGGCCACGGCATAAGACTAGTCGGGGACGGGGACCTTCCGCGGACCTTGCGGCACCGCGCGGGGATCGCGGAGGTTTCCGCCGCACCGCATTTGACAGGATTCGAGTTATATCTTGTATCGTGGACGGCGTGACGGATGCAGCGGTTTCCGAGGTCGAGATGTTCGGCCCGGACTACTTCCAGGACCCGCTCGGCTTCTTCGCCCGAGTCCGCGAACAGGGTCCGGTGGTGCCCGTGCAGCTGCCCGACGGCGGGCAGTACTGGCTGATCACCCGGTACGCGGATGTGCGGGCGGCGCTGGCCGACCCGCGGCTGCACAAGGACTACGTGCGCAAGCTGGCCGGGCCGAACTGGCAGCCGGACCCGATGACGATGTTCCTCAACGTGCACATGCTGGCGGCCGACCCGCCCGACCACACACGTCTGCGCAAGCTGGTGAGCAGGGTGTTCACCGCCCGTCGGATCGCCGGGCTGCGGCCGCGGATCGAGGCAATCACGGCGTCGCTGCTCGACGCGATGCCGGGCCGGGTGCGGGCGGGCACGGGCGAGGTCGACCTGATCGAGGCGTTCGCGTTCCCGCTTCCGGTCACGGTGATCTGCGAGCTGCTCGGGGTGCCGGCTGGCGACCAGGAGGAGTTCAAGTCGTGGTCGCACGCGATCCTGTCGTCGGTCGGCTCGCAGGCCGAGGGGGTGGCCGCCGCCACCGCGATGTACCACTACTTCACCGAACTGGTGGCGGCCAAGCGGGCGGCGCGGGCCGACGATCTCATCTCGGCGCTGGTCGACGCGCGCGACAGCGATGACTCGCTGGACGAGCGCGAGCTCATGGCGATGCTCTTCCTGCTGCTGGTGGCCGGGCACGAGACGACCGCCAACCTGATCGCCACCGGCACCCTGGCGCTGCTCACGCACCCGGCCGAGCTGGCCCGGCTCCGGTCGGAGCCCGGCCTGCTGCCGGGCGCGGTCGAAGAGCTGCTGCGCTACTCCAACCCGCTGAACCACGCGACCGAACGGTTCACGCTCGACCCGGTGCAGATCGGCGGGGTCACCATTCCCGCCCGCCAGTGGGTGCTCTGCGTGACCTCGTCGGCCAACCGTGACCCGGGCCGGTTTGCCGACCCCGACCGGCTCGACGTCGGGCGGGACGCGGGCGGCCACGTCGCGTTCGGGCACGGGATCCACTACTGCCTGGGGGCGCCGCTCGCCCGGCTGGAGGGCGAGATCGCGTTCGGCTCGCTGCTGTCGCGGTTCCCCGCGCTGTCGCTCGCGGCCGACCCGGCCACGCTGCGGTGGCGGCCGAGCTCGCTCATCCACGGACTGGAGACGCTGCCGGTCCGCCTCGGCTAGGCGGCGCTACCGGCCTTCCCGTCGCCGTGTTGGCTTGACGCCGCGTTCTGCGCGGCTCGGCCGCGCGGCGACGTTACCGGACCGTCTCGTCGCCCCCGTCGCGAGCGTGCCGCACCGCGTACACGGCGGCCTGCGTCCGGTCCTGCACCCCGAGCTTGGCCAGCACCGAGCTCACGTGCGCCTTCACCGTCTTCTCGGACAGCCCGAGCAGGCGGGCGATCTCCCGGTTGGAGCGGCCCTCGGCGATCTGCGCGAGCACCTCGCTCTCCCGCGGGGTGAGCGCTTCCGCCCGGGAACCGCGCAGCAGCGAGCCGACCGCCGCTGGCGCGAGCAGCACGTGGCCGTCCCTGACCGAACGGATGGCGCGCACCAGCGCATCGGGGTCGATGTCCTTGTAGAGCACGCCGGCCGCGCCGGCCCGCACCGCCCGGGCCGCCACCGACGGCTGCGTCGCGCTGGTCAGCACCAGCACCCGCGGCCCGGCCGCGCGCAGCGGCTCAATCAGCGCGATACCGTCGACGCCAGGCAGGCGCAGGTCGAGCAGCACGATGTCCGGCCGCAGCGACGCGGCCAGCGCCACCGCGGTGGACCCGTCGCCCGCCTCGCCCGCCACCACGATGCCGTCTTGCACCTCGAGCAGCGCGCGCAGCCCCCGCCGGACGACCGGGTGGTCGTCCACCAGCAGCACCGTGATGACGTCGCCGGTCACGCTCTGCTTGCCCCGCTCGCTTGCGGGCGCTCGGTCACCGGGGGCACCGCCAGCCGTACCCGGGTGCCTTTGCCGGGCGCCGAGCTGACCCGGAGCGTCCCGCCGACGGCGCCCGCCCGCTCCCGCATCGACGCCAGCCCGAGCCCGGGCGGGGCCAGCTCCGGGTCGAAACCCGTCCCGTCGTCGGTGACCTCGAGGACGACCCGGCCGCGCGCCCGCGACAGCGTCAGCGAGACCTCGCCCGCGCCCGAATGCCGCAGTGCGTTGTGCAGCGCCTCCTGCGCGACCCGGAACGCCGCCGCCTGCACCCGCGGGTCCAGCTCGGGGAGGTCGGCCACGGTCAGCCGGACCTCGATGCCGTGCGCCCGCCCGGCCAGCTGCGCGTAGCGGCGCAGCGACTCGGCCAGCCCGTCAAGCTCCGGTGGCGCGAGGCCGTCGATGACGGCGCGCAGCTCGCCGTGGGCCTGCGCGCCCAGTTCCGCGATCGCGCCCAGCTCGGCCACCGCCCGCGCCGGCTCCTTCCCGACCAGCAGCTGAGCCGCCCGCGCGTGCAACCGGATGGAGAACAACCGCTGGGTGACCGCGTCGTGCAGCTCCCGCGCCAGCCTGGCCCGCTCCTCGAGCACCGACACCTCGCGGCTGCGCTCGTACAGCCGGGCGTTGGTCAGGGCGATCGCGGCGTGCGCGGCGAACAGCGTCAGCAGTTCTTCGTCTCTGGCGGTGAACTCCCCGGAGCCCTTGTTGGCGACGAAGATGATGCCGAGGACCTCCTCACCGTTCTTCACCGGCACGCCGAGGAAGCCGGTCAGCTCGGGATGGGCTGAGGGCCACCCTTCGAACCGCGGGTCCTTCCTGATGTCGGCCAGCCGCTCCGGCGCGCCCGCTGTCAGCAGCGCGGCCAGCATGCCGTGCTGCCGCGGCAGCGGGCCGATCGCGCGCTGCTGCGCCAGGGGCATCCCGTCGACCACGAACTCCGCGAACGAGCCCCGGTCGTCCGGAACCCCGAGCGCCGCGTAGCGGGCGCCCGCCAGGGTGCGCGCGGAGCGGACAATCACCGCGAGCGCGTCCCGGGTCGACAGCTGCCTGCTGACCGCCTGGACCGCCTGGCTGACCAGCCGCAGCTCGGCGAGGTAGCTTTCCACCCTTGTGACGGTATCCCCCGCTGGCATCCGGCTGGATCGGCCAGTGGTCCTAGGACCATGGGCCGGGGCCGGCCGCGCCCTGCGCCCGATGTGCCGTGCCCGCCGGCTGCCTAGCGTCGAGGGCATGAAGAAAGCACTCGTCACCGGGGCATCCCGCGGACTGGGCCGGGCGCTGGCGTCCGGCCTCGCCGCCGCGGGCTACGCCCTCGTCATTGACGCCAGGAATGAGCAAGCGCTGCGGCTCGCGGCCGACGGCATCCGGGCCGGGGTGCCCGGTGCCGATGTCACCGCGCTGCCCGGCGACATCACCGACCCGGCCCACCGGGCCGTGCTCCGCGCCGCCGCCGGCGAGATCGACCTGCTGGTGAACAACGCGGGCACGCTCGGCGCGGCGCCGCTGCCGGCGCTGGCCGACTACCCCATCGAGGAGCTGCGGGCCGCGTTCGAGGCGAACGTGATCGCCCCGGTCGCGCTCACCCAGCTGTTCCTGCCCGCGCTGCGCGAGCGCGGCGGCGCGGTACTGAACGTCAGCTCCGACGCGGCGGTCGAGCCGTACGCGGGCTGGGGCGGCTACGGCGCGGCCAAGGCAGCCATCGAGCAGGCATCGAACGTGCTGGCGGCCGAGGAGAGCGCGATCCGGGTCTGGTGGGTCGATCCTGGAGACGTGCGCACCCAGATGCACCAGGCGGCCTTCCCCGGCGAGGACATCTCCGACCGGCCGCTGCCGGAATCGGTGGTGCCCGCCCTCGTCCGGCTGGTCGCCGAGCGGCTGCCGAGCGGACGGTACCGCGCGGCCGAACTGGTACCGGCGTGACGACGAGCACGGTATCGAGGCCTGTAAGAAAGCACGAGAAAGAAGGTGCACTAGTGACCCCCGTGGCCGAGTTCACACTGCCCGCCGAACTGGAGGCGCACGCCCCGCCGGAGGCGCGCGGGCTGCCCAGGGACGGCGTGCGGATGCTGGTCAGCCGGGCCGCAAGCGCCGCGGTGACCCACCACCGGTTCACCGGCCTGGCCGGGCTGCTCATCCCCGGCGACCTGCTGGTCGTCAACACGTCACGGACGCTGCCCGCGGCGGTGCCCGCGGGCCCCGGCCTGACGGTCCACTTCTCCACCGCCCGGCCGGACGGAAGCTGGCTGGTGGAGCCGCGGATCCCGGCGGGCAAGTCGAGTCTCCCGAGCGGCGACGAGCCGCCTCCCCCGGTCATCGCGCTGCCCGGCGGCGCCGAGCTGACCCTGGACGGGCGGGCCACCGCACGGCTGTGGCGCGCCCGGCTGTCGACCGCGGTGGTGCCGTACCTGCTGCGGTACGGCGAGCCGATCCGCTACTCCTACGCCGGGCAGCGGTGGCCGCTCGCGGCGTACCAGACCGTCTTCGGCCGCGTCCCCGGCAGCGCCGAGATGCCGAGTGCGGCCCGGCCGTTCAGCCCGGCCGTGGTGACGGACCTGGTCGCCCGGGGCGTGACGTTCGCGCCGGTCACCTTGCACTGCGGGGTCTCCTCGCTCGAGGCGGGCGAGGACCCGTATGCCGAGCAGTACGACGTCCCGCCGGCCACCGCGCGCCTGGTCGAGCTGACCAAACACTCGGGCGGCCGGGTCATCGCGGTCGGCACCACCGTCGTCCGCGCCCTGGAGACCGCCGCCTTCGCGGCCCCGGCCGGATGGACCTCCCACGTGGTCACACCGCAAACCGGCCTGCGGGTGGTGGACGGGCTGCTCACCGGGCTGCACGAGCCGCGTTCCTCGCACCTGCGGCTGCTGGCCGCGTTCCACCGCGAGGACCTGCTCCGCGACTGCTACGAGGCCGCCCTGGCCCGCGGCTACCTCTGGCACGAGTTCGGCGACGTCCACCTGCTACTGCCCGAATAGCGCGGCCGCCGACTTCGCGCGATGCCGTCCGCCTCGCGCGATGCCGTCCACCTCGCGCGATGCCGTCCACCTCGCGCGATGCGCTTCTTGCTGTTATCTCGGCGCAGCATGGGCTTGGCGAAGATGCTGGATCGTTGTGCACATCCGGATGTACACAACGATCCGTTTAGTCGGGTTGGTCGGGCGAGCCCCACCCTTCTTGCTGTTATCAAAGTGAGGATCGATTCGCCACCGCGGAGTGGTCAGTTCTTGCTGTTATCCCGGTGTAGAGGTCGGGGTGAGGCCCTAGCAGAGAGATGGGGCGGGAAGGTGGGGATGAGGCCCCAGCAGAGAGATGGGGTGGTGAGACGGAGAGGCTTAGCGGGGCGGGGGGGCGCGGCGACTCACGTGGTGTGAGGGGGAAATAACGCGGACCGGAGTAGCTCAGGGGTGGCGAGCTGCTGCCGGTCCGCGGTCTTCGCCCCTGGAGGGGGGCGGCCCGTCAGAGCCGGATAGCGGGTGACGGACTTCGGGGACGCGTGCCTTCGCTGCCGGCCGGCCTCAACAGGGGAATCGGCCGGGGAGCGCGAAGCACGCGTCCGTTCAGTATGAATTTTTGGCTGGTCTTGACTGATTTAGCCGAGCACCGAGTCGACGGTGACCGACTGGTAGCCGTGGGCCTGCGCGACGGGGGCGTTGGTGAGTGTGCCCTCGTGGGTGTTGAGCCCGCCCGCCAGGGCCTTGTCGGCCCGCAGGGCGTCGCGCCAGCCGTTGTCGGCGAGCTCGACCGCGTACGGCAGGGTCGCGTTGGTCAGTGCGTAGGTGGAGGTGTGCGGCACCGCGCCGGGCATGTTGGCGACGCAGTAGAAGATGCTGTTGTGCACCTTGAAGACCGGGTCGGCGTGCGTGGTCGGGTGCGAGTCCTCGAAGCAGCCGCCCTGGTCGATCGCGATGTCGACGAGGACCGAGCCGGGCTTCATCCGGGCGACGAGCTCGTTGGAGACCAGCTTGGGGGCCTTGGCGCCGGTCACGAGGACCGCGCCGATGACGAGGTCGGCCTCGAGAACGGCCCGCTCGATCTCGTACGCGTTGGACGCCACGGTTTGGATCCGGCCCTGGTAGATCTCGTCGATGTGGCGGAGCCTGGCGATGTTGCGGTCAAGGATGGTGACGTTGGCGCCCATGCCGACCGCGATCTGCGCGGCGTTCAGGCCGGAGACGCCGCCGCCGATGACGACGACCTTGGCGGCGTAGGTGCCGGGGACGCCGCCGAGCAGCGCGCCGTAGCCGCCGCCGGAGCGCATCAGATGGTAGGCGCCGACCTGCGGGCCGAGGCGGCCCGCCACCTCCGACATCGGGGCGAGCAGCGGGAGGGAGCCGTCGCTGAGCTGGACGGTCTCGTAGGCGATGCCGGTGACCTTGCTCTCGAGCAGCGCGTCGGTGCAGGCCTTGTCGGCGGCCAGATGCAGGTAGGTGAAGAGGGTAAGGCCGGGGCGCATCCGGTGGTATTCCTCGGCGATGGGCTCCTTGACCTTGAGCACCAGGTCGGCCGTGCCCCACACCTCGTCGGCGTCTGGGATAATGGTGGCGCCGGCCGCGACGTAGACGTCGTCGGCGAACTGCGAGCCCGCGCCCGCGTCCTTCTCCAGGTAGACCTCGTGGCCATGGGCGGTGAGCTCGCGAACGCCCGCAGGGGTTATCGCGACGCGGTACTCGTGGTTCTTGACCTCGCGGGGGATGCCGACCTTCATGGCATATCTACCTTTCGCTGCTGGCGGCGGATGTCGGACCACGCTGAACTACATTCCGTCCCACTCCTTCCAGTCTGCATGATTATCGGGTTTAGGCCTAGATCTGAGAATAAGATTCTGTATAATGATCCTATGGAAGGTGTAAGTTCTGCTGGGCTAGGCACCGTGGGGGGCCAGCCGAATACTGTTCGGCCCGATTCCGGCGATCTCGACGAGATCGACCGGCACATCGTCCGGGAGCTGGCGCGCGACGCCCGGATGCCGAACAACGCGCTGGCCGAGCGGATCGGCATCGCGCCGTCGACCTGCCTCGGGCGGGTCAGGTCGCTGCGCGAGCGCGGCGTCATCCGCGGCTACCACGCGGACGTGGACCAGGCCGCCCTCGGCCGGCCGCTGCAGGCGATGATCGCGGTGCGGCTGCAGTCGCACGCCCGCGGGCACATCCGCGGGTTCGTGGCCGGGGTGGCGCATCTGCCCGAGGTGCTCAACGTCTTCTTCCTGGCCGGCAAGGACGACTTCCTGCTGCACGTCGCGGCGGCGTCGACGGCGACGCTGCGGGATTTCGTGGAATCGCTGTCGTCCAACGTGGACGTGTCGTACACGGAGACGTCGCTGATCTTCGAGCACATCCGCGCGGACGTGGCGGGCTGATGTTCCCCCGTGCCAAAACGCGGGGACGATTGCTGTGCAGGCGGACGCTGGCGCGCGCCGGGGGCCGCTGGTAAGCATGGGAGCGCCGGCCGGTCTGGCCGGGTCTGAGCAGAACTTTGAGGGGCAGGCGGCAATGTCATCTCAGGAGTGGTTCCGCGACGCGCTGCGGCGGGTCATCGACGAGGTCGTCGCGCCGGGCGCGGCGGCGGTGGACGCAACTGGCTCGTTCCCCCGGGCGGCGGTGGACGCCCTCGGCGCGGCCGGGCTGCTGGCGCTGACGGTGCCGGCCGAATACGGCGGCGGTGGCGCCGGGCCGCGCGAGGCGGCGGAGGTGGTCCGCGAGCTCGGCTCGGTCTGCGGGTCCACCGCGATGATCGTGACGATGCACTACAGCGGGGTCGCCGCGCTGGTGGCCGGTTCCGACAAGGACACCCTGACCGAGATCGCGGGCGGGCGGCACCTGACCACGCTGGCGTTCTCAGAGACGGGGTCGCGATCGCATTTCTGGGCGCCGATGTCCACCGCCGTGGCCGAGCCGGACGGGACCGTCGTGCGGCTCGACGCGGCCAAGAGCTGGGTCACCTCGGCCGGGCAGGCGGACAGCTACGTGTGGTCGAGCCGGCCGTTGTCTCGGGGCGGGCTCGGGGACGGCGGCGGCGAGGGGGCGACGGCCGGGCCGATGACGCTCTGGCTGGTGCCCGCGGGTACCCCAGGCCTGTCGGTGGCGGGCGAGTTCGACGGGCTCGGGCTGCGCGGGAACGCGTCGGCCCCGCTCACGGCGGACGGCGTGGTGGTGCCGCTGTCGGCGATGCTGGGCGCGGACGGGGCCGGGCTCGACCTGGCGCTGGCCGCGATCCTGCCGTACTTCCTGCTCTGCTCGGCGGCGATGAGCGCCGGGCTGATGCGGCGGCTGGCGACCGAGACCGCCGCGCACCTGCAGCGCACCGAGCTCGCGCACCTCGGCGTCGCGCTCGCGCAGCAGGCCGGGCCGCGCGCCCAGCTCGCCCGGCTGCAGATCGAGGCCGACCGGGCCTGGGCGCACATCGGCGATTGCCTGACCGCCGTGGCGTCCGGCCGGCCGGACGCCACGCTGCTGGTCCTCGAGGTCAAGGCGGCCGCGGGCGAGGCGGCGGCGGACGCGGCCGACCTGGCGCTGCGGGCCGGCGGCGGCGCCGCGTTCCGTAAGGAGTCCGTGGTCGAGCGGCTGTTCCGCGACTCGCGGGCGGCGCGGGTGATGGCGCCGACGACCGAGGCGCTTTACGACTTCATCGGTCGGGCGCTGCTCGGGCTGCCGCTGCTCGGGGACGCCTGATGGGCGGGGTGCTGCTAGGGGCGGTTGCCTACGACCCGAAGGTCGTCACGATCTGGGACGGGTTCCGTACCTGGCTGCGGGAGGCCGGCGACCTCGACTTCGACTACGTCCTTTACTCGAATTATGAGCGACAGGTGTCGGATCTGGTCGACGGCCGGATCGACGTGGCCTGGAATTCGCCGCTGGCCTGGGTTCGTGCCCGCCGGCTGGCGGCGGCGCGCGGGGTGCCGCTGACCCCGGTCACCATGCGGGACACCGACTGCGACCTGCGTTCGGTCGTGGTGGTGCGGGCCGACTCGCCGGCGGTTTCGCTGGCCGACCTGGCCGGCCGGGTGGTCGCGACCGGAGCGGTCGACTCGCCGCAGGCCACGCTGCTGCCGCTGTCGCTGCTGCGGTCGGCCGGGCTCACGCCGGGGACCGATGTCGGTGTCCGGCGGTTCGACATCGGCGTCGGGCTGCACGGCGACCACATCGGCGGCGAGCGGGAGGCGGCCCGCGCGCTGTTCGCCGCCGACCCGGCGGACCGGGTCGACGCGGCCGCCATGATCGACTCGAACCTGCTGCTGTTCGGGCGGGAGGGGGTGCTGCCGGCCGGCGCGGTGCGAGTGCTCGCGCAGACCCCGGCCTACGACCACTGCACGATGACCGCCGGGCCGTCGGCGGGCGGCGGCACCGCGGGGCCGTGGGCGGGCCTCGACGACGCGCGGCCGGCCACCGACGGCGACGTATCCGACAAATCCGATATTTTGCGATTTGGCGAGCTGCTGCTCGGCATGGACTACGCCGACGCCAGCCTCCGCCCGCTGCTCGACCTGGAGGGGCTCAAGGAGTGGCGGCCGCCGCGGCTGTCCGGCTATGAACAGCTTGAGCGCGCGGTCGACGAGGCAGGGTTCTACGCGGCCGACGGCACGATCACCGCGGACGGCTACCGGCCGTAGGCGCGCGGGGACCGGACCCTCATGCCAAGCACCCACGCTGACCACGACGCCTTCGGCGCCTTCGGCGCGGACGTGGCTGATCTCGCTGACCTGGGCCTTGACGAGGGCGGTCACCTGCTCATCGACCGGGCGCTCGGCCGCCTGGCGGCCGGCGGGCGGCTGACCGTGACCGGCCGCCATCCGGCGCTGGCCGTCCACCTGGCCGTCTGGTGCCGCGAGCACGGGCACCGGCTCGGCACCTCGGAACCGCCCTTGGTGATCGTGAAGGGCAGCACCGGCCAGCAGCGCTGGTCGGGCGCGGAGCGGGCGGGATCGGCCGCGGGGCTGCCCGACGCGCGCGCCGACCCGCGCTGGGGCCTGGCGGCGCGCGGCGCGCTGGTGGAGGCGGGCGGCCCGGCGATCGGCGCGCACTGGACCGAGCGCGAGCACGTCTGGGCCGACATCGCGCCGAAACTGTATGCCGCCGCCGCGGCGGCCCAGTGGGACCCGGCCACCGCCGTCGACTGGACCGCCCCCACCGGCGCGGTGCCGCCCGAGATCGAACGCGCCGTCGTCCAGGTCATGACCTACCTGGTCGAGAACGAGCAGGCCGCGCTGATCATCCCGGCCCGGCTGCTCTCCCAACTGCACCCGCACTACCGCGAGGTCATGCAGCTGCTGGCCACCCAGGCGGCCGACGAGGCACGGCACGTTGAGGTGTTCACCCGGCGCGGCCTGCTGTCCGGCGGCCCGCTGGGAAACTCCTCGGCCGGCGGCCGCGCGTCGCTTGACACCCTGCTCAACGAGCCGGACTTCACCACCGCGTCGTTCCTGCTGTCGGTGCTGGGCGAGGGGACCTTCCTTGACCTGCTCCGCTTCCTGCACAGCCACGCCCCGGACCCGGTCACCGCCGACGTGACCCGGCTGGCGCTGCGCGACGAGGCGCGGCACGTGGCGTTCGGCGTCGCGCACACCGCCCACCTGGCCGCGTCGGACCGCGCCTACCTCGGCACGCTCCGCCAGTCGGTCGAACGCCGCCACGCCGCGCTGCGGGACACCGCTGGCCTGAACGCCGAGGTCTTCGACTCCCTGGTGCTGCTGGCGGCCGGCTCGTGGCAGCCGTCCGCCATCCGCCGCGGCTGGCAGTCCGTCCGCGACCTCCAGGCACGGATGGACGAGGGCCGCCGCAGGCGCCTGGCCGCCATCGGCTTCCCCGACGACGAGGCCGCCGAGCTCTCCGCCCTGCACACCCGCAACTTCATGTAGCCGGCCGGCCTCGCGCGGAACGGTAGCCACGCCGCGTCGATGCCTGGCGGGAAAACCGCTGGTCCCGCGGTCCGCGGGTGGTTAGGGTCGGGGCGTGGACGGTGCGGGTATGGATGATGCGGGAGTGGCGGGTCGGGAGCTTGAGAGCGCCTTGCTCGTGCCGGTTCCGGCGGCAGAGGCGGCCGTGGCGGCGCATCGCGCTCGGCTTGACTCAAGTGCGCGCGATGGCGTGCCGGCCCATCTGACGGTGCTCTGCCCATTTGTGCGGCCGGCCGAGATCGGGCCGGCGGTCCTGGCCGGGCTCTCGCGGTTGTTCGCCGGGGTGGCGCGGTTCTCCTTCACCCTGGACCGGGTCCGGTGGTTCGGCGAGTCGGTGGTCTGGCTCGGGCCGGCCGACGAGTCGCCCTTCCGTCAGCTGACGGCGCTCGCCGCCGCGGCGTATCCGTCCTGCCCGCCCTACGGGGGCGTGCACGCGGACGTGGTGCCGCACCTGACCATCGGCCACGTCTCCGCCGGCCAACTCGACAAGCCGACCGAGCCGCCGGGGCCGGCCGAACTGCGCGCGGCGGCCGACGCGGTCCGCCCGCTGCTGCCGATCAGGGCGGAGGCGACCGAGGTGACCCTGATGGCCGGCCCGCCGGCGGGGCGGCCGGGGCCGCCGGGCCAGTGGTGGACGGTGGCATCCTTCCCTTTGGGGTAGGTGGGGGGCACCCGCCCATTGGGTAAGCGAGGGGTACCCGCCCCTGGGCGGGCGAGAGACGGACGCGGAACTCCCGCCCGCGGAGCGACGACGAAGACGACGACGACGACGAGGAACCGAACGTGAGACAGCTTCCCGATCCCACCGGCACCAGCGAGCGGGATGCCCTTGGGCAGTACCTCGACTACCAGCGGGAGACGATCCTGCTGAAAACCGAGGGGCTCAGCAAGGAGCAGCTCGGGCAGCGGATCCCGACCTCCGGGCTGACGCTGGCCGGCCTGCTGTATCACCTGGCCTTCGTCGAGGAAGACTGGTTTGAGGTCGACTTCCTCGGCCAGCCCAAGCGCGAAGAGTGGCAGATCGACCGGAAGGCCGATCCGGACTTCGACTTCCGCGTCGCCCTGAGCATGGAACCCGATGAGCTGCGGCACCGTTACCGGCAGGCGTGCGACCGCGGCCGCCAGATCACCGCCGCCGCGCGGGACCTCGACCAGCTCTCGGTCTCCACGGCAATGGGCGGCAAGCCCTTCACGCTCCGCTGGATGCTGCTCCACCTGATCGAGGAGACCGCGCGCCACGCGGGCCATGCTGACCTGCTCCGCGAGGCCGTCGACGGCGCCGTCGGTGAGTAAATAACAGGCGTCTCTCTGGAAACCCTTGTCCCGCCGGCCATCGAGCGGCCGATAGTGGACGCATAGCCGCGCGCGGCAGCCTACGATCGACCCCATGTGGCCGACGGGAAGCGTCCACCAGTGGCGGGAAACCGGCGGTTCACCCACGGCGCCAAGCGGACCCGCGATGACAACCCTGCGGTCGGTCGTCGCGCCCCTCGCATCGACGGTACGGTCAGCCGGAATCGTCTATATCGTCGTTCAGGTCGTCATCTGGTACCCGTTCTACACCGCCGATTTGTGGCGGCTGGCGGCCCCCGCCGTGGCGGTGGCCTGGGGAGCGACGGTGACGGTGCGGCTGCGGCGGGGCTGGCCCTCCCCCTTCCTGGCCGGGGTGGACTCCGCCGTTTACCTGACACTGGCATTCACCGCTCAGGAGTGTGTGCCGCCCCAGGTCAGAGACGACATGTTCAGCTGGCTGCTGATCTGCATGTCGGGTCAGCTCCTGGTTCCTGCGTGGTACGCGCCCGGCGCCCTGTCGGCGCTGCTGGTGCTGCTCTCCCCGGCCGCCTATTGGCTCGGCGCGAGGTTGCAGCCGGTCACCGACAGAAAGACGATGTTCGGGGCCGCCATCATCTTGCTGGTGGTCGCGCTCGCGCACACCTTTGCCCGGCGCGAACTCTACCGCCGCGCCGCTGCCGCGGACGGCGCCCTGCACGAGGCCGATCAGGCCGCGCGCGAGCAGTATGCCATCCTGTCGGCGAACATCGAGCGTCGCGAGCACGAGCGCCTGCTGCACGACACGGTGCTCAACACGCTCACCGCGCTGGCCCGGGCCGGCGCCGATGACGCGGCCCAGGTGGTGAACAGGTGCCGACGGGATGTGGCCCTGATCGAGGAGGCGCTCGGCGGCACCGACGAACTCTTCGTCGGTGCCGGTCGCACCAGCGGCGATCTGGGCAACCAGGTGCGGGCGGTCGTCGCCGATCAGCGTGGCCGTGGGCTGACCGTTCACCTCGATATCGAAGACGAGGGCGGCCCGGCTCTCCCGGCCCGGGTCACCACGGCGATCTCCAACGCCACCCGCGAGGCGCTGTCGAACGTGGCCGCGCATGCGGGGACCGGGGAGGCCTGGGTGCGGGTCCGCCTGCTGGCCCCCGCAGCTGATGCCGAGATGCCGTCCCGCCTGCGGGTGTTCGTGCGCGACACCGGCGCCGGCTTCGACCCGGTCCTGGTCGACCAGGGCAGGCTCGGCCTCCGGCGGTCCATCGCGGAGCGGATCGCCGACTGCGGCGGCCAGGCCACAGTACGGTCGGCGCCCGGGCAGGGCACCGAGGTGAGCATGTCCTGGCCCGCGTCCGCGCACCCCGGCGAGCCGGATCCGCCAAGCCTGGTGACCGCTGACCACGGGCTCACCCAGGAGAACCCGTCATGGTGAGCGCACACGGTGAGCCCGCACACGGTGACGCGTGATATCGCCCAGGCCGGGCTGATGCGGGTGATCGGCACCGCCGCGTTCGCGCCGCCGTGCGTCGCGCTCGTCCAGGTGCTTGCCAACTCGCAGGACTACCGTCAGCCCGCGATCGCGGTCGCGGTCTGGCTCGGGGTCCTTGGCGCCGCCGTCTGGCTGGTGCCCAAGGTGCGGGCCGGCGATCTGCCGGCCGGCCCGACGGCCGCGGCCATCGCGATCGCGCTGGCCGCGGTGGTGGCGGTCGGCCTTGCGCGCCAGCCGCGGGCCATGCCGGGAAGCGTTGACCTGGCCATTCTGGGCACCGTCTGGCTGCTCGTGCTGGTGGTGGTGAGCCATTCGGCCCGGGTGTGGCTCCCGGCCACGCTGACCGTCTTCGCCGCGCACAGTGTGCTGCTGCTCAGCGCGGAGGGGCTGAACCGGCTGAGCCTGTCCGAGCTCGAGGCGGCCGCCTACATCACCGCCGCCCTCCTGATCGCGTTCGCCACCTTGCGGCCGACCCTGGCCGTGCACGCCGGCATGGCCGCGCGCCAATCCTCGCTGGCGAGCAGGTCGGCGGCCGAACGGGCCGCCGCCGACGCGATCGGCCAGGAGCGGCGGAGCAGGCTCGCGCTGCTGGAAAGGGAGGCGCTCCCGCTGCTGCGCGGCATCGCCGACGGGACACTCGACGCCACCACCGTTGACGTCAGGGGCAGCTGCGCACGGCACGCGGCGGCGCTCCGGCACTCGCTGAACGGCCGCCCGCCGGGCGCGGGCGAACTCGCGGCCGGGCTCGAGCCGGCGCTGCGCGGCGCGCGCGAACGCGGGCTGCTGGTGGACGTCCAGCTCATCGGCGACCCGGGAAGCCCGCCGCCGCCGCTCGCCGGTGCGCTCCTGGCCACGGTGCGGGCGGTGCTCGACGCGCTGCCGCCGCATCAGGTCACGCTCACCGTTCTCGCGGCCGGCGGCGCCTTGACTGGTGGTGACCTGAACAGCGGTGACCTCAACGACAGTGACCTGAACAGCGGTGACCTGAACAGCGGTGACCTGAACAGCGGTGACGCGGGCGGCGATCACCCGGAAGGCAACGACGTGGAGCTATACCTGACCTTTGACGCGCCGCTCCGCGGCGTCCCCGAGCTGACGCGATCCGGGCTGGATCTGCCCGCCGCCGCGCGCTGGCACGCCGCCGTGCGCACGACGGAGACCGCCGGCGGCTACCTCGAAGTCAGCTGGCGGAAGGATGGTGCCATGTGACCCCGGTGATCGACGTGGCGGTGGTGGACGACCACCCGATCATCCTCGAAAGCGCCGCCAGCTGGATCATGGCCGACGAGAGCGATATCCGGCTCGCCGCCACCGCCGCCACCGTGGCCGCCCTGCTGGCCGGGCCGGGGCGCCAGGCGGACGTCGTCCTGCTCGATCTCGACCTGGGCGACGGGACGACCGTCGACAGCAACGTGGCCGCCATTCTCGCGGCTGGTCCCGCGGTGCTGGTCCTCTCCGCGTCCGACCGGCCGCCGGCCGTCCGGACGGCGATGCGGGCCGGGGCGCGCGGGTACGTGCTCAAGAACGAGCAGTCCCCGCAGATAAGGGCGGCGATCAGAGAGGTCGCCGCGGGCCGCGACTGGATCTCCCCCCGCCTGGCCTATATCTTCGCCACCGATGACACGCCCGACCAGCCGGCTCTCAGTCAGCAGGAAAGGCGAACACTGCAGCTTTACGCAACTGGTATGGCGCTGAAGTCAGTCGCCAGGAATCTCGCTATCAGCGAAGACACGGCCAAGCAGTACCTGGGGCGGGTGCGGGAGAAATACGCAAATGCCGGACGGGCCGCACCAACCAAACTGGAGTTGTACTATCGAGCAGTCGAGGACGGGTATCTCCCCCCACCTCCATAGCCTGTTGCCCCCCCAGCAGCCTTGGAGCCGGATACGCCCGTCCTCGGCGCTCGCAAACCCCAATTTACTTCCCGGCGGCGGCGCTGTCTTGACCCCTCTTCGGGGGTCAAGACCACAGCGGGCCCGCACAGCGTCATCGGGACGCCCAGCCGACACGACACTGCCGACACACGCGCCTAACATGCCGTTAATCCCAAACGGGAATGCTCAGCCAGGTGGGGGAGACACAGGCTGACTGGCAGGGACACGTCATCGTTTGCGGGCTGCCCGGGGTCGGGCTGCGGATCGTCGAGCAGCTAACGCTCTCCGGGGTGCCAGCCGTGGTCGTGGACGAGGACCCGGACCCGCCGCTTGCCCGCGCCATCGCCGTCTGGGGCGTGCCGCTGATCACCGGGTCGACCCGCGCCGAGGAGACGCTGATGTCCGCGGGCCTGGCCGGCGCGATCGCGGTGATCTGCGCGCAGCACGACGACCTCGCGGCGCTGGAGACCGCGCTGCTCACCCGGCGGCTCCGGGGCGACGTGCGGGTGGTCGTGCAGCTCGGCAACCCCGCTGTCGGCCGCGCGTTCAAGGACGTCGGCGTCAAGGTCCTCGACGTCGCCGGGCTGTCGGCGCCGTCGGTGGTTGAGGCGTGCCTGCGCGAGGGAGTGCAGGAGCTGACGCTGTCCGGCGAGCGGTTCCTCGCCGCCCGGACGATCGCGCCCCGCGCGGCCACGCTGCGTCAGCTCTACGGCTCGCTCGCCCCGGTCGCGGTGGTGCCGCGCGACAGCGAGGCGCCGCGGGGCGGCCAGATTCAAATCTGCCCCGGGCGGGACAGCCGGGTGCGGGCGGGCGATGAGGTGACGCTCATCGGCACCCCGGCCGAGCTCTCCGCGGCGTCCGTCCTCAAGGAAGACCGCCACCATCATTTCGAACGCACGCGTGGCTTCGCGTCCACCGCCGGCCCGACCGCGACCGGGCCGGGCGCTCCCCCCGGGCGGCGCCGGGAAGCCGGGCGGCGATGGCGCTCACTCCGCCACCTCGCCGCCTCGCTGATCGACGCCGCCGACCGGCGGCTGGCGGTCGCGCTCGGCGCGCTGCTCGGCGTGCTCATCGTCGCCACGCTGGTGCTGCACTACACGTACCGGCTGGCCGGGCCCGGGCACCGGATCTCGCTGCTCGAGTCGGTGTACTTCACCGTCGAGACGGTGACGACCGTCGGGTACGGCGACTACACGTTCCGCGGCGAGCCCGCCTGGCTGATCGTGTTCGCGATCGGCCTGATGATGACCGGCGCGCTCTTCGTCGCGGTGTTCTTCGCGCTCTTCACCAACGTCCTCGTCAGCAGGCGGATCGAGGAGTCATTCGGGCGGAAGAAGATCACCGGACTGCGCGGCCACGTGCTCGTGGTCGGGCTCGGCACGGTCGGGCTGCGGGTGGTCCGTCAGCTGCACGACGCCGGCCGGGAGGTCGTCGTGGTCGAGATGAGCGAACACAACCGGCACCTCGGCCAGGTCCGCGCGCTCGGCGTCCCGGTGGTGACCGCGGACGCCACCCTGCCCGAGGTGCTGTCGTCGGTGCGGCTGGCCGCGGCGTCCGCGATCGCGGTGCTGACCAGCGACGACCTGGCGAACCTGGAGACCGGGCTGGCCGTCCGCGACCAGCTGGGCACGCGCTGGGAAACGGTGCCGGTGGTGCTGCGGATCTTCGACCCGCAGCTCGCGCACTCGCTGAAGGAGACGTTCGGGTTCAGGAACGTCCGGTCGACCGCCGCCCTCGCCGCACCCTGGTTCGTCGGCGCGGCGCTCGGCCTTGACGTGCTGTCTACCTTCTACGCCGGCGATGAGCCGCTGCTGGTCGCGCGGCTGACCGTCACCCCCGGCGGCGGCCTGCACGGCCTGCAAATGCACGAGCTGGCGGGGCGGACCCGGGTACTGGCGCTGCGCCGCGCGGCCGACCGCTCGGTGCTTGAGCACCCGCCCCGTCGCACCACCCGGTTCGAGCCGGCCGACGAGGCCTACCTGATCGGCCCGTACGACGAGCTGCTGACGGTGCTGCGCCGCGACCGCCCCTCCCCCGGCCTGACCGACCCGGCCGAGCTAACCCCGCCGGTCTGAGACTCCGGGTCGCTCAGGCGACGGCGATGCGGGACGCGAAGCCGGCCGTCTGCCAGGTTCCGCCGTCCGGCGTGATCGCGTAGGCCTCGTAGCCGTCCAGTGACTCGGTCCAGTCGCGGGCCAGGGCCGGGCCCATGGCGAAGGCGGCCGTGGCGAAGGCGTCGGCCAGGGCGAGGGACCGGCCGACCACCGTGAGGCTGGCCAGGCCGGCCGCCGGGCGGCCGCTGAACGGTTCGATGACGTGCGCGCCGCGCTCGGCGGTGCCTGAGGTGGCGACCGCGCTGTCGGCCGCCTCGACGACGAGGGCGAGACGGCCGCGGCGGACGGGGTCGGCGATGCCCACCCGCCACGGCTCACCGGAGCCGGGACGGCCGCCGCCGCACTGGACGTCGCCGCCCCCGTTGACCAGGTGGCTGGCCGACCCGGCGCGGCTCAGGATCTCCGCGCAGCGCTCGACCGCCCAGCCCTTGACGTAGCCGGACGGGTCGAAGACGCCGCCCGCCGCCGCGCTGAAGTACCCGCCGGAGAAGGCCCGCAGGGCCGCGCAGGCGGTGATCACCTCGGCCACCTCGTCCGCGCAGCCGTCGACGGTGATCTCGGCCGCGGCGAGCAGGGACACGTCACTGTCAGGCCGGTAGGGCGAGAAGACGCGGTCCACCCAGTGCAGCCAGCGGAGCGCGTCGTCCAGCGAGCCGTCCACCGCCGCCGTGGCCGGCACGTCGAACGAGACCACCGTCCCCATCACCGGCTCGGCGTGCCGCACCCGCGCGCTAACCGCCGGGGTGACCGGGAACGCCGGGGTATCCGATAGCACGTCACTCCCTCCCGTCAGGCCCCGTGGTCAAGGGCGCTCTGCAGCGAACCGATGTAGCCGCCGCTGGTATACGTGGCACCAGATACCGTGTCGATCTTCGCACTTTGCGCGGTCAGCGTCTCCCCCACCAGCCGCGGGAACGCGTAGTTGCCGATCTGCACGTCCATCGCGGTTTGCGCGGGATGCTGCAGGATATTGACCGCGACGATCTTTCGCGCGCGCTCCACGACCCGGACCTGAACCGGACCGTAGACGGTGGTCACGGCGTGCCCGGTGACGGCGTGCTCGCCGGGAGACAGCGGCGGGAGCGTAGCAGGCGAAGCACCGGTACGTTCAGAAGAATTGACATGGGTTCTGAAGGACAGCAGCGCGACGAGCCCGGCCACCGTGAAGACGACCGCGACCAGCACCCTCCGCACCAAAGCCCCCTCAGAACTCGAACGACTCGATGTGGATGCGGCGGCGGGGCAGGCCCGCGGCCAGCAGCGCGTCGACGGTGGCGGCGGTCATGCCCGGCGGCCCGCAGACGTAGGCCTCCATCGCGTCAAGGCCGGGCGCGACCCGGCGGAGCGCCGCCGCCGTCAGCGGGTCGCCGCCGAGTTCCGACCGGGTGCCGATGACATAGTGCACCTGCGCGCCACGGTCAGCCGCGATCGTGTCCAATTCCGCCCGCAGTGCCACGTCCTGCCAGCCCGAGGCCCGGTAGACGAGGATCACCGGGCCGGTCAGGGCGGTCATCATGGCCCGCAGCGGGGTGATGCCGACGCCGCCCGCCACCAGCAGCGACGCCCGGTCGGGGTGCGCGGGGAAGAACGCGCCGAAGGGCCCCTCGGCGAGCACCCTGGTGCCAGGCCGGAGGGAGCGGAGCATGTTGCTCGGGTCGCCGACATCACGGACGGTAATGCGCATGAGGTTATCGCTCGGCAGCGCGGAGAGCGAGTACGGATGCGACTGCCACCACAGCCCGCGGGTGAGAAACCGCCAGCGGAGGAACTGCCCGGGCGCGGCGCCGAGTTCGCCGAGGTGCTGTCCCCTGATGTAGACGGAGATGGTGCGGTTGGCCTCTTGGCGCAGGCCGGCCACGACGAAGCGGTGGCGGCCGAAATCGCGGGCCGGGACGATCAGCCGGTACCAGACGATCAGCGCGGCGGTACCGACGTACAGCGCGCCCCAGCAGAAACGGGCGGCGGTGTCGGAGACGAAGGCGGCGCCGTTGGCGAACTGGTGACTGAACGCCAGCGCGATCGCCAGGTAGGTGTAGAGGTGCAGGTAGTACCAGGTCTCGTAGCGGAGCCGGCGGCGGGCGGCCCGCAGCGAGGTGAGCCCCACGCCGAGGAGCAGAAACCAGCCGACGGTCGCCATCAGCACGTCGGGGTAGGTGGTGAGCAGGGTTGCCGTCTCGCTGACGAGGCCGGGGGCCCCGGCCGGGAGGTGCGCGGCGAGGGCGTAGCCCCAGATGATGAAGAGCACGTGCCCGGTGATCACGTAGATCAGCACCCGGCCGAGGGTGGCGTGCCAGCGGGCCAGCCGGTCGGCGCCGATCCCGCGTTCGACCGGCGGGAGCCGGGCCATCGACAGCACCGCGATCACCACCGCGTACCCCGACAGCAGGCCGAGCCCCTCGCCGACGGTGGTCAGCGCGCCGCCGGGGCCCGCGATGGCACGGGTGGAATGCCACCACAGGGCGAGGACCGCCGTCGCGCCCGCGGCGGTCAGCGTCAGCGTGACGCGCGGGCCCATGACGAGGGGCGCGGCCCTGGGTACAACGGTGCTATTCAATACGGCTACTCAAGGAAGATGCTGTCTCCGGTCACCTTGATCTTCTGGGCGGCCAGCGGCTTGGGCGCGGGGCCGCGCAGCACGTCGCCGCTGTCGATCGAGTACTCGCTGCCGTGGCAGGGGCATTGGATCTTGCCGTCCGAGATCTGGTTGACGATGCACCCCATGTGGGTGCAGACGGCGCTGAAGGCCTTGAACTCGTTGGCCGTCGGCTGGGTGACCACGACTACCTGGCTGTCGAAGATTTTGCCGCCACCGACCGGGATCGCGCTGGTGCTTGACAGCGCGCCCGCCGCCCCGCCGCCCGAGGCTGCCGCCGACGATGAGGCGGACGGGACGGTGGCGGTCGTCGCGCCGCCGCCAGGAGTGCTGTTGGTGCCGGTGGCCATCGAACTGCCCGAGCCGCCTGCCCCGCAGGCGGTGATCGCGCCCGCGAGCCCCACCAGGCCGACGCCGGCCAGCATGCCCCGGCGGGTGGCCAGCGAGTCCTGGTTTGGTTCCTGTGTCACGACAGCTCCTTGTTCCCTTATCTTTCCCCATGGCCGCAATGCCCTGCTACCCCCTGTATAGGGGAAACGGAGCGAGCCGCACTCCGGTTCACAGGCTGCCGTAGCCCGACCGTAAGCACCGCGCAAGTTAACGGTAGGTGACCGCCGCGGTCGAGGCCCACCGCCGGCGCGGGAAAAGAAAGTCAGGCCTCAGGAACGGTCCGGGGCGCCGCGGGGCAAGGGCGAACTGGATGTTTGGGGCGTTATGTATCCCTATCGCTACATAAATCTTACCTGTCGGACAGATCGCTCTGTCCTTACCGAGAGTGTTCAAATACCTACTTAGCGTCTTAATCTTGGCAGAGTAGTCATAACGGATGGGATACGGTCACATGCTTAGAGTAAGCAAGGTCGACGACTGGCTGAACCGCCAACCCGCCCGCCGGGACTCCCGCGCTAACGGCGGCTGCATCATCATCCGCTCCGCCGGCGCCATCCGCACCGGCGTCAGCGGAGTGTCGGCCGACTCGCGGGCGCTGGGCCTGAACCTGGTCATGATCCCGCCAGGCAGCCGCGGCATGCCGCACTACCACGACGGTCACGAGATCGCGCTTTACCTGGTCAGCGGCGAAACCGAGGTCTGGCACGGGGCGGACCTGGCCAAGCGGGCGACGGTGCGGGCGGGCGACTTCATCTACATACCGCCCGGCACGCCGCACGTGGCGGTGAACCGCGGTGACGTCACCTCGATCGCGGTGGTGGCCAAGACCGATCCCGACGATGACGGCCGCACGGTGGTCATCGAGCTGCCACGGCACCTGGCCGGCCTGCTGAGCCTGCCGGTCGCCATCCAGGAATAGACCCCCTGCCCCCCGCGCGCGCCTCCCGCGGGGATGCGGCGAACCCGGTACGCCGGCGGCGGCTCCTCCTCCGCCGCCGGCAGCAAAGGGGCTTCTCTCCCCCTCCCGCCGGATCAGCCGCGAAACGGGCCGCGGTCCCCGCTGGTGTAGCAGCCGGGGCCGCGGCCCGATGCGCGTTACGGTGTGTTACGGGAACGCCTCCGCTTACTGGAATGCCTCCGGCGGCGGGCAGGCGCAGACCAGGTTGCGGTCCCCGTAGGCCTGGTCGATCCGGCGGACCGGCGGCCAGTACTTCGAGCGGGCCTGCGCGCCGGGGCCCGTGCTCGGGTAGCCGCCCTCGGTGCGCGTGTACGCGTGGGCCCAGTCGTTCGCCATCAGCATCTCGGCGGTGTGCGGGGCGTTCTTCAGCGGGTTGTCCGCCGCGTCCCACTCCCCGCTGGCGACCTTGTCCATCTCGGCCCTGATGGCGATCATCGCGTCGCAGAACTCGTCGATCGCGGCGAGGGACTCGCTCTCGGTCGGCTCGATCATGAACGTGCCCGCGACCGGGAAGGACATGGTCGGCGCGTGGAAACCGTAGTCGATGAGCCGCTTGGCCGCGTCCTCGACGGCGATCCCGGCCGGCAGGTGCCGCAGGTCGACGACGCACTCGTGCGCGACCAGGCCGCCCTCTCCCGCATAGACCACCGGGAAGTACGGCGCCAGCCGGCGCGCGATGTAGTTGGCGGAGAGCACCGCCGTCTGGGTGGCCGTGCGCAGCCCGTCGGCCCCCATCATCGCGATGTAGGCCCAGGAGATCGGCAGCACGCCCGCGGAGCCGTACCTGGCCGCCGTCACCGCGTTGCCCGCGCCGGGCAGGAACGGCGCCAGGTGGGCCTTGGCGACCACCGGGCCGACGCCGGGGCCGCCGCCGCCGTGCGGGATGCAGAACGTCTTGTGCAGGTTCAGGTGCGAGACGTCGCCGCCGAGCAGGGCGGGCGAGGTCAGCCCGGCCAGGGCGTTGAGGTTGGCCCCGTCGATATAGACCTGGCCGCCCGCCGCATGGACGAGATCGGCCACCTCGGTGATCGTCGCCTCGTACACGCCGTTGGTGGACGGGTAGGTGACCATGATCCCGGCGACCCGGCCGTCGTTGGCGGCCAGCTTGGCCGTCAGGTCGTCGAGCGCGATCGCGCCGTCCTTGCCGCACTTCACCACGACGACGCGCAGCCCGGCCAGCACCGCGCTGGCGGCGTTGGTGCCGTGCGCGGACTCGGGGATCAGGCAGACGTCGCGGACGACGCCGCCGTCGCCGCCGGCCGCGGCGGCACGGGAGGCGTGGTAGGCCCGGATCGCGAGCAGCCCGGCCAGCTCGCCCGCCGACCCGGCGTTGGGCGCCACCGAGCAGGCGTCGTAACCGGTGATCGCGCACAGCCAGCGCTCGAGGTCGGCGATGAGCTCGGCGTAGCCCGCCGCGTCCTCCTCGGGGGCGAACGGGTGCAGGCCGGCGAACTCCGGCCAGGTGATGGCCTCCATCTCGGCGGCCGCGTTCAGCTTCATCGTGCACGAGCCGAGCGGGATCATCGACCGGTCGAGCGCCACGTCCAGGTCGGACAGCCGCCGCAGGTACCGCAGCATGGCGGTCTCGCTGCGGTGCGCGCTGAACACCGGGTGGGTGAGGAACTTCGAGGTTCGCTGGAACGGCTCGGGGATGGCGTCGTCGCCGGCCTCGGTCAGCCGTACGTCGGCGGCGTCGAGTCCGCTGCCCACCCGTGACGCGCCGACCAGCGCGGCCACCACGTCCCGCAGGTGATCGAGGGTCGTTGTCTCGTCGCAGGCGACCTGCACGACGCCGCCGCCGGCCTCGCACAGGTTGTAGCCGGCGTCCTTGGCGCGCAGCAGCGCGGCCCGCGCCTCGGTCGGCCCGGGGAGCTGGATACTGATGGTGTCGAACGCGAAGCCGTCGTTCGTTACCAGGCCGTAGCTCTTCAGGGTGGCGGCCAGCGTCATCGCGCTGCGGTGCGCGTGCCGCGCGATCGCCGTCAGCCCTTCGGGGCCGTGGTAGACGGCGTACATGGAGGCGGCCACCGCCAGCAGGACCTGCGCGGTGCAGATGTTGCTGGTGGCCTTCTCACGGCGGATGTGCTGCTCGCGCGCCTGCAGCGCGAGCCGCAGCGCGGGGCGGCCGTCGGCGTCCACCGAGACGCCGACCAGACGGCCGGGCAACTGCCGCTTGAGGTCCTCACGGACGGCCAGGTAGGCGGCGTGCGGGCCGCCGTAGGCCATCGGGACGCCGAACCGCTGGGTGGAACCGACCGCGATGTCCGCGCCGAGCTCGCCGGGCGGCTTGAGCAGCGTCAGCGCCAGGATGTCGGCCGCGACCGCGACGGTGGCCTTGACCGCGTGCGCGGCCTCGATGACGGGGGCCAGGTCGCGGACCTCGCCGGACGCGCCCGGGTACTGCAGCAGCACGCCGAAGACGCCCTCGAAGTCGGTCGAGGCGCTGATCGGCGCGACGCGAAGCTCGATGCCGAGCGGCTCGGCGCGGGTGCGCAGCACGTCGAGGGTCTGCGGGAGGCAGTCGGAATCGGCCAGGAACACATCGCCCTTGGTGACCCGGCGGCACAGCGTCATCGCCTCGGCGGCGGCCGACGCCTCGTCGAGCAGGGAGGCGTTGGCGACCGGCAACGCGGTCAGGTCGCAGACCATGGTCTGGAAGTTGAGCAGCGCCTCGAGGCGGCCCTGCGAGATCTCCGGCTGGTACGGGGTGTAGGCGGTGTACCAGGCCGGGTTCTCAAGCACGTTCCTGCGAATGACCGCGGGCGTGTTGGTGCCGTAGTAGCCAAGCCCGATCATCGAGGTCCGCACCGTGTTGCGGGCGGCCAGCCGGCGCAGGTCGGCCAGCGCCTGCTGCTCGGTCCGGGCGGGTGGCAGTGCTGCCAGTGCCCCGGCCGCCGGCGACATCCGCGGCAGGCCGGACGGCAGCGCGGCCGCGATCAGGTCGTCAAGCGATTCGTAGCCGAGGGTGGCGAGCATGGCCCGCTGATCCTCGCTCGAAGGACCGATGTGCCTGGCCGCAAACTGGTCAATAACCGACAAATCACGCTGCATATGGAGCCTCCCCAGCCCTGACTCCCCATCTGTCACCGCATCGGCTCCAGATTCGCCTGTCCGACCGGTCCTTGGTGCCTGAGAGGTTCTGGGGATTCTTGCCCCTTCGGCGCCTTGCCTGACATGCAGGACAAGGACTCTCCCGGCCGGATCACTGGCTCCTGTAGTGTACCGCTACCACTAATTTAGGGCGGCACGTTGGTGGCCTGCCACCAACTTGACCATACTTTTCATCGAACTACCCGTAACTTCAGGTTAGCCGGACGCCGGCTGCCAGGGACGGACCGGGAGTTCGATCAGCAGCTGCGTACCCTCGCCGCGACGGCTTAGCAGCCGGAATGTGCCGCCTGCGGCCTCCACCCGGTCCCTGATGCCGATCAGGCCGGTGCCGCGCGCCGGATCGGCTCCGCCGACGCCGTCGTCGCGGACGTCGAGCCTCAGCACGCCACTGGTCGCGTCGGCCTGGACATGAACGCCGGACGCCTTCGCGTGCTTAGCCGCGTTCGCCAGCGCCTCCGACATCACGTAATAAGCCGTGACCTCGACTGGTCCAGGTAGTCGCTCTCGCGTCCGCATATCGAGCGTCACGTGGAGCGATGAGCGCCGCGCGAGCGTCTTAAGCGCCGGCCCAAGGCCTTCCTTGACGAGGATGGCCGGGTGTATGCCACGCGCGAATTCGCGCAGCTCGTCGAGTGTGCTCGACAGGCCGACCGCGACCCGGTCGAGTTCGGCGTTGACTCGATCCAGCTGCGGAGGGACCTCAGCCTGAGCCGCCCGTAGTTGCAGCGCGAGCGTGACCAGCCGCTGCTGCGCGCCGTCGTGCAGATCGCGCTCGATGCGGCGCCTGGTCTGGTCGGCGGTGGCGACGATGCGGGCACGGGACGCCGTCAGCTCAGCGTGCGCCTGGGCGTTGGCAATCGCCGTGGCGACGAGCTCGGTAAACCCGACCAGCCGGGTTTCCGTGTCGCCGGGCAGCGGCTCCTCGGACATGGACGTCACGACCACCGAGCCCCAGAGCCGTCCCTGCACGCTGATCGGGACACCCACGGCCGAGCGCAGACCGGCGGCCATCCAGACAGACGCTTCACCCGCGTCGTCACCGTAGTTGTCGAGCCGGGCCGCCTGGGCGGTCTCGAACACCATCGTGCTGACGTTCCGGCCGTACAGGCGCGACCGTTCCCCCGTGGGGAGCCGGACATCGGGCCTGCCCCACATGCCCACCCTCGTCAGGTAGCCGTCAGGGTCGTAACGGCTCAGCACCGTGGCGTCTGTCGGGAGGAGCTGGCCGATCTCCCTGGCGACGGCCGCGAACACCGCCGACGACGGCGCTCCCTGAGCGACCAGCGTCGCCACCCGGCGCAACGCGGCTTGCTCGTCCGCCACTCGCCGCAACTCCACTCGGGCCTCGGCGTTGGAGATCGCGGTGGCGACGAGCTCCGTGAAACCGGCCAGCCGCTCCTCCGTGCCGGGCGGCAACGGCTGCCCGTCGATGGAGGCGGCGACCATGATGCCCCACAGGCGGCCCTCGACGATGATCGGCGCCCCGACCGATGAACTGATGCCCCTGTCCCGTGCGTCGGCGGCAATGTCGCCGGAGGCGTCCGCATAGTTGTCGAGCCGTGCGGGGCGCCCGGTCGCATAGACCACCTCGGTGACGTTCCGCCCGCCTCGCCTCACCCTAACGCTGACCGGAACGGGTTCCCCGGTGGCGCTCCACGCGCCGACGCCCGTTATCACGTTGTCCTCGTAGCGGCCTATAAGCGTGCGGTCGGCGGGAAGCAGCCGGCCGACTTCCTGCGCGACCGCCGCGAACACCCCGCGCGGCGGCTCGCCCCGGGCGACGAGCGTCGCCACCCGGCGCAGCGCCGCCTGCTCGTCGGCGAGGGCACTCACTTCCTGGCGCGCCTGGGTGTTCGCGATCGTGGTGGCAATCAGCTTGGTGAACTCGGCCAGCCGGTATTCGGTGCCGGGGAAGAGCACGTGCTCACGCGTCGACGCGACGATCATCACCCCCCACAGGCGGCCCTCCACGCTGATCGGCGCGCCGGCCGACGAGCGCATGCCGAGCTCACGGGCGGCAGCGGTGAGGGATTCACTGCCTTCGACGAGGTGGTCATCGACCCGGGCCGGCCCATTACGCTCGAACACGAGCGTGCTGACGTTCTTGCCGCCGAGCACCGAACGGCGGCCGACGAGCACCGGGCCGCCTGCCCGGCGCCAGCCGCCGACGACCTCGACACTGTGGTCGGGATCGTAGCGGCACACCATCGCGAAGTCCGCGGCGGGCAACGCGTTCCCGACCTCCTCGGCGACCGCGGCGAAGATCTCCACCGGCGGGACGGCCGCGGCTACCAGCGTCGCCACCCGGCGCAGGGCCGCCTGCTCCCGCATCAGGCGCTCGACCTCCTCGCGCGCGGCGCGCTCGTGATCAAGGACACTGAGCATCGTCATCGTCATCGCCGCCACGCGGGCCATCCCGCCCAGCAGAGCGGTCTCCTGGCGCGTCAGGCCGCGAGGACGCGCGAGCACCAGCGTCGCGCCGGGCGGATACGCGAGGCCGGCCGCCGCGACCGCGCACCAGCCGACACCGGGCACCTTCAGCCGGGAGTCCGTGGCGCCTGGCCGTATGCGCCTGAGCTCGTCGACGGGCTCGGTGCCTTCCGGATAACCCACGGCCGCGAGAAGCTCGCCGCCGGCCATGATCGCCGCCACTTCCGCGTCGAGCGCGTCGGCCGCGCGCTCGACCGCCGCCCGGGCGGCCGACGCCTCGGTCGTGCAGGGCGAGACGCTCGCGACGAACTCCGCGAGTTGCTGAGTCGACCACGCCCAACTGGCCATCTCAGCCGACCGACAAGACCACGAGGGTCTGGTTGTGGAAGCCGCGGGCACCTCGTATTCTGGCGATCTCGCCGTAGGTGTAGAACCCCGCCACCGGCGCGCCCGACGCCATCGCGGCAAGCCGGGCGATCTCCCTGCGGGCGCCCCGGTCACCGAGGACAGCGCGCCTGGCGATGCAGTCGAAGGCGATCATGCCAAGCGGAGGACGTCCGCCCAGTGCGGCGAGGGAGTCGTCGCACGCGGCGTCGGTTGCCTCGAGTACCGACCGGGCATCGCTCTCCATGATCCACACCAGGGCGCCTTCCGGGACCTCGGCGATGCAGGACAGCGACCGCTGCGCGAAGTCCCCGCCGACGACGAAGCGCACCTTGTCCTCGCCGTTCGGGCGGCCAAGGCCGAGCGGATGGGTGAGCGCGAGCCGGGCAAGCCCCTCCTGATCCTGCTGCGCGGGTTCGCCGACGCCGAGATGCTTGAGGTAGGCGTCAAGCGCGGGCTGGTCATCGAGGGTGTGCACGCGGGCGCCCGTGCTTGAGGTCACGAGCATCGGCTCGCCGACCCTCCGCCAGCCGTGACGGACGCCGATGCCGAGCGGCGCGTTCGAGGCGATCCCGGCCGCGACCACCGAGTCGGACAGTACGCGGTCGCGGAAGAGCTGGAATGTCCGGCGCATCCTGAGGTCGTCACCCGCGCAGCCCCCGACGAACGGCACTGCCGCTCCGAGGACGCCGTGCGCGCCGCGGACAACCTCCTGCTGGTCTCCGGCCAGTCCGTCGCTCAGCAGCAGCACCACCTTGTGCGGGAGATCCGCGCGATCGGGCAGGCTCCGCGCCACGCGCGCTCCCGCCTCCCGCAGGTTCCCCGACACCTCGGTGGCGACGGTCGTCCGCACCGCGAACCCGCTGCCGCCGAGGGCCGTGACGACCACGCTGGCGGCGCTCGGGCCGGCGGTCGAGATTTCCCCCGCGGTCGTGCAGCCGATCAAGGGCACGTCGCCCGCCCGTGCGCGGATCTGCCGCAGCATTTCCCCGAGGTCGTGTGCCTGCGAACAGAAGACGATCAGCAGCTTCGGATCGTCGTGAATGAGGGCGTCATCGACCGCGCGGGCACCCGCCCGTTCCTGGGCACCCGCACAAGACCCAACCGCGAACCAGCGATCAGCTGGCATGCGACCCCCAACGGCGTTGCTGGTCAACGACGTTACTCGCGTGACGCAACGCTCACAACCTGGCAATGCCCAGGGGGCCCGTTACGCGTTCAGTTCGATCGCCGGACCGCGCAGTGGTCAGCTGGCCATCGGATGCTCCGGGGAGTACTGAGGGTGCCCCGGCCCGGGGGTGGCGGGCCGCACGGGGGTGGCGGCACTGGCCGGGGCACCCGTTCCGCCCGGGCGGGGAGCCGGGGCGGAGCTTTCGGTTTCGTGGCTTGGCTTCACGTAAGGACTACGATCCCGGATTGACCTGGCGCGCTCCACCGGGGAGACACCAAAACCCGCTTCTGGCTAGCCCTAATGCCGTCAGTGGAGCCAGCACCAAGCAAGGGCGGAAGCTGGGCAGCGGATGTCCGCCGCGACCGTGGCGATTCCGGCTAGCCCCACTGCCGGCCAGCGCTGCCTGCGGCAATACTGATCAGATGCTCATGCGCTGCCTTCTCGTCGACGACAACGAGGCATTCGTCGAAACCGCGCGCCGTGTTCTTGACCCGGATGGGGTCCGGGTCACTGGCACGGCATCCACCATTGGCGAGGCGTTGCTGCTGGCCAGCGAATTGCAACCAGATGTCGTTCTGGTCGATATCGCGCTCGGCGACGAAAACGGTTTCGATCTCGCGCGCCGCCTGGCCGAGAGTCAGGCCCGCGGTCTAGCGGTCATCATGATCTCGTCGGACACCGAGGATGACTATGCCGACCTAGTCGCCGAGAGCCCGGCGCTCGGCTTCCTGTCGAAGGACGAGCTTTCAGCGGATGGCATCCGGCGGCTCCTCGGCCAGGTCCGCTAAAGCGCGTCAAGAAAGGCCAGAACGGCGAGCACACGCCGGTGCATATCATCGGTTTCCGGCAGCCGAAGCTTCATCAGGATGTTGCCGATATGCTTCTCCACTGTCCCATCAGTCACACAGAGTGTCCGCGCGATTCCGCTGTTTGAGCGCCCCTCCGCCATCAGTGCCAGAACTTCGCGCTCCCTGGGAGATAGCACGCCGAGCACATCGTCCGCCTGCCGGGCGGTAACAAGCTCGGCGACGAGAGCCGGATCGACCACCGAGGCACCCCGCACCAGGCGCCGCAGCGTATCGACGAAGTCATCGACGTTGATGACCCGGCTTTTCAGCAGGTAACCGCTGCGCTGGCCGCTGGCCAGGAGACCCATGGCGTGCTCGACCTCGACGTGCGCGGAAAGGACAAGGATGGCGATGTCCGGAAATTCCACCCGGATCTGGTAAGCCGCCTCGAGGCCTTCGGTGGAGTAACCGGGAGGCATCCGGATGTCCACGATCACCAGTTCCGGCTGTTGCTCGCGCACCAGTGGGAGCAGCAGCGACGCGTCCGCGCACTGCCCCACGACTTCAAAGCCCGACCGCTCAAGCAGGCTCGCGAGACCCTCGCGCAGCAGGACATCGTCGTCTGCCAGCGCGACCTGGATGCGGTCCTGGGTCATCTTCACGATTATGGCATCTTTTCAGGACCGTAAGCCCTGGTATCGGTGCGGCAACGCGGTCACCCCGTGTGGGTGATCACCGATCGGCCCAGTCAGGAGAGGCTTGAGCGCGACGGTCCTGCCGCCGCGTTCTTCCGAATGCGGCCAGAGCAACAGGAGAGACGACATGGCCAAGCCCGACTCGGTCTTCATCTTCATCGGCACTTACCCAAGCGAGGACGCCGCGCGAGCCGACTACGACATCGTGAAGGACCTGCACGCGGCCGGTGCGGTCGGCACCTACGACGCCGCCGTGGTCACCAAGGACGTCGCGGGCAAGGTTCACGTGAACAAGGATGAGCTGGCCACCCGGCACGGGGCGTGGGGCGGCGCTGCCGCCGGTGCCGTCGTCGGCCTCCTCTTCCCGCCCTCGATCCTCGCCACCGCCGCCGTGGGTGCCGCCGTGGGCGGGATAGGGGGCCACCTGCGGCGCGGCATGTCGCGGTCCGACGTCAAGGAGTTCGGTGAGATCATCGACGAAGGGGAGGCCGCCCTGGTCATCGTCGGCGAGAGCACGGTCGAGCAGGCCGTGCACAAGGCCGAACTCAAGGCCGAGAAGCGCATCGCCAAGCAGCTGAATGTCAGCCCGCGGGATGTCGACAACGCCGTCAAGGAAGCCGCCAGCGAACTCGGCTGACCTGCTCTGCTTATCCAGTCTTGGGGTTGGCCGGCCCCGCCGGGCCGGTCAGCCTGTCTTCCTGGCCGAGCGGCGGTTGGCCAGTTCGTCGGCGGCACCAGTGCTGTCGGCGATCAGGCCGTCCTCGGCGCGGACGGCGGGAAGCTCGGCGAGCTCGCCCGCCACTTCCTGCCAGACCCGGCCGAGCGCGATTCCGAAGACGCCCTGGCCTCCCGCCAGGAGATCGTAGACCTCGTTGGCCGAAGTGCACTCGTAGACGCTGACGCCGTCGCTCATCAGGGTGACCTGGGCCAGGTCCTCGGTACCGTGGTCGCGCAGGTGCTGGACCGCCGCCCGGATCTGCTGCAACGAGATCCCGGAGTCGAGCAGCCGCTTGACCACCTTGAGCACAAGGATGTCACGGAAGCCGTAGAGGCGCTGCGAGCCCGAGCCGTGCGCCGCGCGAACGCTGGGCTCAACCAGACCGGTGCGCGCCCAGTAGTCGAGCTGACGGTAGGTGATCCCGGCCGCTGAGCAGGCCGTGGGGCCGCGGTACCCGATCTCGGGGTTGCCATCGAAGAGCGTGCCTTGCACAGCCTCGGACCCACCCCTTGTTACCGACACGGCCACCTCCTAGTGACTTCCCCCGGCATTCGCACCGTAAGCCCACCGGGCAGGCAGGTCAACGATCACGCGCGGCGCGTCGCGACATTCCCGGCCCAACCGGACGGGGAGAGTCACGCCGAGCGGCCGAAGTCCTCGGGGGAAATATGGTCGAGGAACTCGCGGAACTTCTCGACCTCGTCCTCTTGGTCGTCCTGCTGGTCAGGGATGGCCACGCCGGCCTCGTCGAGTATCTCGTCGGTGGCGAAGATGGCCGCCCCGGTGCGCAGCGCGAGCGCGATCGAGTCCGACGGCCGCGCGCTTACCTCCGCCCCATTGGAGAAGACGAGGTCCGCGTAGAAGATCCCGTCCCGCAGCGAGGTGATGTTGACCGTGCGCAATTGCACGTTGAGCACCTCGAGCACGTCCTTGAACAGGTCGTGAGTCAGCGGGCGCAACGACACCATGCCCTGCTGGGCGAACGCGATCGCGGTGGCCTCCACCGCTCCTATCCAAATGGGCAGGTAACGATCACCCTGCTCCTCTTTGAGCAGGACGATCGGGCTGTTGGACGGCATCTCGACCCGGACGCCGACAACCTCCATCCGCCGCACTGGAGCTCCGTCCTCGCACGCGCTTGACCGCCGCTAACGGCACCAAGCGAACCGAACCACTCTTTCTGCCAAACTACACCTGCTATCGCCCGGAAGCCGAGCGCAGCCCCGGAGCGTCCCGGGGCTCTGTGACCGGTGTACCCCCGACAGGTGACTGTGATGCAAGTCCGGCTTCGGTAAGTCCGTCTTCTACCAAGGTCGCGTGCAGCCGGGCGATCCGCCCGGCGATGTCGCGGGCGGCCCGCAGCGCCGGCTCACGGCTGCCCTTCTGCCGGGTCATCGGCGCCACCGCCTGCTCGACCAGGGAAGCCTCCCGGTCGGCGGACGCCTTGACCGCCCGCAGGTGCCGCGGCTGGATGCCGTACTCGGCCAGCAGCACCGCCTCACGGACCACGGAAAGCGCCTGAGTGCCGTACGCCCGGGCCCGGCGGACCAGGCCGTAGTCCTCAAGCTCGGCCAGCAGTCCCTCCGCCGCGCCCGCGGCGGTGAGCAGCTCGCTGCGGGTCATCGACGCCGGCGCGGCATCGCCCGCGCGCCCGGCGGTCCCGTCAACCTCGTCAAGCCGGTCCTTGATCACCCGCAGCGGCAGGTACTCGTCGCGCTGCGCGGTGAGGATGAAGCGGAGCCGCTCGATGTCGGCGACCGCGAACCGGCGGTAGCCCGACGATGACCGCAGCGGCTGGATCAGTCCCTCCGCCTCCAGAAAGCGGATCTTGGACGGGCTGATGTCAGGGAACTCGGGACGGAGCTCGTCGAGCACCTGGCCGATGCTGACACCGGCTCTGGTCATGCGTAGTCCTGTGCTCCGAGTCCGCGGCGCCGGCCGACCTCGGGACTGCGGGTCATGAACAGCAGCCGGAACTTGCCGATCTGGACCTCGTCGCCGCCGAACAGCTCGGCCTCCTCGATCCGCTCGCGGTTCACGTAGGTGCCGTTCAGGCTGCCAACGTCCCGGACGGTAAAGCGGTCACCATGCCGGTAGAACTCGGCATGACGCCGGGAGACCGTCACATCGTCGAGGAAGATGTCGCTGTCGGGATGCCGGCCGGCGGAGGTGAAGTCGCTGTCGAGCAGGAACCTCGACCCCGCGTTGGGCCCGCGCAGCACGACAAGCAGTGCCGTGCCCGGCGGGAGGGAATCGACAGCGGAAAAGTCGGGCGACGGATCGTCGTAGCCCTCCGCGTCGCCGGAGACCGGCGAGATGATCGACGTGGTGTCCCCGGGAGGACGATCTCCGGGTACCGCGCTGAAGCTGCCGGTGTTCGCGCGCATCAGCGGAGCACCGCAGTTAGAGCAGTACCGGGAACTCTCGGGGTTCGGCCGACCACACCGCCCGCAGTACATACCAGCCATGGCTCCGTCCGGCCTCCCCTCTGCCGTCATGGTACCTTCCCGGACCATCCCGTCCGGGGCTGTTGCCAAAGGTACCTGGGGAGAGTCTTGCCGGTCCACGCGCCACGCGAACAGCCGCCACAGACCGTTTCTCGGCCTGCCGTCATGTGCCTGACGCTTCCGCCACACGGCCGCTTCACCTCCGGGGTCACGCGCACCGCGCGGGGGGCGCGGTGCGAGTTCGGGCGGGACGCCGTCGTCGAGCCAGACGCCGGCCACCACTTCGCGCACCGCGAAATGGTACGTCTGCGTAATTAACACAGATTACCGTACATCTTCTATTAACCGGGGCGGTTGGCCACTCTCCCCGTACCCCGGGTGCGAGTAAGCGCAGGTGGCAGCGGAGAAAGCGACGGACGGCGCAGCCGGTAGCGAACCGGGTGCGGTGAGTGATTCTGGTTCAGGAGTCGGCTTGCTCCACGATCGCGGCCCACTCGTCGATCAGATACTGGGCCGAGTCGGCGTCGGTTCCCTCGGCCCACAGGTGGGTGACCGCGTCGGCCGGGTCCGGCAGGACCAGGACCCAGCCCCGGTCCGCGTCGACGATCCGCACCCCGTCGGTGGTGTCGACCGGGCGGTTGCCCGCCGCCTCGAGCACGGTTCGCATCACCGAGCCCTTGGCCGCCCACGGGGTGGGCACCGAGCGGCGCATCAGGTGCGCCTGCGGGATGCGGGCGTCGATCTGGCTGAGCGTGAGCCGGGTCCTGGCGACGAGGCCGAGCAGCCGGACGAACGCGGCGATCCCGTCCACCGTCCGGCCGAACTCGGGCACCACGAATCCGCCGCGCCCGTCCGCCGCGAAGATCACCTCATCGGCGGCGGCGGCGTTGGTCAGCGCGTCCTGGGACGTCGACGTCCAGGTGACCTGCACCCCGTGGAACCGGCAGACCTGCTCGGCTACCCGGGTAGTGGTGACCGGCAGCGCCACCCGGCCGGACCGCCGCTCGGCGGCGACCAGGTCGAGCACCACCAGCAGCGCGCGCTCGTCGCTGACCAGGGCGCCCTTCTCGTCGACGAGGTGGATCCGCTCCCCGACGGGGTCGAACCTGACGCCGAACGCCGCCCGCGATGATGACACGACCTCGGCCAGCCGCTGCATCCCGGCCCGGTTCTGCGCCATGGTCTGGGTGGGGGTCACCTCGTCCAGCCGGTTGTTCACGGTGTGCACGTCGACGCCAATCCGGCCGAGCAGCGTGGGCAGCACCAGCGAGACGGTGCCGCCGGCGCAGTCCGCGACCACCTTGAGCCCCGCCCCGTCGACCCCTTCCAGGTCGGCGCAGCGGAGCAGCTCGTGGGTGTACAGCTCGACGACGCGCGGCGGGTAGCTGAGCTCGGCGATCTCGCCGGGGAAGGCCCGGCGGAACTCCTGCCGGGAGAAGACGCGCTCGAGCTTGCGCTGCGCCTGCTGTGAGAGCTCGGCACCGCGCTCGTCGAGGAAGATGATGTCGATCGACTGGGTGTCGCCCGGCGTGGTGCGCAGCGCGATCCCGCCGCTGTACTTGCGCCGCGCGGTCTCGAACCGGGCGACCGGGAGCGGCAGTGCCTCCAGGTCCATCACGTTGATCGCCGAGGCGTTCAGCGCGCCCTGCATGGCGCGCTTGAGGGTGCGCGCGGCCCGCGACACGTCACGCGAGGTGGTGACCGTGGACCCCTTCTGCAGGGTGGTCGCGTAGGCGGACGCCAGCCGGACGGCCAGCTCGGGGGTGACCTCGACGTTGATCAGGCCGGACACCCCCCGCTGGCCGAACAGGGTCCGCTGGCCGCGCGACTCCCAGATCACGCTGGTGTTGACGACCGCGCCCGCCTCGATCGTCTTGAACGGGTAAACCTTCACCCCGGCCGAGATGTACGCCTCGGGTTCGATGACGCACTCGTCGCCGATGACCGCGGTCTCCTCGATCCGCGCCCGCCGCATCACGTCGGTGTTCTTCCCGATCACGCAGCCGCGCAGGGTGACCCCCTGGCCGACGAAGACGCGGTTGTGCACCACCGCCCGGTGGATGAACGCGCCCTCCTTGACCACCACGTTGGCGCCGATCACGGAGTACTCGCGCAGGTGCGCGCCCGCCTCGATCTTGGCGTACTCGCCGATGGCGACCGGGCCGGTGAGCACCGCGTCCGGGTCCACCTCGGCGCCCTCGGCGACCCAGACGCCGGGTGAGAGCTCAAACCCGGCGATATCGGCGTCGACCTTGCCGTTGAGCACGTCGGCCTGCGCCTTGAGATAGGACTCCAGGGTGCCGACGTCTTCCCAGTACTTGTCCGAGATGTAGCCGTAGATCGGGGCGCCGCGCTGCAGCAGCTTGGGGAACACGTCGTGTGACCAGTCGACCGATTCCTTGGCCGACACCTCGGCCAGGACCTCGGGTTCCATGATGTAGACCCCGGTGTTCACCGTGTCAGAGAAGACCTGGCCCCAGGTCGGCTTCTCAAGGAAGCGCTGGATCCGCCCGTCCTCATCGGCGATCACGATGCCAAACTCAAGCGGGTCGGGCACCCGGGTGAGACCCACCGTGACCAGTGCGCCGTTCTCCTTGTGGAACCTGACCATCTCGGTCAGGTCCATGTCGGTCAGCGCGTCCCCCGAGATGACAAGGAACGTGTCGTCCTTCAGCGCGTCCTCGGCGTTCTTGACCGAGCCGGCCGTGCCGAGCGGCGTCTCCTCCGTCGCGTACTGCAGCGACATGCCGACGTCCTCGCCGTCGCCGAAGTAGTTCCGCACCAGCGCGGCGAGGAACTGGACGGTGACGACCGTCTCCTCCATCCCATGCCGCTTCAGCAGCCGGAGCACGTGCTCCATGATCGGCCGGTTCACCACCGGCAGCAGCGGCTTGGGCTGGTTGGCGGTCATCGGGCGAAGCCGGGTGCCCTCGCCTCCTGCCATCACGACGGCCTTCACGACGTGGCCGCTCCTTTCACCAGGTCCTTGGTCTCGCTGAGGTAGAGCAGCGCCGCCCACCAGTAAAGTGCGACCCCCCAGACGGTAAAGGCCCAGGCGATTATGCGGATGACTTCTGACGTAATGCCGCCGTGCGCGCCGAGGAACAGCAACGGGAACCCGTACATGAGGCAGAGCGTGGCGGCCTTGCCAACGAAGCTCACCTGCAGCGCCCCGTAGTCGGTGCGCCGCCGCAACACGAAAAGCGCCATCGCCACGCACACCTCGCGCGCGGCGATCGCGGCGAAAAGCCACCACGGGATGATCCCGCGCACCGCGAGCGCGATCACCGTCGCCAAGATGTAGAGCCGGTCCGCCGCCGGGTCAAGAAGCTGGCCGAGCTTGCTCGTCTGGTTGAGCATCCGTGCCAGCTTCCCGTCCAGCCAGTCGCTAATCCCGGCCAGGCCGAGCAGCGCGGCCGCGATGATGTCGCCGGTGGCGCTGCGCGGCCCAAGGACCAGCCACAGGAACACGGGAACGCCGGCCAGTCGCGCGGCGCTCAGCGCGTTGGGCCAGGTAACAATCCGGTCTCCCACGCTGCGATCGTAATGGAACCGTGCGTCATCTCCGACTTCGGGTGGCGCCTCGAGTGGGATCTTGTGTCGCAACGTTTGCGGCTCTGGCGGTCGATGTCTGCCCCTGCTGTTCGCTGCCGTCACCCTCTCCGCAAAATTCACGGGGAAAGTACCCCCGTGTAACCAACTATCGCGGAATAGTAACCATCCGCATTGAGAAATTAACTTCACGTTACTCACGATGCACGTGCGCTTAGGCCGGGAGCGCGCCCGTGAGCACCCCGGTGTCCAATCGACGGCGGCTGGCGCGGGGCCGGCCCGAGCGTGACGGGCAGCACGCCGGCCGCCAACCATTGGCGCCCGGCGCGCGTCATTCTTGCGCGGGGTCATCCGGACCTCAACGGGGCTCATCCCGATGGCAACTGAAGGAGAAACGCATGGCGCACACTAGGCGGGGCCGGAAGTATGGACAGGCGGCCGCCGGCGCGGCCGGCCTGCTGGTGATCGGCGCGGCGACGGCCGGCGGGGCGATGGCGGCCACCAGCCAGGCGGCGGCCGGCCCGTCCTGGCGGATCGTCAAGTCGGTCAGGACCGGCAGCGAGGGGCAGTTCACCGCGGTCACCGCCACCGGGCGGACAACCGGCTGGGCGTTCGAGGGATCGGACTTCAACGCGGCGCCAGCGGCCTACCAGTTCTCCGGGTCCAACTGGCGGAAGGTCTCACTTCCCGCCAACAAGGATGAGCAGATCGTCACGGCGGCGGCCACCTCGCCGTCGGACGTGTGGGCCTTCGCGCAGGGCTTCGGCACGCCGTCGCGCGTGCTCAAGTACAACGGCCGCGGCTGGTCGGTGGTCAAGACGTTCACCGGCGAGATCGCCGACGCCACCGTCCTCGCCAGCAACGACGTCTGGGTGTACGGCGAGAAGGGGATCTCCGGGTTCCAGCCCGCGCTCGGCGTCTGGCACTACAACGGCTCAACCTGGCGGCAGGTCAGCAAGTCGATCCAGGGCGGCAGCGCGGTCTCGGCGACCAGTGCCTGGGGGTTCAACGGGGTGGACGTCGAGCACTGGAACGGCGCCAAGTGGACCGCCACCTCGGTCAAGTCCCTGCTGCCGGCCAAGAACCGCAGCGGCCTTAACGATCCCGCCGTGGCCGGCATCCTGGCCCTGTCCAACAACAACGTCTTCGCGCTCGGCAGCGGCAACACAGAAGACGAGGGCGGGCCGCTGGTGGTGCTGCACTACAACGGCCACAAGTGGACCAGGTTCGCGCAGGGCCAGTTCGGCAGCGGCCCGAACCCCCAGTTCAGCTACGACGGCAACGGCGGGCTCTGGCTGCCCATGCTCGGCGCGTCCGGCGGCACCGGCTACCTGGTGCATTACTTCAATGGCAGGCTGACCAAGGCGGCCCTCCCGGTCGCGGCGGCCAAGATCACGGTCAGCGCGGTCGCGCGCGTCCCCGGTAGCACCGCCCAGATCGCGGGCGGGTTCACCCACACGGCAGGCAACCTTGGCGGGAACGTCGTCGGGGTGGTTTTGAAGTACTAGTCCCGCTAATCCCGCTCTGGCACCGACTGGGCTCATGACCCTATCCTGAATGTTGTTCGGCATTGCTGAATGACATGAGCGGAAAGGTGCCATGATCCAGTCGGTGCAGCGTGCGGCGCAGATCCTCGTCGTCCTCGGCTCCGGCACGCCGCGGCTTGGCGTCACCGAGATCGCCGACCGGCTCGGCCTGGCCAAGCCGACCGTGCACGGCCTGCTGCGCACACTGGAGGCGCACGAGCTGGTCGCGCAGGACACCGACACCGGCAAGTACAGCCTTGGGCCGGGGGTGCTCCAGCTCGGCAACGCGTACCTGGATGGCTCGGAGCTGCGGTCCCGGTCACTGCGATGGGCGGAGGCGCTCGCGCTGCAGGCCAAGGAGGCGGTCTGGGTCGGCACGCTGTCCGGCAGCCGGGTGATCGTGTTGCACCATGTGTTCCGCCCCGACAACACGGTGCAGATCCTCGAGGTCGGCGCGGCGATCCCCTGGCACGCCGCCGCGCTCGGCCACGCGATCGTCGCGAACCTGCCCGCCTCCGAGCGGGCCAGGGCCCTGTCGGCCGACCTTGCCCCGCTGACCGGCCGGACCAAGACAACCCGCAACGCCCTCACCCGGGCGCTGGCGGCAGTCCGCAACGCCGGCTACGCGGTCGAGAACGAGGAGGCCACCGTCGGCGACGCGGGCATCGCGGCCCCCATCCTCGGCCGCGACGACCTGGCGGCGGGCGCGATCGGCGTCGTCGGGCCGGCCGACCGGCTGCTCTCCCCCGGGACCCAGGGCGATCTCGTCCGCGCGGTTGTCAGCGCGGCCCGTGCCATCTCCCGCGACCTCGGCGCCGGCCGGGGTGGCGTCGCCCTCACCGCGCTCTAGAGATTTGCGCATCACAAGGTCCGATTCACAGCCCCCCGGGCGCTGAATCCGCTTGACGGCGCTGGCCGGCCGAGCCCCGGGGCTAGCCGGGTGTGGAGAGCACCCCCCATCTCCGCACCCGGCCCGCCTCCGGCCCTCCCCCTCGTAGGGCCGACCCTGGTCCCCGTCCGCAGGTCTTGAGACACTGAGTCTAATGTCTCAGGTACGGTATTTTGCGCGCTAATGTTGCAATTGAGAAACACATCTCAGAGTTCACATCTCACAGTTCAGACGCTGTCGCGGGGAGTGAGGAAAGTCCATGGCGGTCCGGCCGGAACGGGTACCGGCGGAAGAGGTCAGGCAGCGGATGCTCGACGCGGGGCGCGAGCTGGCCCTGGAGGCCGGAGCCGCGCTCACCATCGAGCATCTCCGGCTCGAGGAGGTCATCCAGCGGGCCCGGGTGCCGCGCAGCTCGGTCTACCGGCTCTGGTCATACCGCGATGAGTACATCGACGATCTGCTCTGCTATCTGGCCGGCGAGGGCTCGGAGTTCAGCGACCGCCCGGTCTTCGACCCGGAGACCCTGGCCATCACCAAGCAGATGCTCGATGACAACAGGCACCTGCTCGCCACCCCGGACGGCCGCCGCGCGCTCATGCGCGAGGTGGTACGGCTCACCACGACGCGCAACTACCGGTCGCTGATCGAGTCCCCCGAGTGGCGACTGCACATGGCGCTCGTCGCCACCCTCGGCTCCACCCGCACCGGCGAGGCCCGCAGGCTCATCGCCGCCGCGCTTGAGGAGGCGCAGCAGCGGTCCCGCGAGTCACTGGTCGCGGTGTTCGAGTACGTGGCGGGCGAGATCGGCATGCGGCTGCGCGACCCGGCCTGGTCGGCGGCGCACCTGCAGCTCGTGGGAGGCTTGCTGGTGCAGTCCCTGGCCCTGCGCAACCTCCAGCTGCAAGCGGCCGGCGGCGCGCCCGAGGCGACGGTCGCCGATGCTCTGCTCAACGCGCCGATCCCCGGCCCCGGCTTGACCGGCGAGCCGGCCGACTGGACGCTGGTCGCCCACGCCTACCTGGGCCTGGTAGAGGCCTTCGTCGAGCTGGACCCTGACTGGGTGCCGCCCGCGGGTACCGCGACCGGCGGCTAGCGCTCGCCCCGCGACAGGGCCATCACGCGGTCGCTGAGCACTGCCACCCCAGGGGTCGGCTCCGATTCGTAGTGCCCGGGCTTGCGCTTGCGCAGCAGCCCCTGCCCGTTCTGCACCCAGCTGAAGTTCCTGCTGCCAAGCACCCGCTGGAAAACGGCGTCGACGTGATCGGGGAAGGCCGCCGCCATCCGGCGCAGCGGCAGCGGCGGGATGGTGTCCTCGCGCAGGTAGGCCCGGAGCACGTTGGCGTGCTCACGGTCGGCGGCCAGCGAGGGGTCGGCGAACAGGTCGCGCAGCATCCCGTACTCCGGCACCACCACGAACCCGTCGAGCTCGTCGTAGATGATCCCGACGGTGTCGAACTCGAAGAATCCCTCGGGCATCACGAACGTGGTCTCGCCTGACTCGCTCACCGCCCGGTGCCTGCCCCGCGCCGCCAGCGCCGAGTCCCGGCGCACCTTGTAGTACGCGTTGAGCCGCCCCTCGGCCTCCAGGATGGGCAGTACCAGCTCATCGGTGCCGAAGAACGCGACGAACTCCTCCCGGTCCCGCCGCATGTACATCCACCCCTGGTTGATCTTCTCCTGGTTGCGGAAGACAAGGTCGGGCTCGCGGGTGGCCAGGTCGATCGCCAGCCGCGCGACCCGCCGGGCGTCGCCTGCCGGGTAGCACGTCTCGCCGCCCGCCGCGAGCCAGGCGGAGTCGTCCCGCGCCAGCGGGAGCAAAGTCCCGGCGAAGAACCCGCCCGCGGCCGGCACCGGGTCGAGGCCCCAGACGCCGTAGCCGAGGTCATCGACCAGGTTGAGCACGGTGACGACGGCGCTGGCGGCGGCCCGGTCCCCGGCGGCCCGGTCCCCGGCAACCCGGACCTCGAAGACACCGTGCACGCTGTTGTCGGCCCAGTCGAGCACCAGGTCCCGCTCGGCGCGGGTCAGCCCCCGCTGCGCGGCGATGAACCGCTCGACCGCGGCCAGCCCGCCCGCCCGCGCGATCGCCTGGCGGAGCTCGACGGCCCGCCCAATCTGCTCTGGACCCACGGGTACAGAGCATAAGGAATTCGGCCCGAGCGGACGGTGCCTTCGCCCGAACCGCCACTTGCTGTTATCTTCAGGCGGCGCCGGCGTGTCGCGTGCCCGTTCCGGGCGCGGCACTGTCTACGATGCCGACGTAGACAGCGGGAAGCACCGTTCCGGGGGGATCACTGGTGGCGCAGGAAATACAGGAAGTGCAGGTCGCAGGGGTGCAGTACAGCGGCGGGCGGCACGCCACCCACGAGCGGTACCGGGGGCGGCACCGCAAGCCGAAGGCACCGGGCAGGCGGCGGGGCGTGGTCAGGCTGGGGGTCACGGCCGCTGTCGCGGCGCTGCTTGTGTGCTTGCCCCAGCCGAGCTGGGCGGGCCGCTCCGGCACGGTCACCACCCGCTCCGCCGGGGCGAGCCAGGCGACGGTGCGGGACCTGCCCAACCCGTTCAGGCTGAAGCAGCACCAGTAGCCGCGGCCTGGGCCGCGGCGCCCTGTCCTGCCCGCTCCCGGCTGACCGCCCACACCAGCAGCAGTGAGGCCAGGCCGGCGCTGACGGCGGCGACAGCGAGCACCACGGTGGCGCGCTGGAAGGCAGGCAGGGCACCGTGGCCCCCGGCGTGGCGGCCGAGGACGGTGACCAGGATCGCGACACCGAGCACGATGCCGACCTGGCGGGCCATCGTGACAATCCCCGAGCCGGTGGCGAACCGGTTCGGCGGCACCGCCGAGACCGCGGCGCTGACCAGGGTGGGCAGCGTCAGCCCGACCCCGGTGCCGGTCAGCAGCATGCCGGGAAGCATGTGGGCGGGGTAGTCGGGGACCAGGGAGAGGTTCAGCCGCCAGAAGACGCAGCCGCAGGCGTAGATCACGCAGCCGAGGGCGGCGACCGGGCCTGGGCCGACCCGGCGGGCGATCGGCCCGGCCGCGATGGCCCAGAACGGGACGAGCAGCGGCCCCGGGGCGACGCCGAGCCCGGTGCTCAGCGCGGACCAGCCCCAGACGTCCTGGCACCATAGCGTGACCAGCAGCAGCATCGCGCCGAAGGCGATGCCGAACAGCACGTTGGCCGCCGTGGCGGTGGCGAACACCGGGTGCCGCAGCAGGTGCAGCTCGATGACCGGGGCCGGGTGGCGGGCCGACCGGTAGACGAACACCGCCAGCAGCACCGCGGCCGCCCCGAACCCGCCCAGGACCTGCGGTGAGGCCCAACCCCAGTCGTCCGCCTTCACCAAGGCGAGAGCGAGCGCGCCGATCGCCACCGTGAAGACGGCGGCACCGAGGACGTCCGGGCGGATCTCATCGGCCGCCAGCCGGCCGGCTCGCTGCCCGCTGGCGCTCACGGCTGCCCGGTCCGGTGCGAGGACCCGGACGCCGAAGATCAGGGCGATCGCGATGACCGGGACGTTCACCAGGAACACCCAGTGCCAGCTGGCCGCCACCAGGGCGCCGCCGAGGACCGGGCCGAGCGCCGCCGCGGCCCCGCCGACCGAGGTCCACGCGCGGATCGCGCCGGTCCGGCGCTCCGGCGGCGCGGCCGCAAGCAGCAGGCTGAGCGAGGCCGGGATGAGCAGCGCGCCGCCGGCCGCCTGAACGATCCTGGCGCCGACGAGGACCCAGACGTCCGGCGCCGCCGCGCAGGCGGCGGAGGCCAGCCCGAAGACGATCATGCCGGTCAGGAACGCGGCCCGGCGGCCGATCAGGTCCGCCGCCCGGCCGGCCGGGACCAGCAGGGCCGCGAACACGATCGCGTACGCGTTCAGCACCCAGGACAGCGATGCCAGGTCGGTGCCGTGGAAGTCGCGGCCGATGGAAGGCAACGCGACGTTCACGATGAACAGGTCGAGGTTGACCACCGCGATGCCCGCCGTGACCACCGCGAACACCGCCGCGTAGCGCGCCCGCGGCGGCCGGGCGGCCGGCCCGCGTTCCGGTGCGGCGGCCTGCACCGCGCCGCCGGGAGCGCTGGCCACCCCGTTAGTGCTGCCGTCGGCCACGCTGTCGGACACACGCTCCTCCTGGGTTTGGAAATCCAACTCGAGCGTAATGCTCATCAGTTTGATTTCGCAACCCATGTAAGCTTGCCGTTATGCGCGAGGAACTGCCCGGCCGCCCCTGCTCGGTGGCGGCGGCCCTGAACCTGATCGGCGAGAAGTGGACGCTGCTGGCGGTGCGCGAGATCGCCTTCGGCAACAGGCGCTTCGACGTGATCGCGAAGAACACCGGCGCGCCCCGCGACCGGCTCACCGCCCGGCTGCGCACGCTGGAGGCGGCGGGCGTGGTGGTGCGCCGCCAGTACAGCGATCACCCGCCGCGCTATGAGTACGAGCTCACCCAGGCGGGCCAGGAACTGCGGCCGGTGCTCCAGGTGCTGCGTGCCTGGGGTGACAAGTGGGCGATGGACGCACCGCCCAACGCGTTCGTGCACAGCTGCGGGCACGACCTCGAGCCGGCCGTCATCTGCCGCCACTGCGAAGCCGAGCTCGCCAGCGACGACCTCAAGGTCCGCGTCCTCACCCCCGGCTGGACCCGCGAGGGCCCGGCACCGGCTGCCAGCGAGTTAGCACCGAGTCTGGCTGAGCCGGCGACCCGGTAACCTTCGCGGGACTGGGCGCCGGACGGCGAGTTACGACTGCGCGCTCATCGCGGCCCGGAGGCGGAACGAGCCCGGGACCAGCTCGCCGGCCGCGCGCGCCCGCTCGAGTGCGGCGGACCACCAGGCGAGGTCCTCGAGCATGATGTCGGCGGCGGCGTTGGTCATCGGGTTGGCCGGCTGGCCGTTCTCGTCGAAGGCGCTGTGCACGGCGGGGATAACCACGCTGTTGCGCATGGGCACTGACTCGGTCTCGACGAACACGTGGGCGAGATGCTCGATGGCGCGCACACCGCCCGCGACGCCGCCGGAGTAGCCGACGAAGCCGACCGGCTTGTTCCTGAAGCCGAACGAGAGCCACACGGTGTCGATCGCGTTCTTCAGCCCGCCGGGGATCGAATGGTTGTACTCGGGCGTGAGGATGACGTAGGCATCGGCCGACTTGATCTTGACGTTCCACGCCTTGACCAGCGGCTCGGAGTAGGTGGGATCGTTGAAATCACCGATCGTGCCCAGGTGCTCGCCGAAGATCGGCAGCGGCCAGTCCCGCAGGTCGACGATCTCGGTGTCAAACGCCGGGTGCCCGGCGGTCTTCTCGGTGAGCCACGGCAGGACGCGGTCGGCGGCCCGGCCGGGGCGCGTGCTGCCGACGATGACAAGCAGTTTCGACATGGGTGCTCCAGGTTCGGCAGTCGGCTGATGGGGGGCTTGGCTGATCGGGGGCTTGGCTGATCGGGGGCTTGGCTGATTTGCTACCGAGATTATCGGGATTAGCGGGGCCGTTATTCCAGTTGCGCTCGCCCGGCTCGCGCGGGCATGATGGCCAGGTCTTATCCCCGGCGGACGGAGCCTGGCTTGGAGCTCTGAGGTCTTCTCAGTGCCACGTCGCAGTGACGCGTGCCGTTGACCTCTGTTGGGAGTTCCGCCATGTCCGATCAATCCGCAGTGCCCGCCAAGCCCGCAGTGCCCGCCAAGCCCGCAGTGCCCGCCAAGCCCGCAGTGCCCTCCGTTGTGCTGAGCGATCTCAGTTTTTCCTGGCCGAACGGCCGCCGCGTGCTGTCCGGCCTCAGCGCCTCCCTCGCCCCCGGCCGGACCGGCCTGATCGGCGTGAACGGCGCGGGCAAGTCCACCTTGCTGCGGCTGATCGCCGGCCAGCTGCGGCCGGCGTCAGGGTCGGTGACGGTGAACGGGGAGATCGGCTACCTGCCGCAGAACCTCACCCTCGACACCGGCGCCCGGGTGGCGTCGCTGCTCGGCATCGCCTGCGTGCTCGACGCGATCGGCGCCATCGAGGCCGGTGACACCGGACAGGCGGCGTTCGACGTGGTCGGCCGCGACTGGGACATCGCCGACCGGGCGCGCGAGTGGCTGTCCCGGCTCGGGCTCGCGCACATCGGCCTGGCTGACCCGGTGGGCCGGCTCTCCGGTGGCGAGACGATCATGACCGCGCTGACCGGCCAGTTCCTGCGAAGGCCGGCCGTCCTGCTGCTGGACGAGCCGACCAACAACCTCGACCTGACGGCGCGGCGGCGGCTCTACACGGCGGTCGAGTCCTGGCCCGGGGTCATGCTGATCGTGAGCCACGACCGGGAACTGCTCGCCCTGATGGACCAGATCGCGGATCTGCGCAGCGACCACTACGGCGACTCGCTGCGCATGTACGGCGGGAACCTGCCCGCCTACCAGGCCATGCTCGAGGTCGAGCAGGCCGCCGCCCGGCGCGCGGTCGTCGCGGCCGGGGCCGATGTCCGGCGCCGGCGGCGGGTTGAGCTCGAGAGCCAGGCCAAGCAGGCCGGGCGCGACCGCCAAGGGCGGAAAATGGCCGCTTCCGGCAGCCTTCCCCGGGCGGTGGTGGGCGCGCGCAAGCGCTCGGCGCAGGAGAGCGCGGGCCGGTCCCGCGACATCCACGCCGACCGGGTCGCGAACGCGCGGGCGCGGCTGGCCGAGGCGGCAGAGGCGGTTCGCGACGACGACACCATCAAGATCTCGCTGCCGGGGACGGCGGTGCCCGCGGGCCGGACCGTGCTCACCGTGACCGGGCTGGACGGCGCCTGGATGCCGTGGCGTTCCGCGGCAGCGGCCGGCGACGACGGAGCTGAACATGGAGGCAACCAAGACGCCGGCGCGCTGGCCGAGCTCATCGTCGCGGGTCCGGAGCGGATCGCGCTGACCGGGCCGAACGGGGCGGGCAAGACCACCCTGCTGCGGATCATCACCGGGCAACTCGACCGGCGCGACCGCAACGGGCGAGGCCTCGCCCGGCCCGGCCTTGACGGGCCGGAGCTCGACGGGCCGGGGCTCGACGGATCGGGGCTCGACGGATCGGGGCTCGCGGTGGTGCGGAACGGCCCGTTCGGCTACCTGCCGCAGCGGCTCGACGTGCTCGACGACGCGCTGACGGTGGCCGATAACGTTCGCGCGACCGCCCCCGCCGCCTCGGTCAACGAGGTCAGGGCGAGGCTGGCCCGGTTCGGCCTGCGCGGTTCGCGGGCGGACGCGGTCACCGGCACGCTGTCGGGCGGTGAGCGGTTCCGCGCGGTCCTCGCCGCACTGCTGCTGGCCGATCCGCCACCGCAGTTCCTGCTCCTCGACGAGCCCACCAACAGCCTCGACCTGGCCTCGGCGGGGCAGCTCACCCAGGCGCTGTCCTGCTACCGGGGAGCGCTCCTGGTTGCCAGCCACGACCTGCCGTTCCTTGGCTCGATCGGGATCACCCGCTGGCTCCGCCTCTCCCCCGGCGGCCGCCTGACCGAGTCCGGCCCGATGACCTGACCCGTAGGGAGTCAGCCAGGCTGATCACGCGCCGCGCCACAGTTTTCTGGCGACCGCGTTTCTGGCGACCGCGTTTCTGGCGACCCAGCCAAGCAGCCGACGCCGGGGCGTTAGGACGCGCGCCGCTGCGATGGCTCGCGTTCCGCGGCCTGCCGCTCGGACGCCTGCCGGCGAGCGTGATCGCGCAGGTGCACGATCATGTCACGCACGATCGGGTTGGCGCGGGCCTGGCGTCGGCGGAGCGCGACCATCGTGACTGTGGTCCGGTCACCGGCGATGGGCCGGGCGACGATGAGCCCGGCGCGCTCGAGCGGGTCGCCGTGGACGCTGAAATCTGGCAGCACCGCGATGCCGATCCCTTCCGCGACCATCACCTTGCCCATTTCCGCGCCGTCGACGGAGTGCCACTCGGCCGGCAGGTCGGTGCCGAACAGCCGATGGGCGAAGCGATGCATGATGTAGCCGGCCCGCATCGCGACGAAACGCTCGCCGCGGAGGTCGGCGGCGGGCACCTCGGACATCTCGGCTAGCGGGTGGGAGACCGGGAGGACAGCGACCGGGCGGCCCTTCACGAGCGAGGTGGGCTCAAGTTCGGGTGGCACGTCGTCACTGTCGAGCAGGTTGATCAGCCCGAGGTCGAGGGTGCCCTCGGCGAGGCCGGCCTCGATTTCGTCCTGCTGCAGGGTGCGGATCTCGACCGTCGAGGCCGGATGCTGGTCCAGCAGGGAGCGCATCGCGGGCAGGACCAGTCCGGCCGTGCCCGCGTTGACGGTGCCGATCCGGAGCAGCCGCCTCGTCGCAAGCTGCCCCCCGGCGTCCGCGCGCAGCCGGGCGACTGAGTCCAGGACGTCGGCCATCGGCGCGAGCAGCTCACGCCCGGCGATGCTGATCTTCGCCCCGGACCGATGCCGGTCGAGCAGGGTAACGCCCAGTTCACGCTCCAGATTACGGATCGCCTCGCTCAGCGCCGGCTGCGACACGTGCAGTTCTTCGCCTGCACGGCGCAGCGAGCCGTGCCGGCTGACGGCGACAATGTACTGGAGTTGCTCGATGCGCATGGTTGCGGCCCCGGGTGATCGGCTCTGCCGGCAGGGCGATCGGAATCGCCTGCATCTCGTGGTCTTGGATCTAATCCCGACAAAGTCTATAGTTTGAATAGGAATTAGTCACTACGGTCATCGCTCGTTCGCCAAGAAAGAGGAGGTCGGCCGTGTACCCGCCGCTCGCTCGCGGACCCGTCGGCCTTCACCGCACCGCTAGTTGCCTGTGTAGCTGACCCAACGGGAAGGCCCCGGCCCAGTCCGACCGGTTCACCCCCGAGACCCCTGCCCTTTCGCGCACCGGGCATCTGTATGCGCTCATTTCCCGATGGAGATCCTTCATGTCCGACGTGACGTCGCCGCTGCCGCGTCCGCTGCACTTCGCCGCCTTCGTGATGAACACGACCGGGCACATCATCCAGGGCACCTGGCGCCGTCCGAGCGCACGCCAGACGAACTTCAACGACCTTGAGCACTGGGTGAACCTGGCCAAGCTGCTTGAGCGCGGGAAGTTCGACGCTATCTTCTTCGCCGACGTGGTCGGGCTGTACGCGCCGTACCGGGGCGACGAGCGCAAGTACTTCGAGGCCGGCCTGCAGGTGCCAAGCAACGACCCGTCGGTGCTGGCCAGCGCGCTGGCGTACGTGACCGAGCACCTCGGCATCGCGTTCACCGCATCGATCCTGCAGGAGCACCCGTTCAACTTCGCCCGGCGCGTCTCTACCCTGGACCACGCCAGCAAGGGCCGGATCGCGTGGAATATCGTCACCAACTACCTGCCGAACGCCTCTCGCAACTTCGGCCTGGAGGGGCTGACCAAGCACGACGAACGGTACGCGTGGGCGGACGAGTACGTCGATGTGGCGTACAAGCTGTGGGAGGGATCCTGGGCCGAGGACGCGCTCCGGCAGGATCGCGCGTCTGGCCTGCACGCCGACTACGACAAGGTCTACCGGATTAACCACTCCGGTCCCCGGTACAAGGTCGAGGGGCCGCATCTGGTGAGCCCGTCACCGCAGCGCACCCCGCTGCTGTTCCAGGCCGGTGCGTCGGAGGCGGGCAGGACCTTCGCCGCCAAGAACGCCGAGGCGGTCTTCATCACGTCGCCGCACGCGTCGGTCGCCGCCCGCGACACCGCCGACATCCGCGCCCGCGCGGTGGCGCACGGGCGACACCCAGACGACCTGAAGTTCTTCCAGGGGCTGTTCGTGCTGCCCGCTTCCACCGAGGACGAAGCGAAGCGGAAGTCGGCCGAACTCGACGAGTGGATCGACTGGGACGGCCAGATTTCCCACATGTCGGGCTCGATCGGCATCGACTTCGGCTTCGATGACCTCGACACGCCCATCGGCGAGATCCAGACCGAGGGCGTGCAAAGCGCTGTCGCCTGGATCAAGGACCTGGTGCCCGGACGGCCCGCGACCCTGCGAGACGTCGCCCGCCTCACTGCCAGCAACGTGCGGATCGTCGGCACGCCGGAGCAGATCGCCGACACCCTGGCGAGCTGGCAGGTGGCCGGAGTGGATGGGGTCAACCTCATCAACGCCGAGATCCCTGGCAGCTACGAAGACTTCGTCGAGCACGTCGCGCCGGTGCTGCGGCGCCGGGGCCTCATGCAGTCGGAGTACGTTCCTGGCACGCTCAGGGACAAGCTGTTCGGGCACGGCGACCGGCTGCCCGACCGGCACCCCGCCGCCCGCTACCGTGGCGCGTTCGCGCCGCAGCACGCAACGGGGGTCACTCGATGACCGCTGACCCTGGCAATGCGGACACTGGCAAGAAGCGGCTCATCCTCAACCTGTTTGAGATGAACTGCGTCAGCCACATCACCCACGGGCTGTGGCGGCTGCCCGGCAACAACCGGGAACGGTTCAACGACATCGAGTACTGGGTGGAGCTCGCCAAGCTGCTGGAGTCCGGCGGCTTCGACGCGGTCTTCATCGCCGACGTGATCGGGACGTACGACACCTTCCGCGGGTCGGCGGAGACCTCGATCCGGCAGGGACTGCAGATCCCGAACAACGACCCGTCGCTCATCGTCCCGGCGATGGCGGCGGTGACCCGGCACCTGGGGTTCGGCATCACCTTCTCCACGACGTACGAGCCGCCGTTCGCGTGGGCCAGGCGGCTGAGCACGCTTGACCACCTGACCAAGGGCCGGGTCGGCTGGAACATCGTCACCTCCTACCTGCCGAATGCGGCCCGCAACTTCGGCCTCGACGGCGAGGTCGAGCACGACAAGCGGTACGAGATCGCCGACGAGTACCTGGACGTCCTGTACAAGCTGTGGGAGGGGTCCTGGGACGACGACGCGATCATCGCCGACCGCGAGCACAACGTGTTCGCGGATCCGGCCAAGATCCGGCCGATCTTCCACGAGAGCACCTACTTCAAGGTCGAGGGGCCGCACCTGCCCTCGCCGAGCCGGCAGCGCACCCCGGTGCTGTTCAGTGCCACCGCCTCCGGCGCAGGAACCCAGTTCGCCGGCAAGCACACCGAGGTGGTGTTCACCGGCGGGCCGAACGCGGCCTTCCTGCAGCAGACCATCGCGAACATTCGCCAGGCCGCCGTCGAGGCCGGGCGGCGCGCCGACGACGTCAAGTTCATCACCCAGGCCGGCGTCATCGTGGGCCGGACCGCCGAGGAGGCGGCCGCCAAACGCGCCGCGTACGAGCGGCTGACCGACGCCGAGGGCTACCTGGCGCACGCCGGGCTGTCGTTCGACCCGACCACGCTCCCGCCGGAGGCGACGCTCAAGGACGTCGTCGGCTCCGACGGCGGGATCGGGCGGTGGCGCAACTTCAATCCGGAGCAGACCGTCGGGGAGTTCCTGGCGAACTTCGGTGACTTCTCCCGGCTCGCGCTGTTCGCCAGCGGCACGCCTGGGGAGGTGGCCGACGCGATCGAGGGGTGGCTCGACGACGTGGGCATCGACGGCATCAACCTGACTCAGTTCCACTCTTACGACACTGCCAGGGACTTCATCGAGCTTGTGGTGCCTGTGCTGCGGGCGCGCGGCCGGCTCCGGAGCGAGTACGACCCGGACGAGACCCTGCGCGACCGCATCTTCGGCGCCGGCGACCGGCTGCCCGACCGGCACTACGCGGCCCGCTACCGGGGCGGGGCGCACCTGCCCAAGGCCTGGCCCGCTGCCGCGCTGACCTCGTGACTGCCCTGACCTCCTGATCTCCTGACCGCCTGATCTCCTGACCGCCCTGACCGATTCACTGTCGCACAATTCAGACCAGAGGAACGAAACGAAATGATGAGAACGAGGTTCGCGCGGCTCGCCGCGGTCGCCACCAGCGCCCTGATCGCGAGCGCGGCGCTGGCGGCCTGCAGCGCCGGCGGAGGGGTTAATCCCGCCGCCGACGCCGCGGGGGTGTCCGCCTCCGGCGGCACGCCCATCAAGGGCGGCACGATCGTCTACGGCGCCGAGCAGGAGCCGCCGTGCTTGGCCGGCGGCTGGGTCCAGCAGGCGTACATCGACCGTAACATCCTCGACTCCCTGGTGACCGAGGCAAGCGACGGGTCGATCAAGCCGTGGCTCGCCACGTCCTGGACGGTCTCCCCGGACGGCCTGACCTACAACTTCACCCTCAAGCCGGGGGTTAAGTTCACCGACGGCACCCCGCTGAACGCCGAGGCAGTGGTGGACAACTTCACCTTCTGGGAGAAGGGCGGCAACAGCACCGCCCAGGTGTCGATCGACCCGTACTTCAAGAAGGCGGTGGCGCTCAGCGCGACGCACCTGGAGGTGCAGCTGAACCAGCCCTACCTGCCGTTCCTGACGATGATCTCGCAGGCCTACTTCGGCATCCTGTCCCCGGCGTCGCTCAAGCGCAGCAAGCAGGCGCAGTGCGACGACCCGATCGGCTCCGGCGCGTTCGAGGTCAAGCAGTGGATCCACGGCCAGGAGCTGATCCTGGTCCGTAACCCGAACTACACCTCGTGGCCGGCCACCGCCGTGCACCAAGGGCCGGCCTTGGTCGATGAGGTGGACTGGAAGTTCCTGAAGGACCCGGTCGAGCGCTATGCGGCGCTGACCACCGGCGAGGCCAACCTCATCTACGACGTGCCGACCGTCGACTGGACCAGCGCCAAGGCAAGCTACCAGGTGACGCAGTACATCACGCCGGGCAAGCCGGTCTCGATTTACCTGAACACCACCGAGGGGGTCTTCACCGACGTCCGGCTGCGCCAGGCGTTCGCGTACGGTGCCGACCGCAAGGCCGCCGTCCAGGTCGCGTTCCACGGCGTGATCCCCTACGAGGGCAACCCCTCGGTGAGCCAGTCCACCCCCGGCTACGACGCCGCCGTCGCCGGCGCGTACGCCTACAACCCGGCGGCGGCGAACAAGCTGCTCGACGAGGCCGGCTGGACGGGACGGGACGCCGCCGGCTACCGGACCAAGGACGGCAAGGAGCTCGACGTGAAGCTCCCCTACCCGGCCGGAGACGTCATCACCGACGAGGGCGCGACCCTGCTGCAGATCCTGCAGCAGCAGTGGAAGCAGGTCGGCTTCAACGTGAAGCTGATCCCCGAGACCACGGCGGAGGACTTCTCCGGCGCGTACAGCACGCCGAGCTCCTATGACGCGCAGCCGTGGTACTGGACCAGCCCGAGCGCGGCGATCCTGTGGATCGTCTGGCGGCCGAGCACCAAGGCCAATCCGAACTACAGCAACTCGTCGTTCTACAACAACACCCAGCTGGGCGACATCATCGCGGAGGGCAACACCGCGACGACGACCGCCGAGGCGGACAGGTACTACGACCAGGCCCAGCAGATCATCCAGAACGAGGCTGCCGCCGTCGGCCTCTACACCCAGACCACGTCGATCGCGGCCGCGAGCAACCTGCACGACTTCTGGCTCGAGAAGAGCCAGGGCGAGCCGGTGTTCGAGGACGCCTACCTGACCAAGTGAGGCCCCTAGCGTGAGCATAGTCGGCGAGGCCACGGTCACCGTGGCCTCCCGGCGGCCCGCCGCCCGCCCTGTCGCGCGGACCGTCCGCCGGATCATCGTCAAGGTCGGCACGGCCGTCCTCGTCCTGCTGGCGGCCGCGTCGGTCACCTACTTCTCCCAGTACCTGGTGCCGGGTAACCGCGCGACCGCGATCCTGAACGAGCAGCAAGGCCGCGCGCAGCAGTACTCGGCGGCCCAGCTCGCGCCCGTCAACCACGAGTTCGGCTTCGACAAGCCGGTCATCGTCCAGTACCTCGACTACATCGGCGGCCTGTTCCGCGGCAACCTCGGCTCCTCCTACACCCAGTTCAAGCCGGTGACGCAGGTCATCGGGGCCGAGCTGCTGCCCAGCCTGGTGCTCACCGTCGGCGGCTTGGTGGCGGCCTGGGTGCTCGCGGTCGCCGTCATCCTGCTTACCGCCAAGCGCCGCCGGTTCATCAGCGCGCTCGGCTCCACCTGGGAGGCGCTGACGGCGAGCCTGCCGACATACTGGGTCGGGGTCGTCCTGCTGGTGGTGTTCGCGGTCGAGATCCACATCTTCCCGGTCATCGGCGGGACCTCAGTCTTGGGCACCGTGCTGCCGGTGCTCACGCTGGCGCTCCCGCTCGCGGGCTTCCTCGGCCAGGTCACCAGGGACGAGTTCGAGAAGGTGCTCGACGAGCCGTTCATCACCACCGCGCGCACGCGCGGGATGGGCGACACGGCGGTCCGCCTGGTCCACGCCCTGCGGCACTCGGTGCTGCCGGCGGTCACCCTGTCCGGCTGGGCCCTCGGCTCGCTCGTGTCGGGTGCGGTGATCGTGGAGAACCTGTTCGGGCGGCCGGGCATCGGCCAGGTCCTGGTGACGGCGGTGAACTCGCGCGACGTCCCGGTCGTGTCGGGGATCGTCCTCGTGGTCGCCGCCGTGTACGTCGTCGCCAACCTGCTCGTCGACCTTACCTACGCTCTCATCGACCCAAGGCTGCGTGACTCATGACCGCCCTCGGCTTTCCCGAGGCGACCGGCCTCGCCCGACTGCGGCAGATCCGCATCCCGGTCCGGCCCGGCATCGCCATCTCGTCCATCATCGTCTTGTTCCTGCTGGTAGCGGTCATCACCCCAGGGCTGCTGACCACGCGGAGCCCGACGGCGATCGACCTTGAGCACACCCTGCTGCCCCCGTCGCTGAGCCACCCGTTCGGCACCGATGACGCCGGGCGCGACCTGTACACGCGGGTCGTCTACGGGGCGCGGGAATCGCTCAGCATCGGGCTCGGCGCGACCGGCCTTGCCATGGGGATCGCGATCATCCTCGGCTTCTTTGGCGGGCTCGCGGGCGGCATCGTGGATATCGTGATCGCGCGGGTCCTTGAGGTCGCCTTCGCGTTCCCCGTCCTGCTGCTGGCGCTGCTGCTGATCGCCATCTACGGCCCGTCGCTGCAGACCGAGATCATCGCCGTCGGCATCGGCTCCGCGCCCGGCTATGCGCGGATGGTCCGGGGCCAGGTCCTGGCGGTGCGCAAGGCCGCCTTCGTCGAGGCGGCGACCGCCCTCGGGCACCGCCGGGTGGCGGTGATCGGCCGCCACTTGTTCCCCAACGCCATGCGACCGCTTGTCGCCATGATCACACTCGGCGTCGGCCAGTCGATCGTGTGGGCGTCGGGGCTGGCCTTCCTCGGGCTCGGGGTGGCGCCGCCCAGCCCCGAGTGGGGCGCGCTGCTCGACTCCGGGCGGCTCTACATCACCACCTCGTGGTGGCTGGAAATCCTGCCCGGCGCCGTCATCGTCCTCGTCGCACTCTCGGTCACCACCCTGGGCCGGGCGCTGCAGCACCATCTGGAAGGAGCCGCCCGATGACTGCCCCGACCGCAGCCACGGACGAGAACACGGACAACACAGCGACCGGCACGCCGTTGCTGCAGGTGGAGAACCTGCGAGTGTCGTTCGGTGACACCGAGGTGGTCAAGGGCATCTCGTTCACTACCCGGATCGGCCGCTGCCTCGCGATCGTCGGCGAGTCGGGCTCGGGCAAGAGCGTCACCGCGCGCACGCTCGTCGGCCTGACCGGGCCGGGCTCACGGGTCAGGGCCGATCGGATCGACCTCGCGGGCGTCGACCTGACCCGCCAGTCGGAGCGCTCCTGGCGCGCCATCCGCGGCCGCGAGATCGGCTTCATCCTGCAAGACGCCCTGGTCTCCCTCGACCAGCTCCGCCGGGTCGGCGACGAGATCTCCGAGCCGCTGAAGCTGCACCGGTGGGGCAGCAGAGCGTCCCGGCACCAGCGGGCCGTCGAACTGCTTGGCTCGGTGGGCGTCCCCGAGCCGGAGATGAGGGTGCGCCAGCGGCCGTACGAGCTGTCGGGCGGGCTCCGGCAGCGGGCGCTGATCGCCTCGGCCATCGCGCTCGACCCGTGTCTCGTGGTCGCCGACGAGCCGACCACCGCGCTCGACGTCACCATCCAGGCCCAGGTGCTCGACCTGCTCGCCGAGTCGAAGGAACGCGGTAAGTCGATCATCCTCATCAGCCACGATCTGTCGGTCGTCGCACGGCTGGCCGACGAGGTGATCGTCATGCGCGACGGCGAGGTGCTCGAGCAGGGGCCCGCGCACCAAGTGCTGCACCAGCCGCGGCACGCCTACACCCAGGCGCTGCTCGACGCCATCCCGTCCGAGCACACGCGCGGCACCCGGCTGGCGCGCCCGGCCGTTGGTGATCCCGTCGTGCAGCGCCGCCGGCAGCCCATTGACACCGGCCGGCCGGTGCTCTCGGCCCGGAACCTCACCCAGGTCTTCCGCGGGCCGGACCGGGTGGACCGGACGGTCGTCGACGATGTGTCGTTCGTCCTGCTGGCGGGCGAGACCCTCGGGATCGTCGGGGAGTCAGGCTCGGGCAAGACCACGACCGCGCGGATCACGCTGGCGCTGCAGGCGCCGACCGCCGGCGAAGTGCTCCTGCGAGGGCAGCCGTGGTCATCGCTGACGTCGGCCGCGCGCCGGCCGCTGCGCAAGCAGATCGGCGTCATCTACCAGGACCCGCTAAGCTCCTTCGACCCGCGCTGGCCGGTCGGGCGGATCATCACCGACGCGCTCCGCACCGGCGGCAAGCCGCCGTCGTCGCGGGCGGCGGCGCGGGCGCGCGCGATCCGGCTGCTTGAGCAGGTAGGCCTGGGCCGGCAGCACTTCGACGCGTCGCCCCTGCGCCTGTCCGGCGGGCAGCGGCAGCGCGTCTCCATCGCCCGGGCGCTCGCACCCGAACCGGAGGTCATCGTGTGCGACGAGCCGGTCTCCGCGCTTGACGTGTCGATTCAGGCGCAGGTACTCGACCTGCTCACCGAGCTGCAGGACGAGCTCGGGGTCAGCTACCTGTTCATCTCGCACGACCTGGGAGTCATCCACCACATGAGCGACCGCATCCTGGTCATGAAGGACGGCCGGGTCGTCGAGCAGGGCGATGCCGATGACGTGTTCGAGCGGCCGCGCGAGCCCTACACCCAGCGGCTGCTCACCGCGCTGCCCCGGCTGAGCCAGGCATGAGCACAGGCGGGGCATTGGAGGGCGCGGCCCGCGACGGCGGCTACCGGGGACTGGCGGAGCGGTTCCGGCCCGTCTTCGCCAAGATCGGCGAGGGCGCGGTGGACCGCGAGGCGCGGCGCACGCTGCCGTTCGAGCAGGTGCGCTGGCTGCGTGAGTCCGGCTTCGGTACGGTCCGCGTCCCCCGTTCGGATGGCGGGCTCGGCGCGACGCTACCGGAGTTCTTCCGGCTGGTGATCGAGTTGGGCGCGGCCGACTCGAACCTGCCGCAGCTGCTGCGCGGGCACTTCGGGTTCGTGGAGACCCGCTTGGTGCATCCGGACGCGGGCGTCCGCAGCCGCTGGCTGCGCCGGATCGCCGACGGCGACATCGTCGGCAACGCGCAGAGCGAACTCGGGAACCAGTCGTTCTGGGCGAACGCGACCACGATCGCCAGGTCGCCGGACGGGGCCGGCTGGCGGCTGAGCGGGCGGAAGTTCTACTCCACCGGGAGCCTGTTCGCCGACTGGGTCCACACCACCGCGACCATCGACGACGCGACCAGCGCGAGCGTCTACGTGCCAACGTCGGCCCGCGGCGTGACCAGGCTCGACGACTGGGATGGCTTCGGCCAGCGGCTCACCGGGAGCGGCACCACAGTGTTCGACGACGTCATGATCGGGGACGAGGACGTCGAGGCCTACGACAACGGCCAATTCCCGAGGTCGCACGTTCTGGCCATCTTCCAGCTGGTCCACCTGGCGACGCTGGCGGGCATCGGCCGGGCGGCCGTCGCCGAGGCCGTGGCGTTCGTCCGCCAGCGCAAGCGCAATCTGGTCAACCCGCAGTACCCCTCCCCCAAGGACGACCCGCTGATCCAGCAGGTCGTCGGGCGGATCAAGGGCGCGTCCTTCGCGGCCGAGGCGACGACGCTCGCCGCCGCCGACGCCGTCGAGGAGGCGTACCAGGCCCTGGCGGCCGGCCTGGACGCCGGGAACCTGCTTGACGCGGCCGACGCCGCCGTGTTCGCGGCTCAGGGCCAGGTCATCGGGCTCGTGCTCGGCCTGGTCAGCGAGCTGTTCGAGGTCGGGGGCGGGTCGGCGGTGACCGAGCGATTCCGCCTCGACCGGCACTGGCGCAACGCGCGCACCCTGGCCTCGCATAACCCGGTCATCTACCGCGACCGTGTCGTCGGTGACTACGTCCTGAACGGCACAAGCCCCGGGAACTGGAGCCTGCGGAACGCGGACCAGGCCCAAAAGCAGTAGCGCGGGAGTTCTGGTCACTGGCTGCGGGCGGGGGTACGGACGAGCATCGCGTCTTTCCACCCCGAATGCTTCTCGGGCGCCCGTTCGGAGTTAACGGGCCGATCACAAGAACGCCAGCTAGGGCTTTTTCGCGACCACGCCAAGCAGGGGCATGCCGCCCGGGTACTGCGGGTCGCCGGGCGCGGGCCGCCAGTGGTCAAGCTCGACCAGGCCCGGTTCGATCGGGTCGAGGCCGAGACTGGTGAGCCAGCCCCCGACGGTGGCACGGTCACGCAGGTAGACCTGGGCCGGGCTGATCCGGTTCCACCGCTCGGCGGCCGCCGCCAGCCGCTCATCCGTGCTCGGCTGTATGACCGCCAGGTAGCTGCCGGAGGGCAGCGGCGCCACCAGCCCGGCCATGACCTCAAGGGGATCGGGGAGGAAGTTCAGGGTGTCGGTCATGATGACCGCGACCGGCTGCGTGAGGTCGAGCGTCTTGCTGGCCCCGGCGATCACCGCGTCGGTGTCGCGGGCGTCCGCGTCGAGGAAGCTGACGCCGCCCGCCGCCGAGCGCAGCAGGGCGCGCGCGTGCGCCAGCACGACCGGGTCGTTATCGACGTAGACGATGCGGCACCCGGGGGCGGCCGCCTGCGCGACCTCGTGGGTGCTGCCACCGGAGGGGATGTCGGTGCCGATATCGAGGAACTGCCGTACCCCGGCCCCGGCGGCGAGGTAGGTCACCACCCGGCGCAGGAACGCGCACGACGCGGGGCCGACCTCCGCCATCACCGGGGCGGCGGAGATCAGCAGCCGGGCGGCCCGGCGGTCGGCCTCGAAGTTATCGCGACCGCCGACCAGGTAGTTCCAGACGCGCGCGACGTTCGGCACCGAGGTGTCGATTTTGACCGGTGGAACGGGTCTGCACGTCGCGCGCAGCCACTCTTCCGCCATTGCGGACACACCCCTCGCCCCTCGCCCCGCAGCGCGACACTTGGCATGCGCGGCCTCACGGAGCGAAGCCGGCTACGCAGTAATACCTATCACGGCCGGGTTCCTGATCGCAGTACCTATACCTAGATTTTTTAGGTAGATGCACCTAGTCGGCCGCACGGCCGGAACGGTGCTCCGTTTACCTTGGCCGAAACCCCGGTCCGGTCCAGGTAAGGGGTGATACCGCCCAGGTGGAACGGCCAGCCGGCCCCGAGGATCATGCACAGGTCGATGTCCTCGGGGGCGGCCACCACTCCCTCGTCGAGCATGATCCGGATTTCCTGCGCCAGCCCCTCGAGCGCTCGGGCCAGCACCTCGTCGCCGGTCGACGGGTGGTCCCCGCCGGACAGCAGCGCGATGACGCCGGTGTCAACCGAGTAGTCGGGCCGGTAGACCGAGGTCTTGCCGGAGTCGGCGACCGCGCGGAGCTTGCCTGAGACGGCGAACCGGCCGGGGAAGGCCGCCGCCAGGGTTTCCGCGACGTGCAGCGCGATCTTCGGACCGACCAGCTGGAGCAGCAGGAACGGCGACATCGGCAGGCCGAGGGGATCGGCCGCGTGCTCGGCCACCGCGAACCCGGTGCCCTCGTCGACGGCGCCGATGATCTCGCCAAGGAACCGGGTGAGCAGCCGGTTGACCACAAACGCGGGCCGGTCGGCGACGATCACGCAGTTCTTCTTGAGCGTCTTGCCCACGTTCAGCGCGGTCGCGACCGCGGCGTCGCCGGTCCGCGCCCCGCGGACGACCTCGACCAGCGGCAGCACCGCGACCGGGTTGAAGAAGTGGAACCCGACGACCCGCTCGGGGTGTGCGAGGCCCGCGGCCATGGCGGTCACCGAGAGCGAGGAGGTGTTGGTGGCGAGCACGCATTCGGCGCTCACCACCGCCTCGACCTCGGCGAACACCCGCTGCTTGAGGGAGAGCTCCTCGAACACCGCCTCGATCACGAACTCGGCATCGGCGAAGCCGTCCTTGCTCACCGACCCGGCGACCAGTGCCTTCTGCCGGTTGGCGGCGTCGGCCGAGATCCGGCCGCGGCTGAGCTGGGAGTCGATCTCGGCGTGCACGTAGGCCACGCCCGCGTCGACCCGGGCCTGGTCCAGGTCGGTCATCAGCACCGGGACCTGCAGGCGGCGGACGAACAGCAGCGCGATCTGCGCGGCCATCAGGCCGGCGCCGACGATGCCGACCTTGGTGACCTTGGCGGCGAGGGCGCGGTCGGGTGCGCCGGCCGGCCGCTTGGCCCGCTTCTGGACCAGGTCGAAGGCGTACAGGCCGGCCCGCAGCTCGTCGGAGAGCAGCAGGTCGGTGAGGGCGTCATCCTCAGCCGCGAACCCCTCGTCCCTGCTGGCGCTCCGGGCCGCCGCCACCAGGTCGATCGCCCGGTAGGGGGCGGGCGCGGCGCGGTGCAGCTTGCCGTCGGCGAAGAACCGCGCCCCGGCCACCGCGGCGTCCCAGTCGGCCGCGGCGGCGGGCTCGGCCCGCGGCACCGTCACCGCGCCCGTCAGCACCGCCGAGGCCCAGCGCAGCGACTCCTCGAGGAAGTCGGCGGGCTCGAGCAGCACGTCCGCGAGGCCAAGGGCGAAGGCCTCAGGCCCGCGCAGCATCTTGTTCTGCGAGAGCGGGTTCTCGATGATCAGCTTCAGCGCGTTGGCCGGGCCGATGAGGCGGGGCAGCAGGTAGGTGCCGCCCCAGCCGGGGACCAGGCCGAGGAAGCACTCGGGGAAGGCGACCATCCCTGCCCCGGAGGAGATGGTCCGGTAGGTGCAGTGCAGCGCGATCTCCAGGCCCCCGCCCAGCGCGACGCCGTTAATAAAGCAGAACGACGGCACCGGCAGCTCGCCCAGGCGGCGGAAGACCGCGTGGCCGAGGGTCGCGATGGCGTGCGCCCGCTCCCGCGCCACCGCCGGGTCGGTCCCTGAGCCAGCGATCGCGGCGGCCGCGCCGTCCAGGTCGGCCCCGGCGGCGAGGATGAACGGCTTGCCGGTGACGCCGACGGCGGCGATCCCGCCCGCCGCCGCCCGCTCGGCGACGATGTCGAGCGCCGCGTTGAGCGACAGCAGCCCGCCCGGGCCGAACGTGTTCGGCTTGGTGTGGTCATGCCCGTTGTCCAGCGTGATCAGCGCGAGCAGGCCGGCCCCGGGCCCGAGGTCGACGTCGCGGACGATCGCCCGCGTGACCACCTCGTCGGGACTGTGCAAGCCCGGGGGGACGACCCCCCGGAGCCTCCCGGGGGCCGCGGCGAACGCGGGATCCACGCGTGCGTTACTCATGCTCGTGCTCTTTCTTTGAGACCCGCTCCCACAGCACCGTGCCGCCCATGCCCATCCCGACGCACATGGTCGCCATGCCGTAGCGCACCTCGGGGTGCTCGGCGAACTGCGCGGCGAGCTGGATCATCAGCCGGACACCGGAGGAGGCCAGCGGGTGGCCGAGGGCGATCGCGCCGCCCCAGGGGTTGACCCGGGGGTCGTCGGCGTCGATCTTGAAGTGGTCGAGGAACGCCAGGACCTGAACCGCGAACGCCTCGTTGATCTCGATCAGGCCGATGTCGTCCATCGTCAGGTTGTTGCGGGCGAGCAGCTTCTCGGTCGCGGGGACCGGGCCGACGCCCATGACCTCGGGCTCGACGCCGGCGAAGGAGAAGTCGACCAGCCGCATCTTGGCGGGCAGGCCAAGCTGCCCGGCTACCTCTTCGGCGGCGATGACGCAGCCGGTGGCGCCGTCGTTGATGCCGGAGGAGTTGCCCGCGGTGACCCGGCCGTGCGGGCGGAACGGGGTCTTGAGCGAGCGCAGGCCCTCGAGCGTCGTCTGCGGGCGCGGTGGCTCGTCCACGCTCGCCCAGCCCCAGCCGAGCTCGGCGGTGCGGACCGCCATCGGGACCAGGTCGGGCTGGATCTTGCCCGCCGCGTAGGCGGCGGCGACCTTCCGCTGGCTCGCCAGCGCGTAGGCGTCGGCCCGCTCCTTGGTGATGGACGGGAACCGGTCGTGCAGGTTCTCGGCGGTCATCCCCATGAACAGCGCCGACTCGTCGACGATGTGCTCGGAGACGAACCGCGGGTTGGGATCGACGCCCTCCCCCATCGGGTGGCGGCCCATGTGCTCAACGCCGCCCGCGATCGCGATGTCGGCCGCGCCGAGCGCGACCGTTCCGGCGACGGTGGTGACCGCGGTCATCGCCCCCGCGCACATCCGGTCGATCGCGTAGCCGGGCACGCTCACCGGCAATCCGGCCAGGATGGCGGCCGACCTCCCGATCGTCAGCCCCTGGTCGCCGATCTGGGTGGTGGCGGCGACCGCGACCTCGCCCACCCGCTCAGGCGGCAGCCCGGGGTTGCGCCGCAGCAACTCCCTGATCACCCGCACGATCATGTCGTCGGCCCTGGTCTCGGCGTAGATGCCGTTGGGTCCGGACTTGCCGAACGGCGTCCGTACGCCGTCCACGAAGACCACGTCGCGTGCCCGCATTGGCTGCTCCCGAATTTTGCTACTCGCCAGTAACCTACACTAGCGCACGCGGGCGGTGCAGAAATTCCGTGAGCCGCTGCAGCGGCCAGGCGTTGATCACGTCGTCGTCGGTGAGCCCGCCGAGCCGGGCCGATGCGACGCCGTAGGGCATGTTTCGCAGGTCGCCGAGCGAGTGCGCGTCGGTGTCGATCGAGAACTTCACCCCGCGGTCTTTCGCGGCCCCGATGTCCTCGGGCGGCAGGTCCATCCGGGCGGGCGAGGCGTTGATCTCCAGCGCGGTGCCGGTCCGGGCGCACGCCCGGTAAAGCGCGTCAAGGTCGACGTCGACCGGCGGGCGGCGGCCCAGCTTGCGGGTGAGCGGGTGGCCGATGATGTTCACGTAGGGGTTCTCGGCCGCGGCGATGAACCGGTCGGTCATCGTGGTGCGGTCCTGGTCGAAGTGCGAGTGGACCGACGCGACGCAGATGTCGAACCCCGCAAGGAAGCCGGCCTCCCAGTCGACCGAGCCGTCCGGCCCGATGTTCAGTTCGGTTCCGTGCAGCAGGTCCAGGCCCGCGCGGTCTTGCAGCGCGGCCACCTCGGCCCGCTGGGCGAGCATCTTCTCGTCCGTCATCTGCTGCATGACCAGGTTGGGCGCGTGGTCGGTGACCGCGTAGTACTGGTAGCCGCGCTGCTTGGCCGCCGCGACCATTTCCGCCAGGGACGCGATCCCGTCGGTCAGGTTGGTGTGGGTGTGCAGGTCGCCACGGAGGTCTTTGGTCTGAACGAGCCTCGTCGCGCGCTCCGCGCTTCTTGCTGTTATCTCGGGGATACTGGCGGCGAGCACCGTCTCGATCTGCTCCTCGGTCGCATCCGGCGGCAGCGCCGCCAGCGCGTCCCGCAGCGGCCGGTCGCGGGTGATCACGCCGATGGAGCGCAGGATGCGCTCCTCGCTCTTGGCGCCGAAGCCGGACACCTGGCGCAGCCGCCCCGCGCGGACGGCGGCGTCGAGGTCCGCCACCGAGGCGATGCCGAGCTCGCGGTTAAGTTGCAGCGCCCGCTTCGGCCCAATGCCAGGTACCTTGGCGATCTCCTGCACACCGGGCGGGATCTTCGCCCGCAGGTCGTCCACGGCGGCGATGGTGCCGGTCCGGCGGAACTCGATGATCTTGGCGGCGATGGAGGAGCCCACGCCGCTGATCTTGGTCAGTGCCGCGTCCGGTACCGCGCCGAGATCGTTCGGGTAGCCGCCGACCGCCTTGGCCGCCTTCTCGTAGTTCCGCGCCCGGAACTGGTCACCGCCGGTGATGGAGAGCAGTTCCGCGTACTCCCGCAGCAACGCCGCGACCTCGTCGTTGGTCCGTGCCATCTCTCGATTATGGGACCAGCCGGATTGCCGGACGGTCCGGGGTTACGGGACCGAGGCGGGCACCGGGTCGTTGGCGGGGACCAACGGGTCCTGCGGGGCCTGCTTGCGGACGCGGAAGGCGATCACCAGCAGGAACAGCAGCAGCGCCAGACCGCCGAGGATGTAGGCGTTGCCCCAGATGAGCTGGAAGCCGTGCCAGTGGTACTCGGGGTATCTGGGATTGTCGCCCTTACTGGCAAACAGGGCCGGCTGGGTGTTCTTCTGCAGCCAGAGCAGGCCGAGGGAGAACTTGCCGAGGTTGCGGGCGTGCGTGAACAGCGCGTCGGGCCAGGCGGCGTAGGTGAAGATCATCCCCGCGATCGCCAGCCAGAGCC
>JBEKEK010000046.1:0-54100 GCA_050013875.1 Trebonia sp. | reverse complement strand
GATGTCCGCTGGACAAGGGAGGGATGCCTCATGGAGATCACCAATCTGGGTAAGGCGGATGGGCTGCCGCCGGTGGATTGGGCCGCCGTTGCCGCGAAGCTCGAGGCGGGGTCGGCGCCAGCCCCGGGCGCGCTGAACTCCCGCACGACCTGGCTGTCCACCGTCAACGTGCGCTACGACCGGGCCCGGACCAGCCTGGACCGGCACGCCACCTACATCGTCGCCGCCTTTGTCGCAGGAGCCGCGCGCTAGCGGCCCGCCGTGATCTGCCCGGTTCTGCCTGGCGGCCGGGCAGGTCACGTCCAGGAGCCTGACCGCGGGAATCGCCAGCAGCACGCATGCGGCCCTGTTGGCACTGCGCTGCGATGGGAAGAGGATGAAAGCACTGCGCGGAACGCGCCCGGACTCTACTCTTCCGGCATGCGCGGAGATGAGAAGCGCGTTGTAGACGCGTTCGTTGCGTGGCTCGGGGAAAACGGCTGGGCGGTAGACACGGAAGTCAACTTCGTGGATGTTTACGCCCAGCGGGGCGACGAGCGCCTGTACGCCGAGGCCAAGGGACGGACGGCCGCTATCGGGCTCGACGTCGACACGCTTTACGGCCAGTTGCTCCGCCGGATGACCGACCCTGATGCTCGTGCCCGCTACGCGGTAATAGTCCCCACGGCCGCCGTCCCCGCAGCCCTCCGCGTTCCAGCCTGGGTTCGCCAACGGCTAGACGTCGACGTGTACGAGGTCGACGATGCTGGCGGAGTGCACCCACGGCAGTAGCGCGGCAGTCAGGCGCACCAACCGCGGCTCCGGCGCCCACTTACCCAGGCCCAGCGCCGGAACCGCCTAATTGCGTGCCTGCAGCATTCTGGCTGCCAACCTGTTGAGCCATGCAGAACAGGCGGATCTGGGGCGGTGCTCCTCTGCCGACGCGGCGTCGGCGGCCACCCGCCCTAGCGGGCAATCTCCGTCGGCGTCTCCCCGCTCACGCGAACCACGCCATTGCCTGTCCGTGGGCGCGAGTCCAGGCCAGAGGCCTGCCGTCGAGTGCGAGCACGTTGTGCAGTGCCTGGTCCGGTGGCGGCGGCAGTCCCTCATAGGCCAGGACGTCCGGGCCCTCTACCGCGATCCAGTGTCCCGGCAGTTCGCGTACCAGGTCCACGAACGCCGCTCGGCGCGCCTGCGGCACCTGGTACAGCACGGACGTGTGGAACACCACCAGCGTCGCGCCGGCCGGGGCCTGGGCGGCCAGGGGCACGAGCTCCTCGGTGAGGTCGCCGCGGGTCAGCACCGGCGGATGGGCCGCGGCGATCGCGGCCGCGGCGCGCAGCCGGTCTCGGCGGTGGCTGTGCTCCGGCCAGATGAGGGCCTCCAGCCAGGCGAGGTCTCCCGGATCGGTGATGTCGAGCGGATTCAGGTCCAGTCCGGCCCGCCATGCGACCTCGGGCAGTCGCGTCGGTGGCGCCGTCCCGGTGAGGGCACAGTCGAGGATCGGTCCGCTCGAACCGAGCAGATGGCCGCCGTAACGGTAGGAGTACCGGTCGGGATGGAGCCCCAGTCCTGCGGCGGTGCCGACCTCCAGCAACGCCAGCGGCTGGCGGAGCGAGGCGAGCACCGGTAGCAGCAGCGCGCACCGCCCGGCCTCGTTGGTCTGGGTGGCACGGGTACGCAGCCCCGCCTCGACGGCCGGCCAGTTGGCCGCCGTGAAGTCATGAAAGGCGGCCGGTTCACCTACCGGGCCGCCTAGGAAACGTACGACGCCGAAAAGGAGATTCGGCTGCCGTTTAGCCGCAGGCACCGTATTCAGCAGTGCCAGGATCTCCTCGTCACCGGCGACCGACAGCGACAGACGCTCGTACGTCGGCGATATCCCACGAGCCTCGCGTACGGCGAACTCGGCGTACATCGATGCGGTCGTCATTGCACGATAATCGCACAGTCGCGCACGCTTATGCCGGGGGCGAGCACCTCGAAGCCGGGTCGTTTGCACTCCACGGCGGCCCGCCCTTGGTTAGCGTTGCTTGCGGCTACGCCTATCCGGCCTTGCAGAAGGGCTGCTATCCGGCGCTGGACATACTGTCCAGGGGATGGCATTCGGGCGTGGTCTTCGGCCCGATGAGGACGCGTTCGGGATGGCGGCGACCCAGTCGTGCGGGCTCATGTCAGCGATGTACGAATCGATGGTCAAGCGCATGCAGCACGGCTTCGCCTCGCGCAACGGCCTGACCGCCGCCGCGCTGGCGGCATCGGGCTACGTCGGCATCAAGGCGTACTCGGCCATGGGATTGCCGCACGCCGCGATCGACGCCGCTCTTGAGCTTCGGGCAAAGGCCGACGTCAGCCAGATCCAGCGGATCGACATCGACATGGGCGAAGCCGCCTACCAACGCCGACATCCGCGACAAGTACGCCAAGCTGACCCACCGCGCCGTCTCCGCCGACCGCCAGGCCGCCATCGAAAAAGCCATCCTCGGCATCGACACCCTCTACGACATCGCTGAGCTGACGGCCCTGCTCACACCCGCCGTGCGTTCGCCGCTCGACTGAGCGCAAAATGCCCGCAACTCTCGACCCGGGCGACGGCCCTCGTCTTGATCGACCTCCAGCACGGCATCACCGGCATGCCCACCGCGCACCCTTCGGAGGAGATCGTCGCCCGGTGCGCACAACTGGCAGCGGCGTTCAGGGCCAACGCCAAGCTCGTAGCGGCCACCAGGTCGCGTTTGCCAGCGATGGCCGGGACGTGATCAAGACGCGGACCGCGGAGAGCCCGACCGGCGCCACTCCGGTCCCTGACTACGGTCAGCTCCGCACCGAGCTGGGCCTCAGCGACCGCGACATCCTGAATCTCGACCAGCGTCGGCGTGGAGTCCACTGCCCGGGCGGCGAACGAGAGGGGCTACGAACTGACGATCGTGACCGACGCCGTGACCGATCCCGACGAGGGTGCCCACCTCAACAGTCTCCGGGCCATCTTCCCAAGAATCGCGGAACTGGCCACTACCGAAGAGGTGCTCACCGCCCTAGCGCGAACAATCTGAGAGCGGCAGCGTCACCTCGACCTCACCGGGACCGACGGTGATGTCCTCGCCTACCCTGCTCGCCAGTTCCAGGGTCACCACGCCCGTATCTCCCGCGGCGTCGCCGTCAACCCGGACGCCGGTCACCGTGCCCGCCACGGTCATCACCGAGCCGACCAGGTTGAACTTGCGCATACGGAAGCCGCGGATGGCCCGGATCGTCCCCGCGTCCCCGATCCAGTCCCTGACGACCCGCTCCCACGCCCCCATGAGGAGAAAGGTGCTGGCATAGGCGTCCGGCGCGTTGGTCGCGACCGCGTAGGAGCGGTTGTGGTGGATCGAGTTGAAGTCCCGGTTGCCGCCGGCCGCCACCACCAGCCGGTAAATCGGCAGCGCGAACTCCACCGGGCCGACCGTATCGCCGACCGCCACCTCGCCGTACAGGCGCTGGGGGGAAGAGTCGTGCGGCCGCTGGTCGGGGCCGACCGGCAGACGGCGGACATGGGCCGTGGAACGGGAACCACGGGACCGTTCAGTATCTGGGTTCTGGGTTGTCTTGCGGGGGTCAGAAGCGGGCGGCGAGGTCATGATGACAGCGGCCGGGTCCCGCGCCAGGCCATCGTCCCGCCGTCGACCTCGTAGGTCGCGCCGGTGATGAACGACGCGTCATCGGAGGCCAGGAAGCAGACGAGCTTGGCGACCTCGTCGGGCCGGCCGCGGCGCGGGATCAGGTGGTTGCCTGACATTTGCTGCTCCTGGGCGGCCTTGTCCTCCGCCAGCTCGAGGAAGCCGTCGCTCATCGGCGTCTTGATCGATCCGGGGCAGTAGCAGTTGCACCGGATGCCGGGCGCCAGCTGGATCGCCAGCGATCGGTTGAGCTGGATCGTCGCGCCCTTGCTGGCGCTGTAGGCAGCCGCCTCGTAGCCGGTGAGGCCCGATACCGACGAGGCGTTGACCACCGACGGGCCGCGCCCGGAGGCACGCAGGTGCCGGGCGGCGTACTTCACCGCGAGCCAGTAGGACTTGGTGTTGATGTCGAACACCGCGTCCCAGGCTTCCTCGGACAGCGTCTCGAAGGTGGTGCCGGCGGGCGCGAACGTGAAGTCGAGCACCCCGGCCTGGTTCACCAGCGTGTCCAGGCCGCCCATGGCGGCCACCGCCGAGGAGACCATCCGCTCGATGTCGCCAGCGTCACGCAGGTCGACCCGGACCGCGGTCGCCTTCCCCCCGGCCGCCAGGACCTCCTGCACGGTCTGCTCCGCGCCGTCAAGGTTGATGTCGGCGGCCACGACGTGCTCGGCGCCCTCAACAGCCGCCTGCACGGCGATCGCCCGCCCCATGCCCTGCGCCGCGCCCGTCACCAGCATGCGCTTGCCGTTTAGTCTCACGAACGGAACATATCATCCGCATGAATTGCGGGGTCAAGAGCCGGGGATTGATTTCTACGATTGATTATCATAGTTTGCTTACATCTGACTTCGCAGACCGGGAGCATCGCCATGTCTGACCTCGTCACCCGTCCGGATGTCTTCGTCGGCGGCCGCTGGGTGCCGTCGCGCGGGGGCACCGGGCAGCCCGCGGTCGACCCGTCCACCGGCGTCACGTTCGGCTCGTCCGTGCTCGCCTCGACCGCCGATATCGATGCCGGGGTGGCGGCCGCCCGGGAGAGCTTCGACAGCGGTGTATGGTCCGGCCGGACCGCAGCCGAGCGCGCGTCGGTGCTGCGCGGGGCGGCCGATTATCTCCAGCAGCTCGGCGCGGACGCCGTCAACCTGCTCACCCGCGAGCTCGGCTGCCCGCGGTGGTTCTCCGAGCGGGCGCACGTGCCCAACCCCATCCGGCACCTGCGGTACTACGCGGACCTGATCGAGACCGATCCGGCCGAGGAGATCCGCGCCGACGGGACCAACCGCAGCCTGGTCGTGCGCGAGCCGGTCGGCGTCGTCGGCGCCATCACGCCCTGGAACGGGCCGCTCAGTTCGCCCGCCATCAAGATCGGCCCGGCGCTCGCGGCCGGCTGCTCGGTCGTGCTCAAGCCGCCGCCGGAGACCCCGCTCACCGCCTATCTGCTGGCGGACGCGTTCGCCGCCGCCGGGCTGCCGGAAGGCGTGCTGAGCGTGCTGCCGGGCGACCGGGCGGTCGGCGCCCATCTGGTCAGGCATCCGCAGGTGGACAAGGTCGCGTTCACCGGCAGCACCGCGGCCGGGCGGCAGATCATGGCCGACTGCGCTGCCCGGATCGCCCGGGTGACGCTCGAGCTTGGCGGCAAGTCGGCCGCGATCGTGCTCGACGACGCCGACCTCGAGCATGTGGTCGCCGCCGTGATCCCGATGGCGTTCACCGTGAACGGCCAGCTCTGCATGGCCCAGAGCCGCATCCTGGTGCCACGGCGGCGCCAGGCCGACTTCGCCGACGCCCTCACCGCCGCCTTCGCCGCGCTGCCGGTGGGCGACCCGTTCGCGCCCGACACCCAGATCGGCCCGCTGATCAGCGAGCGGCAGCGGCAGCGGGTCGAGGGCTACCTCGCGCTGGCGGGCGAGGAGGGTGCCCGCGTTCTCGGCGGCGGCCGGCCGCGCGGCCTTGACCACGGCTACTACGTCAACCCGGCGCTGCTGGCCGACGTCGACAACCGGATGCGGGTGGCCCAGGAGGAGATCTTCGGCCCGGTGATGGCGCTGATCCCCTACGGCACAGAGGACGAGGCGGTCCGGATCGCGAACGACTCGGTCTACGGCCTGTCCGGATCGGTGTGGACGGCCGACCGCGACCGGGGCCTGGCGATCGCCCGCCGGGTGCGGACGGGCATGGTCAGTGTCAACGGCGCGCCGCAGGCGTGGGGCACCCCGTTCGGCGGCTACAAGCAGTCCGGAATGGGACGCGAGATGGGCCCCGAGGGCCTGCACACCTTCCAGGAACTCAAGTCGATCGCGCTCGGCCCGGCCTGACCCCAGCCGTCAGCATCCGCGGCCGTCGCCGCCCTCGGCGAGTGCGCGGCCCAGACGGCTGAGCTGCTCGGGCGCGCTGCCGAGGGTGAACTCAAGCTGCTTGCCCAGCCGGAAGTACCGGTGCAGCGGGTAATCGAGGTCGATGCCGGCGCCACCGTGCACATGCTGGGCCGCGTGCAGCACCCGGTGCCCGCCCTCGGCTGCCCACCACCGGGCGATTCCCACCGCCGTGGCGGCTTCCAGCCCAGCCGAGAGCCGCCAGGCGGCCTGCAGCGCGGTGAGCCTGATCGCCTCGGCGTCGATGTAGGCGTCGGCCAGGCGCTGGCGAACCGCCTGGAACGACGAGAGCGGGCGGCCGAACTGATACCGCACCCCGACGTAGCCGGCCGCCATCCGCAGCGCCCCCAGGCAGACGCCGGCCTGCAGCGACGCCAGCGCCGACTCGGCCCGCAACAGCAGGTCGGCGAGAACCGCCGACCCGTCCGACCCGACGATGTCGGCCTCGCCCACCGCCACGTCGTCGAGTTCGAGCAGCGCGCACGGACGGCGCCCGGTGACCTGCTGACTGGTCAGCGTCACCCCAGGCGACCGCGGGTCGAGCAGCGCGACCAGGACCGTGCCGTCGGCCGCGGTGGCCGGGACGAGGATCCGCTCGGCCAGCGACGCCATCGGGACCTGTGACTTGCGGCCTCGCAGGCGCCAGCCGCCGTCCGTCGCGGCCGCGCGCGTCAGCGGGGCCCGCGGGTCACCATGGCCGGGCTCGGCCAGCGCGGCCGTCAGCACCACGCCGCCCGCCCCGACACCGGGCAGCCAGGCGCGCTGCTGCTCGGGGGTGCCATAGCGGGCGAGCGTCACCCCGCCGAGCACGACCGCCTCAAGCAGCGGGACCTGGGCGACGTGCTGGCCGGCCTGCTCAAGCACGTGGTGCAGTTCCAGCGGCCCCAGCCCCGCGCCGCCGAACTCCGGCGGCAGCGCGGCACTCAGCACCCCGGCCGCGGCCAGGCCGTCATAGCTGCGGCGGTCGAGCCATTGGCCGGCCCGGTCGAGCTCGGCCAACTGCCTGGCCGGGCCCAGCTCGGTCAGCACCTGCCCGGTAATCTCGCGGACCGCGGCCGCCTCGGGACCGACCTCAAAGTCCACCGGTGCGCCCCTCTCCCCTCACACGCTCTTGTCAGTCGGCGCCGCGTCCGCTGGCCGGGCTAGGCCCAGGCCAACCCGGGCGATGATGTCGCGCTGGATCTCGTTGGTGCCGCCGGCGAAGGTCATCACCAGGTTCCAGCGCATGGCGGCCTCGAGCGAGTCCGTCAGGACGGCGCCGGGCGATCCGTCGACCAGCACCGCCTCGCTGCCCACGACCTCCATCAGCAGCCGGACGCACTCGACATAGCACGTGCTGCCGTAGACCTTCAGCGCGGACGCGTCGCCGGGATTGACCGGCTCGCCCGGCGGCGCCGCCGCCAGCCTCCAGTTGAGCAGCCGGAGGAATTCCAGCTGGGCCTGGACCCGGGCGAGATTCAGCTGAACCCACTCCTGGTCGATGACCCGGCGGCCGTCCGCCCGGCGGGTCGCCCGGGCCCAACCCAGGACCTCGTCGAATTTGCCGCTCACGACGCCGGCCGGCGAGATGGCGACGCGCTCGTCGTTAAGCTGGGCCGTGATCAGTGCCCAGCCCCGGTTCTCCTCCCCCACCAGGTTGCTGACGGGAACCCGGACATCCTGGTAATAGGTGGCGCTGGTGAAGCCGCCGCGCAGTGTGCGGACCGGCGTCCACGAGAACCCCTCGGCGTCGGTGGGGACGATGATGATAGAGATGCCGCGGTGGCGCGGCGCGGACGGATCGGTGCGGGCCGCCAGCCACACGTAGTCGGCGTGCTGGATGAGACTGGTCCACAGCTTGTGGCCGTTGACCACATAGTGGTCGCCGCTGCGGACGGCCCTGGTCTTCAGCGCCGCGAGGTCGGTGCCCGCCTCCGGCTCGGAGTAGCCGATCGAGAAGAGGGTCTCGCCCGCCGCGATACCCGGCAGGAACCGCGCGCGCTGCTCGGCGCTGCCGTAGCGCATCAGCGCCGGCCCGACCGTGTGGGTGGAGAGGATCGGCAGCATGACGCCGAGACGCCGGGTCTCGTCGGCCAGGATGTAACTCTCGACAGGCGAAAGTCCCCGGCCGCCGAACTCCGGCGGCCACGAGATCGCCAGCCAGCCGTCGCGGCCGAGCTGCCGGATCACGTCGCGGTAGCCGGAGTCCTGTTCCTCGTCCATCAGCGCGAAGGCCCGCCGGACCTCCGGGGTGAGCAGCCCCGCGAAATACTCCCGGACCTCGTCGCGGAACCGTTCCTGGCCGGGTGTATAGGCGATGTGCATGGTGCTCCCGCTGGGGGTGACGGCTGCCGCTCAGCCAGCGAGCCCGATGAGGCCGGCCAGCGTGCCGCCGAGGATCGCCTCGGTCTCGGCCGGCTCGAGGCCCAGCCCCCGCACGGCGGCGATCTCGGCGGCGGGGTCGGCCATCGGCCAGTCGGAGCCGAAGATCACGCGGTCGGCGCCGTGCCGCCGGATCAGCGACCGGATCCGGTCCCGGTCGAGGTCCGCCAGCCGCGGCGGCCAGGACGTCTCCAGGTAGGCCCGGGAGCCGACCATCAGCTCGTCGGCCTCGTCGAGCCGGTGGTAGCCGCCGAAGTGGCAGGCGATGAGCGTCAGCGTCGGCACCGCGTCGAGCGCGGCCCGCAGCGCGGCGGGCGAGCCGCGGTGGTTGGCCTCGTCCGAGCCGCCGGCGCCGGCGTGCGTGATCACGACGATGCCCTCCGCCGCCAGCGCGTGCAGCAGCTCGATCACCCGGGGGTCGTCGAGCGACAGATCCTGGAACAGCGGGTGCAGCTTCACGCCGCCGATGCCGTTGTCGAGCAGCGACCTGACGTTGACCTCCGGCGCGAGGTCGGGGTGGACGGTGCCGAACGGGGTGAACACCGACCGGTCGACCGCGCCGATCCACTCGTTGGTGCGCTGCACCGTGCGGGCGACGTTGGCGACGCCGAGCACCATCGCGTGGCCGATCCCGGCCGCGGCCATCGTGGCCCGCAGCCCGTCCAGCGTTCCGTCGTGCACTGGGTCGAGGCTCGCGGGCCGGGCGGCGAGCACCTTCGCCGCGATGTGATCGGGCCAGACGTGGCAGTGCGCGTCGATGATCATGCCTGGCTCCCCTGTCCGCCGGAGTGCCGCCGGACCAGCTGTTTGGCCAGCGAGTCGAGGATGACCTCGGTTGACCCTTCGTAGATCCGCATCGGCCGGGCCTCCCGGTAGAGCCGTTCGATGGCGCTGCCGCGGACGAGGCCGAAGCGGCCCATCACCTGGACCGCCCGGTCCACCACCCGCCCGGCCACCTCGGTCGCCCCGACCTTCGCCATCGACGACAGGTGCAGGTTCGCCCGCGGATCGCGGGCCGCCGCCGCGGCCGCCCGGTAGGTGAGCGAGCGCGCCATCTCGATCTCCGTCCACGACAGCGCGAGCAGCGAGGGGACCGGGCCGAGCTGGGCCAGCGGCACGCCGAACTGGGACCGGCCGGTGGTGTGCCTGAGCGCCTCGTCGAGCGCCGCCTGCGCGACCCCAAGCGCCGCCCCCGCCACCGACACCCGGAAGGTGGCCAGGGTCGCCAGCGCGAGCCTGAACCCCTGCCCGGGCTCGCCCACCCGGTGGTCGGCGGGCACCGTGACGTCGTCGAACACGACATCGCCGAGAACATGCGGCGCGATGATCTGGTGCGGCCGGGTGACCGTTACCCCGGGGGCGGCGGCCGGCACCAGGACCAGCGAGAACTGATCGCCCCCCTCCCGGCACAGCACCGTATAGAGGTCGGCGTCCCCGGCGTTGGTGATGAAGGACTTGTGCCCGCTGACGACCAGCCGGCCATCCGCGACGGTGACGGTGGTGGTGATCGCCTTCAGGTCTGACCCCACGTCGGGTTCGGTGAGCGCGAGGGCGGCGATCGCGTCAAGTGCCGCCACCGCGGGCAGCCAGCGCTTGCGGACCGGGTCGCTGCCCCCCTCGGAGAGGGCGAAGCTGCCGATGCCCTGCATGGCGAAAAGCGAGTCGAGATGGCCGCTCACGCCGGCCAGCACTTCGCGGATCACCGTCACCGCGAGCGAGTCGACCCGCGGGAACCGGCCGCCGTACTCACGCCCCACGGTGACCTCCGCCAGCCGGCTGCCCCGCAGCGCCTGCCGCATGACCTGGTCGACGCCGTCCGCCTCATCGGCCACCGCCGCGTGCCCGGCCACCGACGCGGCGAGGGCGCGCGCCTCGGCCTGCAGCTCCCGGTACTCCGGCGGGAGCTCGAACAGGCCGCCGTCGTCAGCGATACTCACCAGGTCTCCCTCCGGCAGGCCAAACCCTGCACAATTCATGCATACCATAACAAGGATTTAGGTTAGGATGAAGTCATGTCGCTGAACCCGCCCCCCTCGTTTGACCTGTCCGGGAAGGTGGCGCTGGTCACCGGCGGCAGCCGGGGGCTGGGCCGGGCGATGGTGGCGGGCTTCGCCCAGGCGGGGGCCGATGTCGTCATCGCCAGCAGGGACGCCGGCGCCTGCGCCGCCTATGCGGCCGAGATCACGGCCGCGACCGGGCGGCGCGCCCTCCCCCACGGCGTCCACGTCGGGCACTGGGACGAGCTCGACGGGCTGGTCGATGCGGCCTACAACGCGTTCGGCCGGGTGGACGTGCTGGTGAACAATGCGGGCATGTCGCCGCTCTACGACAGCGTGGACACGATCACCGAGGCCCTGTTCGACAAGGTCATAGCGGTGAACCTGAAGGGCCCGTTCCGGCTGGCGGCGCTGGTCGGCACCCGGATGGCGGCAGGCGGCGGGGGGTCGATCATCAACATCAGCAGCGCCGCGGCCGTCCGCCCCCGAGCGGACGTGCTGCCCTACGCGGCGGCCAAGGCCGGGCTCAACGCGCTCACGGCCGGGCTCGCGCACACCTTCGGCCCGTCCGTGCGCTGCAACGCGATCATGGCCGGGACGTTCCTGACCGATGTGAGCAAGGCGTGGGATCAAGACCGCTTTTCTGAACGGTCCCGCGGCTTCGCGCTACAACGCGGGGCTGAGCCCGCCGAGGTCGTGGGCACCGCCCTGTATCTCGCCAGCGACGCATCGAGCTATACCACCGGCGCCGTGATCGCCGTCGACGGCGGCCAGTAGCCGGCCGCACGCCCGCCTGATGGGACGGGGCCGCACGGCAGTCGCCCGGCGCCCCCGGCCGCCACTGCCGCGCTTCTGCGGGTCCAGCGATCCCCGCGAACGGACGGCAGGTTCGGCGCGATCCGGCAGTAGACCACGCCCCGTGGCCGCCGCACCCTCCTACCGCGCCCATCGCGATCTGCGCGGACCGGCCCTCACGATCAGCCCGATCCGGGAGTAGCCCACCCCGATAATTCATGATAATAATTGGAAGCATTATGAGCAACGCAGTGATCGTCGACGCCATCCGCTCCCCGATGGGCCGGGGCAAGCAGGGTGGGTCGCTGTCTGCAGTCCACCCGGTTGACCTGCTTGCCCAGCTGCTGGGCGCCCTGGTCGAGCGGAACGGCATCGACCCCGGCACGGTGGACGACGTCCTCGTCGGCTGCGTCGGGCAGAACGGCGAGCAGTCCGGCACCCCTGGCCGTCAGGCCTGGCTGGCGGCCGGCTTCCCGGTCCACGTGCCGTCCACCACGATCGAGCGCAAGTGCGGCTCCGGCCAGCAGGCGGTCGACTTCGCCGTGCAGGGTGTCATGGCCGGCGCCTACGACCTGGTGATCGCGGCCGGGGTTGAGTCGATGAGCCGGGTGCCGATGGGCTCGGCCCGGCAGGGCGCCGATCCGTTCGGCCCCTCGGTACGGGCGCGCTTCCCCGGCCTCGTCCCGCAGGGGGTGAGCGCCGAACTGGTCGCCCAGAAGTGGGGGCTGACCCGCGAGCAGCTCGACGCCTACAGCGCCCGCTCGCACCAGCTGGCCGCGGCCGCGCGGGAATCCGGCCGCTTCACGGCCGAGATCGCCGGTGTCACCACGCCGGACGGCGCGAAGGTCACCGAGGACGAGACGATCAGGCCGGCGACCACCCCGGAGAAGCTCGCCGGGCTCGCACCCGCCTTCGCCACCCCGCAGTACACCGAGCGCTTCCCCGACCTGGACTGGAAGATCACTGCGGGCAACTCCTCGCAGATTACCGACGGCGCGGGCGCGGTGCTGGTGATGAGCGAGGAGCGGGCGGCCGCGCTCGGCCTGCGGCCGCGGGCCCGCATCGCCGCCTCGGCCGTGTGCGGCGACGACCCCACGCTGATGCTCACCGGGCCGATCCCGGCCACCAGCAAGGTGCTCGACCGCAGCGGCCTCGCCATCGGCCAGCTCGATGCGGTGGAGATCAACGAGGCGTTCGCTCCGGTCCCGCTGGCCTGGCTGGCGGAATTCCCGGTCGATCCGGCCCTGGTCAACCCCCGCGGCGGCGCTATCGCGCTCGGCCATCCGCTCGGCGCCTCGGGGGTTCGCCTGCTCACGACGCTGCTGAACCAGCTGGAAACGACCGGCGGACGGTACGGCCTGCAGACGATGTGCGAGGCCGGGGGCATGGCGAACGCCCTGATCCTCGAGCGCCTCGGCTGAGCAGCCTGCTCCCGCCGCCTCAGCCCACCCGCCCCGCCTCATCCCACCCGTCAACTCACAGAAAGGATGCCTGTCCGATGGACCTCACTGGAGCCGCCGCGTTGGTGACCGGGGGCGCGTCCGGCCTCGGCTGGGCGTCCGCCGGACGGCTGGCCAAGCGCGGCGCCCGAGTGGTGATCGTCGACCTGCCAACGTCCGCCGGGGCCGAGCGAGCCGCGGAGCTTGGCGGCGATGCGATCTTCGCCCCGGCCGACGTCACCGATCCGGACGCGGTCGCCGCTGCCGTGCGGACCGCGTCCCACCGCGCTCCGCTGCGCGCCGTCGTGCACTGCGCCGGCCGCGGCGGAACCGTCCGCGTCCTGCAGAAGGACGGCAGCCCGGGCCCGCTCGAGCTGTTCGAGACCGTGCTGCGGGTGAACGTCATCGGCACCTACAACGTGCTGCGGTTCGCCGCGTCGGCGATGGCCGGCAACGACGTGCTCGACGGCGACCGCGGTGTCTTCGTGCTGACCGCCTCGATCGCCGCCTGGGAGGGGCAGATCGGGCAGCTCCCGTACGTCGCCTCGAAGGCCGGCATCGTCGGGATGACCCTTAACGCGGCCCGCGATCTCGCCCAGCGGGCGATCCGGGTGTGCACGATCGCCCCCGGCGTGTTCGACACCCCGATCCTCGGCCGCTTCGGCGACGACGTGAAAGCCGGCCTGGCCGCGCAGATCCCGCATCCCAAGCGGCTGGGCCAGGCTGAGGAGTTCGCGCAGCTGGCGGAGGCGATCATCGACAACCCGATGCTCAACGGCGAGACCATCCGGCTCGACGGCGCTCAGCGGATGACACCGCGATGACTGAGGACACCGCGATGACTGAGGACTGCGATGACTGAGGACTGCGATGACTGAGGACCGCGATGACTGAGGACCGCGATGACTGAGGACACCGCGATAACCGGCGGGAAGCTGCTCACCGAGCGCCGCGGCGGGGTCCTCGTGCTGACGCTGAACCGGCCGGAGGTCCGCAACGCGATCGACACCGAGACCGCGTGGGCGGTCTCGGCTGCGCTCGACCAGCTCGAAGCGGACCCGACACTGACCGCCGCCGTACTCACCGGCGCGGGCGGCACGTTCTGCGCGGGCATGGACCTGAAGGCGTTCCTGGCCGGGGAGAATCCGTCGGTCGGAAGCCGTGGCTTCGCCGGGATCGTCGAGCGGCCGCCCGCCAAGCCGGTCGTCGCGGCGGTGGAGGGAACCGCCATCGCGGGCGGGTTCGAGATCGTGCTGGCGTGCGACCTGATCGTCGCCGCCACCGATGCCCGGTTCGGCCTGCCCGAGGTCAAGCGCGGCCTGGTGGCGGCCGGTGGCGGACTGCTGCGGTTGTCCCGGCGGGTCCCCTACTACCAGGCGATGGAATGGGCGCTCACCGGCGAGTTCGTGCCGGCCGCGCAGGCCGAGCGGGCCGGACTGGTGAACCGGCTGGTGCCGTCGGGCACCACGCTGGCGACCGCGGTCGAGCTGGCAGCGGGAATCGCCCGCAACGGGCCGCTGGCGGTGGCCGCCACGAAGCGCATCCTCGCCGAGTGCCGGGACTGGAGCCTGGACGAGGAGTTCGAGCGGCAGCGGGAGATCAGCGTGCCGGTGCGGGGGTCGGCCGACGCCCGCGAGGGAGCGCTGGCCTTCAAGGAGAAACGACCGCCGCGCTGGACCAGCACCTGAGCGGCCCGCAGCGATTGATGGACCTCATTCCCCGGCCCAAGCGGAGGATCAATGCCCGAGACAGAAACCGAGATCATGCAGGCCAGTGGCTGCCCCGTCAGCCACACCGACTACACGGTCCAGCGGCCGCTGTTCGAGACCTACCAGCTGCTCGACGCCGAGCGTGACCGTGGCCCGTTCCTCTGGAACGACACCCGCCCGCGGCCGTTCTGGATGATCACCGATTACGAGCACGTGCTCGAGGCGCTGCAGATGCCGGACGTGTTCAGCAACGAGGTGATCAGCGCGCTGACCCCGGAGCACACCTTCGACCTGCTCCCCCAGTACCTCGACCCGCCGGAGCACACCGCGATGCGCCGGGTGCTTAACCGCTGGTTCGCCCCGGCCGCGGTACGGCGGCTCGAGCCGCTGGTGCTGAGCCGGTGCGAGGAGCTGATCGACGAGTTGTACCCGAAGGGCGGCTGCGACCTGGTCAGCGACTTCGCCATCCGGTTCCCGACCGACCTGTTCCTGGCCACGCTGAACCTGCCGGTCGCCGACGGCGCGATCTTCCTCGAGCACGTCGAGAACGTGTTCGCGAGCTTCGCCGGCCGCGGCCTCAAACAGGCGGCGATCTCCACCGAATGGATCCGGGGCTACTTCGACCAGGCGATCACCGACCGGCAGCAGCAGCCGCAGGACACCGAGGTCGACTTCATCTCGCGGCTGCTGGTCTCCACCCTCGACGGCGAGCCCATCCCCCGCGAGGACATCATCACGATCTGCTACACGGCGATGCTGGCCGGGCTTGACACCACTCGCAGCGCGCTCGGCTTCATCTTCCACCACCTGGCCGGCGACGCTGACCTCAGGCACCGGCTCACCGCCCAGCCCGAGCTGTGGCCGCAAGCGGTTGAAGAGTTCATCCGCCTCTACCCGCTGGTCTACATGGATGGCCGCCTGGTCACCCGCGACATCGACTTCCACGGGCTGCCGCTGCGCAAGGGCAACATCGTCTGGCTGGGCCTCGGCACCGCCAACCACGATCCGCAGAAGTTCGCCAACCCGCTGACCTTCGATCTCGACCGGGAGCACATCAACCACCACCTCGCCTTCGGCGCGGGGCCGCACCGGTGTATGGGCATGCACCTGGCGCGGCATGAGCTGATCATCGCGGTCACCGAGTGGCACAAGCGGATTCCTGACTACGAACTCGCCAGCGACGAGCAGCTCTACGAACGCGGGGCGCAGCTGTCCGTCAACCGGCTGCCGCTACGGTGGGAAACGGAGGTGTCATGAGCATGAGGCTGTCGGTCGACGAGTCGCGCTGCACCGGTCATGGCCGGTGCTACACGGCGGCGCCCAAGCTGCTGAGCGACGACGAGGAGGGGTTCGTGACGCTGCGCGGCGGCTCCGTGGAGATCACCGACGACCAGGTCGCTGACGCCGAGGAGGCCGTCGCCGCGTGCCCGGAGCTGGCGATCACGCTGACGAGGTCAAGCTGACCGAGGGCGGCGTCGCCCTCATCACCGGGGGCGGGTCCGGCATCGGCGCCGCCTGCGCCCGCAGGCTCACGGCGGACGGCTACACCGTCCTGGTCGCCGACATCGACGGCGACCGCGCCGACGCCGCCGCCGCCGCCTGCGGGCCGGCCGCCGCGGCGGTGCGGGCCGACGTCAGCGATGAGGACTCGGTCGACGCCATGCTCGCCAGCGCCGTGCGGCTTGGCCCGCTGCGGGCCGCGGTCAACTGCGCGGCGATCCCCGACAACGGCGGCGCCATCGCCGACTGCTCCTTCGCCGACTGGCGGCGGGTGCTCGGCGTGAACCTGGACGGCGTGTTCCTCTGCCTGCGGGCAGAGATAAGGGCGATGCTCGCGGGGTCGCCCGGGGGCTCGATCACCAGTATCGGCAGCGTCCTTGGGCTGCGGGGGCACCCTACGGTCCCGGCCTACAGCACCGCCAAGCATGCCCTGGTGGGGCTGCACCGCAGCGCGGCGCGCGCCTACGCGGCCGACGGGATCCGAATCAACTTGATCTGCCCCGGCTATATCCGCACCCCGCTGCTTGAGAGCCGTCTCGACGCCGGCCGGCTGGCGGCGCTGACCGCCCAGCACCCGATCGGCCGGCTCGGCACCGCCGAGGAGGTGGCCGGGCTGGCCAGCTGGCTGGCCGGGCCGGACGCGGGCTTCGTGGCCGGGGCGGTCTACACCGTGGACGGCGGCTTCACGGCATAGCGGCATAGCGGAGCGGCATAGCGGAGCGGCATAGCGGAGCGGCATAGCGGAGCGGCATAGCGGCACAGGACTACCGCATAACGTCGTACGAACGGCATCGCCAGCGGAGCTTCTTGCTGTTATCCTGTCCCAACAATGCCCGGACGAGATCGTGGATCGTTGTGTACATCCCCGTGTGCACAACGATCCACGATCATGTCGACAGCCGGGCGAGCGCACCACTTCTTGCTGTTATTCGCAAGCGATGAGGCTTCTTGGCGACGTCCGCGCGTCGATGGCCGCACGGACGGGGGAGGTCGATGTCCGTAGGCGCGAGGGAGGTCGATGTCCGTAGGCGCGAGGGAGGTCGATGGCCGCACGGGCGGGGGGTCGATGGCCGCACGGGCAGGGATCAGGAGTGCGGGTTGTAGGCGTAGGTGCCGGTGCGCACCCGCGCTATGACCTCGTCTGAGTCCGTGACCAGCTCGCTCTCCCAGGTCAGGAACGCGCCGCGGCCCATCGAGGTCTGCTTGGGCACGCAGGAGACGAGCCGGTTGCCGCGACGGCCGACGCGCTCGCCGACTACGGCCGGACGGACGAACTCGACCGAGATGTCGGTCGCGAAGAACCCGGTGGTGCGCGGCCCGAGCGGCATGTCCTGGTTGTTGATGGGGCTGCGGGCCGGCTGGGCGTCGGGGGCCGGGTCGGGATAGAGCGTCGGCTCGCCCGGCCGCCACATGGCCGGCACGCTGAAGCTCATCGCCGCGGTGTAGGGCGCGATGACGTCGGGGAAGCCGTGCGCCCGCGCGATCTGGAGGTCGTAGTGCAGTCCCGAGCTCAGCTCAAGGGGCTCCGCAAACCGGCGGATGGTGCCCCGTTCCACCACGTCGGCGCCCCAGACGGTCATGCCGTCGCCGAAGTCGCGCCCCACGGCGTCGACCAGCGGCTGCCAGTCCGCCTGCCAGTTGTCTGCCGCCTGCCGCTCTTCCACTACCGTCTCCCCTTCTCCACTACCGTCTCCCCTTCCACTTGCCCGCCTTCCACTTGCCCGCTTCCACCTGTCCGCTTCCACCTGTCCGCTTCCACCTGTCCGCTTCCACCTGTCCGCTTCCACCTGTCCGCTTCCACCTGTCCGCTTCCACCTGGTCCCCTTCCACCGAAGGATGCCTCCTCAGGTCAGCGCGCCGCTGTCGGTCAGCCGCGCGCACTCGGCCGCGTCGTAACCGAGCAGCGTGCGCAGCACGTACTCATTGTCTTGACCGAGCCGCGGCGCTGGCCTGCTAACCTCGCCCGGCGTGCCGGAAAGCAGGTAGCGCGGGCCCTCGACGGTCGCGGTGCCGAACTGCGGGTGCGGCAGCGCGCGCAGGTGGCCGCGGTGCTCGAGTTGAGGGTCACGGCTCCAGTCGGCGCTGCTGGCCGCGGTGTGCGCGGGAACGCCGCGCCGCTGCAGGCGGGCGGTCACGTCCTCGGCCCGTTGCCCCGCCGTCCAGGCGGCGACGATGTCCGCAAGCTCGGCCGCCGCCGCCAGGCGGCCGGTTTCGGTCTGGAAGCGCGATTCGCCGGCCAGGCCGGGGTCGCCGATCTCGGCCGCAAGCGCCTGCCACTGCCCGTCGCTGGTGACCGCCACCGCCACAAACCGGTCTTCGTCGCCGTCGGGGAGGCAGCCGAATACGCCGTGCGGCGCGAACCGCTCATCCGCGTTGCCACGCCGGGCGGCAACCGTGCCGCGGTCGAAGTACTCGGCTAGCTGCGGCGACAGCAGGAAGACGCCGATCTCGCTCTGCGCGACGTCGAGGTGGCAGCCAAGACCGGTCAGCCGCCGCCGGTCCAGTGCGGCCAGCAGCAAGGCGAGGGAGAACCGGGGCCCCACGTAGTCGGTGTACGGCCCGAACGGCCCGATCGGCGGGCGGTCCGGCCAGCCGACCAGATCCTGGTATCCGCTAGCGGACGCGCCGATGTTGCCGTAGCCCGCCAGCTTCGCCGCGGGCCCGGTCTGCCCCATCAGCGACGTGCTCAGCATGATCACCGACGGGTTCAGCGACTGCACGCTCTCGTAGCCGAGTTCCCACCGTTCCATCTGCCCGGGCGAGAACGACTCGATCACCACATCCGCCCAGCGGATCAGGTCACGGGCGACGTCCTGCCCGGCGGGCAGCTTGAGGTTGAGGGTGAGCCCGAGCTTTCCGGCGTTGCAGGTGCCGTAGAGCGCGGAGTTCTCCGCGCCCGGCGTGCCGTCGTAAAACGGCTGCATCATCCGTGCGGTCTCGATGTGGGTCGACGACTCCACCCGCACCACGGCGGCGCCGAAATCAGCCAGGGCGCGGCCCACCACCGGTCCGGCCACCACCCAGCTGAAGTCCGCGACCTTGAGGTCGGCCAGCGCGTCGGTCATCGGCGTCCCTCCCGCGTCGCCGCCCCGGACGTCTTCCCTGTCATTGTCTTCGGCCGCTTCTCCTCGGCGGTCTCCGGCTGTTTGCCCTCGACTGTCTCCGACGGCGCTCCGGTAGCCGACTCAGCTAGCGCCCGCTCGTCGCCCAGCCAGTCGGCCAGCACCTCGGCGGTGTGCTCGCCGACTAGCGGCGCGGGCAGCCGCAGGTCGGTCAGCGGTATCGACCCGCTGGCCCAGCGCGCAGGCATGGTGCGCCGCCGGGCGCCCGCGCCCACGGTGGCGAAGTAGCCCCGGGCCGCGAGCTGGGCGCTGGCGGCGAGGTCGGCGGTATCGCTGATCCCGATGCACAGCAGCCGGTAGCGGATCGCCGCGTCCAGGATCTCGGCCTTGGTCCGCTGGGCCAGGAATTCGGCCGCCGCGGCCCGCACCTCGGTCATGTCGTCCTCGCTGAATTCGCCCGCCTTGACCAGGGCCGGCATTACCCGCCAGTCCCAGGCCGCGACCCGGTCAGAGCACGCGCCCTCGTCGTGCAGCCAGCGGAAGAAGTTGTTGGTGAAGCCGCCGACGGCGGTGCCCATCGCGAGGTGAAATTCGACCAGCCCGTCGCGGCAGGGCCACTTCTTCAGGTGCGAGCTGGTGCCGCTGCCGCTGCCGCTCTGATCGACCCGCTTGGTGGGGCTGACGATCGCCGCCCACTCCGGGTTGGGATCGCGCACCGAGTCGGCCAGCACCCGCCCCAGCGTGTTGAGGCCGAGGCCTGCCTGCGCGGAGACGTCGACCAGCTGGCCCTGTCCGCTGCGGGCGCGGGCGTGATGCGCGATCAGCAGGCCGCCGGCCAGGTCGGCGGCGGCGTTGAGGAACGCGTGCTCCACGCTCATCCGCAGCGGGGGCAGGCCCTCGTCCCGGTTGGGCTGCAGCGGCCCGCCCGCCGCCCAGACGACGAGGTCCGACTCCGCGTAGCCGGACTTAGGCCCGTCGTGCCCGAACGCGGTGACCGTGCCGTAGATCAGCGCCGGGTTGACCTCCCGGAGGTCGGGCCAGCCGAGGCCGAGGGCGCTGAGCACGCCGGGCCCGGCCGACTCGATAAGGAAGTCAGCCCGCAGGGCGAGTCGGCGCACCAGGTGGCGCCCATCCTCAGTCGTCAGATCGGCGACGATACCGCGCTTGTTCGCCGCGAAGGTGTCCCAGAAGTAGCTCCCGGCGGCTGAGACCGGCGCGACCCGCCGCGCGGTCGAGCCGCCCGGCGGCTCGACCTGGACGACGTCGGCGCCAAGGTCGGCCAGCATGCGCCCGGCCAGCAGGCCTCGCTCGTCGCTGAGGTCGAGTACCCGGTACCGGCCGAGCAGGCTCATCCGTGCCCGTTTCCGAAACGGATGACGCTGCGCGCGCCGTCTGAGCTGTCGAGCTGCTCGAGCCCGCGGGTCACCTCGCTCAGGTCGATCACCTCGGAGATGAGCTCGTCCAGCTTGAGCTGGCCGCGCAGGTACATCTGGCAGTAGAGCGGTATGTCGACCCGGAAGTCGCCCGAGCCGATCCGGCTCCCCTGGATCAGGCGCTCCGAGGTCACCAGGGCCGCCGCGGGCAGCGTGATCTTCTCCTCGGGGCGGGCCACACCGACCACCGTGACCCGGCCGTGCACGCCGGCCATGGCGAATGCCTGCTCGATGGTCGCGCCGAGCCCGACGACCTCAAGCACCTGATCGGCGCCGCCGCCGGTCAGCGTGCGCACCGCCTCGACCGGGTCGTCGGCGGCGGCGGCGACCACGTCGGTCGCGCCGAACTCCCTGGCCCGGGCGAGCTTGGCCGGATTGAGGTCCACCGCGATGATCCGGGTGGCCCCGACCAGCCGGGCCGCCTGGATGGCGTTGAGGCCGACGCCGCCGCAGCCGATCACCGCGACGGTCTGCCCGGCTCGCACGTCGGCGCGGTGCCGCACCGCGCCGACCCCGGTCAGCACCGCGCAGCCGAGCAGCGCGGCCGACTCAAGCGGCATCTCGTCGGGGATGCGGACCAGCCCGCGCTCGGACACCAGCATGTGGTCGGCGAAACCGCCAAGGCCGATGAACGCGTGCACCTCGGCGCCGTCGCGGACCAGCCGGGGGCCGCCGCCGGTCCTGGTCTGGCCCTTGTCCGTGCAGTGCTGGGTAAGCCCGCGCAGGCAGTAACCGCACCGGCCGCAGCAGGCGGACGGAGAGCCGACGACGTGGTCACCCGGCGCGAACAGCGTCACCGCCGACCCGACCTGCTCCACCACGCCGGACGACTCGTGCCCGAGCACCAGCGGCAGCGGCCGGTCCTGGGCGCCGATGTGGACGGTACGGTCGCTGTGGCAGATGCCGGACGCGACGACCCGGACCAGCACCTCGTCGGCGGCGATTCCGGCCGGTTCCACGTCGACCTCGATCAACGGCTCGCCAAACCGCTCAAGTACGGCTGCGCGCATGGTGGTCACCTCTGTCCGTTCGGCGGCTCTGTATCTCTGCTTTCCCGCCTGAGTGCACTGTCCTGGGTAAGCGCACCGTCTCGAGTGAGCACGCCATCCTGCATGAGAGCACGGTCCTCCATGAGCGCCGCGGCCGCGGTGACGATTTGCCCGGCCGCATCGGCGGCGGCCGGAACCGGACCGGTGAAGCGCAGGAAGCCGTGCGGCAGCGACGGGAACTCGAGCAGCGTCACCGGCACCCCGGCGGCGCGCAGCCGCCCGGCGTAGGCCAGGCCCTCATCGCGTAGCGGGTCGTGGCCGGCGACCGCGATGACCACGGGCGGCAGGCCGCCGAGTTCCGACGCGCGCAGCGGGGCGGCTCGCGGGCTGGCCCGGTCCTGTTCACGCGGCAGGTACTGCGAGAAGAACCAGCCCATTTCCGCCACGCCGAGCACGAGGCCGTCGTAGGCCAGGTAGGAGGGCCTGCCGCGGTCGGTGTCGAGGACGGGGTAGACGAGCAGCTGGCCGGCCAGCCGCACGCTGGGGAGCGACCCGGATCGGCCGGCGACCTTCTGGGCGGCCCCGGCCGCGAGCTCCTGACTGGCCGCCGCCGCGAGCTCCAGAGCGGCCACCGCCGCCAGGTTGCCGCCCGCGCTGTCACCGCCCACGACCACCTCGCGAACGGCCGACGCGGCCCACCGCACCGCGGCCAGCGCGTCCTCGACCGCGGCCGGGAACGGATCCTCCGGCGCCAGCCGGTAGTCCACGCTCAGTACCTCACAGCCAGCCCCGTCCGCGAGCGACCGGCAGAACTGGTCCGAGTAGCCGATACCGCCGGTGATCCAGCCGCCGCCGTGGAACCACACCAGGATCCGGCCCGTGCGCAGTGCGCGAGGGACATAGCGGCGGGCGGGCAGCCGCGGGCCGAGCTGGATGTCGGCTACTTCGCGCATCTTCGGCCCGGGCGCGCACAACGGGTCACCGGACTCGACCCGCCGGCGCATCGCCGCCGGGGTGAGTTCCGTCATCGGCGGCGCGCCCGACGTGCGTGCGGCGTCGAGCAGCTCGGCGTAGGTCCCGTCCAGTCCTGGAAACCGCGTGGCCAGAGACGTTCCCGGCGGCGCCTTCGCCATCCGCGCTCCCCCAATCCATGCTATTCATATATACGTTTTTCGTTGTATCGTAGCCTGGTGGTCAAGAACAAGGAACAGGCCGGCTCCTATGATGCGGTGGTTGTCGGCGCGGGCTTCGCCGGTCTTTACTCGCTGTACCGGCTGCGCGCCGCCGGGTTCTCGGTCCGTGTCTTCGAAGCCGGGGACGGCGTCGGCGGCACCTGGTACTGGAACCGCTACCCGGGCGCGCGCTGCGACGTCGAGAGTATTGAGTACTCGTACTCGTTCTCGCCCGAGCTTGAGGCGGAGTGGGAGTGGAGCGAGCGGTTCGCCACGCAGCCGGAGATACTCCGGTACCTGAACCACGTCGCCGACCGGTTCGCCCTCCGCCCCGATATCGAGCTCGGCACCAGGGTGGCGGCGGCCCGGTACGACGACGGGGCTGAGCAGTGGGATGTAACGCTGGACGACGGTACCGTCGTCCGCGCGCGTTACCTGGTGATGGCGGTGGGGTGCCTGTCCACCGCGCGCACCCCCGACCTCCCTGGGCTCAGCTCATTCGGCGGCGCCACCTACCACACCGGCCACTGGCCTACTGAGGGCGTCGACTTCGCCGGGCAACGGGTCGGCGTGATCGGCACCGGCTCATCCGGCGTCCAGGTGATACCCCTGGTGGCGCAGGAGGCCGCCGAGCTTGTCGTCTTCCAGCGCACGGCCAACTTCACCCTGCCCGCCCGCAACGCGCCGCTCAGCCGGGACACGGTGGAGTACTTCCGCGCGCACCGGGCCGAACTGCGGGCGCGGGAACGGGCCAGCAGGAACGGGACGCTGCGCAAGAACTACGACGAGTCGGCGGTGTCCGCGCCGGCCGAGCTGCGCAAGGAGCGCTTCGGGCAGTGGTGGGAGATCGGCGGCAGCGACATCATCGGCACGTTCAACGACCTGACGGTGGACCAGCGGGCCAACGACCTGCTGGCCGACTTCATCCGCGGCAAGGTGCGCGAGATCGTCCGCGACCCGCGCGTGGCGGCCGCGCTGACGTCGCAGGACTACCCGGTCGGGGCCAAGCGGGTCTGCCTCGGCACCGACTACTACGAGACGTTCAACCGGGACTCCGTCCGCCTCGTCAACCTGCGCGAGACGCCGCTTGAATCCGTCACGCGGACGGGGATCCGTACGTCGGACGCCGAGTACGAACTCGACGCGGTCGTCTTCGCGACCGGCTTCGACGCGATGACCGGGTCGATACTCGGCGTCGACATCTATGGCCGCGGCGGCCGTTCGCTGCGCGACGACTGGGCGGCCGGCCCGCACACCTACCTGGGGCTGGCCTGCAACGGGTACCCCAACCTGTTCCTCATCACCGGACCGGGCAGTCCGTCGGTCCTCAGCAACGTGGTCGTCTCGATCGAGCAGCACGTCGAGTGGGTCTGCGACCACCTCGAGTACCTGCGCAAGAAGGACCTCACCACCACCGAGGCGGACTATGCCGCCCAAGAGGACTGGGTCGCGCTGGTCAACGAGCTGGCCAGCCGGACGCTGATGCCGAAGGCGGCATCCTGGTACATGGGGGCGAACGTGCCCGGCAAGCCGCGGGTATTCATGCCGTTCATCGGCGGCGTGGGCCGCTACCGGGAGATCTGCGACGCGGTGGCGGCCGACGACTACCGGGGGTTCGTCACGTCAGCGTGAGCGCTGCGGCGGCCCGCCCGGACTCGGCGGGCCGCCGAATCCGGGTCAGCCGCGGCCGGGTCAGCCCCGGCGGCCGCCTTCCAGCAGGGCACCCGGCTCCGCGTACTTGCCCCTGGTATAGGGCGAGTTGCCGCCGATGGCGGTCAGCCCGCCGTCGACCACCATCGTGTGCCCGGTCACGAACGTCGCGTCGTCGCTGGCCAGGTAGCTGACCGCGGCCGCTATGTCGGCGGGCAGGCCTGGCCTGCCGCGCGCCGCGTCGGCCGCCAGCGCCTCGGTGACCTGGCCGATCGCGGTTGCGTCGCCCAGTACCAGGTCAGCCGTCATGGCGGAGACGACGGCGCCGGGCATCACCGCGTTGACCCGGATGCCGTGCGGCCTCAACTCCGCCGCGACCGAGCGCATCAGGCCCAGGATGCCGGCCTTGGCCGCGCTGTAGGCGTGGTTGCCGATGCCGCCGACGACGGCCGCCGGGCTGGTGGTGGCGATGATGACCCCGCTCCCGCGGGGGACCATGACCCGGGCCGCGTGCTTCATCGTGACGAACACCCCCCGCAAGTCGACCGCCCAGGTGAGGTCGACATCGGCCATCCTGGTCTTGTCGATCGGCCCGTAGGCGCCGAAGATGCCGGCGTTGGCGAAGGCCACGTCGAGCTGGCCGAACTCGGTCACGGCGAGGTCAACGGCCGCGGCCACGTCGGCCTCCTTGGTCACGTCGGCGGCGATGGGCAGGCAGCGGTCTCCGTGTTCGGCCGCGACCTTGGCGGCGGCCTCGGCCTGGATGTCGGCGACCACGACGCGGGCCCCGTCGGCCACCAGCCGCCGCACGGTTCCCTCGCCGATCCCGCTGGCACCGCCGGTGACCAGGGCGACCTTTCCGGCCAGGCGACCGGCAGGGGCGTTTTCCTGGTTGGCTGTCATGCGCGGCCCACCTCCTGCATGTCGTCCGCCGGCAGTGGGCCGGCGCCCGGCCAGGCGACCGGGAGCTCGCCGGTCATCGCCTCCGCCATGGCCGCCCAGGGCAGCGCGTAGTTGAAGCGGAGCACCCGGCGCGCGAACAGCCAGCCGCCGTCCACCCGGACGTAGTCATCGAGGTAGCGCATCGCGCACAGCACCGTCTGCCCGGCGATGGCCAGCTCCCCTCGGCTGGGCACGATGCCGCTGGCATGGTCGTCGTCGGTGAACTCGAGAACCTGCGCGAGCGCGGTGTGGATGGTCCGGCCGTAGCCGGACCTGATCGACCGCAGCACGCCCACCACGTCGCGGGGGCCGGCCTGGCCGGCCATCTCGGCGTCGGCGGCGAACAGTCCGGTCAGCGCGTCCCAGTCTGAATCATCGATCGCCAGGCAGTAGCGGTTGACGAGCTCGCGCAACTCCGCCCGGTCCTCCAGGCGCCTTATCCGGCGCGAAAGATCATCTGAACTCACAGGTACTCCTCCAGCCCGCGGCGGCGCGGTGAGACGTGTCCGGTAACGCACATTGCCAATATGCACCGAATCATTATCATAGATTAAGCGGCGGCCTTGCTCAACAGAACGACGCTGCTCAACAGAACGGCCCTGCTCAACAGAACGGCCCTGCTCAACCAGAGGAGCATGATGACGCGGCACTACACCGACCTGCAGCCCACCGATCCGGACATGAGCCGCTGGACGGTGGCGCATGTGCTGCGCGGGCACGCCGCCCGCAGGCCGGACGCCGGCTGCCTGGTCGCGCCGGAGGAAGGGCTGGAGTTCAGCTACGCCGAAGCGCTCGACCGGGCGGAGCGGGCGGCGGGCGGCATGCGAGCGGCCGGCGCAGCCGACGGCGACCGGGTCGTGATCATGGCCGCGAACTCGTCCAGGTTCGTGTTCAGCTGGCTCGGCTGCGGCGTCGGGGCGCTGGTGCAGGCGCCGGTCAACACCGCCTACGAGGGCGAGTTCCTGCGCCACCAGGTCAGCCTGGTGCAAGCCCGCTGGGCGGTCATCGACGATGTGTTCGCGCCGCGCTTCACCGCGCTGCGCGACGACCTGCCCAGCCTGGAGGGCTTCTGGGTCATCGACACGGGGCAGCTCGGCACCGCGCTCGATGTGCTGCGTGCGGCCGGCTGGACGGCGCGGCCGTGGGACACGCTGCTTGCGGCGGACCGGCTGGCGCTGCCCGATCCGGCGCCGCAGTCACTCGCGTCCGTCTTTTACACCTCGGGCACCACCGGACCGTCCAAGGGCGTCGCGATGCCGCACGCGCAAATGTACATGTTCGGCTCCATCATCGTCTCCCTCACCCGTCTGACCAGCGCCGACACCTATCTGACGGTGACGCCGCTGTTCCACGGGAACGCGCAGTTCATGGCCGCCTACCCGGCGCTGATCGCCGGCGGGCGGATCGTCATCAGGTCCCGGTTCAGCGCCAGCCGCTGGGTCGACCAGCTGCGGGAGAACCAGGTGACGGTCACCAACATGATCGGCGTCATGATGGACTTCGTCTGGAAGCAGCCGCCGCGTGCGGACGACGCGGACAACGTGCTGCGCTGCGTGTACGCGGCGCCCACGGCGTTCTCAGTGCTACCGGAGTTCATGGCGCGGTTCGGCGTCGAGGCGTTCGTGGACGCCTTCGGGCTGACCGAGACGTGCGCGCCGATCATGTCGCCCTACGGGGAAATGCGCCCGGCCGGAGCGCAGGGGCTGCTGGCGGCCGACTGGTTCGAGGCCCGGCTGGTCGATCCGGAGACAGACCAGGAGGTCCCGGTCGGGTCGGTCGGCGAGCTCATCATCCGGTACAAGCACCCGTGGACGTGCAGTATGGGCTACTACGGGATGCCGGAGAAGACCGCCGAGGCGTGGCGGAACCTGTGGTTCCATACCGGCGACGCGCTGCGCCGCGACGCCGACGGCTGGTACTACTTCGTCGACCGGTACAAGGACACCCTCCGCCGTCGCGGCGAGAACATCAGCTCGTACGAGGTCGAACAGGTCATCCTGAGCCACCCGGCGGTAGCCGAGTGCGCGGTGATCGGGGTCCCGGCCGACATCGAGGCGGGTGAGGACGAGGTGCTCGCGGTGGTGGTCCCGGCCGGCGACGTCGACGCGGCCGCGATCTGGGCGTGGTGCCAGGGCCGGATGCCGGGCTTCGCCATCCCGCGGTTCATCCGGTTCGCGGACCAGCTGCCGAGGACGCCGTCGGAGAAGATTCGCAAGGCCGAACTGCGGACCGAGGGCACGTCCGGCGCCCACGACCGGAACGCCGAGGTCCGGACCAGCTAGTCAGCCACGATGCCGCGGCCCTGATGTCCCCTGAGCGCGGCGGGAAGCTAGTACGGCAGAGATCCGCCGTCGATGTTGATCAAGTTGCCGGTGATGCTCCGGGCCAGGTCGGTGACCAGGAAGGCAGCCAGCGCGGCGACCTCCTCGACCGTGACCAGGCGTCCGGTCAGCGTCTCATCCGCGTACTGCTGCAGGAACTCCTCGTAGGTCACGCCGGTGGACTCGGCGGTGGCGCGCCCGGTAGTCGTCATCAGATCGGTCTCGACCCCGCCCGGGCAGAGCGCATTGCAGGTAATACCGCACCTGGCGTACTCTGCGGCGACCGCGCGGGTAAAGCCATTCATCGCGTGCTTGAACGTCACGTAATGGCTGACCCCGGAGATGCGGCAGCGCTTGCTCTCCACCGATGAGATATTGATGACGCGGCCCCAGCCGGCGCTCTGCATACCCGGGAGTGCCCGGCGCGTGGACCACAGTGCGGAGTTCAGGATCAGGTCGGCGGTATAGCCCCAGTCGTCGTCGCTCATGCTGGCAACCTCAGCGACGCCGCGGGAGCCGCCGACGTTATTCACGAGGACGTCGACTCTTCCCCAATGGTCGAGCACACCGTCCACCGCCCGCTCGGCCTGGCCCTGATCGGCGCCGTCGGCGGCCAGGAAGATGGCGCGTTCGCCCGCCGCCATCTCGCGCAGGGCCTGTTCCCCCTTGCCGGGATCCCGCCCCGAGATCGCGACCAGGTAGCCATCGGCCAGCAGCCGCTCTGCGATGCCCCGTCCGATGCCCCGTGATCCCCCGGTGATGAAGGCCACTTTGTCAGCCGGCATCCGGATTCCACTCCATTCTGCGCAGGACCGCCCGCGAGCGGTGGTGGTACGGAAGATGGCAGCGCGCAGAGCCGATGCCCTGCGCGCTGCCGTCTACTAGGCGCCTGTTATCCCGGTGCCGGTTATCCCAGTCCCCAGAGGGCCTTGAACTGCGCCTGGTAATTGAGCACCAGCGGGAAGGCCAGGCTGCTGGTGGGCGCGTTGGACGGCGTCAGCACCCACAGCGGCGGCGCGACCGAGGGGGTCACCGTCACCCCCGCCTCGTGCTGGGCCACCGCGTTGACCATCGCCCACATCACTTCGTAGTACGGGAAGGCGACATCGCCCGCCTGCTCGCCGGAGTGCATGTACTGCAGGTTGGTCGCCGTCGCGCCCTGGCCGACGATCTGCACGTCCGAGAGGCCGGCCGCCTTCAGCGCGGCCGGCAGCCCGACGGTGAGGCCGTCGGTGGCAGCCACGACGTACTTGATGCTCGGGTGCGATCGCACGTAGGCGACGATCGTGGCGGGCGCGGTGGCGATGTTGGCGAGGGCGATGTCGAGCTCGCTGACCTTGCAGGTCGGGCAGTAGGTGGCCATGCCGGCCTTGTAGTCGGTCACGCCGTTGTCCAGGATGGGCAGGTCCGGCAGATTGACGATCAGCGAATCGGCGGTGTCCTTGGAATCGGCCGCCACCAGGGCAGCCTGCGCGCCGCCGATCGGCCCGACCTGGTCGGGCGTGTCGATGGCGTAGCCGATCCCGGTGCTTGGCCCGGCCTCGTCGGTCACACAGCAGGTGGAGACGAACGTGCCGTTCGCCTTCAGGGCGGCCGCGTCGGACGCGTAGAGCGCCGCCGGGATACCGGTGAACAGCACGGCCGCGGGCTTGGTCCGCACGACCTGGTCGAAATCGCTCTTCCACGCGGCCGAGGAGCCGTCGTTGTTCAGGATCACCGTGCTCCAGCCGAGCAGGTTGTCCGCGTCCTGGACGAGCTGGCCTTCCTGGGTGCACTCAGGGGTAGCGCCGCAGGTGATGAAGTCGACCGTCTTGCCCTTGGGAATGGGCTTGGTGATCTTCACCGTGTTGGTGATCTGAGTGGGACGCGTCTCCGCCGTGGCCAGGAACGCCTGGGCCTTGGCCAGGCCAGCCTGGTCGGCCGCGCTGAGGCCGCTGCCCGCGCTGGTCGCGCTGGAGCTCGAGCTGGCTGCGGCAGTGTTGCCGGCGCTAGCCGAGCTGGACGAGCTAGAGCTGTTAGAACTACACCCCACGGCGACGAGGACCGCCGCCACGATGGCCAGCGCCGCGGCTGGCTTGCGCGCGGCTCTGCGCGCGCCCTGCAGGATTGGCATGGACCCCTCCACATTGGACAGCACTAGGCATGATCCGTAATTTGTGCCATATCATAATCATCATTAGCAGGTAGCGGTCAAGGCGTGTCCTGGAATCGTTTCGGGAACGATCCCCTTCCGGTGCCGAGGGACAACGAGAGACGACGAGCGTGCGAGGCGAGATGCGCGGACAAACACAGCCGGGGGAACCACCGGACCCGTTGCCGATCGCGGGCGATCAAGGCGGGCCCGCCCGCCCCTACCCCGCGCCGGTCGCGGCGGCCTTCGCGGAATTTTTCTCCGGGCTGACGCGGCACGAGCTCACGGTCCGGCAGTGCGCCGACTGCGGAGCCCTCCAGTGGCCGCCTCGCCCGCGCTGCCCGCGGTGCCGTGGTGACGAGTTCCGGGCCGCCGTGCTCCCCGACCGGGGCATCGTGCATACCTTCACCGTCTGCTACCGCGCATTCGACCCCTGGTTCGCCTCGCGGACCCCTTATGCCATCGCGGTGGTCGAGATCAGCGACGGGATCCGGCTGACGGGCAACTACCTGGGCGCTGATCCTTCCGAGCTTGCCTGCGGCATGCCGGTCCGCGCACGGTACGAGGCGGTGGACGGGCACGCCTTCCTGGGCTGGGTTCCGACCGAGGGCGCCCCGTCGTGAGCGCGCCGATCGCGAAGCTGACCGGCATCGGTGAAACCGAATTCGTCCGCGGCACCGCCAAGAGCACCGAGTTCCTGCTCACCGAGGCCGCCCTGCGGGCGTGCGCTGACGCGGCCGTCGACCCGTCTACCGTCGATGGCGTGGTGATCCCCAGCGCTAAGATCACGCCCGAGTCCTATGTCAGCGCGCTGGGAATCAACGACCTTCGTTTTTCCGCGGCTAATTTCCTGGGCGGAGCCAGCGCGGTGGCGGCCGTCATGATCGCGGTCGCGGCGGTGGCGTCCGGCCGGGCCCGCCGGGTGATCGTCGCCGCCGGCGGTACCCAGTACAGCGGGCGGCGGCTCAGCCGCGCTGACGGTGCCGCTACGGGTTTCTCCTGGCCAGGCCCCGATTTCCGGACTCATCTGGAGCATCCGTACGGTCTGCTGGTCCCGATGCAGTGGTATAGCCTGCAGGCGAACCGATGGCTGTATGAGACCGGCGCCGATCCCGCCGGGCTGCGCGCCGTCGCGCTCGCCGCCCGCGCCCACGCGAGCCGGAATCCGCGGGCCTATTTCGCCCGGCGCCCGCTGACGGCGCAGGAGTACGACCGATCGCCCTTCATCGTCAAGCCCTTCCGGCTCTATGACATCTGCCTGGAGTCCGACGGCGCCGCGGCGGTGCTGGTCGAGCCGGCCTCCGCGGCGACGCACTCCCGCCAGCGCGACGTGCTTGTCCTTGGCGGCGGTGAGGGCCACGCGGATGTCCCTGACGATTTGGCGAGCCGTCCCGACATGCTTGATCTCGGGCTGCAGAAGGTCGCCCCCCGGGTCCTCGGCGAGCTGGGGCTGTCGCCCGCCGATTTCGACTTCGCGCAGATCTACGACTGCTTTACCTTCGTCGTCCTGCGCCAGCTTGAGGAACTCGGCTTCTGCGGCCGCGGAGAAGGTTCGTCGTACGTTGCCGAGGTCGGCATCGGACCGGGCAGCAAGGTCCCGGTGAACACGCATGGCGGCCTGCTGGCCGAGGCCCACATCGCGGGGATGAACCACGTGACCGAGGCGGTACGGCAGCTGCGGGGCAGCGCCGGGCCAGCTCAGCTCGAGAACGCATCCCTCGGGCTGGTCACCGGCTACGGAGACATGTCCGACGGGTCACTGCTGGTGCTCGCCAACTAAACCGGGCACCAGCAGAACCGCGGTCAGACAGGCTGGAACCGCGGTCAGGCGCCGGAGCGCTGCCGGAAGGGCAGCCACCGAATCCGGCTGGTCTGGCCCCGCAGCGGGCCCCGGGTCTGGTAGACGCTCGCCCCCAGGGCCGCGATGAGGACGACGCCGGTGAACATGTCGGCCGCCCACAGCGGCGCGGCCACCAGGCCGAGGCCGACCGTCCCGGTACCGAGCATGATCACCGCCACGATCGTGCCCCAGGCGTTGAACCTGCCCTGCTTGAAGACCGTGGCGCCCACGAACAGCGTCGCGAAGGCCGGCAGCAGGTACGGGGTGCCCGCCGTCGGGTCGCCGGAGCTCAGCGACGACGCCAGCATGACCCCGGTGAAGCCGGCGATCCCGGCCGATGTGAGCAGCGAGCAGAACCGGAGCTTGTTGACCTTGATGTTGGCGAGCCGGGAGGCGTCCGGGTTGAATCCCGTCGCGTAGAGCCGCCGGCCGGTGGCCGTGTACTCCATGAACAGCCACAACACGATCGCCAGGGCCAGCATGTAGTAGACCGGGTAGATGACGCCGAGGAGCTCGCCTTGGCTCATGGTCGAGAACGCGCCCGCCAGCTTGACGCTGTTGATGGTGTTGTCGCCGGTGACGAAGCTGATGAAGGCCTGCACCAGCGAACCGGTGGCCAGGGTGCCGATGAACGAGTCGATCCGCATCACCACGACGACGAAACCGTTGATGATGCCGATGATCAGCGCCACGCCGATCCCGGCGAGCAGCGCGAGCCAGATGTTCGTGTTGTCATTCACGATGAGCTGCGCGGCGGTCACACCAGACAGCGACATCACGTAAGCGAACGACAGGTCGAATGTCCGGGTCGCGAGCGGGACGATCAGCGCCAGGCCCGCCAGCCCGGTGATCGCGTTGGTGTCCAGGACCTGCTTGATCGTCGCCACGGTGGGGAATGTCGACGGGGCCCAGATGGAGAACACGATGCAGATCACGATCAGCACGTAGACCGCGCCGATGTTCCGCGGGCTCAGGCCGCCGCGCCAGTCCACGCTGCTGATGAAGCCGTGCTGGCCGGAGCCGGCCGAGGCCGCCACTCTTCGCTTCGGGCGTCCGCGGTCAGTCGGAAGCTGAGTTGTCATACCTGTTCCGTCTCTTCCATCGCGTTCAGCAGCGTCTGTTCGGTGATCTCGTCGCCGGCCAGCTCCCGGGTCACCCGGCCGTTGCACATGACAAGCACCCGGGTGCAGATGGCCAGCAGGTCGCCGGTGTCGGACGAGGACACCACCAGTGACAAGCCGGCCCGGGCGCGCTCGGCGATGAACTCGTAGATCGCTTGCCGGGTGCCGACGTCGACCCCGGCGGTGGGCTCGCACAGCACCAGCACCCGGGGGTCGCGCGCCAGGCAGCGGGCCATCACCACCTTCTGCTGGTTGCCGCCGCTGAGCGTGGTGATCAAGGCACCGGAGCCTGCCGCGGTTACTTCCACGGTGCGCATCCAGTCGCCGACGAGCTGACGTTCCGGCCGCCGGCCCAGCCAGCCGAATCGGCCGAACCGGTTGAGTACCGAGATCGTGATGTTCTCCCCCACCGAGAACTCACTGATCACCGCTTCCCGTCCCCGGTCGGCGGGGACGATCGGAATGTCGAAGGCGGCCGACTTGCTCACCGGCAGCCAGCCCCGGCCCGGCAGCTCGACCTGGCCGGTGGCCCCGGGCAGCGACCCCGCGAGCGCGTACGGGAGCTCCTCGCGCCCTGAGCCCGGCAGCCCAGCCACCCCGAGCACCTCACCCGCGCGCAACTCGACGTCCACCCCGCCAAGGAAGCGGCTGTGCACGTCCCTGGCCCGCAGCACTACCTCGCGGTCGTCGGCCGGAGGCAGGCCGGCCCGGTAGCCCGCGTCCACCTCCGCGCCCACCATCAGCTCGGCCAGTGCCTGCACGTCGAGCCCCTGCACCGGGCGGCTCTCCACCACCCGCCCGCCCCGCAGCACGGTGACCTGGTCGGCGATGTGGAACACCTCGTCCAGCCGGTGCGAGACGTACAAGATGCTGGTTCCCTGGTTACGGACTTCCTTGACGATCTCAAGCAGCGCCGCCACGTCGTGCGGCGGCAGCACCGCGGTCGGCTCGTCGAGGACCAGCAGTCCGGGCCCGCCCTCCCAGCCGACCAGGGCGGCGGCGATCGCGATGACGGTCCGCTGCACGGGGGTGGCCTCGGCCAGCGGCTTGCGCAGATCGAGGTCCAGGCCGAACCGCCCGAGCAGTTCCCTGGTCGCCTCGGCCTGCGCCTTCCACTGGACGCGGTGCACCGCGTCGGTGATGAACTCGCTGCGCAGCGCGATGTTGTCCACCGCGCCGAGCTCGAGGAAAAGACCGAGATCCTGGTGGACGAAGCGCAGCCGGGCATGCCGGGTGCGCGCGGTGGCGGCAAGGTCCACCGGCTCCCCGTTCAGCCAGGCCATCGAGCCGGGATCGGCGTGGTGGTAGCCGGCCAGGATCTTTATCAGGGTGGACTTGCCCGAGCCGTTCTGCCCGACCAGAGCATGGATCTCGCCCGGGGCGACATCCATGGAGACGTCATCGAGAGCACGGGTACCAGGAAACGTCTTGGATACGCCGGCGATCTTCAGCAGCGGCGGTCCTGACGGCTTAGATCCCGGGCCTCCGGCGTCGTAGCCCATGCTCACGATGCCATCCGCTCCCTTCATCGGGCGTGCGGGCGATAACTTGGCATATCATATGCATAGATTACGAGAGGGGTCAACAGAACGGGGCAATAGCCGGAACGGCCAGCCCGGCGGCCGGCCCCAGGGGCAGTCGGCCGCCGATCCCGTAAAGCGCTAGCCCGGCTGCCGGTCCCAGGAGATGATCTGGTCCAGGATCTCGGGGAACTTGCGTTGCGCGTAGGTCGCGTACGCCTCGATGTGCTCGCGCATCCGGTCGAGCGACGCCTGCGGGTCCCGCCGCGCCAGCGCGGCGTAGATCTCCTCGTGCGCCTTGAGGATCGCGACCCGGCGGTGCCGGGGGTAGTCGATCCCGATGATCGTGCCGTCCAGGATGTCGAGCAGCGAGTCCACGATGTAGGAGAACAGCACGTTGCCCGAGGACCAGGCGATAACGTCGTGGAACCGCTTGTTGGAGTCAAGGAACAGATCGCGGTCGTCCATGAAGTCGCGCATCTGCTCGACCGTCAGCCGCAACTCGTCAAGCGACTCATCGTTGATCCGCGCCGCGGCGAGCTGGCTGGTCATCGGTTCCATGGCGGTACGGACCTCGACGATGGACCGGTAGGTGGCCCGGTTCAGCTGCATCAGCAATTGCAGGGTGCTCGCCAGGTGAGACGGGTCGGGGTTGAGCAGGATCGGGCCGCCACCGGGACCCGGCTTGAGCGCGATGACCCCCTGGAACTCCAGCAGCCGCAGCGCCTCCCGAAGGGTGCCGCGGCCAGTCTCATAGGTTTCGAGCATCACCCGCTCGGGCGGCAGCAGGTCGCCAGGCCGCATTCCCTTGCGCACGACGTCGCGGATGACGCGCTGGGCGACGAGCAGCGCGGCCTTGGGCGGGCGGCTGCCCGTCATCGTCGAGCCGCGGCTGGCAACCCTTGCAGGGGGCAACTGACCCTCCTAATGAAATGGCCCTTCCGCCGAGCGGAGGGGCCGTGCATGAAAGATCGATCGTTGTACAACATTAGCATCTATTGGCCTGGGATAGGCACTCTCCGCAGCAGCGGCCGTCCGGACAGTCAACGGCGGAAACCCTGACCGCGCCGGAGCAGTAGCCCCAGCCACACCATCGCGGGCGAAGGCACAGAGCCCTAGGTCTTGACGCGCGAGAAAATGATGCATACTAATATCATCATATTGAGAGGCTGGTGGCTGTGACTGCGAAACCCCTTGACGATCACTCCCGGCAGCTCGCGACGGTCGCGGCCGATATCGCGCGCAAGCGGTACGCGCCGCTCGCCGCGGGGTGGGACGCGGAGCGCACGCCGTTCCCGCATGAGGAGCGGCACTATCTCGGCTCGCTCGGACTGCTCGGGATCTGCCTGCCGGAGCGATTCGGCGGCGCGGGCGCTCCCCTGATGGACGCGCTCATCGTTATAGAGGAACTCGCCAAGGAATGCCGGCCAGCCGCGTTCCAGGTGTTCGAGGCCAACACGGGACCGGCCCGGGTGCTGTCGCTGCTTGGCTCGGAGGAACTGCAGGCGCGGTTTCTGCCTGATGTGATCACCGGCCAGACGTCAATCGCGCTCGCGATCTCCGAGCCCGACGCCGGCTCGGCCGCGACCGACGTCAGCACCCGCGCCAAGTGGGCCGACGGCGCCTACACGGTCAACGGCTCGAAGCGCTGGACGTCGAACGGGAGCGAGGCGGACGCCTATCTCGTGTACGTCCGGCTGACCGACGAGCCGGGCGCGAAGGGCATCGGCGCGCTGATCGTGGAAGCGGACAGCCCGGGAGTGAGCTTCGGCGCGCGCGAGCGGCTGATGGGCTTCCGCGGTATACCGTCCGCCGACATCCGGTTCGACGATGTGATCGTGCCGGCTGAGAACCTGGTGGTCGGGCCGGGTGAGTTCGGCAAGCTGTTCCGGGCCTTCTCGATCGAGCGGCTCGGCAACTCGACCATGAGCCTCGCCATCGGGCAGGCCGCGGTCGACCGGACCATCGCCTACGTCCAGGAGCGGACGCAGTTCGGCCAGCCGCTAATCGAGTTCCAGAGCGTGCAGATGATCCTGGCGGACATGGTCATGCAGGTTGAGGCCGCTCGGCTGCTGGTGGAACGGGCTGCCCGCACGGCCGGCACCGGGCTGCCTGACCCGCTCGAGGTGTCGCTCGCCAAGTGCACCGCCAACGAGATGGCCAAGCGGGTATCCGACCTGGCCATGCAGCTGCACGGCGGCAACGGTTACACGGAGGAGTACGGCCTTGAGCGGCTGCACCGCGACGCCCACGGCTGGGCCGTAGCCGGCGGCACGCCGGCCATGCAACGCATCCGGATAGTCTCTGAGCTGCTCGGACGCCGATTCAACCAGAGGCGGTAGGTGAGAATGCGCGGATACCGGTCGGTGCTGTTCGTTCCCGGCCACAAGCCGGACTGGGCGCCCAAGGCGCTTAAGGCGGGCCCTGACGTGATCGTGCTCGACCTCGAGGACTCCGTCCCCGATGGGGAGAAGGTGGCGGCCCGGGATCAGGTGCGCCAGTCGATTGGCGTGCTGCACGACGCCGATCCGACAGTCGACATCTTCGTCCGCGTCAACGCGCTGGCCACCCGCCTGACCGGCGGCGACCTCGAAGCGGTGGTAGTGCCCGGCCTGGCCGGCGTGTTCGCACCGAAGGTGGAGTCCGCGACCGACGTGCTGCGCTTCGACGCTCTGCTCGACCACTTCGAGATCCGCGGCGGCGTCAGCGGGCTCCGCTACATCGTCCCGGTGGAGACCGTGCCCGCCATCCACAATTGCCGCGAGATCGCGGCCGCGTCCCCGCGGATGCGGGCCATGATCGGCCCCACGGCAGAGCACGCCGACATCGCCCGCGAGGTGGGTTTCGAGTGGACCCCCGGCGGCCTGGAGACGCTCTACCTGCGCAGCCGGGTGCTGCTCGCCTGTCGCGAGGCGGGCATCCACCCGCTGACGGCGCTCTGGGAGCGCGTGGACGACCTTGACGGGCTGCGCGAGTTCGCGCGGCTGGGCCGCGGGCTCGGCTTCCGCGGCATGATCGCCATCCACCCGACTCACGTACCGGTGATCAACGAGGTGTTCGGGCCGACTGACGAGGACATCGCGTTCTACCAGGGTCTGGCCACCGCCTATGAGGAAGCGGCACGGGCGGGCTCGGGCGCGGTGCGCTACCGGGGTCTGCACATCGACCGGGCGCATTACGACAAGGCCCGGCAGTGGCTGGACGATTTCACCCCAGCCGGGCAACAGCCGCCCGGCCGGTTCGATGAGGAGCCTTCGTGAACGTCACCGCTGGACCGCTGGCCGGGGTCTCGGTCCTGGAACTGGGTACCATGTACGCCGCGCCGACCTGCGGGCGGATGCTGCGTGACTTCGGCGCGCAGGTGGTGAAGGTCGAGGATCCGAGCACCGGGGACTACGCGCGGCACTGGACACCGCAGAAGAACGGCCTGTCGCTCGGGTTCGCCCGGCTAAACGCGGGTAAGCGGTCGGTCGGCATCGACCTGCGCCAGAGCGACGGCCGGGACCTGGTCCGGCGCCTGGCGGCGACGGTCGACGTGGTCGTCGAGTCGTTCCGGCCCGGGCGGCTGGAAAGCTGGGGGCTCGGATACGAGGCGCTCGCTGGGAACAACCCCGGACTGATCCTCACCCGGGTCTCCGGGTTCGGCCAGACCGGGCCCTACCGGGAGCGGCCCGGGTTCGGCACCGTCGCCGAGACCGCCAGCGGCTACGCGTTCATCAATGGCTGGCCGGACACGCCGCCGACCTCGCCGCCGTTCGGCTTCGCCGACTCGATCGCGGGAATCTCCGCCGCTCTGGGCACCGCGATGGCGCTGTACCGCCGGGAGCGCACCGGGGCTGGCGACGTTATCGACGTGGCACTGTACGAGCCGCTCATGTTCATCATGGGCGACGTGATCCTCAAGTACGCGACGCTGGGCGAGATCCAGGTCAGGGAGGGCAACGGCACCGGGTCGGCCTCGCCACGCGGGATCTACCAGGCGTCGGACGGCGGCTGGCTGTCGATCGCCGCCTCCAATGAGGTCATCGCCCGGCGGCTGTTCCGGGCGATGGGGCGCCCGGAACTGTCCGATGACCCGCGCTTCGCCACCAACCAGGCGCGGATGGCGAACAACGACGCGATCCAGCGCGAGGTCAGCGGCTGGGTCGCGGGCCTGCCCAGGGCCACCGCGCTGAAGATCCTGGACGAGTTCGAGGTGGTGTCGTCCGCGGTCAACGACGCCAGGGACATCGTCGGCGACCCGCACTTCGCGGAGCGCACGCTGGTCGAGCTGACCGGCAGCACGCTGCTGGGGCCGGCCGTCATGCCCGGGCCGGTGCTGCACATGGCCTCCGCCCCCGCCCCGGTGTACGACGGAGTCCCGTCGATCGGCGAGCACACGACGCCGGTCCTGTCCGGGGTGCTCGGCCTGACCTCGGATGAGCTGTCGGAACTGGGCGGGCGCGGCATCATCGGGCCGGTGTCGTCAGTGACCGAAAGTCAAAATCAGCCGGATTAACGGTCCGTTGCTCCGCCTGGGATGGTTTCGGGATTCAGCTCTTCGGCAGGGCCGGCACCGGCCTACTGGAAAGCGGGCAGCACCCGGCTGCGGAACAACTCCAGCGTCTCCAGCATCCGCTCAAGGGGAAGGTCGTACCACTGCATCCGCAGGATCACGTGGCTGATGCCGATCTCCTCGAGCTCTTTGAGCGCGGAAACGGCCGCCTCCGGGTCGGTGAACAGGTAGGACTTGTCAGCCACGTCAGCCAGGCCGTCGGCCCCCTTGAGGTGGCGGTAGCTGTCGGTCTGGTCGGGCGCCTCGAACTGCGAGTACATACGGGTGGTCTCGCCGCGCGCGTGCAGGCCGAGAGCCCGCGCCCGGTCGGCATCGTCGTCGAGGACGAGTTCGCGGCGGACGACGATCTCCGCGGCCTCGCCCCGCCCCAAGGCGAGCCGCTGCTCGCGGTAGTAGGCGAGGATCGTGCGCAGCTTCTCCGGCTCGGCGTGCGGCGGCACGATCCAGGCGTCGCCCAGCCGGGCGGCGCGCCTGGCGCCCGCCCTGTGGACTCCGGCCCCAACCCAGATCGGCGGACCGCCCGCCTGAACCGGCGGAATGCCGATGCGCTGACCGCGAATCGTGAAGTGCTCGCCCTCGAAGGTGAGCGGCTCATTGGCCCACAGCCCGCGGAGCACGGCGACGCTCTCCTCGTAGCGCGCCACCCGGTCGTCCATCGGGATACCGAAGGAGTCGAACTCGTTGCTCCGGTAGCCCAGGCCGAACCCCGCGATCGCGCGCCCGCCGGTGATCTGGTCGAGGGTCGCGAATTCCTCGGCGACCGCGACCGGGTGCCGCAGCGGCAGGATGAACATGTTCGTCCCCAACCGCATATCGCCGGCGTGCTCCGCCAGCGCGGCGAGCGTTGGCAGCGGCTGCAGGGTCTGCATGTTGCCGAGGAAGTGGTTGAGCACCCACACCGAGCCGAGGCCGGCCTCCCGGGCGGCTCGCACCTGCTCGCGCAGTTCGCCGATCCGCGCCGATGGGGAGACGTGGGGCGGGAAGTCGTTCTGCAGGGCGAGGCCGAACGTCAGGGACATTAGTGCTTCTCCTAGCGCTGAGACAGATGGCATACCCGAGCAAAACAATGCTATTCATTATCAGTGATCGTTGGTAGAGTTGGGCCGCGAAAACTGAGAGGGGAGCAAGGCCGTGACCCGCATTTACACCGATCTCGAGCCCACCGATCCCGACTGGACGCGCTGGACCGGCGCCCAGGTGCTCCGCCGCCAGGCGGCCGAGCGCGGCGATCGCACCTTCCTTATCGCTCCCGAGGAGGACGTGGAGATCACGTTCGCTGAACTGCTTGAGTCCTCCGAGCGGGTCGCGGGCGGTTTGCGGGCGGCCGGCGCGGTCAAGGGCGACCGCGTGATCATCATGGCCAGGAACTCCTCGCGATTCGTGCTGACCTGGTTCGGCACCGCGGTCGGCGACCTGGTGGAGGTGCCGGTCAATACCGCCTACGAAGGCGAGTTCCTCCGCCACCAGGTCCAGTTGGTCGGCGCACGCTTGGCGGTGGTCGACGACGACCTGGCCGACCGCTTCATCGCCATGAAAGACCGCCTGGACAAGCTGGAGAAGTTCTGGGTGATCGACAGCGCCGGCGACGCGGACGGCGCAGTCGCCCGGCTGCGGGCCGCCGGATGGGACGCCGAGCCATGGGACGTGCTGCGCGACGCCGAGCGATACACCGAGGCAGAGCCCGACGCCCGCGAGCTGACGGTCGTGTTCTTCACGTCGGGAACCACGGGGCTGTCCAAGGGCGTGTCGATGCCCAACGCCCACATGAACTTCTTCGCCGAGATCACGCGGTGCCTGACCCGGTTCACCGAGCACGACACCTGGCTGTCGGTCACCCCCCTGTTCCACGGCAACGCGCAGTACATGGCCGTCTACCCGGCCCTCATCGCCGGCGGGCGGGCCGTCATCCGCTCGCGCTTCAGCGCCAGCCGCTGGGTCGACCAACTGCGCGAGCACGACGTGACCGTGACCAATTTCCTCGGCGTGATGATGGACTTCGTCTGGAAGCAGCCTCGCCGGGCCGACGACACCGACAACTCGCTGCGGTGCGTGTTCGCCGCGCCGACGGCGTCCTCCATCCTCGCGGACTTCAAGGCCCGGTTCGGCATCGAGGCGTTTGTCGAGGTGTACGGGACGACCGAGACGTCGTGCCCGATTCTGAGCCCGTACGGTGAGGACCGGCCTCCCGGTGCCGCCGGGCTCAACGCCGGGAAGTGGTACGACGTCGCGATCCTGGACCCGGAGACCGATATCGAGCTCCCGGTGGGCGAGGTGGGCGAGTTCGCGGTCCGCCCGAGACATCCGTGGATCTCCAGCCTGGGGTACTACAACATGCCGGAGAAGACCAACGCGCTCTGGCGCAACATGTGGTTCCACACCGGCGACGCGGTCCGCCGCGACGAAGAGGGATGGTACTACTTCGTCGACCGGATCAAGGACGCGATCCGGCGACGGGGCGAGAACATCAGCTCCTACGAGGTGGAGCAGGCCCTGCTCGCCCATCCCTCCGTCGCCGAGTGCGCCGTGATCGGCGTGCCGGCCGACAACGAGGCGGGGGAAGACGAGGTGCTGGCCGCCATCGTCGCCGACGGCAAGATCACCGCGGGCGAGGTGTGGGATTTCTGCGCGGGCAGGATCCCGCGATTCGCGATCCCGCGCTACCTCTGGTTCCGCAAGGAACTGCCGCTCACCCCGTCGGAGAAGATCCAGCGCAACGTGCTCAGGGACGAGGCGGCCGCGGCGGTCGACATCATTGACCGTGAAGCAGCCGAGACGCCCACATGACCGCGCGCTCCCCGGCCGGCCCCCAGGCCACCGTTCGCGCGGTGCAGGTGACAGCCCTCACCGGGACCGACGGCCTGCGGGAGGGCAGGATCGGGGCGCCCGCCGCCGACGACGCGGTGGTCATCGACGTGTACTCGGCCGGGGTGGCGTTCCCTGACCTGCTCATGAGCAGGGGGCAGTACCAGCGCAAGCCGACCGTGCCGTTCGTCCCCGGGGTGGAGGTGGCCGGCCTCGTCTCCTCGGCCCCGGCCGGGTCACGCTGCGCGCGCGGCGACCGCGTTGCCGCCTTCGTCCGCCTCGGCGGGTGGGCCGAGCAGGTTTCCGCCCGGCCCGAGTTCGTGTTCCCGTTGCCGCCGTCGGTGTCGTTTCGCGCGGGGGCCGGACTGCCGATGAACTACCTGACCGCCCATCTGGCGCTCATCAGGCGCGGTGGACTCCGGCGGGGGGAAACCCTGCTCGTGCACGGCTCAGCCGGAGGACTCGGCACCGCTCTGGTGCAGGTCGGCAAGGCGGTTGGCGCCCGCGTCCTCGCGGTCGTCTCCACCCCGGCCAAGGCGTCGATCGCCCTCGACTGCGGGGCCGACGAGATCATCGCCCTTGACGGGTGGCCCGACGAGGCGCGCCGGCTGACCGGCGGCGTCGGGGTTGACGTCATCGCCGACCCGGTCGGGGGCAATCGCTTCCTCGACTCGGTGCGCGGCCTGGCCCGGGAGGGCAGGCTGCTAGTGCTCGGCTTCGCCGATGGGACCATCCCGTCGGTACCCGCCAACCGACTGCTCCTGGCGAACATCGACGTCCGCGGCGTGGCCTGGGGAAGCCTTATCGAAGACGAGCCCGGGTACCCAGCCGAGCAGTGGCGCGACCTGCTGCGCTGGATGACGGCGGGCCACGTCCGGCCGGTGGTCGGCCGCGAGTTCCCGTTGGCGGCGGCGGCGCAGGCGCTGAGCGAACTGGACACCCGCTCGGCGACCGGCAAGATCACGCTGACGCTCCGGCCCGAGGCGGCGCTGACGGCGACCTAGAGCTGAGGGCGACACAGGCAAGAGGACACCAGACCAGAGATCGCAGCAACCATCTGTGAGGTTCAGCATGGGGAACGTAGGAGTTGACCGGCGCGGCGACGCTGTTTGGATCACTCTCGATGCTCCGGAGCGCCGCAACGCCTTCGACCCGGAGATGGCCGCCACCGCCGTCGCGGCGCTGGAGGCCAGCACCGACGTCCGAGCGGTCATCATCACCGGCGCCCCCGGCGCCTTCTGCGCGGGCGGTGCGCTCAACCTGCTCGGCGCGCCCACCATGAGCGACCTGCGCGCCCTCTACCGGACGTCGATGCGGCTCTTCGACGCGGTCCGGCAGTGCCCACGTCCGGTGATCGCGGCGGTCAACGGCGCCGCCGCCGGCGGTGGCAATGAGCTCGTGGTCGCCTGCGACCTGGCCATAGCGGCGCAGTCGGCGACGTTCGGGCAGACCGGGCCGCGGGTGGGCAGCTCACCCGTCACCGGCGCGACCAACGTGCTCGGGGTGCAGATCGGGGAGAAACGAGCCAAGGAGATGGCGTTCCTCTGCCGTCGCTATACGGCCGCGCAAGCGCTCGACCTCGGGCTGGTCAATCAGGTCGTCCCTGATGACCAGCTCGAACAGGCCGTCAATGGCGTCGTCGATGAGCTCGCAGGGCTGAGCCCGCGCTACCTCGAGATCACGAAGATCAGCTCCAACGTCTGGTGGAACGCCGCCCGCGACAGCTTCAGCACCGGCCTCGGCATGCTGGTCCAGGCAATCGGCAGCGCCGACATGGTCGAGGGCGCCACCGCGTTCCTGGAGAAGCGCAAGCCTCAGTTCCCCGCGCCGGAGTAAACCGGCTGCCGGCAGCCGGGCAAAAGCGGCGGCCCGGATCAGTCATCCAGCTCCACGTCGCGGATGCCGCGCCAGGCGGTGGTGCCGCCGTCCACCGGAAGATTGACGCCGGTAATGAACGATGCGTCGTCGCTGGCGAGGAAGCAGACCGTCCTGGCGATCTCCTCGACCCGCCCGCGCCTGGGGATGAGGTGTGTGCCGTACATCGCCCGCGCGGTCGCGAGCTTGTCCGCTGCTCGCGCCAGATGCGAATCGCTCATCGGGGTCTTAATCGACCCGGGCGAGTAGGAATTGGCCCGCACGTGGGGACCGAGGTTGATGGCGGTGGTGCGGGTCAGCTGGATCACGGCCGCCTTGGTCACGGCGTACCCGGTCATCCCGGCGCCGGACATGCCGGACACCGACGCGGCGTTGACGACGCTCGGCCCGCGGTCCGAATTCAGCAGGTACGGCGCCGCGTACTTGGTGGCCAGCCACACCGCCTTGAGGTTGATGTCGTTGACGGCGTCCCAGACGGCCTCGTCGAGCCTATCGACCGACACCTGGTCAGCCGGGGTGAAGAGATGGTCGAGCACGCCGGCGTTGTTGACGAGAACATCGAGCCCGCCGGCGTGGGCGGCGAACCCGTCGACCATGGCCCGGATCTGCTCGCCTGACCGCAGGTCCACCTTGATGACGCTCGCGTCCGCCCCCTCGGCCCTGACCTGATCCGCCGTGACCTCAAGCCCGTCGAGGTTGATGTCGGCGATCCCCACGTTCTTCGCCCCCTGCCGCGCGGCCTCGATCGCGATCTCGCGACCCATTCCGCTAGCGGCCCCGGTAATGAGAATCCTCTTGTCGCCTAGCATGAAACGCTCCTCGTCAGTTACTGGTCATGATCGCGAAGTCGGGTCAGCCAACCGGAGGCTCAGCCGTCTGAAGACAGCGGCCAGCCGGCCGCCAGGTCTGTGCGCAGGTGGCTCTCGATCCGCATCCGGGCGAACCGGGGCTCGGGGCCGGTCACGTCGACGGTGTCGTCGTAGGTGCCCCAGCCGAGCACCGACTGCCTGGTGGCGCGGCCGATGAAGGAGAAGTAGGCCTCGAGGCGGACCAAGCCGGGCTCCAGCCAGGTCACCCGGGGGCTGGTGATGAAGTGGCGCTTAACCGAGGAGTCGGCCGCCCAGGCGCTGCGGAAGAACGCTCCGATCTGCTCGTGCCCGGCCGCCGCGGCGCCCGGCGTCTCCAGGATCGCGTCCTCCCGGAACAGCCGGAGCACCGTGTCCACGTCCGGTTCGTCGAGCGAGGCGGCGTAGGTGTGCAGAATGTTGGCGGCGGCCTGGCACTGCGCCAGGCGCCGCACCTGCATCTCGAGCACTTCAAGAGCTGTCATCGCATCCTCGCCATCAGTCATGGGACCTCGACCCGGATCAGCCACGGCACCCTCGATCGCGCCAGACCACGACGGCGTCGAGCGCTTCCGCCCCCGCCGGGGTAACCCGGAGCGGGTTCACCTCCACCGCGGCGAGCTGGTCCCCAAGCCCGAGCGAGAGATCGGCGATCCGCGCGACGACCCCCACCAGGGCAGGGATGTCGGCCCGGTCACCGCCGCGGGCGCCCTCGAACAGCGGCCACGCCTTGAGCCGGCCCAGCCCCTGCTCGATCTGCCGCTCGGAGGCCGGCAGGGCGATCCGCTGGACGTCTCGTATTGCCTCCGCCCAGAGGCCGCCGAGACCGATCGCGAGCACATTGCCCCAGCCCGGCTCGCGCACCACCCCGATCAGCAGATCGAGGCCGTCTGGGCGCATCGGGGAGACCAGCACCCCGTCGACCCGCGCGGCCGGGACCGCGGTCGCGACCCGTCGGAGCAGCGCTGCCGCCGCCTGCTCGGCGTCGGCCGCCGCCACCTGCAATGCGACGCCGCCGATATCGCTTTTGTGCAGCACGTCGGGTGACACGACCTTCAGGGCGACGAGGCCGCCGTAGGCGGCCGCCGCCGCGCCGGCCGCGGCGGGCGTGCGGGCGACGACGCCGGGAACGACCGGGATGCCGGCCTCCGTCAGCAGGTCACGGCAGACCGCCTCCGACCACGCGCCGCGCGGCTCGGCGGGCAGCCGGAGCGGTGTGACCGGCGGTAGCGGCGCCTCGGCCTCGCGGGCCTGGGCGCTCCAGTCGGTGATCGCGCGCACGGCGGGCAGAATCCGGTCGATCCCACCGAAGACGGCCGGGACCTCGAGCTCGGCGCGGATCTCGCGGACGCGAGCCGAGACGGCCCGAACGGTGGTGTTCGCGAGGATCACCGGCACCGTCCCGCCCGGGGCGGGATCGCCGGGAACAGTGCCGCCGGAGGAGGCGGCGACCAGACCGCGCAGGGTTTCCGCTCCCCAAGCTGATGTCTCGGCCTGATAGTCGATCTCCTGGGCGACCAGCACGACGCCGATGTTCGGGTCGCCGGTGACTATGCGCAGCGCCCGGCCGAACAACTCGGCGTCGGTCACGGCGGCGCCGGTGACATCGAGCGGGTTCTGCGCGGTCGCGTAGCCGGGCAACACCGTGCGCAGTCGCTCAAGCGTGCGCGGTGCGAACTCCGGCAGCTCAACCCCTCGGGCGTCGGCCGTATCGGCGGCGATGTCACAGGTCCCGCCGGAGATGGTGAGAACCGCGAGTCCGGCCCGTTCCAGCGCACCGGTGCGGGTGAAAGTATCGGCGACCGCAAGGAGGTCTTCCAGGGCCGTGACCCTGATGGCACCCGCTGAGCGGAGGAAGGCATCGACCACGGCGTCGTTCCCCACCAGGGCTCCGGTGTGGGCGAGGGCGGCCCGGGCGGCGGCGGCGCTGCGGCCTACCTTGAGCACCACGACCGGCTTGCCGCTGGCGCGCGCCTTCCGGCACGCCGCGAGGAACGCCGCCGGATCGGCGAAGCTCTCGGCGAACACCGCGATGGCCGCGGTGCTCTCATCCTCGGCGAGGAAATCGACGACGTCGGCCAGGCTGACGTCCATCTCGTTGCCGGTGCTCACCGCGAAGCTGAGGCCGATATCAAACGAGCGGGCCATGTTGATCAGCTGCACCGTGATGTTGCCGCTCTGCGAGACCACCCCGATCGAGCCAGGCCGCAACGGTTCACCGGGCGGGAATGGCTTGAGCGCGATCCGGTCGATGACGTTGACGAAGCCCAGCGCATTCGGCCCGAGCACGACCATCTCATGACGACGGCACAGGCTGGCCAGTTCATCCTGGGCTTCCCTGCCCTCGGCACCGAGTTCGGCGAAGCCGGAACTGAGAACGACCGCCGCCTTGACCCCGGCCACCGCCACGTCACGCATCGCGTCGAGCACGGCTGGGCCGGGCACCATGAGAAACGCGACGTCAGGTACCGTGCCGATATCCCCCACTTGGCGGTGCAGTGGCCTGCCGTGCGCCTGCCCCCCTTTGGGGTTGACCAGGTAGACATCCCCGTCGTATCCGATCACCTGCAGCGCATCGTAAATTCTGCTCGACCAATTCGACCGGTCGCTGGCACCTACCAGGGCGACCGATCGAGGCCGCAGCAGCTGGGTGAGCCTATGCTCCGTCGGCTGGGCGCTACGGTGCGGAGTGGTCGACGGGATCAGCATGGGCCTCCTTCGAAGAGCCATTTCGCCCAATTTCCTTCGTTATTGATGATAATGAATCGTATCATCTACACGCGCGCGTGCCCAGAGACCAGCCCACCGGCAACGGTGCGCATGGTTCACGAGTAGTAGCGGCGGCCCTTGGCCGCGGGCACGTCGTCACCGCCGTCGACCACCAGGCAAGCACCGTTGATCCGCCGCGCTGCCGGTCCCGCCAAGAACAAGGCCGCCGCCGCGATGTCCCCGGCGGTGGTGGGCACACCGGCGGAGGATGCGGACGCGAGCAGGCGGTACGCCGCGTCCAGATCATCGCGATCGCCCAGCAACCCGGCCGCGAGCGAGCTCACCGTCCCGCCCGGCGCCACCGCGTTCACCGTGAGACCGTCCGGCGCCACCTCGACCGCGACCGATTCCACCAGTCCCTTCACGGCGTGCTTGGCCGCGGTATATACGTGCGGGCCCAGCCCGCCGCGGAGGCTGGCGACACTCGCGGTCACCACGAGCGCGCCCCGCCGGAGTGGGCGCATCACCCGAATGCCGTGCTTGAGCGTGAGAAACACGCCGGTGAGCAACAAGTCCGCGGTGCGGCGGAACTCGGCCAGTTCGGTGTCCTCCAGCCGACCGGTGACGCCGACCCCGCCGGCATTCGCGAAGACGGCGGTCGGCACGCCGAAGGCGCCGACCGCGTGCGTCAGCAGCGCGGCTACGTCGTCCTCGCTGGTCACATCGCAGTGGCAGAAGGACGCCCGGTCGCCAAGCCGCCCGGCGAGTTCACGGCCGCGGTCGTCCTCCACATCGGAGAGGACTGCTGAGCCGCCCGCTCTCACGACGGCTTCGGCGATCGCGGCGCCGATCCCTCGTGCCGCACCAGTGATGACCGCCACCTGCTCCGGTTCCGACATACTGCATCCTCTCGCGCAGACTCCGAGTAAATCAAGAGGATCATTATCATAGATATGCGGACTCGCCGGTACTGCCAGGGGACCTGAGCTGTCGCTGCAGCGCGAAGCCACGCGTGCGTTCAGAAAATCAGGAACCATCAGCCCGAACGCACGCGGGCCTTCGCGCCGTCGGTCGGGGGCTCCGCCGCCGGGTAGCGGCAAACGCCCCCAGGCCACCTGGAGATCTGGGGCACGGGGACGTGGCCTAGCCGAAAGCGCCGAAGAAGAGAGTTTTCGTTCAGTTATCGCGGTTTTCTCGCGAATCAGTGCGTTCATGCGGAATAATACGGCGGTCTTCACCGGAGTTACCGGACAATGTCGCCCGGGCAGCCGGGCAGGAAGCAGGTTCGCGATGATGAGAGCATGGCGCCGTGCCGCCGGGACGGCCGTTGCCGGCGTGCTGGTGCTCGGCGGTTCACTGGCGGCAGGAGGGCAGGCCCAGGCCGCCGCGCCGACGATTTCCGTCGCCGCGTCGACCAAGCTCCCGCTGGTCACTCATGACGCCCTGGTCCTGTACCAGGAGGGCGCATACGCGAGCGCGAAAATCCACGGCACCATCGCGGGCGCGGGCGCGGGTGAGGTCGCCCGCCTTTACGCCCAGCCGTTCCCGTACAAGAAGGCCGCCACGGCGATCGCGACGGTCACCCTCAAGGCGAGCAAGGTCTCTTACTCGTTTACCGTCTCGCCGTCGCTGGCTACGCACTACTGGGTCAAGCTGTTCAAGAGCAAGACCGCGACCGCCCCAGTGGCCGCGTCGAGCCCGCAGAACGTGTATGTCGCCCTCGCCAACGTCGCGGCCGGCTTCAAGGCCTGCCAACGGCCGACCTGCCACGAGACGATCACCCTGACGACCAGGGCGCCAAGCTCGGCGCTGAGCACCGAGCTGGCAAAGCGGGTGTACGCCTACTTCGGGCTCAGCCTCTCCAAGACCGGTACTCCCAAGCCGCCGGCCACTCTCACCAGGAACGGCGGGAAGGCAAGCGTCAGCAGGGCGACGCGAGTGTCGGCTACCCAGTACAAGTTGACGATCAAGTTCACGTTCACCGTCGGCAACGACGGCTACAACTGGCTCTGGGACGAATGCTCGAAGGACGCCGTCACCAGGGACGGCATCGGCCTGCCGGGCAGCCACAGCTGCGGGGCGGGCAAGATCCCCGCGACGACCTTCTACCTAGGCTGACGACGACTTGAGCTGAAGGAGGCGCGGCCGGCCGGGCCGCGCCTCCTTCTGCCTGCTGGCACGAGCGCCGGTGCGCCGACCTGGATCCGCGCGCACCTGCCCAACGTTAGGGCGCGCCGATCCGGATGGCATTACCTTCAGGTGCTACGTCCTTATCGCCGGTGGGAGGAACCGATGACCGCCGTTATCACCGTCGCGCTGTCCGCCAGATCGCCGCTGGCGGCAGCGGTAACCGCCTGCGGTACCTGATGATCACCACGGCTGCTCCTGGTGGCCCAAGCAGGCTGGCCGCCGAGTGCCGCTGGGCCGTGGAGACCCACGGGCTCACCAAGCGCTTCGGGGCGACAGCCGCCGTGAACGACGTTGAGCTCCTGGTCCCCCGGGGATCGGCGTTCGGCTACCTCGGCCCCAACGGCGCCGGCAAGACCACGCTCATCCGGGTGCTGCTCGGATTGACGCGCGCCGATGCCGGCACCATGTCCCTGCTCGGGTACCCGGTGCCGCGGCACCGCGACGCGGCGCTCGCCCGGGTCGGCGCCATCGTCGACGAGCCCCGGTTCTACCACCACCTCACGGGCAGGCAGAACCTGCGGCTTCTCGCGGCGGCGCGCGAGCCGGCCGCGCGGGACCGCATCGGGCCGGCGCTGGAGCGCGTGGGACTCGCTCATCGCGCCGACGACCGTGTCTCGCGCTACTCCATGGGAATGCGCCAGCGCCTCGGGGTCGCCGCCTGCCTGCTTGGAGACCCCGAGATGCTCCTTCTGGACGAGCCGATGAACGGGCTCGACCCGGCCGGAATGGCGCAGATGCGCGACATCATCCTTTCGATGGTGGCCGAGGGCCGCACGGTCGTGCTGTCCTCCCACCTTCTCGATGAGGTCGAGCGGACCTGTGACGCTGTCGCCATCGTGGACCGCGGCAGCATCATCGCGCAGGGGCCGATCTCCGAGCTGCTGGCCGGGGCGGAGCTCGCGCTTCAGGTCGAATGCTCCGAACCGCGCTGGGCCCGTTCGCTGCTCGCGGGCACCGCCCTCGGCGCCCGCGTCGAGGTCGTGCCTTCGGCGCTCGGGCTGGACATCACGCTGCCGGCGGGCGCCGGGCGCGACCTCATCGCCGAGATCAACCGCGTTCTGGTCGAGGGCGGCATATCCATCTACCGGCTCCAGCCAGTCCAGACCTCGCTCGAATCGTGGTTCCTGCAGGTCACGACCAGGCTGGAGGACCCGGAGTGACGACCATGCCCGCCGGCGGCGACCAGATCTTCGGGGTCCTGGCGGCCGGCTTCCTGCCCACCTTCGGCTTCATCGCCGCCGCCACGCTGGGCTGCACGGCGGGATCGCGCGATCTCACCGAGGGCATGTTCCGTCACCTCGTGGTGACCGGGCGCTCCCGGCTGGCGCTGTACCTGGCCCGGATCCCGGCCGGACTGGCGATCGTCGTGCCGCTGGTCGCGATCGGCTACACGATCCTCTGCGCGGTATGCGCCTTCGCCGCACCAACCGTCGTCACTGACAACGGCGTGAACATACCTCCGGGGCTGTCGCGGGCCGGCTTCGCGAACTGGGCCGGGAGCCACGCCGAGCTGGTCATCTGCAATTTCGACAACGGGACGGTTCCGGGAGATGTCGACTGCCCCAGCGGGCCCGGCCAGGCGTCGGTGTCGTCAGCCACCCCGGGCCAGGCCGCGCCCGCTCCGGTTGAAGCCCTGGCCGTCAAGATCGCCAGCCAGCAGTACTCCGGCTACGCCAGCATTCTCCGCTCCCCGCCGATCTCCGTCATGATCGAGGGCGGACTGTGGATCGAGCTCGAAGCGATCGTCGGATTCATCCTCGGACTCGGGCTCGCCTCGCTGATGGGGCAGCGAACCGGCCCGGTGATCTTGCTCATCATGTTCCAGATAATCCTGACGCCGATCCTTTCCACGTCAGGCATCCCCGGTCTGCAGGACCTGCAACGCTCGTTTGTCGGGCTGGCCGTGGCCCACCTGGAACCATCCGGCCTGCCGATGGCATCCGGGGGGCTGGCAGGGGTAACCGGAGGCGTCGGGGGCCCCGGCGACATCCGATTGCCCGAGTCGGCCACCGAGGCCGTCTGCGTGATCATCGTCTGGCTGGCGGCCTGGACGGCCATCGGCGCATGGCGAATGATGACCAGAGACGCATGACAAACGCCGTGCGCACCAATCTTCACGAGAGTCTCGCCAGCTCAATTGGCCTGTCGACGTTGACACCGGCGTGGCGAGCCTGGTCCGGCGTTGCCGCGGCGGCATAGTTATGGACCTGTCGCGAGTCAGCACGGGGTGAACGCGGCGGATTCGGCGCTCACGACCGCGAGGCTGATGGGCTGGCGCAGTCGTGGCGCGGTTCCAGACACAATCGGGGAGAAACAGTGAACCGCACACCAAGCACGCATAGCAGCACGCGCTGGACTGTCAGATGGGCCGCCGGGGGCCTGAGCGCGATGGCCCTGCTGCTCGCCTGCCAGGAAATCCCGGCCGCCGCGCAGTCGCGTGCCGCGCCCGCCGCCACGTCAAGCACCGTCAAGCACTGGGGCACGTTCTTCGGTGGGGCCAACACCTTCATGCCCGAGGACATGAAAACCTCACCGGCGTCGGTCCGCCTGCCAGGTACGGTCGCCGAGGTGGCCACGTCGAACTCGACCGAGTACGCCCTGCTGACCAACGGCAGCGTCTACGCGTGGGGGCTGGGCAACGCGGGCCAGCTGGGCGATGGCGCGACCAAGAACTCCTTCACGAAGCCGGTGCGGGTGCGCTTCCCGGCCGGGGTGAAGATCGCCTCACTGCCCATCGACGTGATGCCCCTCGACACCGCCCTGGCCGTCGATACCAAAGGCCACATCTGGGGCTGGGGAGACAACCAGGGTGGAGAGCTGTGCCTGGGTAACCACAAGCAGCACCTCACACCGGTCAGGCTGCCGTTCTCGCACGTGACCGCCGTCGCCGGCGCATTCGACCATGCGCTCTACGACGCGTACGGCACGGTCTGGGCGTGCGGTCTCAACAGCCTCGGAGAGCTCGGCAACGGCACCACCAAGTCCAGCTTGGTGCCGGTCAAGGTGAAGGGCCTCGGCACCTCCGCCCACGTGGTGCTACTGGTGGCCGCGTTCGCCAACTCCGGCGCCCTGCTGGCCGACGGAAAGTACCTGGACTGGGGCACCAACGGCGAGGGGCAACTCGGCATCGGCACCAGGAAGCAGTCCGACGTGCCGGTCACGGTGCGTTTGCCGGCCAAGGTGCGGCAGGTCACCCAGGGCGGCTCAGTGCCTGGCAACGGGCAGACGCTGGCACTGCTCACCAACGGCCACCTGTACGCCTGGGGCGCTGACGGGCAGGGGCAGCTCGGGGACGGGAAGACGGCATCGGAGTCCTCGCCGGAGCTGATCACTCCACCGTCCGGAGTCACCTACCGGACACTGGCGACGAGCGGCGGCACCTCGTACGGCATCTCCGCAACCGGGAAGGTCTACGCCTGGGGTGGCGGCATGGAGGGCCAGATCGGCAACGGGACCACCAAGAGCAGCTCCACCCCGGTGAAGGTCGCCTCAGGCGCCACCCGCATCTCGGCCACCGCCGACGACGTGCTGATCGCCGTCACTGGATCCTGAGCGCCGGATGCTGTGCGGCCCGGCGGGATCGCCGGGCCGCTCTCCGATGCAGGCCGCTCTCCGATGAAGGTCTGCAATCCGTGAGCACTGCCCTGCTTTGAGCAACTTCAAGTGCTCTCTTCAGCGTGCATTCAGCTAGCGACGCCAACGTTCTCGCGGAGACAATCTGGAACTTAGACGCGACCGAGGATCGGCGGAAGGTGAACCGTGTGACGGGGGATGCATGCCCCGGCGCGGTCCCCCCGACGCGGCTGATCAGACGTCGGGGTAACTGCCAAGGATGGTGATGTGCCGTGACGGGCACGGCCCCGAGTTTGTTTGGTATGCAGACGCCGGCCCCCGAGCCATCGGCGGGCCACAGACGGAACGGCCGCATGGCCGGGCTGCTGCATCGGACGAGCCGCAAGCAGCGGGTGATCCTCGCCGGTGGCGTGATCGTCGTGCTGGCGGCGGTGACTGTCGGAATCTTGGCGACCGGAGGATCCTCCGCCTCGACCTCGACCTTTCAGCTGGTGGCGGCCGCGTCGAGCACGCTGCGGCAAACCGTCTCATCGACCGGGACGATCGAGCCGGCCCAGCAGGCGAATCTCAACTTCGCGACATCCGGACAGGTCACCTCGGTCGCCGTCACGGTCGGGCAGAAGGTCAAGACCGGACAGGTGCTGGCGAAGGTGAGCTCGGCATCGCTGTCGGCGAGCGTCGCGCAGGCGGAGGCGACCGAGGCGTCGGATGCCGCGAAGCTGTCCTCGGACCAGGCGGCGGGGGTAACCGGCGCGCAGTTGACTGCTGACGAGACGGCCGTGACGGCCGCCGAGAACCAGGTCACAGACGCTAAGCAGGCCCTCGCCGAGGCCAGCCTGACGTCCCCGATCGCCGGTGTGGTCGCGGCGGTGAACTTGTCGGCCGGCCAGGAGGTGTCCGGCGCGGGCAGTTCGGGTAGCGGCGGCAGCGGGACAGGGGGCTCAGGCACCGGCTCCGCCAATGCCAGTTCGGCCGGCGCATCATCGAGCGTCTCGACCGGCTCAGGGACAAGCACTTCATCGAGCGCGCAGGTAGTGGTCATCTCGACCAGCTCCTACGTGGTGAACGCGACGGTGGACGACACTGAGGTCGGCTCGGTGCAGGCGGGCGACCAGGCGGTGATCATCCCCGACGGCGCGACCAGCCCGGTGTACGGCGTCGTCAGCTCGGTTGGCCTGATCGCCAGCACCACGTCGGGGGTGGCCAGCTACCCGGTCACGATCGCGGTTACCGGCAACCCCGGCGGCCTGTACCCGGGCGCCAGCGCGACGGTCACCCTTGTCGTCAAGCAACTGAGCAACGTGACCACGGTGCCGACCGCGGCCTTGCACTACACGTCCACCGGCGCCGAGGTCTACGAGATGGTCAAGGGCCGTCAGGTCGCCTACCCGGTGACCGTCGGGATGACCTCGGCCGGGCAAACGCAGATCGTCTCCGGGCTGTCCGTCGGCACCGAGGTGGTGGTGCAGGGGTCGCGCACCGGCGGCGCGGGCCGGACCACCGGCGGGACGACCCGCGGCACTCGCGGCGGGTTCGGCGGTGGCGGTGGCGGTGGC
>JBEKEK010000045.1:0-54270 GCA_050013875.1 Trebonia sp. | reverse complement strand
GAGAACGTCGCCGAGCGCTTCTTCCGCGAACTGCGCGTCGAGCGCATCTGGGAGGGCACCAGCGAGATCCAGCGCATGATCATCGCCGGCCAGCTAACCAAGCGCGGCCCCGCCGCCCTCGCTTAGCCCCCGCCTGCCCCTGTCGTCTACGCCAACGACACCAATAGGCGATGTCGATGGCGTAGGTGACAGGTCCGCCCGCCGCCCGCGGCAACGCCCCCGAAGCCGGAGCTGGTCATTCGCGTCGGGCGAGACCGGTGTAGCCGACGACGACGAGGGTGGCGAGCGACCAGCCGAGCCCGGTGGCAGCCCAGGTGCCGGCGACCCATGCCCATCCCCAGGAGTGCTGCCCGTCTGCCCGCCAGTTCTCCGCCTGGTGCAGGTTGATGAGGGGAAAGACGATGTCAACCGCGTAGCCCGCGGGGTAAAAGCACGGATAACTGGTGACGCACTGCAGGGCGGTCGGGTGCCCGTGCGCGGCGGCCTGCGTGTTCGCGGGGGTGATGAGCCCCGGTTGATGCTGCGCGAGCAGGAACGCGGAGAACGTTACGGCGTACAGGCCGACCAGCACGGCCAACGCCCGCCAGGTTTGGAAGCCGTACCTGATCGTCACGTCGAGGACCCAGTTGAGGATCTTGCGGTGTGCGGGAATGTCTCCGTATCGGCGCAGGTCCCTGCGCCGGGCGATTTCGACCAAGCGGGCTTCGTCGTCTTGGCCCGCGCGCCGGTAGACGTCTGCGAGCTGCTTGTACGGCTGCGCAATGAACGGCGTCGCGCCTGGCGAGGCAGCGGGGTTTCCAGCCGGAGGCTCGTACTGGCTCCGTACCCAGGCGAGCCGGAGCTCGACTGAGGGAGGATCGTCACCGCCGAATCCTTCGTAAGTGAGTCCCGCCAGCCGCAATGTGCCTTTCGGCCACAAGCCGCCTGGCCGGCCGTTGGTCCAGTCGTCGGTCAGCTGCTGTACCCGGGCGCTTTCCAGATTGACCGCTGCGGGCGCCTTCTCTGGTGCCCACCGCAGCTCGCGGACTATCGCTGCCCCGCGCAAGGAGATAGCACCGTCCGCGATGAAACCCTCGTCAAGCAGGACGCCGCCGTTCACGCTCATCCGCTCCGCGGTGAGCGCCGCGCCCTTATTGTTAGCGCCTAGATGCGCACCCCGGCAGTGGAACGATCCCGCGATGCTGGCGCGTGAGAACTTGACCGCGCCGACGGCCGAGAAGCCCTGGTCAAGGTAGACGGAGTCGCCGACCTTGACTCCATTGCAGAAGAGCGCGTCTCCGTCCTGGTCACCGCCCTGCAGCTGAGCGCCCTGGCACCTGAGCTGCCCGACGATATCTGCTCCGGTGAGCCTGACCGCTCCTGAGGCGGTGAACGCGACACGGTCCCGGTCGGTGTTGAGGGCGACGTCACGGCTTACCCGCAAGCCGTCACCGATGAGGGAGTTCCGCTCCTTGTTGCGCCCGAGGCGTGCCCCGCCGCACGCCACCGAGCCGACGATGTCGGCTCGCGCCAGCGTGGCCGCGCCAGCGGCGGCGAAACCGTTGCTCAAGAACACCGACCCGCTGACCTTGGCGGCGTTGAGGACAAGTGAATCTCCGTCCTTGTCCCAGCCGTTGAGCTCGGCGCCCTGGCATCGGATCGAGCCAGTGACGCTCACGGCGGCGAGGCGGATGGCGCCCTTGGAGCTGAACCTCGTGCCGTCCGGGGCCCTGTCGAACAAGAGCTCCCCGCCTACCCGCATTCCGGAGCCATCGAGCGAGTATCCCTCCCTGTTGGCGCCCACGGTGGCGCCCTGGAGGCGCACCGACCCGTTGACGTCTGCGCCCGCGAGCTGGATGGCGCCGACGGTGACGAATTCGCGGTCGAGCAGGACCGGTCCGCCGACCCGGATCCCGCCCGCGACCATCGAGTCGCCGTCACTGTCGGCACCGGTTATGCGGGCGCCGCGGCAGCGAAGTTGACCCCCGATGTCCGCCCGCGCAAGCCGTACCGCCCCGGCGGCGACGAACCCGCGGTGAAACAGCACCGCGACGCTGACCCTGATCTCGTCAGCCTCCAGCGCGTTGCCCTGCTTGTTGGCTGAGAAGCTGGCTCCAGCGCAGCTGAGTGACCCGGTGACTTCGGCTCCGGTTAGCCGGACGGCGCCAAGCGCCGTGAACGCCCGTCCGCCGCTGAGAGCGTCAAGGACGATCCCGCCGCCGGCTCGCAGACCATCCCCGATCAGGGCGTTACCGAAGTTGTTGGCCCCGATGCGGGCGCCGCCGCAGCGCAGCTGCCCGGTGATGTTCGCGCCGGCCAGCCAGACGGCGCCCTTGGCGTCGAACCGGCCGTCCAGACGAACCGATCCGCTCACCCTCATCCCCCGGCAATCCAGCGAGAGCTGTGACCGGTTGGTGCCAAGCTGGGCATCGTGGCAGGTGAACGATCCAGTTACCTCTGAATCGGTGAACACGACAGCGCCTGCGGCGATAAAGGCGCTGCCGCCCTCAAAGGGATCAAGGAGCACCCCTCCGTGCACCCTGACCACGTCGCCGATTAGCGAGTTCCCTTCCCGATCGGCGCCGATCCGGGCGCTGTCGCAGCGCAGTTGGCCGCTGATCCGTGCCGCGGAAAGCCTTACGGCCCCTTGGGCGGAGAAACCCCGGTCGAGATATACCGAACCCGCGACCGTCATGCCGCGGCCGTCGATCGAGTCCTTATTGTCGTTAGCGCCCAGCTCGGCGCCGCCAAGGTTGAGCTGCCCGCCGATCTCAGCCCGGGGCAGATTGACTGCACCGGCAGCCCTGAACCCAGCCGTGAGCTGAACGGACAAGCGCACGTTCAGGCCGTTCGCAGTAAGCGAGATGCCCGAGCCATTGACGCCGAGCTCGCTTCCTGAACAGATAAACGCGCCGCCGATGCGGCCTCCCGACACCACCACCGGGCCAGTGATCATTGATTCCCGGATTTCAAGATTAGCGGTGACCTGCAGGCTGTCACCTGACACCCCGGCCAGCCGGCATCGCGTGAAGACAATGAGCGGCGCGGTGGCAAAGCTGAGGGCAACTGGCCGGGGATCGGGGAAGACGCACTCGTCCATTCGTAGCGGGCAGCGGATTGCGGCCGCTTCCAGGTCCAGCTGCCCACTGATCACCACACCGCGAAGCCGGACCCCTTTCGAGTCGACTGGCCAGTCAGGCTGGGTGAGAAGGTGACGGAGTACCGCTGCGCGGATGCTGGCCGCCGAGTCTGTGCCTGGCCGCCCAGGATCTGCTCCCGCGGCAGGCCCTGGAGGACCAAAGACTTCCCCGGCCGCCGCTTGTTCAAGCAGGACTTCCTCGGCTGGCGCGAGTGGCATCGAGGGAAGCCAGAAACTCGCATCGATCGCCATGTCCCCCCGGGTTACCGCGCATTAAGTTCGCGTGCTTATTAAGCTGATAATTGCACTCTTCGCCCGTCCCGGAGCTCACATCGCACCGTCATCGCCCGCCGGTTTCCGCCGCTGCCAGGGCGGCCAGGCGGCACAGCGACTGGCTGATGACGTCCCGCTGTTCGGCCAGCCGGTGAGCCTCCGCCTCGGGGATCTCGACATGCACGGTGATGCTGGTGGCCGCGCCGCCCTCGAGTGCCGCCAGCCGCCACTCGAAGACCAGGTCCGAGACCAGGCAGGAGATCGTCACCACCGACTCCGTGACGTGAAGCCGCTGCGCCATCGGGAAGTCGGGGTATCCCTGCGGGTACATCGTGTACCCGCCTGCCTGGCCTGGCTCGACCGACCCGACCCCGGCCCACCAGTCGGGGAATCGGGCCGGGTCGTAGAGCAGCTTCCAGACATCCTCCGGTGGCGCGTCGCTGCGCGCCCGGTCTTCGAATTCAGGCATCGAGGCCTCCTACCGTTGCGATGTCCGCGCGCACCGCGGCTAGTTCCTTCGCAGGCTCCGTGAGCGCGGCGACGGGCGGGCGGCCCAGATCGATGAGCGCTGCGACATAGCCTTGTCCGGCGTCGCCGTTATGTTCGGCGCGGCCTTGCCCGCAGCGGCGGAGCCAGCCAGACTCCGCTTCGCGCAGCCGTCTGGCGGCGAGCGGCAGGTTCCCCCGCCGCAGCGCGATCAGCCCCTGCACCTGGGACATCCGTGCCATAAGGGTGTCGGGCAAGTCGGCCCGGGAGACCGGCTCGAGCGCGACCGCACGCAGCTCGCGCTCGGCCTCGTCCGGCCGTCCGCCCCTGGCCAGCGACTCGGCGCGCAGCAGCCGGGCGAGCGGCCGGCTGACCGGGGCGCCAAGATCGAGGGCGAGGCCGAGTTCGCTGGCGGCGGCCTGGTGCTGGCCGGCCGCGGCCGCGAGCAGACCTCGGTCGTGGTGCACCAGGCCCTCGAGTTCCGGCAGCCCGACGCGCTCCGCCACCGCGGCGGCCGCGCCGCAGGCGACGCGCGCCTCGCCCAGCCGGCCGAGCAGCCGCAGCAGCGCTGTCCGCGCGGAGTGCGTGTACACGCACAGCCGGAGCAGCCCGCTCGGCACCACCAGTGGCAGACAGCGGTCGGCGAAGTCCAGCGCCCGCGGCAGGTCGCCCGCGCAGGCGGCGGCGCTGGCGGCGTTCGCCAGGCAGCTGTAGGCGAGATCCGGCCGTCCCGCGCGGCCCGCCGCGGCGGACGCCGCGATGAGCGGGGCGTAGCTCTCGGTGAACCGGCCCGCCCGGAGCAGTGCGTGCGCGCGGGCGACGTCGACGTCATGGCTCAGCCGGCTGAACCTCGGCGCCGCCGCCTGGCCAACCTCGGTCAGCAGTCTTTCCGCCTCGATGAGCAGCTCGTCTGCCTCTCCCGGGTCGCCCGCGACCGCCTGCGCCCAGGCCATCCCCGCCAGCGACTCGGCCAGGATCAGCGGATCGCCGCCGTCGCCGCCGCGGCCGAGGAAGTCCAGCGCCGCGCGGTAGGAGCGCAGCGACTCGCGCGGGTGGCAGATCCCACCGCGCAGCCAGTGCCCGCGCCGAACCCACGCGGCCGCCTGCGCATCGTCGTCGTCCGAGGCGATCAGCTCAAGCGCACGGCCGAACGCCTCGTCCGACTCCGCCAGCTTGCCCCGCCACGCCTGAACCTCGGCCAATTCAATGAACAGCTCCGGATCCAGCCCGGCGCCGGCCTTGTCGGTCAGGGACGCGGCCTCCGCCAGGTACGCCGCCGCCTCGGGCAGGGCCGCGACCGCGCGGGCGGCAGCCGCCGCCCTGACAAGCTGGTCTGCCGCCAGGTCATCCTGGCCCGCGAGGCGGAAATGCCGGGCGATCTCCGCCGTGTGCCGGACCGGGCTCAGCCGGACCGCGCCGCCGCGGGGCGCCCGCTCGCGCAGCCACGTGGCCAGCGTTTCGTGCAGTCGCGCGCGCACCGGGTCCGGCAGGTCCGCGTAGACGGCCTCACGCAGCAGGTCGTGCCGGAAGCCGGTCCGCTCCGAGCGGGAGCACAGCAGGCCCGAGCCGAGCGCCTCCGCCGCCGCCCCGGCCGGGCTGGCGAGCAGCGGCAGGGACGCGACCTCGGCCCGGTCGAGGTCGCGTCCGGCGACCGCGGCGAGCTCGGTGAACAGCCGTGCGCCGGGGCTCAGCCGCGCGATGGCCTGCCGGGTGGCGCCGGCCAGCCCGGCCGCCGGGTCCACGTCGTGCGTCGCGGACCGGGCCGTCTCGACGGCCAGCAGCGGATTGCCCGCCGCGAGCCTGACGATCCGCTCGCGGTAGGCGGCCGGGAGGCCCGACGCCGACCCGACCAGCTCGTCGAGTGCCGTCGCGGGCAGCGGTCCGAGGTCGAACTCGGCGGCCAGCGTGCCGCGGGCGCGCAGCGCGCCGAGCACGGCGTCCAGTTCGGGCCGGGGCGGCAGCCGCCGCCTGGTCAGCACGAGCAGCACCGGCTGGCGGGCGATCCGCCGCCCTGCGTACGCCACCAGTTCCAGGCTTGACCGGTCGGCCGCGTGCAGGTCCTCCAGGGCCAACGCGAGCGGCCGGCCGCGCGCCGCCCAGCCGAGCAGGGCCACCGTCGCCTCGAAGAAGCGGATCCGGTCCAGGCCTGGTTCGGTCGTCGGCGCCGGAGCCCCGGTACGGAACGCATCAAGCGCCGCGTCCCAGTCGCCGTCACCGCCCGGCGGGGACTCCGGCATCGGGCCGGCCTGCGCGATCAGGTCCGCAAGCAGCTCCGACCACAGCGCGAACGGCGCCGCCGCCCCTGGGCCGCCGGCCACCGCGGTGGCCGTCAGGGCACCGTCGGCCGCCGCCGCCGCCAATACCTCCGTCGCGAGCCTGGTCTTCCCCATGCCGCCGTCCCCGCTGATCGCGACGGCGGTTCCGCTGCCGGCCCGGCTGGCCCGCCAGTGCCGTAGCAGGGCGCGCAGCTCCGCGTCGCGTCCGACAAGTCGCGGGGCGCCCTCGACGGCGGTCGGCTCGGCCGGCTCGGCCGGCCGCGACGCGTCCGGCGATGCTTCAAGCAACGCCGCGACCAGCCGCGTCGTCTCGGCCGCGGGGCGGAGCCCGAGGTCCGCGTCGAGCCGCGTGGCGAGCCGCCGGTAGGCGGCGACCGCGGCGGGAGCGTCACCGCCGGCCAGCAGGAGCCTGATGAGGTCACGGGCGGCCTGCTCGTCGAGTGGCTGGGCGGCCGAGCGTTTGGCTGCCCACTGGCGCGCCAAGGCGACATCCCCCTCGGCCTCGGCCGCGGCGGCCAGCGCCGCGTACCCGGCGCACAGCCGTTCCCGGTGCTCGTCTCGCGCGTCGAGCACCCAGTCCGCGTCGAACTGACTGAGCAGATCTCCTCGGTGCAGCGCGGCCGCCTCCAGCGGGCACCCGGCCGCCAGCAGCCGTTCGAACTCGCGGACATCGATCCGGAGCCCGTCGCCTGCGAGTGCCACGTAGTCCCGTCCGGTGTGCAGGTACTCGCCCGCGGCCGGCCCGAACGCCGCCCGGAGCGCCCACAGCGCACTGCGCAGGCTGGCCCGGGCGCTGGCGTCAAGGACGTCGGGCCACAGCAGGGCGGCGAGCCTGGACCGGCTGTGCGGGCCAGGCCGCAAGGCGAGCCAGGCCAGCAGCGCGCACGCCCGGCGGCTGGTCGGCAGCGTGACGGGAGCGCCGTCGAACTCCACCCTGAGTTCGCCGAGCAGGCAGACCTCCAGCACGGCCATGCTCAAGTATCCGCCCGCCAGCCGTCGGCCGCCAGCTCAGTGGCACCTCCAGGAGCTTTGACGGTGGTTTGACGGTGCCGCGGGAACCTGACGGCGATCGAGCAGAACACGGAAGGAGCACTCGATGAACCCGACAACCACCGCATTCGATACGGAGGCACTGCGCCGCGGAATCGAAGAGCGAGACGCGGCCACGCTGTCCGCCCTCTACGCGCCGGACGCCGAGATGACCGTCGTCGACCGGAACGCCCCGCCAAGCCACCCCCGGGTGCTGCGCGGCCGCACGGCGATCGGGGAGTACCTCGATGAGACCTGCGGACGCGACCTGACCCACCGGCTGGAGCGGGTAGTCGTCTCCGGCGACACGGCCGCCTTCACCCAGGCCTGCCGCTACCCCGACGGGACCCGCGTGCTGTGCCTGGCCATGCTGGACCTGCGCGACGGGCTCATCGTCAAGCAGACCGCCGTGCAGGAATGGGACGCGTGAGGAGCCCGCCATGGCAGCGGACGGAAGGCAGCAGACGGAACACCGGGACTTCGCCGCCCCGGACGAGGTGCGCGCGTTCGGCCACGGCCGGCTCGAGCTGCTGCGCATCGGCGGCAGCGAGATCGGCCGGCTCGTCCTGCAGCCCGGCTGGCGCTGGTCGGAGCACGTCAAGCCGATCGCGGGCACCGAGCTGTGCGAGGCGCCGCACTTCCAGTACCACGTGGGGGGCACCCTGCGCATCGCAAGCGCGGACGGTACCGAGTTCGACGCCACGCCCGGCCAGGTGACCTCGCTGCCGGCCGGGCATGACGCCTGGGTGGTCGGCGACGAGGAGGTCGTCGTGGTCGACTGGTGGGGAGCCAGCAACTACGCACGGTGATAGGTCGAGGGCAGCGGCAGTCGGTGCCCGCGCCGCCTTGGCTGGGTGGCGGCGCGGGCCCCGTCTTGATCAGACGCCCAGCCGTTGCTCCACCGGCCGCTCGGTCGCCCGGGTGCCCTGGTACCCGCGCGCCACCGTCGTCACGAACGAGTAGATCGCGTCCTCCTCCGGCGCCAGCGGCCCGGCCGACGCGAAGGGGGAGGCCAGGCCGCGCTGGACCGACTCGCAGGCCGCCCAGTCCTGCCGGTTGGTCAGGTCCCAGAAGTCCACCGCGTACGACGGGTCGAAGCCAGCGGACCCGGCCGCCTCCGGGGCGAACGCCCATGAGCAGGAGATCCGCGTCCGGCCCGCCGCCTCCGGCACCAGGATGTGCGTCATCACATAGTCCGGGTGCAGGCTGAGCAGCACGTTCGGGAAGATACCGACGTAGGCGACGGTCCGCAGCCCGGTCCCCGACAGCCCGCGCAGCGGTACGCCGTCGCTGTGCCCGTCCAGCGACATCGTCGCGGCGCCGTCGCGCAGATCCATCCAGCCGCCGATCCAGGACCCGGCGACCGGGTAGTTCTCCCCGCTGTGCGGCGGCGACACGCTGCACAGCTCCGGATGGATCGTCGAGCAGTGGTAGCACTCGTGGTAATTCTCGGTGAGGATCTTCCAGTTCGCCGCCGCGTGATAGCTGTGCGTGGCCGCCACCACCAGCCGCTCCGGCTCGTACGGCGCGACCAGCGGCTCGAGCTGGGCGAGCGGCAACGGCCCGGCCGAACCGCCCGACCCGTCGACGAACACCAGGCCGTGCCACTCCGCGGCCGGCAGCGAGGCCAGCGGCCAGTCGTTCACGTCGAAGCCGGGGATCTCCCGGTAACCGGGCGCACCGCGCAGCTCGCCGGAGAGCGAGTACGCCCATGAGTGGTACGGGCAGACGATGGATTTCCCGTTCGCCGACGAGCCGCATGGCAGCAGCTCGTGCCCGCGGTGCCTGCAGGTATTGGCGAACGCGCGGACGGCGCCGTCCTCGCCGCGGGTGAGCAGGGCCCCGCCTGCCCCCGTTTCCACCGCGGCCTGCGAGCCCGGCCGCGGCAGCAGCGACCTGTGGCCCACGCACGTCCACCCGCCGCCGAAGAAATTCCGCCGCTCCCACGCGAACACCTCGTCCGACGTGTAGGCCACGGGCGGCAGCATCCGGCTCTTCCCGAACGGGCGCAGCGCCGCGGCCAGCGCGCCGGGATCAAGGGGAGCGGGCGGGAAATCCTGACTGACCATACAGTCAAGGCTATGTTCCGGTTCAACGTCTGTCTATACCGGGCGACTCTAGATCAAAATCTTCAAGTCCACCGGCCCGAACGGACCGTTGCTTCGCCCTACCGCCGACGGGTTCGGCGACTCAGGCGGCCTGGCCCGCCAGGATCTGATCCAGCCAGCCGCGGGCGGCCGCGATCGCCTGCGGCCGGAGCCGGAACACCCGTGCGCGGGCGTCCTCATCGAGCCGCTCATCCTCGATGACCCGGGCGGCGAGCAGGACCCGGAGGTGCCTGCTCATGGCGGGGGGTGACATGCCGATCTGGGCGGCGAGTTCGCCCGCCCGCCGGGGGCCGCCGCTGAGCGCGGCGACCACCTGCCGCCGGACCGGGTCGCCGAGCGCCTCGATGACCGTCGCCGCCGTCACGTCCACGTTAGGTCCCACGCACGCAATTGTTAACTGTACAGTTAACAATTGTCAAGCCGGCGCCAGTGCGGGACACTCGCCTGAACCGCTGCCGCCACCGGCAGCGGGCAAATCGGATATCTCTGGACGCCATGCGGTTCGCGACCCTCATCAGCTGGCTCATAACGGCGGGCCTTGGTGCCTTCATGCTGGATACCTGGCTGGTGCGCGGTGGCCTGCGGCGGGCGCGTGAGACCCCCGGCGGGCTGCCACCGCAGCTCATCTTCGGTCACGCCGCGGCGGCCGTCGCCGGATTGCTGCTCTGGGCGGCCTACCTGCTGGCAGGCGAGCGGCCACTCGCCTGGGCCGCGGTCGGCGCGCTGATGGTGGCCGTGGGGCTCGGTTTGTCCACGGTCACGCTCTGGACCCCTTACCCGACGCGCAAGCCGGGCAAGCCACCGGCAGCGGCCGGGCGGGGCGGGGCGGCGGCGCCCCTGCCCGGCACCGCCGCGGCCGCGGAAGGCGCGGCTGAGCGCGGCGATCCGGACGCCTTTCAGGTGACCGACGCGATGATCGCGGGACTACTCGACGACCCGTTTCCGCGCGCGCGGAACGCCGGAGCGCCGCTCCGGCCCATCCACCCGAATCCGGCGGTGCTGGTGCCCATCGCCCACGGCTTCGCGGCGATCGCCACGTTCGTGCTGGCGGTCATGACCGCCACCGGATAAAGGAACCCATGATCATCTGCCGGGGGTTGCGGGGCGACCGCGCCGGTACCGATACTGGCGAGATGAGCGACCGGAACGTGCTGGGCGGAGAGCTTGAGCCCTGTGGAAGTGACCCGCTGACCGGGTTCTATCGGGACGGCTCCTGCACCAGCGGCCCGGAGGACCAGGGCAGTCACACCGTCTGCGCCGTGGTGACCTCGGAGTTCCTCGCCCACCAGCGGCGCATCGGCAACGACCTCACCACCCCGATGCCGCAGTACCGCTTTCCCGGCCTGGTGCCGGGCGACCGCTGGTGCGTGACCGCCGCGAACTGGCTCCGCGCCTACCAGGACGGCAGCGCGTCGCCGGTCGTCCTGGCCTGCACGCACGAGCGCGCCCTTGACATCATCCCGCTCGCCGCGCTGCGCGAGCACTCGGTCGACGTCCCCGCTGACCCGAGCGCGCTTGAGGGCCACTAGGCCGGCCGGACTGCCGGCCAGCCAGCCACGGGCGACGGGATACCGTAAAAGTCATGGCGATCATGACACGAACCCTCGGGCGTACCGGCGCTGACGTCACCATCCTCGGCTACGGTGCGATGGAGCTGAGAGGCCAGCCGCGCGGCCCGCGGATCGCGGACGAGGACGCCGGCCGCCTGCTGAACGCGGTTCTCGACGGCGGTATCAACCTCATCGACACCTCACCCGACTACGGCCGCAGCGAGGAGCTCATCGGCGCGTACGTGGGCCACCGCCGTAACGAGTTCTTCCTCGCCTCCAAATGCGGCTGCCCGATGGACCCCACGGCCGACGCGCCGCCGCCCTACCCGCACGACTACAGCGAGCGGAACGTCCGCGCGAACGTCGAGCAGTCCCTGCGCAGGCTCGGCACCGACCGCCTCGACCTGGTGCAGGTGCACATGTCACCGTCGGTGGCCACCCTCGGGAGCAACCACACGGTCGAGACCCTGACCGAGCTCCAGGCGGAGGGCAAGGTCCGCTTCATCGGCATGTCGGGCATCCTGCCCGACCTTCCCGACCACATCGCGCTTGACGTCTTCGACGCCTTCCAGATCCCCTACTCGGCGGTCCAGCGCGACCATGAAGCGCTGATCACCGAGGCGGCCGCCAAGGGCGCGGGCACGCTCATCCGCGGCGGCGCGGCGCGCGGCGCGGCCTCGGAGGAGAAGAACTGGCAGAACGGTCCGCTCACCCAGGCGCCCGGCGTCGGCCAGCGGAACTGGGAGACCTCCGGAATCGAGGACCTGCTGGCCGAGGCGGGGATGGGCAAGATGGAGTTCATCCTCCGCTTCACCCTCAGCCTGCCGAGCCTGTCCACCACCATCGTCGGCACCTCGAGCATCGGCCACCTGGGCGGCAACATCGCGGTGGCCGAGCGGGGGCCGCTGCCCGCCGACCTCTACGAGGAGGCAAGGAAGCGCCTCCCGCTGCCCGATTAGCTGGCCGGCTTGCGCGCTATCCCGCACCACAGCGACGCCCCGCCGGGCGAGTCGACCGGCGCGGTGACGCCGTCCGGGTGCCACTGCGAGGACCAGACGAGCTCGCCCGGCGGGAGCAGCGGCAGCCCGCCGAACATCGCCGCCACCGCCTCCCGCGTTCGCAGGTAAAGACCCGACGACGCGTCCTGGTAGACGGCGGCGGCCTTGTCCGCCTCGGCGTAGTGGTCAGCGGACAGGTGCGAGATCACCAGGCAGCTCCCCGGTGGCACCGCGGCCATCAGGGCCGCGACGATGCGGGCGGGATCGTCGGCGTCCGACAGGAAATGCAGGATGGCGATAAGCAGCACCGCGATCGGCTGATCAAACCGGAGCATCGAACGCACGCGCGGGTCCCCGGTAATCCCCGCGGGGTCCCGCAGATCGTGGCTGACGATGGTGGCGCCGTCGATTCCGTGCAGCATGTCGCGCGCGTGCGAGATCACCACCGGGTCGTTGTCGACGTAGACCACCCGGCTGTCCGGCGCGGCCCACCCCTCGCCCCCCGCCCGGACGACGTCGTGCACGCTGTTCATGGTGGGCAGCCCGGTGCCGATGTCGAGGAACTGCCTGATCCCCACGTCCCTGGCCAGGTAGCGGACGGCGCGCCCGAGGAAATGCCGGTTCTGCAGCACGGTGCCGCGCACCACGTCCTCGCCGAGCGCCTCGAACGTCCGCCGCACGGCCTGCCGGTCGGCCGGGAAGTTGTCCTTGCCGCCGAGCATGTAGTCGTACATCCGCGCGACATTCGGTTCTTGCGGACGGAACTCCACCCCCCCGGCAGCCATGGCCGAGATTCTCCCACCGCCTGATAACGCTGTCATCGGTACCGCGACCCGCGTGGATCATCCGTATTGCCACCTACGGCGCTGCCCCACCTACGTAGCCGCGCGCTGCCAGCGCCCGGCGCAGCCCGCCGGGGTGCCTGTTACCGGTCGATGTGCGAGCCGAGCCAGTCGCAGAACGCCGCGCTCGTTCTGAGGAACTCGGTGATTTCCGCCGCGACGGCCGGGGTGGACAGCCAGGGCGCCGGGTTCCAGTGCTGCCAGGTGGTCAGGCCCTTGTGTCTCAGCAGTTCGATCCTCGGGTGGTCAGCGGTGTAGCCGCGCGGCGCGGACTTGAGGGTGCCGTGGCCGTGGATCTCGACGCCGGCCTTCTCCAGGCCGGCCACGATGGCGGCCAGCTCGGCGCCATCCGGCCCGGCGACGGCGGCGCGGTACTTGATCAGCTCGTCCGGCTCCAGATGCCACATTCCGGTGCCGGCCGACAGGCCGTCGGCCGAGAGCTGCACGTAGCCGGTCCCGCCCAGCGTCGCGCCGATGTGCGTCTTGTAGGGCGTCTTATCGTTGCTGAACCGGATATCCCGGTACGGGCGGAAGACCTTCGGTGATCCGAACTCGGGGGCCAGCTCATCGAGCAGTTCCTCCATCGGCCGGAGCACCTGCTCGGTGTAAACCGCCTTGTGCTTGGTCCAGTACGCCTTCGAGTTGTCCGCCTCAAGGCCCTCGTAGAACTCCAGTGCCGCCGCCGGCCACCCGCTGAACGCCATTGGCCAAGCCTACTGTGTTGTCCCGCTCGCTGCCGGGCGCTCTTAGCCCCTGCCTTCTCCCTCGTCGCGCGGCCAAGACCGCCGCACTCCTCAGTCCGAGACAGGGGCGCGCCCTTTGGCTCGCGGGGAGAGGGGGCGCTCGCCGCCGCGTCTGATCCGGGCACGGCTCGGATCCCGGCTGGGCGGGTACCGGGCGAATTTGCGGTATTCGCGGATTACTGGCGGTTACCAGGCGTTCGGCCATAGGATTTCTCGGTAACCCCTGCCGCAGCGCCCCCTTTGGCGAGGAAAAGAGTTGTTCGATCGTGTTGCGTGATGAGCTATCGGTCAAGGAACGGGCAGTGCTTTTCGCGCTGCTGGGCGAGGCGCGCCAGGTCTCCAACTTGGAGCTGGAAGCGCTGATTGGCTTCCGGTTGGTCGGGGCGGAGCGCCGCCGGCTCAACGACCGCAAGCTTGTCGAGTCGACCAGGGTGGGCCGGGCCTTCGCGCATGAGCTGTCCGACGCCGGCTGGCGGTGGTGCGCGCAGGATCTGTCGGCCGGCCCGGCCGCACGCGGAAGCAGCCTTGAGCGCGCGCACTACCTCGTCTTCGGCGTGTTCGCGCGCTATCTGAACGCCGCCGGGCTGAGCCTCGCCGAATTCGTCACCGCTGCCCCGTCCAAGAGCCGCGCGGCCGGGGTACGCCCGGCCGGCCGGCCGCGCGGCCGCCATGCGGTGGACGTGACCGCGCGCGTTGAGGCCGGGTACCGGGAGCTCGCGCCCGCCAGCGGCGAGTTCGTCAAGCTGCGGGCGCTGCGCGAGCGGCTGGCCGACATACCGCGCCTCGACGTGGATTCGGCGCTGGCGGTGATGTTCACCAGCCAGCGGATCAATCTCATTCCACAGGAAAACCAGCAGGCATTGTCGGCCGAGGACCGCGAATCGGCGCTTCGCATTGGCGGCGAAAATAAGCACCTGATCTCGATTGAGTAATTGCGTCGAGCAGCGAAACGAGCAGCGAATGAGCACCGATGAGCTAACCGCGCTAGCCGCGCTCACCTTCAACTGGACCCGCGCACTCGACGACGTGTGGACCGACCTGAGCTACCACGTCGACGGGCTGCACGCGGAGACCGCCGAGCTGATCCGCGCGGGGATCGGCGAGGCGAGCGCCGACGCGTCCCGGCCGCTCGGCATCGTCATCCAGGGGGAGCGCGGAGTCGGCAAGACCCACCTGCTCGGCTGGACCAGGGAGCAGGTGCAGCGCGACGGCGGCTACTTCTTCCTCGTCGGTGACCTGTTCACCAAGGCCTTCTGGGAGCAGGTGCTCGGCTCCGTGGTGGAGCAGTTGCTGCCGTTCCCCGATGGCAGCCGCAACCAGCTGGCCACCCTGCTGACCAGGCTGGCGGATCGCGTCGGGCTCGAGGGTAACTTCCGCGCCCAGGTCACCGGCCAGCTGCCGCCGTCCCCCGAGGCCCTCAAGGTCTTCATCGCGGCACTGCGCCGCACTGACCGCACGATTGGCCTGACCTGCCAGGACACCGCGCGGGCGCTCGCCCTGCTGGCGTCACCGCTGCAGGAGGACCAGGACGTCGGCTATTACTACCTGACGGGCTACGAGGTCGATCTTGAGGACCGCCGTCGCTGGGGGATCAACACCACCAGGAAGATCGCGCGGCTGCTCGTCAACGAGGTATCACAGCTGCTGGCGCTGACCGGGCCGATCGTGATCGCGATTGACCAGGTCGACGCGCTGATCGACGAGCTCATCAGCATCAGCGCCGGCGAAGAGCCGGTGTCGCAGTCGCGGCCGCTGGCGGACGTGGCGACCGGCCTGATGTCGCTGCGCGACGTCGCCCACCGCACCCTCACCGTTGTCTCCTGCCTGCCGGAGAGCTGGGACGCCATCCGTACCTATGGGGTTGGCCCGGTCGCCGACCGGTTCCGGATGGCGCGCCAGATGCGGAACATCCCGAGCGCGGACATCGGCCGCCTCATGATCGAGAAGCGTTTCGCGGCCGACTTCGCGCGGGCCGGCTTCACGCCGCCCTACCCGACCTGGCCGATCCGGCCGACCGCATTCGAAGACGCGAGCAAGTACACCGCGCGGGCACTGCTCAAGCGCATCGAGGCACACGTCGGCGTCTGCCTGCACGAGCGGGCCGTCGTCGAGCTCGCCAGCCTGGACCTTGACTGGCTGGCCCCTGACCCAGTGCCGGAAGGCTCGCCTAGCCTCGCTGCCCTCGATGAGCTGTTCGCCCGGTTGCGGGAAGACGCCGCCGTCGGTGCCGCGCTCGCTGCCGACAGCGAGGACGTGGCGATGCCGCCGCTGCTCGCGGCCGGCCTTGAGGCCTGGGCCAGAGAGGCCGAAGGGGACAGCCAGACCTTCGTCCAGGACTCGCCGCCGGGCAAGAATCCCCGGCTCCACGCGTGCCTGCGGATGCTGCTCGACCTGCGCACCGAGCGGGCCCAGCGCCGCTGGGCGTTCCGCGCCATCGCCTCCGACAGCCCGCGCGCCGTGCAGACGCGGCTCAGGAAGGCGATCGAGGGCGCCGGCCTGTCCGCGGGCGGCGTGGGTGACGCCGAGCGCCGCCTGTTCGTGCTCAGGTCCGCGCCCTGGCCGAGCGGCCCGGTCACCGAGAAGGCGGCGACCGAGTTCGCCGACAAGGGCGGCCTGGTCCTGCCGGCGGTCGAAGCGGACCTGCGGACCTTCGCCGCGCTTGGCGAGCTGATCGGCGGCCACCACGCGGAGCTGAACGCGTGGCTGCTCGCACGTCAGCCCGCGCACTCCACCGAGCTCCTCCGCCGCGCCCTCGGTGACGTTCAGGGACTGCCGGAGCCGGCCGCGCAGTCCGACCTGGCAGCGCAGTCCGACCTGGCAGCACAGTCCGACCTGGCAGCGCAGTCTGGGCCGGCTGCGCAGCCGGAGCCGGGCATCATCGCGCGCGCCACCGCACTCGCGATCGCCACCGCCATCCGCGTCGGCCTCCCGGCCGCCGGACGGCCGGGCGCCCAGATCGACCTGGCGTCCCTCCGCCGCCACCTGGCGATCTTCGCCGGCTCCGGTTCTGGCAAGACGGTGCTGCTCCGCCGGGTGATCGAAGAGTGCGCGCTCCAGGGCGTCTCGTCGATCGTGCTCGATCCCAACAATGACCTGGCCCGGCTGGGAGACGAATGGCCGGTGCCGCCGGACCCGTGGCTGCCAGGGGATGCCGCGCAGGCCAGGGACTACCTGGACCACACCGATGTGGTGATCTGGACGCCGCGCCGCGAGGGCGGCCGGCCGCTCAGCTTCCAGCCGCTGCCCGACTTCGGCTCGGTCCTCGACGACGTCGATGAGCGCAACGCCGCCGTCGACGCCGCGGTCGAGGCGCTCGTTCCCCGGGTCGGCGCGCACCGGCCCGGCGTCCGCGCCTCCCGGGAGAAGGCGGTGCTCACCGAGGCAATGTGGTGGTTCGCCCTCGGCGCCGGGCACGACCTCGGGGCGTTCATCGAACTGCTCTCCAACCTGCCCGAGCACGTCAGCGAGCAGACGAAGGGGCCGCAGATCGCGGCCGACCTCGCGGACCGGCTGCGGGCCGCCCGGACGACCGACCCGCTGTTCGCCGGCTCGGGCGAGCCGGCCGATCCCGGAATGCTGCTCACCCCGCCACCGGGCAAGCGCGCCCGGATAAGCGTGATCAGCCGGGTCGGGATGGCCAGCGACGAACAGTGGCACGGCTTCGTCAACCAGCTGCAGATGGCGCTGTTCACCTGGGTCAAGCGGAACCCGGCGGGCCACCGGCCGCTCGGCGGCCTGCTGGTCATGGACGAGGCGCAGGACCTGGTGCCGTCGGTCGGCACCACCGCGTGCAGCGAGTCGACCAGGCGGCTGGCCTCGCAGGCGCGCAAGTACGGCCTTGGCCTGCTCTTCGCCACCCAGTCACCCAAGGCCCTGCACAACTCCGTACCCGGCAACGCCACCACGCAGCTCTTCGGGCTGCTCAACAGCCCCGTCCAGATCGCGGCGGCCCGCGAGCTCGCGCGGGCCAAGGGCGGTGACGTCCCGGACATCGCCCGCCTCGCCACCGGCCAGTTCTACCTGGCCAACGAGGGCAGCGCGTTCCGCCGGATCGGCGCCCCGATGTGTCTCAGCTACCACCCGTCAAGCCCGCTGACCGAGGAGGAGGTTATCGCCCGCGCCGCCCGCCGGTAGCGAGCGCGGGCCGCTCCTCACCACGCCTGTTACCGTTGTTAGCAGGACAGTCCCGGCCCCATCGCGCCTTGGAAGCAGGTGTCATGCCCTCGTTCGCCGCGACCGCCGACCAGATCACGATCGGGGAGCTCCGCGCTCGCGGCAGCCTGAAGTGGACCAGGGGCGGTCCGGGCGTGATCGGCGCGTTCGTGGCGGAGATGGACTTTGGTGCGGCCCCGCCCATTCAGGCGGCCCTGCTCGACGCGGTCAGCCGCGCGGACTTCGGCTACCTGAGCGACCGTGCGGCCGCCGGGCTGGCGGACAGCTGCGCCCGGTGGCAGGCCGACCGCTACGGGTGGGACGTTGACCCGGCCCGGGTTCGCCTGCTGCCCGACTTGATCACCGGCCTCAAGGCCGTGATCACCCTCTTCTCCAAGCCGGGCAGCCCGGTCATCCTGCCCACCCCCGCCTACATGCCGTTCCTGTCCGTGCCCAAAAGCCTCGGGCGCGACATCATTCAGGTCCCGATGGCCACCGCTAGCGACGGGCGCGCCGTCCTCGACACCGACGGCATCGACGCGGCCTTCAAGCGCGGCGGCCACCTGCTCATCCTCTGCAACCCGTGCAACCCGGTCGGCCGGGTGTACGAAGCGGCCGAGCTCGCCGCCGTTGCCGACGTCGTCGCGGCCAACAACGGGCGTGTCTTCGCCGACGAGATCCACGCCCCGGTCATCTACCCGGGGACCACCCACATCCCCTACGCGTCGATCAGCGAGCTGACGGCCGCGCACACCGTGACCGGCACCTCCGCCGCCAAGGGCTGGAACCTCTCGGGCCTCAAGTGCGCGCAGCTGATCCTGTCCAGCGACAGCGACGCGGCGGTCTGGTCGGTTGATCCGTACGCGTTCGAGCGGGGCACGTCGACCGTCGGCGTGCGGGCGGCCACCGCCGCCTACCGCGACGGCGGCGGCTGGCTCGCTGAGGTCGTGGAGTACCTGGACGGAAGCCGCCGTCTGCTCGCCGAGCTGCTCCGCGAGCAGCTGCCTGACGTCCGCTACCGGATCCCCGAGGGCACCTACCTCGGCTGGCTCGACTGCCGCGACCTATTCGCCGTGGCGGGCGCGAGTGCGGTCAGCCCGGCCGAGTTCTTCCTGTCCAAGGCGCAGGTCATCCTCACCGATGGCGCGGACTGCGGCGACGCGGGCCGGGGCCACGTCCGGCTGAACTTCGCGACCCCCCGCCCCATCCTGGCCGAGATCGTCCGCCGCCTGGCGGAAGCCGTCGCCGCCGGCTGAACCCGGCTCGACGGCCCTTGGGCGGTCAGCCCATCGTCTTCTGGCCGTCGATGGACTCGCGGATGATGTCGGCGTGCCCGCAGTGCTGCGCCGTCTCCGCGATGATGTGCAGCAGCACCCGACGGGCCGACCACCGCGCCCGCGCCTGGAACCAGGGTGCGGCCGGCAGCGGCTGCGTCGCGCCGAGGTCGGGCAGCGCCCTGACCAGCTCATCGGTCGCCCCGGCGACCGCCTCGTACGCGGCGAGGACGCCCGCCAGCGTCTCGCCGTCAAGCAGCCGGAACTCATCCCGCCGCCGGGCCCAGTCCTCCTCGGTCATGTCCGACGCGTTGCCCAGGGCTGCGGGCCCCTCGATGATGAAGGCGGCCCAGCCCCGCTCGACGTCGGCGACGTGCTTGACGAGGCCGCCGAGGGTCAGCTCGCTGACCGTGGTCTGTGCCCGCGCCTGGTCATCGGTCAGGCCGCGGGTGGTGTAGCGCAGGAAGTTCCGCTGCTTGCCGAGCATCTCCAGCAGGTCGCTCCGCTCGGCGTCGATCTCGGTTACCGCCAGTGCCACGGGATTCCCCTCTCGCTTGACCATCGCTTCTGTTCCCTCGCTTTCACGCTACGGTCAATCCCGGACGATCGACTTCCGTAATCCGCGCGAATCAAACGGGAGCAGGAGGCGGCCGGGGGCCCTCGGTTGGCGCCCAAGCCCCACCGGGGGTCGCGCCGAATGGCGGGAGCGCCTAGGTTCGGTTACATGAGCAGAACAGGCGAGTTCCGGCGTGACACGACGTACCTGGACGGGCGGATCACGGCCGACGGACGGGACGGCTGGCCAGTCGAGTCGGGCCGCTACCGCCTGGTCGTGGCGCGCGGCTGTCCCTGGGCGAACCGGACGATGATCGTCCGCCGCCTGCTTGGCCTGGAAGATGCCCTGTCCATGGGCATCTGCGGCCCGACGCATGACTGGCGGTCCTGGCAATTCGACCTGGACCCGGGGGAGAAGGACCCGGTGCTCGGCATCCACAGGCTCCGCGAGGCCTACGAGAAGGCGGTTCCCGGCTACGACCGGGGCGTCACCGTGCCGGCGATCGTGGACATCCCCAGCGGCGCCGTGGTGACCTCCGACTTCCGGCAGATCACCAGGGACCTGGAGGACGAGTGGACGGCCTACCACCGCGCTGGAGCCCCTGACCTGTACCCGGACGGCCTCCGGGACGAGATCGAGGAGGTGAGCGATCCCATCTACCGCGAAGTGAACAACGGTGTCTACCGGTGCGGGTTCGCCACCAGCCAGGAGGCCTACGACGAGGCGTACCGTGCCCTGTTCGCACGGCTCGACCGGCTCGAGGACAGGCTCACCACCCGCCGCTACCTGGTGGGCGGCACGATCACCGAGGCGGACGTCAGGCTCTGGCCGACGCTGGCCCGCTTCGACGCCGTCTACCACGGCCATTTCAAGTGCAACAGGAACAAGCTAAGCGAGTTCAACGCGCTGTGGGCGTACGCCCGCGACCTGTTCCAGACTCCGGGATTCGGCGACACGATCGACTTCGTGCAGACCAAGCAGCACTATTACCTAGTCCACACCAACCTCAACCCGTCCGGCATCGTCCCCGATGGCCCGGACCTCTCCAACTGGCTGACCCCGCACGGCCGCGAGTCCCTGCCCGGCCGCCCCTTCGGCGACGGCACCCCGCCAGGCCCCCCGGTACGAGCCGAGCGCGTACCCGCCGCCCACACTGTGTTTCCCCCCTCGCTGCCGGGCGCTTGAGCCCGGTGCCTTCCCTCGTCGCTCGGCCAAAACCGCCTCCCTCCTCAGTCCAGGCACCGGCGCGCCCTTTGGCTCGGGGGGTGTTTCCCCCCTCGCTGCCGGGCGCTTGAGCCCGGTGCCTTCCCCCGGATTAGGCTCATGCGCATGACAACGACAGTGCGACGGATCTGCGTCACGGGAGCGACGGGTAAGGCGGGCCGCGCCGCGGTCAGGGAATTGCGCGGACAGGGCTACCAGGTCCTGGCGACCGACAACAGACTCACCAGCGACGACGTGGCAGCGGGGGTGCTGCGCGCCGATCTGACGGACTACGGCCAGGCGACCGAGGCGCTGCGCGGGACCGACGCCGTGGTGCACCTGGCGAACATCCCGGCACCCGGCCTGTGCACGCCCGCGGTCACGTTCAACGCCAACATCACGATGAACTTCAACGTGTTCCACGCCGCCGCGTCGCTCGGCCTGGCCAGGGTGGTGTGGGCGTCAAGCGAGACGACGCTCGGCCTGCCGTTCGGGCACGGCCGCGAGCAGACCCCCGGCGGGACCGGGGCGGCCCCCCGTTACGTCCCGGTCGACGAGGATCACTTCCCCGTCCCGAACACGACCTACGCGCTGTCCAAGGTCGCCAGCGAGACGCTCGCGGAGCAGATCTCGCGCTGGTCCGACATCCCGTTCGTCGGGCTGCGCATCTCCAACATCATGGAGCTCCACGACTACGAGCGGTTCCCGTCGTACTGGCCCGACGCGCACCTGCGGAAGTGGAACCTGTGGGGCTACGTCGATGTCCGGGACGTCGCCGCCGCCTGCCGGCTCGGTTTGGAGGCTGACGTCACCGGCAGCCGCAACGTCATCATCGCCGCGGCGGACACGGTCATGAACCGGCCCACCCGTGAGCTCCTCACCGAGGTCTTCCCTGACGCCTCGCTCACCCGCGAGTTCGGTGAGTTCGGCACGCTCCTGGCGATCGACCGTGCCAAGCAGCTGATCGGCTACGAGCCCCGCTACTCCTGGCGTGACCAGATTGCCCCGTGAAGCCTGACCTCGCGGCCGCGCGCGACGCGACCATCCCCGACGTGCTCCCCGCCATTGGCCAGCCCTTCCGCGTGCTGTTCTGCGGGATCAACCCTGGCCTGTACTCGGCGGCGACCGGCTGGCACTTCGCCCGGCCAGGCAACCGGTTCTGGCCGGCCCTGCATCAGTCCGGCTTCACCCCGCGCCAGCTCAAGCCGTCCGAGCAGTCCGAGCTGACCCGCTACGGTCTCGGCATCACCAACATCGCCCCGCGGGCCACCGCCCAGGCCGCCGAACTCACCCCGGCCGAGCTCCGCGACGGCGCCGCCCGCCTGCTCGACCTGATCGACGCCCGCCGCCCGCGCGTCATCGCGATCGCCGGCATCACCGCCTACCGCACCGCGTTCGCCGTCCCCAAGGCCGTCATCGGCCCCCAGCAGGAAGCGCTGGGCACCGCCCGCCTGTGGATCCTCCCGAACCCCAGCGGCCTCAACGCCTCGTGGCCCGCCCCGCGCATCGCGGCGGCGTTCCGCGAGCTGAGAGAGGCCGCCGGTGACCCTTAGCGGGCCTCACAGCTGCCGGTCTGGATTGGTCAGCCGGTTGCGCCTTGGCGCACCTACTGGCCGCGCCGCGCGATCCCGTCGGACTCGGCGATGCGGTCTGCCTCAACGGCCCGGAGTCCCTCACCGAGGTGCTCGCGAGCCTGCCGCAGCAGCTTGAGGGAGTTGCTGGAAGTGCTCTGCGGGGCGGCGCGCTCCGGGTCAGCCCCGTGTTCCTCGATGAGGTGAGTCTGGAGTGCTGCCGCGACCTCGTCGGCTGCCTTCAGTGCGTGGTAGATGGCCCGGTCCCGTGCAGTGTCGTCAACCATGGGGCCAGTATCGCGCATCGGCTCGCTGCAGGGACGCAGGCGCAGTCATCGGCCCGGTGCCGGCACGGTCTTATCGGCGCTCTTCCGCTGGTCCCTGCCGGCGCCTTACCCGTGGGACCAGAAGTCGCGGTGCTCGACGACCAGGCCGTCGGGCCTGAACCGCAACAGTGACACTCCGGCCAGATCCTCGGTGCTGCCATCGGTCAGCCTGGTCTGCGCGCTCCATCGCACCGCCGCCTGGTCGCCGTCGACGATTGGTGTGCCGAACTGGCACTGGGCCGACTCCTCCTCCGCGAACACGCGGTCCAGGTAGCCTTGCTCCGGCTCGCGGAATGGATGCTGCTGCCAGAGCGCGCCCTCGGCGTAGAGCGCGTTAATCGCGTCGGCATCGTGCTCGCGCCAGCCGCGCTCCCACACATCCGCCCATCGCTGGGCCGCCTCTCGGGTGTCCATGGGCCCAAGGGTAGGCACCGGCACTGACATTTCCCCGGCCCCGGGCTGCCTGGCTGCCTTTACTCACGAGATCGGCGCATGAGCAGCAGCACGACAGAGGCGAGCACGACGGCCCCTCCGAGCACGGTCGCGATGCTCAGGCGCTCGCCGAGGAGCAGGGCGCCGAGCGAGACGGCGATGACGGGGTTCACGTAGGCGTAGGTGGAGACGGCGGCGGTCGGCAGCCGCCGCAAGGCGATCACGTAGCAGGTCATCGCCAGCAGGGATCCCGGGCCGATCAGGTAGAGCAGCGCCAGCATCGACCTGCCGCTCACCTGGCCCGGGTCGAGGTGGCCGAGCTCGCCGCTGGCCGCGGCGAGCACGGCCAGCGCGGCCCCGCCGGCCAGCATCTCCATCGCGCTGCCGAGCAGCGGCCTGGCGGGCGCGGGCAGCCGTCCGGCCAGCACCGAGCCGGTGCCCCAGCACAGGCTGCCGCCAAGCACGATGAGGACGGGGAGTACCGACCCGTGACCGGGCGGGCGGGCCAGGATGCCGACTCCGGCCACTCCCAGGATCAGCGCGGCCCAGCCGGCCCGCGGGATTGCCCGGCCGTTGATGATCCTGTCGGCGAGCACCATCCAGATCGGGACGGTCGCGATGAGCAGGGCGGTCAGGCCGGCCGGAAGGGACTTCTCCGCGTAGCTGGCGGCGCCGTTCCCGAGGGCAAGCAGCAGTGTGCCGATCGCCGCCATCGCCAGCCATTGCTTGATCCCTGGCCTGTCGGCCGCCCGTAGTCGCGGCCCGCCGCTGCGCCAGGCGATGGGGAAGAGCAGGGCGCCGGCGATGAGATAGCGGGTGCCGGCCATGGCCAGCGGCGGCAGGCTCTCGTCGCCCACCCGGATGGCGATGTAGGTCGAGCCCCAGACCAGCCACACGACGAGCAAGGCGGCCCATGCGCCCAGCCCGCCCGGGAGCGTCCTTACTCGCCGATGCCACCGCCGGTGCTGCCCGGTGGGACGGCCCGGCGCCTGAAGACAGACGGCGGCTGCCGAGATGCCGGTGCCGTTCTCTGCCACGTGCTGCGTTCCCATGCACCCATCGTCTCCGGTGACCGGGACCATCCGCGAGTGGCAGGATTGACATTGTCAGATACTTTCCTGCCATACTGGTGGCATGATCTCGTCGGTGGCGGTCCTCGCCTACGACGGCATGTCCCTGTTCGGGCTGGGCGTGACCGCCGAGGTGTTCGGCTGCGACCGCACCGCCGAGGGACTACCTGGCTATGACTACGTCCTCACCGCGGCCGAGCCGGGCGTGATCCGCACCGACGTCGGCGTGCCCATCATCGTGACGGCCGGGCTGGATCGGTTCAGCGCCGCCGACCTGGGCATCGTTTGCTGCTGGGACCAGCCGGATGTGCTGCCCCCCGAGCCGGTACTCCAGGCGCTGCGCGACCTGGCCGGGCGCGGCGGGCGGGTGCTCAGCCACTGCTCCGGCGCCTTCGTGCTCGCGGCGGCCGGGCTGCTTGACGGGCGCCGCGCCACAACCCACTGGCAGTACGCCGCGCGGCTTGCGAGCCGCTATCCCGCAATCGACGTCGATCCGGACGTGCTCTACGTCGACGACGGCCAGGTGATCACCAGCGCGGGCACGGCGGCCGGGATCGACGCCTGCCTGCACCTGCTGCGGCTGGAGCACGGCGCCGCCGTCGCCAACGCAATCGCGCGCCGCATGGTGGTGCCACCGCACCGGGACGGCGGCCAGGCGCAGTTCGTGCCTGCGCACGTCGACGAGGCGGACGACTCGGCGAACCTGGCGGCCCTGCACGAGTGGACGCTTGAGCATCTGCGGGAGCCGCTCACGGTGGCCGATCTCGCCGCGCACGCGCTGATGTCACCGCGGACCTTCGCCCGCCAGTTTGCCGCCCTTACCGGCACGACCCCGCATCAGTGGCTGACCAGGGCCCGGCTGGTGCGGGCGCAGGAACTGCTCGAGCGCTCGGGCGACGGCATTGAGCAGATCGCCGCCGAGTGCGGGCTCAGCCCACTGATGCTGCGCCGCCACTTCGCCCGCATGTGCGGGACCACGCCGCAGGCCTATCGCCGGACGTTCAGCCAGACCGGACCCGAATCCGGCCCTGCCCGGGCGGCCACGTCATGATCGGGGGGCGGCCAGTGGTCAATGGGCCGCGTGCAGCCTGCCCTTGACCCGGCGGACCCCCGCCCAGCCCTTGCTCAGTGCGCGGTCTTCCAGCAGCCCGATCGTGGCACGGCCCGCTACCAGCCGGCGGAAGGCCGGCATTGCCGTGGCCCGCCGGATGGTAAGCCGCGGCAGCGCGAGCAAGTCTGACGCCGGGCTTGCCGTCTGGTTGCCGACGGCGTAGGCGTAGCCGTAGCCCGCTTCGCGGACCACCTCCCTGACCTTGGCACTGGAGTAACCAAACGGGTAGGCAAGTCCGTGCACCGGGAGCCCGAGCTTGTCCTCCAGCCACTGCTTGCTCGTGCACAGCTCTTGGCGGACCAGTTGCTTGGGCAATTGATCCAGTTGCGGGTGCCTGCGGGTATGCGCCCCGATCTCCACGCCGGCGCCCGCCACCTCGGTGATCTGGGTGCAGCTGAGCATGCGGTCAGCAGCGGCTAGCCGCATGTCAGCGTCTTGCAGCCAGCCGGTCGTGACAAACAGCGTGGCAGTGCAGCCATAGTGATCCAGCAGGGGCAAGGCCCGGCTGTGGAAATCCTCGTACCCGTCATCGAAGGTCAGCACGATGGGACGGTCCGGGAGCTTCCCGGTGCCTCCGGCCCACCCCGCCGAGAGCTCACTCGCGGTAATAGCGGTGAAGCCCGCGCTGCGCAGGTACCCGAGTTGCGCTGCGAAGGCCGCCGGAGAGACCGCCAGGCGGCTTCCGGTCTCCGCCGTCTCCGCTATCTCGTGATACATCAAGACCGGCACTCGCGCCGGCCAGACCGCTGTCACCGGCCCTGCACCGCGGCTGAGGTCAGCCGGGCCGGTTCCGGCACCTTCGCGGGCCGGCCAGCCTGCCCAGAACGGGCGCGTGGGTTCCCCGGGTAGGGCGAGCCGATTCCAGTCATCCAGCCGGCCGCGAAGCCGGCTGCCGTGGTGGCGAAGCCGACGGCGATGGCCCCGGCCCGCGCCGCGCCCCACACGTCTCCCCGGGCCGCGTCCCGCAGTCCGAGCAAGACTCCGTGGGGAAGTACCCGGTAGGTGTAGCTCCGCTCGGCCGAGGTGCTTTCCCGCGCTCCGTCAAGGGCCGCGAGCGCTGCCTTGCCCTGCCCCTCGTGGAAGCACCGGCGGGTGAAATAGCGGAAGGTCGCACGCTGCCGTGGTATCCAGTGCCCCACATTCCCGGTCGGCTCATAGAGCCAGATTCCGCGGCTGCCCGCCGCCCGCAGGCACAGGTCAGTGTCCTCGGGACGGGCCACGTCGCCGACCTTGCCGAAATCCTCGCGGAAGCCGCCGATGGCCTCGAATACGGAACAGCGGATAGCCATGTTACCGGCCCATACATTGCGGACCGGTTGCGTCTCTTCCGGCATTCCCAGGTAAGAAAAGCCGACCGCCCAGCCGAACTCCACCGGGAACCAGCGCGGCCGGGAAACGCTCCAAAGCGGATCGATTCGCCCGCCCACGCCGACGATGTCTTCCCTGGTGAAATGGCGGAGCAACGCCGCCAGCCAATGGGCGGAGGACCGTGCATCGTCGTCAAGGAACGCGACAATCTCGCCATGACAGGCCGCGGCGCCGGTGTTACGGGCCCCGGATGCCCCGCGGGAGCCGGTATTCGCCATGACGGTGCAGTCCGTGAACTCGCGCCGGGCACGGGCCAGCAGAGCCGGATTGTGATCCACGACCACGATCATTTCCAGCACCGGCGCGGTCTGTGAGCGGACCGAATCGACCGCATCGCATAGCTGATCCCAGCGCTCGTCTGCGTAGGCCGCGACTACCACTGACACTGTCTGCATGTTGCCCCCCGGGTGCTGCCGTGCAAGGCGGTGACGCGGGATGTGCCACTCGTCCGCCTCGCGGTTTCGTTATCTACGATGCGGCGGCCGGGTAGCGATGCAGTTAGCCGGAAGGGTGCAACTCAGTTGTAGCGACGGAATCACGAACAGTTAGTTGCGGCTAAGGAACCGCGAACAGGCCGGCGCGGGAGGCGTAGTCGTAGCGGTAGATCTCGCTGCCCGCGATATAGGCGATCTCGGCCCGCGACATCACGTCGAGCGGGTCGCCCGACCAGATGACCAGGTCCGCGTCCTTACCGGGAACGAGCGATCCGATGCGGTCGGCCACCCGCATGATCTGGGCCGGGATGATCGTCACCGCGCGCAGGGCCGTGTCCCGGTCCATGCCCTCCTTCACCGCCAGCGCGGCCTGGACGATCAGCAGGTGGATCGGTACCACCGGATGGTCGGTGGCGATCGCGACCGTGACCCCGGCCGCGGCGAGCAGCCCCGGGTTGGCCATGGTCCGGTTCCGCAGTTCGACCTTGGACCGGGCGGTGATCAGCGGCCCGGTCACGGCCGGCACGCCCGCGGCGGCGATCTTCGACGCGAGCAGGTACCCCTCGGTGCAGTGGTCAAGGACCAGGTCGTAGCCGAACTCCGCGGCCAGCCGCAGCGCGGTGGCGATGTCATCGGCGCGGTGGCAGTGCTGGCGCCAGGGGATCTCACGGCGGAGAACGCGGCCAAGCGCCTCAAGCTTCAGGTCGCGGGCCGGGGCAACCGCGGTCCGTTCATCGGAGTGATCGTGCGGATTTTCTGTTTTCGCCAGGTAAGCCGCCGCCTCGACCAGCGCGCCCCTGATGGCGGCGGCGGTGCCGAGGCGGCTTGACGGGTTGACCCGCCGCTCGCCCAGTACGCGCTTGGGGTTCTCACCGAGCGCGGACTTCATCCCGGCGGGGGAGCGGAGCACCATGTCGTCGATCGTCAGCCCCCAGCAGCGGATCGCCACCGTCTGGCCGCCGATCGGGTTGCCGGAACCGGGGGTCACGCCGGCTGCCAGCACGCCGCCGGCGATAGCGTCGCGGAACCCCTCGTCGGCCGGGTTGATCGCGTCAAGCACCCGGACGTGCGCCTGCACCGGGCCGGTGAGCTCGTTGGTGTCGTGGCCGGCCCAGCCCTCGCCCTCCTCGCGGGCACCGAGGTGGGTGTGCGCGTCGATGAGGCCGGGCAGCACCCACTTGCCGGCCGCGCCAACGGAAGGGACGCCGGGCGGCGGCTTGAGATCGGGACCGCCGACCGCCGTGATCTTGCCGTCGGCCACCAGAACCGTCCCGCCGGGGATGGGCGGGCCCTCGATGGGGACGACGTACCCGCCCGTGATCGCGATGCTGTTACCCGCCATGATCGCATCCTTTCATCACCCGCCGTCCCATCGACCACACCTGGTCAGCGGGCGCCGAGAACCGCGCGCCCCTTGGCCGCGTGCACCGCCTCCGTCAAAGCCTCCAAGTCGAACGCCCCGTAGTACCGGTTCCCGTTGATGAAGAACGTCGGCGTGCCCGAGACGGCGGCCAGGTCGGCGGAGTCGACGTCCTCCGCGATCCGCGCGGAGCCGACGTGCTTGCGCAGGTCGGCCGCGAACTTCTCGCGGTCAAGGCCCAGGTCGCCCGCATACCCGATAAGGTCCCTGGCGGTCAGCGCCCCCTGGTGGTCCATCAGCATGTCATGCATCTCCCAGAACGCGCCCTGCCTGTCCGCCGCCTCGGCGCCCTCGGCGGCGAGCTGTGCGTGCGGGTGCACCTCGGTCAGCGGCAGGTGGCGGAAGACGAACCGCAGCGCGGCCTGCTCCCTGAATAGCTCGCGGATGGCCGGCTCGGCCTGCCCGCAGTACGGGCACTCGAAGTCGCCGTACTCGACCAGGGTGACGATGGCGTCCTTGACCGGCCCGCGGATGTGGTCGCGCTCCGGGTCAACCGGCACCGCCAGGTCGGTGACCGTCGAGGAGGTGCCGAGCAGCGCGCGTAGCCGGGTCCGCGGCGAGAGCCGGTCAAGCCCGTGGAAGATTACCCAGGTCAGAGCGGTGGCGCCGACCGCGCCGGAAAGGATGCCGAGCTTGGCCTCGGCCAGCTCGGGGCCCTTGAAGGCGAGCGAGGCGATCAGCAGCGAGACCGTGAAGCCGATCCCGGCGACCGCGCCCACGCCGACGACCGCGCCCCAGCCGACCGGGGGAGTGAGCCGGCCCTTGGTTACCCTGCTCACCAGCCAGGCCCCGCCGGCGGTGCCGATTGGCTTGCCGACGATGTAACCGATCATGATGCCGAGCGTGGCGGGCGAGGTATAGGCGTGCGCCAGGAACGATCCACTGATCTTGATGTCCGCGTTGGCCAGCGCGAACAGCGGGACGATCACGTAGCTGGTCCACGAGTGGTAGCGCTCCTGGAGTCGCTCGTTGGGCGAGATCGCACCGCGCACCACCTCGCGGGCCTCGGCCGCCAGCCGTGCGGTGGGCTGCTCGCGGAACAGCCGGAAGGCGTCGGTGGCCTGCTGCAGATCCTCCCGTGCGGCAGGGTAGGCGCAGGTCATCAGGCCGATGACCAACCCCGCGACGATCGGGTCGACCCCTGACTCCCAGAAGGCGACCCAGGTGGCGACGCCGATGAGCAGGTACATCGGGCCGTTCCTGATGCCGCGCCTGATGAGCACGCCGTCGACCACGAGCAGCACCACGCCGATCAGCAGCGCCACCCAGCGCACGTGACTGCTGTAGAAGATGGCGATGACCGCGAGACCGAGCAGGTCGTCAACGACGGAGAAGGTCAGCAGGTAGGTGCGCACCCGGTCGGGCAGTTGCCTCCCGCCCACCAGGGCAAGCGCGCCGAGCGCGAACGCGGTGTCGGATGACATCGCGGCGCCCCAGCCGTGGGCGGTGCTTCGCCCGGCATTGAAGGCGAAGTAGATCGCGATCGGCACGAGCATGCCGCCGAGACCTGCCATCAGCGGCAGCGCCAGCCGGCTGCGCACCCGTAGCTCGCCCATGTCGAACTCGCGGCGCGCCTCAAGCCCGACGACCAGGAAGAACAGCGCCATCAGGCCGGAGTTGACAAACTCCCGCAGGCTCATCTCGATGCCGTGGCCTGCGACGTGCACGGAAAGCCCGGTTGACCACATGCTGTCATAGCTGCCCGCGCCGAAATTCGACCACAGCAGCGCCGCCAGGGTGGCGGTCGCGAGGATGGCGGCGGAGCCGGTCTCTGCGCGCAGGAACTGGCGCAGCGGGGTCCTGCCGCTCGACGACCACTCCGTGCGAGCGGGCGCCGCCGGTGCGGCAGGGTTCGTCGCGGGTGCGGCGGGCGTTGCGGAGTTTGCCCGCTGGGGCTCGGTCATGTCTCTATTGTCGCGTAGAGGTGATGCCCCCGCTCCCCACCCGGGGCCCCCGGCCTACCGGGCGCTCTTAGCCCCGGTGACTCGCCGGGCTAGCTGGCCGGGTGGTGGTGCGCCACCGTGCCCGCCGCGCCGCCGAAACCGGCGTTCAGGACCACGTGGTGGCAGCTCTTCCCCCGGCTCCCGTGGCCGGCGTTGCCGAGCTCGCAGCCGACGGGGTGCGTCTTCTTGGGCGTGGGCACCTTCTCCTTGACGGTGACCGTGCAGGTGTAGACGGTCTTGTAGGTCTTCGGCTTGGCCAGCTGCTTGATGACCCCCGCGGTTGGACGGGTGCCGCGCACCGTGAGCGGGTCGTCGAGCCGGGCAAGGGTGACCGGCGGCGGGGCCGGGACGCTGCCCGTGCAGCGCACCACCGTCACGTACTTGCCGCCGTCGCCGAGCTGGCTGGTGATCACGTGGGCCAATGTCGGCTTGGCGTGCTGGCTGGCCTTGCCGTGCGCCGCCGCGCGGGATTTCGCGGCGTGCTCGGCCGGGCGCGTCGCGGCGAACGCCGGCGCCATCACCGCCGCCGCCGCGACGGTCGCCGCTGCCGCCGCGGCGACCGCGCCCATGATTCGTCTCATGTGGGTCCCCCTGTATTTAATAAGGTGTGCTTGAAAATGCCCATAACGTACCGTTGGTCGGTTCTTTTATCCCCGGCATTGATTATTGCAAACGGTTGGCGTTCGCCTCGTGATTTCCCTGGGGCATTTTACCGATGTCGTGCGGGGTGCTGCACATGGCGTGTCGTTCGGTGCCTTGTTTGGTGTTTCAAGGTAGGCTGCCACGCGGCCGACACGATGATATTGTCCAGGTAGTGCCCGGTCTGATAGTCAAAAGCTCCGCCGCAGGTAATAAGCCACAAATGATGCTGCCCGGTGTCGCCGAATACCTGGTCAACCGGGAATTTCACCTTCGTGACCTCGTGCACCCAGCGGACGGCGAAGCGCTCCTTGGTCGCGCCGGTCTTGACGTAGATGGCGTCGCCCGGCCGGAGCCGGTACAGGTTGTAGAAGACGGCCGGACCGACGTAGGTGTCGACGTGCCCGACGATGACCGAGTTGCCCACGCTGCCAGGCACCGAGGTGAACCGGTACCAGCCAGCCTCGGTGGCCGCCTGCGCCAGCGGCGGGACCGGGAGGGTGGCGCCGTACGGATCCCCGAGCGTCTCCAGCTTCACCGTCACCCCGATCGCCGGGATCCGCAGCTGCCACGGCCGCGAGCGCGCGAAGCGGATGTGGGCGAGATGCTCCAGGTGCAGCACATGACGCATATGCGGGTTGATTGCCGCGTTCGCGGGAATTCCGCCAGCCAGCACGGCGATCATCACCGCCAGGCCGCCGGCCGTCCAATATCCAAATCGCCGCAGGATAGCCCGCATTTGGCTGAAGTCCCCGTGTCTAGGAAATGACTCTGCACCGTGCTTGCCGAGCTGACAATACGCGATGCCGCAGCAAAGCCTGCGACGCGCCCGTCCGTGACCGCTCCGCGAGCCATTTCCCATAGGCTTGGAGTAGCCAAATATTTCCGGAAATGAGGCAGCAGGAGGAACGGTGCACGGTGTTACCTGGAAGAACCAGAGCAAATTTACCGATCCGGGGGCGGCCGGGGCGGTGATCGACGCATTGCCCGCCGACCTCGCCGCGCTCCGGGAGGCGAGCTCCCAGCTGGTGTTCCACTACCGGGCCGACGGCGACTGGGCGGAGAACGGCGTGCCAGCCGAGCGGGCCGGGGAGATCGACACCCGGTACGCCGACGCGATGTTCGCACTGCTGCTGAGCCGCGGCGAGCCGACGCTAGCCAGGAAGCGCCTGCCGCCGGACCGGGTCGTCGGCTGCTGCCGCGACGCGACGCTGCTGTTCGTCTCCCTGGCCAGGCACAAGGGCATTCCCGCCCGGATGCGGGTCGGGTTCGCCGCCTATTTCCAGCCCGGCTTGCTGATCGATCACGTGGTGGCGGAGGCATGGGACGAGGCCGCGGGCCGCTGGCGGCTCATCGACGGGGAGATGAACAGCGACTGGACCCCGGAGATGGACGGACACCCCGTCGACTGGACAGACCTCGCCGACGACCAGTTCGTGACCGGACCCCGGGCCTGGCAGGCGGCCCGCGCGGGTACGTCCGACCCAGAGCGTCACCTGACCGCCCCCGACCTGGACGCGCCGGAGCTGCGCGGCTGGCCCCTCCTCGCGCGCCACGTCATCCACGACCTGGTCGCGCTGAACAAGACCGAGATGCTGGTGTGGGACGCGTGGGGCATGCAGCTCGGCGTCGATCCCGGTTCGGTCGCCGAGCAGGACGCAGTGCTGCTCGACGAGATCTGCGCGCACCCGGCCGACCCCGGAGTCTCCCCCGACGTCGTCGCCGCACTCGCCGACCGGGATGAGCTGCGCGTCCCGGCCACCGTCACCAGCTTCGACCCCTACGGCGGCCCCCCGCGCGAGGTCACCCTCCGCCCATAACACGCCTCCGACGCCGGGTACGCAGCGAGGCGAGGTGCGGAATGCACCTCGCCTCGCATTGTGTTACGGCCCGTGGCCTCAGGGGTTAGGCAGCGGGGCCGGTCCCCAGGGTCACCGTCGCGGTCTGCGACTGGCCGTCGGTGTTGGTCCAGGTGAGGGTGATCTTGTCGCCCGGGTGCCGCTGGATCAGCGCCTCGGAGATCTGGGTGCCGGTGCTCACCGCCGTGCCGTTGAGCGCGGTGATCACGTCGCCCTCGGCCAGGCCGGCCGTGGCGGCCGGGGTGCCCGCCTGGGCGCCCGCGATCTCCACGCCGGAGGTGGTCTGCTCGGACGTGGGGGCGATCCCGATGCCGATGAAGGCGGTCGGTCCGATGTGGATGGCGGACGATCCCTGCCCGGCCTCGATCTCCTTGGCGATGGACAGCGCGGTGTCAATCGGGATCGCGTAGCCCTGCGTGGAGGAAGCGCCGGACGAACCGGTCGACCCGCCGGACCCGTACCCGCCGGAGCCGTACCCGCCGCCGCCGTTCCCAGTGCCGCCGAACTGGTAGTTGGTGGACGCCGCGGTGTCCATGCCGACGATCTGGCCGTAGGAGTTGACCAGCGGGCCGCCCGAGTCGCCGGGCTGGATACCCGCGTTGGTCTCGATCAACCCGGACAACTGCTCAGAGGTCCCTGAGGACTCGTCGGAGGCGGTGATCGACTGGTCGAGCCCGGTCACCGAGCCCGGCGCGACCGAAGGGGTGCCGCCGGTGCCGCCGGCGTTGCCCAGCGCCACCACCGAGTTGCCGACCGCGACGGTGCTCGAATTGCCGGTGTTGGCCACCGTCAGGCCGGAGGCGCCGGTCAGCTGCAGAACGGCGACATCCTGGCTCTCGTCATAGCCGACGACCGTTGCCTTATAGGTCTTGCCGTTGCCGATGTCGGTGACCGACACCGAGGTCGCGCCGTTGATCACGTGGTTGTTGGTGAGGATCTCACCGTTGGCGGTCAGCACGATGCCGGTGCCCTTGGCGGTGGCGTCCTGGTAGCCCAGCGTGGATGTCACGTCCACCAGGCCGGGATCGACCTTGCTGGCGATCTGCGTCGTCGACAGGACCTCTTTGGAGGTCGCCGCCGCCGCTCCGTTGCTCGTCCCGCTGGACAGCCCCACGGCCGCGCCGGCGCCGAGCGCGGCCGCCACCACGGCGGTCGCCGTCAGGCCAAGCGCGTGCCGGCCCCGTCGGCGCCTTGGCGGCTCAGGCACCGGGTATCCACCGCCTGGGTACGCGCCGCCGGCGCCGTAGGAGTACTGGCCCTGCGGGTGCTGGCCCTGCGGGTGCTGGCCCTGCGGGTACTGCCCGAATGGCTCACTCATTGGTACTGCCACCCCGAATCCTGTTCGTGGCTGGTCCGCTCGTTACAGGTACTAGATTCGCCCGCCAACCTTGGCGCACCCCGAAGGGATCATCATCCCAACCTACCGGTTACCTGAGTGTTACCTCAGGAACCTTCAGCCTTGACTGAATTGGTTCCCGCTCTCCTCTACCCGCGGGCAGCGCCTGAAACGCCAGCTCCCGCCGCGCCGGGCAATGGCGCGGCGGGAGCAAGCCCCGTCCGTTCAGTGCGATCTGGATTTTCAGCTTTCTGGCGGGTTCACCGCGGTTACCGCAACGCGGCGGGCTTCTCCGCGTCGTCGCGCAGGTGCTCGTCGATCTCCCGGCCGCCGCGCGCCAGCAGGAACAGCACCGCGCCCACGATGAACACGATGACCATGACGACCAGCGTGATCCAGTCGAGGTTGAACAGGGCGCCGCGCGGGCTCGACAGGCCGGTCGGCGCCACCATGTCGATAAACATGACCAGCAGGTACACCCCGGCGACGATCGTCACCGGCCACGCCCAGCGGCCCATGGTGAACTTGCCCTCTGGCACCCAGCCGCGCGCCCGCGCGATCCCGGCGCCGAGCACGGTCAGGAAGAACGACAGGTAGATGCCGCTGGTGCCGAACGAGATCAGCGAGGTGAGCACGTTGACGTTGCCCGGGTAGGTGAACCAGAGGATTTGCACATTGTGCGTGGGCGTGGCGAACTCGAACAGCACGAACAGCGCCGACACCACCGCGCCCGCCAGCAGGGCGTTGACCGGGGTCTTGAACCTCGGGTGGACCTTCGCGATGCTCTTCGCGGCCGGCAGCGCGCCGTCGCGGGCGTAGGAGAACATCAGCCGGCTCCCCGCGCCCTGGACCGAGCTGCCGCAGGAGAAGAACGCGAAGATGAGCAGCAGCAGCGCCACGTCCTGGAGCCAGGCCGGCAGTTGGGCGAGGATGTAAGGCACGCCCGCGCCCACTGCCTCCACCGCGCCGATGCCGCCCTTGGTCGGGATGGACAGCAGCAGAGCGGCGATGATGATAAAAGACGCGACGCCGCCCCAGACCAGCGCGTGCCGCATGGCCCGCGGCACCTGGCGGCCGGCGTCCTTGGTCTCCTCCGAGATGTCGCCGGCCGACTCGAAGCCGTAGAAGATATAGACCGGGGCGAGCACCGCGATCATCAGCGCGCCGAAGTACGAGCCGCCGAAGTTGAGGCCAAGCGCGTTGGTCTTCACGTTCTGCGCGCCCTGGGTGGAGAACAGGTACCCGACGCTGTGGTGGAACCCGTGGATGGCGAGCACGATCGCGATGCCGAGGGTGCCGAGGATCTCGACGTAGACGCCGAACCGCGCGACCTGGCCCATGACGTTGGCGCCGGTGATGTTCAGGGTCGACTGGATGGTGAGCAGGACCAGCACCACGATCAGGATCGTGACGTGACTGGTCGGGTTGAAGTTCCAGTTGAACCAGTTGTGCATCAGCGCGGCGAAGTAGCCGACCACCCCGGTGTCCACCGAGGCGACCGTGACCAGCAGCGCGATCCCGTAGAACCAGCCAACGAACCAGCCGTACCGGCGGCCGACGTTGTACTTGCTGTACTGGTAAAGCGCCCCCGAGATCGGGTAATGGCTGGCCAGCTCGCCGAAGACGAGCGCCACCAGCAGCATGCCCGCGACGGGGAGCCAGAGGGTCCAGATGTAGCCCGGCCCGGCGATGCCGAGCCCGATCGTGAACAGCGAGAAGACGCCGACGATGGGCGACAGGTAGGTGAACGCGACGGAGAAGTTGGAGAACAGCCCGAGCACCCGGCTGAGCTGCGGCTTGTAGCCGAGACTTTCCAGTCTCGCGTCGTCGTCATCGGTGGTCGCCGACACCTGCGGCGTGGCCTCTTGCATGGGGGATTCTCCCTCAGTCTTCCGTGGGACTTGGGGTATATGGTGCACTTATGTGGCTTCCGTGCCAAGCCTGCGCTGACCGAGGCCGTCATCCTGTAGCGGTATAAGTTATGGTGTTATAGGTTTTTCGTCAAGATCTCTTTGCCGTACGGGTTGCGCTCCGCGCCGGTGTGCTCCGTACAGTTAGCTCGAACGGATGCGTGGCGGCTCGCATACGGACAATAACCACCTTTTCCGACAGGAGTGCGTGTTGAGCGCAGAGACCGTTCCTGCCACTGCGGGACCCGTGGGAGCGGCGGCCGACGAGCTACGCCAGCTCGCCGGCACCTACACCGATGACCTGATGCGCCGCCATCCGGATACCGCCACCGAACTTGGCGATCACCGGTTCGACGGGCTGCTGCCCGACCGGTCGGAGGCGGCGCTGGCCGACGAGCGCCGCGGCCTTGACGGCTACGCCGCCCGGCTCAACGGGCTGGACCTGATGGCGCTCCCGCCCGAGCTGCGGGTGGACGCGGCGATGATGGCCGGCGATGTGGCCCGCCGCCTGCTTGAGCTCGAGGAGCTGCGCGAGCACACCTGGAACCCGCTGCTCGCCAACCCCGGCCAGGCGCTCTACATGCTGCTCGCCAGGGACTACGCGCCGCTGCCGGAACGGCTGCGCTCGCTGGCCAGCCGGCTGGCGGCGGTACCCGACTCGCTGGCGGTGGCCCGGGCCAGCCTCGGGCCGGCGCCGAAGGTCCACCTGGAGACGGCGATCACGCAGTTCGGCGGCACGATCGCGCTGCTCACCGAGGAGGTGGACCGCGCGCTTGCGGTCGCGCCGTCGCCCGAGGTGGAGAAGGCGCGGCCGGCCGCACTTGACGCCCTCGCGGCGCACCGCGACTGGCTCGCCGCGCGGGCGGGGGAGGGAAACGAGTTCGCCGACCCCCGGCTGGGCGCGGACCTGTTCGCCCGCAAGCTCTCGCTGACGCTCAGCGCCGCCGCCGACGCCGACGCGATCCTGGCCAGGGCCGAGGCCGATCTCGAGCGCATCACCGAGGAGATCACCCGGGTCGCGGCCGGCCTGGGCGGCACGCCCCGTGAGGTGCTCGGCGCGCTGGCGGCGGCCGTGCCCGACGAGGCGACGATCCTGGCGTTCTGCGCCGACGCGCTCGCCGCGCAGACGGCCTTCGTGGCCGGCCACGACCTGATCACGCTCTACGACGACCCGGTCGAGCTGATCGACATGCCGGAGATCAACCGCGGCATCGCGGTCGCCTACTGCGACCCGCCGGGGCCGCTGGAGACGGCGCCGCTGCCGACGTTCATCGCGGTCTCGCCGACGCCCGCGGACTGGCCCGCCGACCGGGTCACCTCCTTCTACCGCGAGTACAACCGGCATATGGTGCACAACCTGATGGTGCACGAGGCGATGCCCGGCCACTACCTGCAGCTGCAGCACGCCCGCCGGTTCACCGGCGCGACGCGGGTACGGGCCGCGCTCTGGTCGGGCTCGTTCGTCGAGGGCTGGGCGGTCTATGCCGAGGAGCTGATGGCCGACCATGGGTACCCGGGGGAGCACGACCCGGCCGCGGTGCGCATGCAGCAACTGAAGATGCAGCTGCGGATGGTGATCAACGCGATCCTCGACGCGCGGGTGCACGCCCACGGCATGACCGAGGCAGCGGCGATGGCGCTGATGATGGAGCGCGGTTTCCAGGAGGACGGCGAGGCCGCGGGCAAGTGGCGCCGGGCGCAGCTCACCTCGGCCCAGCTGTCGACCTACTACGTGGGCTACACCGAGGTCTCCGACCTGGCCGCCGAGCTGATGAAGGGCGGCCTCGACGCCAGGACCGCCCACGACAGCATGCTCGCGCACGGGAGCCCGCCCGTCCGGCTGCTCCGCACGCTGCTCTGATGGACTCCTCCGGTAAGGCGCCGCGCTAGACGGATTCCGCGTCCTCGAGTTCGCCGGTGAGCTCGGGGGCCGGCATCCGGAAGCCGGGCAGCGGCGACGGGAGCAGCAGCATCGCGCCGGCCACCCCGCCCGCCACCGCGATCCAGATCGCGGGCCGCAGCCCGAGTTCGGTGCCGAGCAGCCCGCCAAGCAGCGCCCCGGCGGGCCGGGTGCCGTAGTTGATCGCCTGGAACGCGCCCGATACCCGGGAGCGCATCGCGGCCGGGATCACCACGGCGGAGATCACCGCGATCGAGATGTCGAGCACCATCACCCCGAACCCGCTGGCGAACTCGGCCGCGAACAGCATCAGCAGCACCGGGACGCCGCGGAAGCCCGCCGCCAGCGGCGCCAGCGCCAGCGGCAGGGTGAAGACGAAGCACCCGGCCACGTAGACCAGCCCGATGCCGAGCCGGGTGCCGAGCCGCTTGGCGGTCAGCGAGCCGATCATCCCGCCGACGGCGCCGGCCCCGATGACGACGCCGAGCACCCCCGGGCGGACGTGCAGCGTGCGCACCGCGTAGAGCATGAACAGCGCGTTGAACATCAGGTTGAAGAAGTTGATCACCGCCACCCCGGTCAGCGAGGCGCGCATCAGCGGGGAGTTGGCGATGAACCGCAGGCCGGCGGTGACCCCCTCGGAGCCGTCGGACGAGGGTGGCTCGGCCGGCTTGATCTTGGCCAGCTGCACCGCCGAGCCGAGGAAGGAGATCGCGTCCGCCACCACCGCCAGCGGCGCGGACAGCGCCTGTACGAGCAGCCCGCCGACCGACGGGCCGCCCATGAAGGAGAACGCGCGGCTGCCGTAGATCAGCGACTGCCCGTCGACGTAGGAGTCCGGCGGCACGATCGACACGAACAGCGTCCCGTCGGCCACCGTGAACAGCACCGACAGGGTGCCGACGACGAACGTCACCGTGTACATCTGGGCCAGCGTCAGAACGTGCAGCGCGTAGCAGGCCGGGATGGTGGCCAGCGCGGCCGCCCGGCCCAGGTCGGCCAGGATCATCGCCTTCCTGCGCTGCCCCCGGCGGTCAAGCCAGGCCCCCGCGTGCAGCGCGAACAGCAGGCTGGGGAGCCAGGTGAGCGCGGTCAGGAACCCCATCTCGGCTGCCCCGGCCCGCAGCACGAGGACGGCGGTGAGCGGAAGCGCGACGGAGGAGATCTGATCGCCGAACATCGACACGGTCGATGCGCCCCAGTATCGCCGGAAGACCCGGTCCCGCAGCAACGGCGGAACCAGGCCGCCCAGTCCCGCCTCCGAATTCATAGCTATCGAAGCGTAACCGGAGAAACCGGACAACGCACGTGCCGGCCTCCGCCAGAGTTAGCCCGCTGCGCCCACCTCGCCGGCGCCGCTCCGCGCCCGGTCGGCTACGCCATCGGCAGCGGGCGGGGCGGCCGACGGCGGGGGCGGCGGCTCCTGGCCCCACTGCCGCGGCTCGACCAGGGCCTCCCGGGCGGCCATGAACAGCAGGTAGGGGATGAAATCGACCGACCGGCGGACGCACCAGGAGGTGCCCTTGGTGGCCAGCCAGAGCAGGTCATCACGCCGGGTCGGGCCAGGGCCGGCCGGCTCGGCGTCGGGCCGGCCGGCGACCTCGTGCCCGGCGGCGGCCAGCCGGTCCCAGAACCGGCAGGCGATCAGCCGGTGCCCGCGCTCGTTGGGGTGCAGCCGGTCCACCGACCAGTTCCGCCGGTCGTAGGTCTCCGGGTCGACCGAGGCGTCCCAGTGCACGGTCCCGTAGTGCGCGGCGACCTTGTCAAGCTCGGCGTTGACCGCGCGCATCCGCCGGGTCAGCGGCCGGGCGAGCCCGGCCGGCAGGCCGAACATCTGGGCCGGGTCGGGCAGCCGCATGGTCAGCACGGTCGCCCCGCTCGCGGTCAGCGCGGCCACCGTCCGCGCGGTGGCCTGGCCGGTCCGCACCGGGTCGAAGCCGGCCCGGAGCGTGTCGTTGATGCCGACGAAGACGCTGGCGATGTCCGGCCGCAGCTCGAGCGCGGCCGGGAGCTGGTACCGCTCGACCTGCTTGGCCTGCGCGCCGCGCACCGCGAGGTTATGCAACTCCGGGCCGGACAGCCCCGCCGCCAGGTAGTTCGCCCAGCCCCGCCAGCCGCCGCCGGGAGCGGGGTCGCCCATGCCCAGGGTGATCGAGTCGCCGAGGGTCACAATCCGGGTCATCGGCCGCCCGCCTGCTCAGGCCGCCAGCGGCGCGGCCGGCACGGCAGGCGCGGCGGCGTTGACGACGGCGTCGTAGTGCTCGATCAGCTCGTCGGTCAGCGCCGGCCAGGTGCGGCCGAGCACCCGGCGGCGGGCCGCCCCGCTGAACCGCGCCCGCACCGCCGGTTCGGCGGTGAGCTTGCTGACCGCCGCCACCAGCGCCGCCGGGTCGCCCGGCGCCACCAGGTGCCCGGTCACGCCCTCCGCGACCAGGTCGAGCGGGCCGCCGGCGGCGGGCGCGACGACCGGCAGGCCGCTCGCCGCTGCCTCCTGGACCGTCTGCCCGAAGGTCTCAAACGGCCCGGTGTGCACGAAGACGTCCAGACTGGCGTAGATCCTGGCCAGATCCTCGCCGTGGCGCATGCCGAGGAACGTCGCGGTCGGCAGGGCGGCGCGCAGGTCCTCCTCCATCGGGCCGCCGCCGGTCACCGCGAGCCGCACCCCCGGCAGGCCGGCCAGGGCGGCCAGCAGGTCGACGCGCTTCTCGGCCGCCAGCCGGCCGACGTAGCCCACGATCACCTCGCCGTCCGGCGCGATCTCGGCCCGCAGCCGCTCGTCGCGCTTGTCCGGGTGGAACCGCTCGGTGTCCACTCCGCGGCCCCATAGCTGGACCCGCTCGAGGCCGTGGGCGCGCAGGTCGGCCGCGGTCACGCTGGACGGGGCGAGGGTGCGGCCGGCCGTGTTGTGGATGTCGCGCAGCCAGCGCCAGGCGAACGCGACGGTGGGCCGGCCGAGGTGGTAGGCGCGGGCGTAGTTCGGCAGGTCGGTCTGGTACACCGCGACCATCGGCAGGTTCATCGCCCTGGCCACCCGGCTGCCCCACGCGCCGAGGGCGACCGGGCTGGCCAGGTGGACGATCTCGGTGCCGTGCCGGGTGATGGCGCGGCGGGTCTTCGGCGTCGGCAGGCCGAGCCGGAAGGTGGGGTAGCCGGGAACCGGCACGGACGGCACCCGTTCCACCGGGTAGGGGAGACGGCTGTCGGCGTCGGCGGTCTCGTGGGCGGACTCCGGGGCGATGACGAGCGGGTGGTGGCCCTTACTGACCAGGTTTTCGGCCACCCGCACTACGCAGTGCGCGACGCCGTTAACGTCAGGCGGGAACGACTCCGTAATGATCGCGATCCTCATATCATCAAGATCGCCCGTGCGGTGTTCGAAATTAGCCACGGCACCGTTACGCACAAACGAACTATCGATGACAATTAATCACGAAACATCAATTAGCCGGTGTCGATCACCCGGCGGGCGGTAAGTCCGCCGCCGAAGTTCTGCACGAGCACCGAGTGCGCGTAAGCGCCCCGCAGCGACGGCAGGCTGGCCAGCGTGCCGGGGGACTGCGGCTGGATGATGATGTATGTGATGCTCTGCCAGCCGGGTGCGGTCGCCGCGTCTATCTTCCACAGCCACAGCGGGTCGAGCCCGTGCGTCTTCAGGTCCACCCACAGGTAGTCGTCGACCACCACGACATCACCCTTGGGCACGTTGTGCTCCGCCCAGGCGGCCGCCTTCAGGTAGGGGACGTTGCCGCTCGCGGTGGAGTTGCGGTCGAGATAGCCCACCCACTGCGGCAGCACGTAGCCGGCCAGCAGCAGCGCCGCCCCGGCGGTGACGGCCCGGCCGAGGTAGGGCGCGCAGCGCCCGGCCCGCCCGCCGACGCCGGCCGCCGCGCCGCGCAGCACCCGGGACAGGTCAGTCTTGGCCCAGAGCGAGTCGGCGACGCCCGCGATGCACACCGCGGCGAACGGGACCACCGCCGTGACATAGAAGAACGGCAGGTAGCCGCCGTGGATGGGGATGATGGCCTGCAGCAGCAGGGCGGCCCCGAATGGCCGCAGCCGCCTGCTGAACAGGGCGAGCAGTGCCGCCACGAACCCGCCGATCAGCAGCCACGGGTCGGTGGTGACCCACTGGTGGAACATCGAGTACGTCGTGCTGCCGGTGTTGAGGAGGCTGCCGCTGCCCGGCCGGCCGAAGAACTGCCACTTCAGGGTTGACCACCACAGCAGCAGCTGGCCGCGCTGGAACGCGTAGAGCGGGTACAGCACCACCATCACACAGAGCGCCACCGTGAAGACCCGGAACCGCGCTGCCCGCGATGGCGGGGCGGCCGCGCGGGCCCGCAGCCCTCGCCGCGCCCGGCGCTGGCCGTCCCCGCGCCGCGCGGCGCGGGCCCTCCGTCCCGCCGCCCACGCCTGCCACTGTCCGGAGAAGTCAGGCAGCCACACCGGCGCGTCCGCGTCGCTGCCGGCGGCGTTAACCGGGGCGATCCCGGCAACCCCGGCCGTGTCTGCCGCGGGCGGTGACGCACCCCCGGTGACGACGGCGGCGGCGGCGTCGGTGGTGGTGCTGGGAGCGGCGGCCGGCGTCACCAGGTGCTGCCAGAGCACCCAGACGATCACCGGCAGGAAGATGATCGCGGTCTCCTTGGAGAGCACCGCGAAGGCCGTGCAGATCCCGGTGCGCAGGGCGGGGCCCATGCCCGTCCTGGCCGACGTGGCCGCCACCAGCGCGGCGAGCACCCAGACGGTCTCGATGTTGTCGAGCGAGACCATCCGGTGGAAGTACTGGGCGATCGGGCTGAGCCCGAACAGCAGCACCGCGACCGCGCTGGTCGCCTGGCGCAGGCCGAGCCGGCGGCAGAGCACGTAGACGAGCACGCAGCCGGCCAGGGTCAGCAGCCACATGAACTCGCGGCCGACGTAGACGGCGTCCGCGACCCGGTTGAACCCGTCGGTGATCCAGGCGAACGCCGCGATCTGGATCCAGCCAAGCGGCGGGTGGTCGTACCAGTAGCTGTAGTGGGTGAGCGTGTGCGTGTAAATGACCGCCCAGGCCTGTGAGACGTAGGTGCCCTCGTCGTCATCGACCCGGCCAGGGAAGCCCTCAAGGTTCCACGCAGTCGCCAATCCAACAATTATCAACAAAACAGCGAGCAAAGCCGCACTTACCCGGTACTTCGCGAGTCGCGCTACTCGTCCATCGGCAACGCGCGCCGTATCGACCCGGCCTTCAACTGTTTGCATTTGGCGTCTTAAATCCCTTGGATCGCATTATGCCCATAGATATGGCGCGTGCCGGAGAATCTACAGGAGGGTCCCGATCGACCACGGCGATGGGGCAGATCACTGCATAAGGGACGCCCCGTCCGTCGCCGCGGTTTACCTGCCGCCGCGTCAGGGGGCGAGCGGGTGCCAGACGGTCTTGGTCTCCAGGGTGGCGAACATCCGCTCAAGTCCCGGCTCGGCGAACCAGTCGGCGTCGGCCAGCCGGACCACCCGCTTGAGCGTGCCCGCCGCCGCCACCGCCAGGTCGTCGGCCAGCGCGCCGGGCGCCCCGGCCAGGTCGATCGCGTTCACGTCCTGGTGCGCGGCCAGCCAGGGCGCCACCTCGGCGACCTCGCCAGTGAGCACGTTCACCACTCCGGGCGGGAGATCGGCGGACGCGAGCACCTCGGCCAGGCCAAGCGCGGGCAGCGGGTACCGCTCGCTGGCCACCAGCACCGCGGTGTTGCCGCCGGCGATGGCGGGCGCCAGCACGCTGACCATCCCAAGCAGGGCGCTGTCCTGCGGCGCGAGCACGGCTACGACGCCGGCCGGCTCGGGCAGCGAGAGGCTGATGTAATGCCCGGCGGCCGGGTTCGCGCTGCCGCGCACCTGGGCGATCTTGTCCGTCCAGCCGGTGTACCAGAGCCAGCGGTCCACCGCCGCGTCCACCTCGGCGTAGGCCGCCGCCGGGGCGAGGCCGGCCATGCGCCTGACCTGGTCGGCGAAGCGCGCGCGGTGGTCGGCGAGGATCGTGGCCGCCCGGTAGAGCATCTTCCCCCGCTCGTAGGCGCCCGCGCCCGACCACGCGGGGAACGCCGTGCGCGCTGCCGCCACCGCATCACGGGCATCGCGGCCGGAGGCGAGGGCCGCGCGGGCCAGGAACCCGCCGTCGGGGCCGCGCACCTCGAACGTGCGGCCGCTCTCCGAGCGGCGGAAGGCGTCGCCAATGCGGAGCCGGTAGGTCCTGCGGACGGCGACGTCGGACCCCTCAGACATCAAAGGCACCAGGGAGGTCCAGATAGGCCTCGAGGCCGTGCCTGCCGCCCTCGCGGCCGAGCCCGGCCTCGCGGTAGCCGCCGAACGGCGCCGTCGGGTCGAACCGGTTGAACGCGTTGGTCCAGATCACCCCGGCCCGCAGCCGCGCCGCCAGCCAGGCGGCCAGCGACCCGCGCTCGGTCCAGACCCCGGCCGCCAGCCCGTAGCGGGTGCCGCCGGCCCGCTCGACCGCCTCGGCCGGCGTGCTGAAGGCCGACACGGTCAGCATCGGCCCGGCCAGCTCGGCGCTGCCGATGCCATGGGAGTCCGACACGTGCGTGAACATCGTCGGCGGGAACCAGAAGCCATGGTCGGGTAGCAGGCACGGCGCCGACCAGCGGCGCGCGCCCTCCGCCTCGCCCGAGGCGGCCAGGTCGCTGATCTTGTCCAGTTGGGTGCGGGTGACGACCGCGCCGACATCGGTGTTCACATCAAGCGGGTCGCCCAGCCGGAGCGCGCCCATCCGCCGCCTGATCGCCGCGACCAGGGCGTCGCGGGCCGGCGCCTCGACCAGCACCCGCGACCCGGCGCAGCCCACGTGGCCCTGGTCGGTGAAGACGGCGGCCACGATCGCGCCCGCCGCCGCCTCGATGTCCGCGTCCGCGCAGACGATGTTCACCGCCGTGCCGCCGAGCTTGAGCGTCAGCGGCTTGCCTGACAGCGCGCAGGCCCGCGCGATCTCCTTGCCGACCTCGGCCGAGCCGGTAAAGGACACCTTGTCAAGACCCGGATGGCCGGCCACCAGCTGCCCGGTACTGCCGTCGCCGGTGACGACGTTCACCACCCCGGGCGGCAGGTCGGCCTGCCGGCAAATCTCGGCGAACGCGAGCGCGGTCAGCGGCGTGGCCTCCGACGGCTTCAGAATCACGGTGTTTCCGCAGGCCAGGGCGGGTGCGACCTGCCAGGCGAGCATGAGCAGGGGCGAGCTCCAGGAGACGACCTGGCCGACCACGCCGAGCGGCCGCGGCGACGGCCCGAACCCGGCGTAGCCCAGCTTGTCGGCCCAGCCCGCGTGGTAGAAGAAATGCGCCGCCGCCAGCGGGACGTCCACATCACGGGTCTGCCGGATCGGCCGGCCGCCGTCCAGCGTGTCGAGGACGGCGAGTTCCCCCGCCCGCTCCTGGATCAGCCGCGCGATCGCGAACAGGTACCGGGACCGTGCCCGCCCCGGCATCGCCGACCAGACCCGCTCGTATGCCTGCCGGGCGGCGAGCACCGCCCGGTCCACGTCCTCGGCCGCCCCGTGCGTCACCTCGGCCAGAACTTCCTCGGTCGACGGCGAGATCGTCTTGAAGACCGATGCACCGCCCGCGAACGAGCCCCCGATGAACAGCCCGTAGGAGTCGCGCAACGTCACAAGCGAGCGCGTCTCCGGGGCCGCGTACTCAAACCGCATAAATTCAAACCCACTGTCCAGTCCGCCGTCAGGAAGCGGGCGGGCTTGACCCCGACCTGCCGTACGCCGCACGCGAGGCGACGGTCCGCCACCGCCGCAAGCCAGCCGCCGCAAGCATCGCGAGCGTGTCCGGAAGCGTAGCAGCGGCGGGCCCCGCGCGGACGGCGGTCTCGCCGAAGTCACCCGGCCAGGGCGGCCTCGGTCACCCGCCCGAACGCCACCACCTGTTCCTCAGAACCGCCTATGACCTGCAGTGACGCGATCACGCCGCCGGCCGCCGGCACCGGCAGGGAGAGGGCGGGAAGCCCGGCCAGATTGGCGGGCACGGTCAGCGCGGTCAGCGCGAACCCGCGCGCGCCAAGCAGTGGCGGCGTCCCCGCGAGCGTCGGCAGCACCAGCACCGGGAAGTCGGCAAGCAGCGACTCGAAGGCGGCGCGCACCGCCGCCCGGGCGCGTTCGGCCGCCGCGCGGTCGGCGCGCCCCAGCCGGGCGCCCCGCTCCAGGTTCCGCCGCACATGCGGGCTGAGCTGCTTGAGGTGCTGCATCAGGTAGGCGTTGACCCGGAATCCCTCGGAGTCGATGATCACACCGGCCGCATCGAGCAGCGGGCCGACGTCGAGCGCCGGCAGCCGGCCGACCGTGACCCCCGCCGCCGCCAGGGCGCGGTCGACGGCGGCGTCGATCGCGGGGTCGATGCCGCCGTCGAGGCCGGTCACCGTGAGCCGCCCCGCGATCAGGGCGGCGGGCGCGGCGGGCGCGCTGAACCCGGGCTCCAGCAGCCGCATCCCCAATTCGATGGCGGCCACGTCCGCGCCCAGGGCACCGACGGTGTCAAGCGACGGTGCGAGCGGGTACACGCCCTTGACCGAGATCCGGCCGTGGGCGGTCTTCAGCCCGGTCACCCCGCAGCAGGCGGCCGGGATGCGCACCGACCCGCCGGTGTCGGTGCCGAATGCCACGTCGGCCTCACCGGTCGCCACCGCCACCGCCGACCCCGACGACGATCCGCCCGGCAGCCGCCGGGGATCGCGCGGGTTGACCGGCGTTCCTGACCAGTGGTTGACCCCGCTGGCCGACCAGCAGAGCTCGCTCAGCCCGGTCTTGCCGACGATCCGCGCGCCCGCCTCGCGGGCGGAGGCGACAACGGCCGCGTCGATCTCGGCGGGCTCGGCCATCTCGGCGACGACCGGGCAGCCCGCCGTGGTCGGCAGGCCGGCCACATCGATGCAGTCCTTGACCGCGAGCCGCGGGCCATCACCGTCGTTGGCCAGCCGCAACACCCAGGTACCCATCTCTCCATCATCGTCCGATTAGCTGAAAAGGCGACGCGAGGACGGCAACATACTTCGACAGTTGTGATTGCCAACCAGTCCGGCCGCATCCGGTCGCACCCTCTGATTCCGGGGCGAAACCGCGCGTCCCCCCGCACCGCCCGGCGGACGCCCCCCCGCCGCGCCTCCCCCTTCACCGCCTCCTGCCCGTTCAGCGCCGACTCGTCAGGTACGCAATCTGACCAAGCGCTTATAACGGCCTAATAGCGACCGGGGAGCCGCTGCGCTCTACGCAGATCCGGTACTTTGCATAGCTCCCGGACAACTTGAATCGTTTCAGAGCCCCGAAAAGTGTCTCGGAGCTATGTAAAGTGCGCTGGCCGGCGGCCGGATGAGCGGAGAGGCACCCCGCGAGCGGGGAAAACACTGCCATAGGATGGCCGGCATGCGTTCGGCCCGGGTAGCGGTGGTGCTCGACATCGCCTGCGTGCTCATCTTCGTGATCATCGGCCGTGCCAGCCACACCAAGGGTGAGACCCTGGCCGGCATCGCGTCGACCTGCTGGCCCTTCCTGGCCGGCCTCGGCGCCGGCTGGCTGACGTCCCGTGCCTGGCGCCGCCCGCTGGCGATCCGCCCGTCCGGCCTCGTCGTCTGGCTGTCCACGGTGGCGATCGGCATGATCCTGCGGGTTGTCTCCGGCCAGGGCACCGCGGTCGCCTTCATCGCCGTCGCCCTTGCTTTCCTGGCCCTGTTCCTCCTCGGCTGGCGGCTGCTGGCCGGGCTGGTGCGGCGCTTAGACGGGCGCGAGGACCGGGGACGGCAGGCGGCCGGCCGCGCTGAGCGGCTTGCCAGCGTCGAAGCCGGCCGTCACGCTGGCCATCTCGGCCAGCTCGTAACTGCTCAGCACCTCGATGGACAGGTCGTGCAGGCGGCGGGTCTTGGCCGCGCAGCAGTCCGCAAGCAGCGTGACCGGGAAGTCCCGCATGAACGCCGAGCGGGCGGTGGTCTCCACGCAGATGTTGGTCACCACGCCGCAGATCATCAGGGCGGTGACGCCGAGGCCCCGCAGCAGCGGCTCAAGCGAGGTCCACTGGAAGGCGTCGAAGCGGACCTTGTCCACCAGCAGGTCGTCCGGGCCGCAGCCGAGCTCGTCGCACACCTCGGCGTCCCAGCTGCCCGCGGCCAGGCCGGACACCCCGGCCAGCTCGGGGCTGTTCCTGATCAGGGCGGCACCCTCGTCGGGCCTGCCCGGCCGGTACACGTGCCTGGTGAATACGACGGGAACGCCGGCCCGGCGCGCCTGGCCGACCGCCACGGCGGCGTTGCCCACGGCGTCCATCGCATTCTCAAGCCCGCGGCCAACTCGCGGGAAAGACCCGTCCGGATGACAGAATCCGTTCTGCATGTCCACCACCAGCAGGGCAAATCCGTCAGCGGTCATAATCTCGCTCCCTCCGCGCCACGCGTTAACGCTAACATCCCGGTGGCGGGACCGGTATCGTGCCCGGAATGGCAGAGTATCGATCCTCATAGATAACGCGCAGACCAGGTGCCCAGGCACGGCGGGCCCTGCGTCGCGTCCTCCGCTGTCGGCCCCCGCTCAGCGGACCGCAGGTCAAAAGATCATGGAAACTTTTTTCCTGATGTAAGAAATTCGCGCTCTGCGCACTAAAAGTCTTCGCGAAGAAAAAAGTCTTCAAGATCTTTTACTCGGAAACTACGTCATATGCCGCGAAACGGACACATCCGATCGCGATCAAGGCCCTGCGTCGCCCGCGTCTCCGGATAACAGCAAGAAGCAATCAGGTGAGGGCCGGGGTGATGCAAGAAGCAATCAGGTGAGGGCCGGGATGATTAGGTCGGCGATCAATTCCATGTGCTCGTTAATGTCGTAGAGCGGCGTGAACAAGATCATCTGCGCGCCCGCCGCGATCACCGCCTGGATGCCGTCCACGCACTCGGCCACCGTGCCGGCGACGGCCGCCGACTCGATCGCGGGTACCCGGGCGCCGTACAGGCCCGCCAGGGCCTCGTTCATCCGGTCCTTGGCCCGTCGGCCGGAGACCTGGTCGATGCCGAGGTAGATCCGCTTGGCGATCGGGAACTCGCCCGGGCCGAAGCCCGGCCGCCGCCCGGCCGGGTCTTCCGCCAGCGCCTCCCGTACCACCTGGACCTGCGACGCGAAGGCCGAGGTGGGGGAGGAGCCCGCGCCGAAGAACCCGTCGCACAGCCGGACGCCGCGCCGCACCGCGGCCGGCGCCGACCCGCCGAACCAGAGCCGCGGATAGGGCTTCTGGTACGGCTTGGGTTCCATCGACGCGTCCTTGAGCTGCCAGAACTCGCCATCGAAGGAGATGGACGGCTCGGTCCACAGCGCCTTCATCAGCGCCAGTCCCTCGGTGAAGCGCGGCAGCCAGCGCTCGGCCGGTATCCCGAACGCGGCGAACGGGCGCCGCGGTCCGCCAGAACCGACCCCGATCTCCAGCCGGCCGCCGGAGAGCTGGTCGACAGTGGCGAGGTTCTTCGCCAGGTGCACCGGATTGTGCAGCGTGGTCACCAGCACGGTGCAGCCCAGCCGTAGCGAGGTTGAGCAGGCGGCGGCGTAGGACAGCAATTCCAGCGGCGCGAGCTGCGGCGCGGCCCCCTGCGGGGACATGCCAAGCACCGCCTCCTGTGTCCACGCGCTCTCGTAGACGCCGAGTTCCTCGACGCGCGCGAGGTAGGACCGGAAGTCCGGCGGGGAGAACGTGCCGTCGGGGTAAATTTGCGGAATGCCGATCGCAAACTTCATGCTCGCATCGTAAGCCGTCCCGTCGGGAAGGGGAGCGCTAGGAGTTGCCGGGAGATACGCGGGGCGACCTGCTGGGGCGGCAGTGTGATCGTTGTCCTATGTCCTCCTGGTTTCACCTAAGCATGCAGGAGACTAGCGTTTGGGTATAGACCTCTGGACCCCAGCGGGGCGGTGCCGCGGCCGGCGATCCCAGCCGCTCATCAATGTACGCGTCCCGTAACAGATCGTGAAAGGGACCGCGAATGCCCGAAGCATCGGTCGGCAATGGCAATGTAGCCCTGCACTACGGCGATGGCGCCGAACTCGACCTGCCCGTCAAGACCGCCACCGAGGGATCGGCCGGGATCGAGGTGAACAAGCTGCTGTCGACGACCGGCATGGTCACGCTGGACCCCGGCTTCGTCAACACGGCCGCGTGTTCCTCGGAGATCACCTACATCGACGGCGACGCGGGCATCCTCCGCTACCGCGGCTACCCAATTGAGCAGCTGGCCGAGAAGTCGACCTTCCTCGAGGTCAGCTACCTGCTCATCTACGGCGAGCTGCCCACCGACGAGCAGCTCAAGAACTTCACGCATCAGATCACCAAGCACACCTTGCTGCACGAGGACCTGAAGGACTTCTTCAACGGGTTCCCGCGCGACGCGCACCCGATGCCGGTGCTGTCGAGCGCGGTGTCCGCGCTGTCCACCTTTTACCAGGACAGCCTGAACCCGTTCGACGAGCCGAACGTCGACCTGTCGACGGTGCGGCTGCTGGCCAAGGTGCCGACGCTCGCCGCCTACGCCTACAAGAAGTCGGTCGGCCAGGCCACCCTGTACCCGGACAACTCGCTGAACTACGTGGAGAACTTCCTCCGCCTCACCTTCGGCCTGCAGGCCGAGCCGTACGACATCGACCCGGCGGTGGCCAAGGCGCTTGACATGCTGTTCGTCCTGCACGCCGACCACGAGCAGAACTGCTCCACCTCGACCGTCCGGGTGGTCGGCTCGAGCGAGGCGAACCTGTTCGCGTCGATCTCAGCCGGCATCAACGCCCTGTTCGGTCCGCTGCACGGCGGCGCCAACGCGGCCGTGCTCGACATGCTCGAGGACATCCGCGATGCCGGCGGCGACGTGAACGCCTACGTCACCCGGGTGAAGAACAAGGAGCCGGGCGTCAAGCTGATGGGCTTCGGCCACCGGGTCTACAAGAACTACGACCCGCGGGCCCGGATCGTCAAGGCGACCGCGGACCAGCTGCTCACCAAGCTCGCGCCCAACGACCATCTGCTCGAGCTGGCCACCCAGCTTGAGGAAGTGGCGCTCTCTGACGATTACTTCATCAGCCGCAAGCTGTACCCCAACGTCGACTTCTATACCGGGCTGATCTACCGGGCGATGGGCTTCCCGACCAAGATGTTCACGGTGCTGTTCGCGATCGGCCGGCTGCCCGGCTGGATCGCGCACTACCGCGAGATGGTGCACGACCCGGCGACCAAGATCGCCCGCCCGCGTCAGGTCTACACCGGCCCCGCCGAGCGCGACTTCATCGCCATGGAGAAGCGCTGATCTTACCCGGCCCCCGGCCCCCGGCCAGCGGCAGGGGCAACCCGGCCGGTTAACTGGAACCCCGCTCCCGTTCAGCCGAGCGACTTTGATCTTCGCTCTTCTGCACGGAGGCGGGGTTCTCACGCTTGCGGTGCCGGGTAACGTGTGCGCGTGAGCGAGGAGCCGGCAGCGGCGGCGGAGGGACTGGCGCCAGCAACGGCCGAGTCTCCTGCAGAAGGAACCGAATCCCCTGCAGAAGGAACCGCATCCCCTGCAGAAGGATCACAGCCAGAGCACGAGCAACCCACGGACCCCTGGCACGATCCGAGGCTGCCCTGGGTGGGCAAGCCGCGCCGGGTCGACATCGCCTGCTGGGCGGCGATCACCCTCAGCGGGCTCTACTACCTGGCCCTGCTGCCGTTCCGCGCCAGCCTGGTCGGTACCCACCCCATCGTGTCGGTGCTGCTGAACGGGTCGACCGAGGCGATCGTGTCGGCCGCCGCCTTCGCCAAGGTGGGGCACGGCTCGATCGTGGTGGTGCTGCTCGCCTCGATCCCCGGCCTGATGAAGTTCGACCTCATCTACTGGTGGGCGGGGCGTCTGTGGGGCGAGCGGGTGGTGCTGATCTTCTCCGGGCGGGGCAAGCGCAGCGCCAGGTTCGTGGCCCGGGTGCAGCGCTCCGGCCGCTGGCTGACCTGGCCCGCGGTCGTGCTCTCACCGTTCCTGCCGATCCCGAACGCGCTGGTCTACGCGGTGGCCGGCTGGACCGGGATGCGCTGGCTGACCTTCCTGGTGCTCGACGCGATCGGAACGCTGATGTGGGCGGGGTTGCTGGCGGGCCTGGGGTACGCGCTTGGCCAGCACGCGGTGAGCGTGGCCCAGGAGAGCAAAATGAACGTGCATTTGGCCTTGCAGCTGCATGCGCTCATGGGGCAGGATGTGTAACGCGTCAATCACCCGGATGACGCTGGACGCTCCTCGGGGTTGCCATGAGTTTGAACCAGCTGCCTACCCGCACGCGAGTACGCCCTGCCGTTGGCCAGCCACTTCGAGTGGTAACCAGGCAGGAGCCCGCGGCGAGGCGACCTCGCATGATGCGGATGCCCGCCGACTGGTGGGACTCGCCCACGGCGGTCGGCTGCCCGCTGTCGCGCGGACCGCAATCCGGCCGGACAGCGCGCCGGCTGACCAGATCCACGCTGCGTGACTGGGGCCTGGCGTTCCTGTCTGAGGACGCGGAGACTATCGTCGGCGAGTTCGTCGCGAATGCCGTCACGCACGCCGCCGCCGGAGCCGGGGTCCCGACGCAGCGCAAGCAGGCGGCCGAAGGTCTCGGGCTGCGCCTGCTCCGCCGCAACGGCGAGGTGATCTGCGCCGTGCTCGACCCGAGCGACAAGGCACCCGTGCTCAAGGCGCCGGCCTCGGGCGAGGAAGCGGGCCGGGGATTGCAGATGGTGGACGCACTCAGTGACGTCTGGGGCTGGTCCCCGGTCGCAGGCCGCGGCAAGGCGGTCTGGGCAGTGCTGTTCTGCGCGTGACCCGCGCGGAAGACCGGCGGCTAGCCGCCTGAGCCGACCCCACGGTAGGAGGGGGGTGTCGGGTCAGGCGGTAGCCAACGGTCGGTTCTGGCCGGTTCGGCGACATCCCGGATGCGGGGCCAGCGCGGCGACTGGTGCTAACCTCGCTTGACGCAACAGCGAGACGGGAGACACGACGCGATGCCCTGGACGTGGCGGTACGAGAAGACCGACGGCGCGGTGGTGAACGGCGCTGGCCAGCAGGAGGCGATCTTCGCCAGCCAGGGGGACGCGGAGAGCTGGCTGGGCGAGAACTGGCACGAGCTGGTCGATAGCGGTGTGGACCAGGTCACCCTCTTTGATGACGCCCGCAAGGAGTACGGCCCGATGTCTCTGCACCCGGAGGGATAGCACAAGGGGCCGTTCGCAGCCGCGGAATGTTAAAAGTGCTTTGGGCTTAAAACTTGTCGCCGGGCTTGAGCCGCGGCGCCGGGGTGCGGAAGCGGCGCAGCTGCAGGGCGCGCATCACGGCGTAGAACGTGATCCCGCGCGTCGATTCGCCCGGGAGCCGCTCGGCCGCCAGCTTGCTGATCGACCGGCGCAGCAGCAGGGCGTCGATCACGATGATCACGATGACCACGATGAGCAAGATCTGCACGTAGCTGGCGGACCCGCTGTGGGACTTGCCCGCGACAAGCCCGATGACCACGAGGATCAGCGCGTACATGTAGAACTCGCTCGGCCGCCGGTGCGCGTCCACGTAGTCCCTGGCGAGCTGTTTGACCGGCCCGCGGTCGCGCGGGGACAGAGCCCACGCCTCGCCGCGCTTCATGGCCTGCATCTGCTTGTCCCGGTCGGTCCTGGCCTGGGCCCTCGCCTTGGCCTTCTCCTCCGGCGTGAGCTTGCGCCCAGGAGTGGCGGGCGCGGGGCGGCCGCGGCCGCTGGTGGTGGACCCGGTGATGGACCGGTACCGGTTGGCCTCAGCCTGGCTGCGCTTGGGCGTCGGCCGGCCCTTGCCCGTCTGCGCGGGCGGCTTGCTCTTGGCCGGAGCTTCCGGGGCTTCGGTGGCCTGGGAATCCTCGGCCTGGCCTTCGGTCGCCCCGGCGCTGCTGCGTCGGAACACGCGCACATCCTAACGGTTGCCGCGCTGTGCTTCCCCCCTCGCCTCCGGGCGCTCTTCACCCGGTGCCTTCCCTCGTCGCTCGGCAAAGACCGCCTCCCTCCTCAGTCCAGGCACCGGCGCGCCCTTCGGCTCGGGGGTTGTGCTTCCCCCCTCGCGTTCCCGCGGTTTGTATTGGCCCCGCGCCGTGCGGGGGATACAGCCGGGGATAAGTGGCTACAGGTCGCAGCAGCGCGTAGGGTTGATTGCGTTTAGCCGGCGGCAATTTAGCCGTCGCCCGGTGGCGTCCTGCCGCGTGGTGGCGGCGCTCAGGTAAATGAAGGGGACGGCCGCGTCTATGAGCGTGATGAAGCGAGTCTCGCTGATATTCCGGGCCAAGGCCGACAAGGCGCTGGACCGGATGGAAGACCCACGCGAGA
>JBEKEK010000044.1:0-52412 GCA_050013875.1 Trebonia sp. | reverse complement strand
GACGAGCACGGCATCCTGCTCATCTCCGACGAGGTGCAGACCGGCTGGGGCCGCACCGGCGAGCACTTCTGGGGCATCCAGGCGCACGACGTCACCCCCGACTTCATGACGTTCGCCAAGGGGCTGGCCAACGGGTTCGCGATCGGCGGCGTGGTCGGCCGGGGTGACCTGCTCGACGGCATCCGCGGCAACGGCATCTCCACCTTCGGCGGCAACCCGGTCTCCACCGCCGCCGCCAACGCCACCCTCGACTACGTGCTCTCGCACGACCTGCAGGCCAATGCCCAGGCGTGCGGCGAGATCATCATCGCCGGCCTCAAGGAGGCCGCGAACGAGCTCAAGTCCGTCGCCGACGTGCGCGGCAAGGGCCTGATGTTCGCCGTCGACCTGGCCGACCCCGCCACCGGAGCGCCCAGCCCGCAGCTGGCCGCCAAGGCGCTCGAGGCCACCAAGGAGCGCGGCCTGCTCGTCGGCAAGGGCGGCCTGCACGGCGCCACCCTGCGGATGGCCCCGCCGCTCACGCTCAGCCAGGACGAGGCACGCGAAGGCCTTGGCCTCCTCACCGACGCGCTCCGCGCGGTCAACACGGGGGCAGGCGCGTAATGGCGGCAGCAGCAGCCAAGCACGTCACCCACTGGATCGGCGGCAAGCCCTGGACGGGCGAGGCCGAGCGCCGGGGTGACATCTACAACCCGGCCACCGGGCACGTCAGCGGCACGGTCGACTTCGCCGGCAAGCAGGACGTAGACGACGCGGTCGGTGTCGCTAAAGAAGCGGCCAAGGCGTGGGGCCGCGTCTCGCTGGCCAAGCGCGCGACCATCCTGTTCGCCTTCCGCGAGCTGGTCAAGAACCACGCGGCCGAGCTGGCGAAGCTCATCACCGACGAGCACGGCAAGGTTGCCGCCGACGCGGCCGGTGAGGTCGCCAGGGGCCTTGAGGTAGTCGAGTTCGCCTGCGGCATCCCGCACCTGCTCAAGGGCGGGTTCTCCGAGAACGTCTCCACTGGCGTCGACTCGTACTCGATCAGGCAGCCCCTCGGCGTCGTCGCGGGGATCACCCCGTTCAACTTCCCCGCCATGGTGCCGATGTGGATGTTCCCGGTGGCGATCGCGGCCGGCAACGCCTTCCTGCTCAAGCCGTCGGAGAAGGACCCGTCCGCGTCCATCCTGCTCGCCCGCCTCTGGGCCGAGGCGGGCCTGCCCGACGGCGTGTTCAACGTCGTGCACGGGGACAAGGTCGCGGTCGACGCCATTCTCGGGCACCCGGACATCGCCGCGGTGAGCTTCGTCGGCTCCACCCCGATCGCCCGCTACGTCTACGAGACCGGCACCCGGGCCGGCAAGCGGGTGCAGGCCCTCGGCGGCGCCAAGAACCACATGGTCGTGCTGCCCGACGCCGACCTCGACCTGGCCGCCGACGCGGCCGTCAACGCCGGGTTCGGGAGCGCGGGGGAGCGCTGCATGGCGATCTCCGCGTTGGTCGCGGTCGACCCGGTCGGCGACGAGTTGGTGGCGAAGATCTCCGAGCGCGTGAGCAAGCTCACCGTCGGCCCCGGCGATGACGAACGGTCCGAGATGGGCCCGCTGGTCACCAAGGCCCACCGTGACAAGGTCGCGTCCTACCTGGACGGTGGCGTCACGCAGGGCGCCACCCTGGCGATCGACGGCCGCGCCCATCCGGTCATCGGCACCGGCCACGGCGGCGCGAACACCGGCGGCTTCTGGCTCGGCCCGTCGCTGCTCGACCACGTGACCCCGGAGATGTCCGCCTACACCGACGAGATCTTCGGCCCGGTGCTCTCGGTGATCCGCGCCGGCAGCTACGCCACGGCGGTAAATCTCGTCAACAACAGCCCCTACGGCAACGGCGTGGCCATCTTCACCAACGACGGCGGCGCCGCCAGGCGGTTCGTCTCCGAGGCGGAAATCGGCATGGTCGGCGTCAACGTGCCGATCCCGGTGCCGATGGCGTATTACTCCTTCGGCGGCTGGAAGGCCAGCCTGTTCGGCGACACCCACATGCACGGCACCGAAGGCGTGCACTTCTACACCCGCGGCAAGGTCGTCACCTCACGCTGGCTCGACCCGTCGCACGGCGGCGTGAACCTGGGCTTCCCGGTCAACTCCTAGCGCGGCCCGAGGCTCCCAGGCTCCCAGGGCCTAGGGGTTGGCCCCCGTCGCCGTCGGCGTCAGGCCGGGGGCGGGCGGGGTCACGGTAGCCGTCGGCGTGACGCTGGCCGTCGGGGAGACGGTGCTGGCGACGGGGACCACGGTGAGCTGGAGCGAAGAGACCAGCGAGGCCACGTTGGTCAACCCGAGGTTGTCCGGGACCGAGGTGAAGAACACCACCGGGGTATTACCGGTGCCCGTGTCGGTCACCACCACCGCGCCCTCCTCGGTCGTCCAGGTGGCACCCTGGGCGGCGGCGTTGGTGTAGTTCATCACGTACTCGATCTCCCAGCCGGGGTGGCCGCTCACCGTGATCGGCTGGCTCAGCTCCGGCTGGACGGTGTGGTTGAGCGCGTTGTAGTAGGCGTTCTCCAGGGTCTGCGCCACATTGGTCGCGGTGTTCTCCAGGTCGGCCACGCCGGAGTAGTTGTACTGCGCGGGGAGCGGCCCCGAGCAAGCCTCCCCGTACCAGGCGGTCTGCCCGCCGTTGATCTGCCCGGCGATCGCTGACTCTCCGGCCGTCCAGCTGAACGCGCTGTCCAGGTCGCTCGGGCAGACGGGCTGCCAGGGAGTGGCGAGCTGGATGTAGGACAGGCCCGACTGCCCGTCGGAGAGCACCGAGGCCGGTGGTGTCGCCGAGGCGCTTGGCGAGGCGGCCGGCGTCGCGGTGGGCGCGGCGGCGGTCGGGGTCGGTGCCGCGGCCGGCGTGGTCGCCGCCTGGTCTGCCGTGCTGGGGGCCTGCGAACCGCCCAGGCTGGTGGCGACGACCACGATGATCGCGATCGCGACGGCGGTGCCCGCGATGAGCCCGCCGATCAGCCACATCCGGCGGTGCCGTTGCGCCTGCTGGTACCCGTACCGGTTGGGCCCGGCCTGCCCGCCCGGGGCGCCAGGGCCACCGGGCACCTGCCAGGCGTCGGCGCCCAGGAAGAGCACCTGCGTCCCGCTCGGGTCGGCGCCGCCCGCCGGGTACGCGCCAGGGCCGGGGCCGCCAGCATTAGGCCCGAGGTAAGCCGTGGCACCCTGCCCGGTTGTGGCCGCGACCGAGGTGACCGCGGGCTGGTAGACCGTCGGCTGTACCGCGGGCTGGTACGTAGTCGCCTGCACGGCCGGCTGGTACGTGGTGGCCTGCACCGCCGACTGCACCGAGGTGGCCGGCAGGGCCGGCTGTGGCTCCGTCCGCGGCCCCTTCGGCGGATTGGTGTTGGCCAGCTGGTCGCCGGTGGGCCAGTCGGTGCCCGCCCAGTCGCCGATCACCCGGTCGCGGGTCGCCCAGCCGCCGCCGGACGCCGCCCCGCTACTGCCCGCCGCCCCGCCGCCGGTGTCCGCTCCGCCCACGCCCGGGTGCGTGTGCTGCGTCCACGTTGACCCGTCCCACCAGCGGAGCAGATCGGGCACGCCATAAGGATCCGGGTACCAACCGGAGGGGGGCAAGTCCATGGGGCCAAGGGTAGAAGAATTAGCCGCTTCGAATGCAGTGAATCGGCCGCGTTACCACTTTGTTGGCTGCGGAGAGGTTTCAGCTGGTGCTGTGGTGTTATTACTCACAGTCGAGTCTGTTATTACGGGTGCGCCCGAAATGAACCGTCGCAGCTCATCGCCGGAAACCACCCGCGCAGGGAATGGGTCGCCCGCCGCCGCCCGCAGCAGCGCCGCCTCCGGCAGCGGCCGGTCGCTGCCGAAGATCACCAGGTTTCCCCGCCGCCGGCCCCGGAGCACGCTCGCCTCGGCGATCATGCACGTTTCCTTGTAGGAGTAACGGACCGTGGCCACCGCCGATCTGGCCGGGTCGAGCGGTGGCCCGGCGGCGACGTTCACCGCGTAGATACCGCCCGGCCGCAGCGCGCGGGCGGTCGCGGCGGCGAACTCGGCCGTGGTCAGCCGCGGCGGCGTCACCGCGCCCGCGAACACGTCGGCGATGACCAGGTCGTAGCTGCCCTCCCGGACCGACTCGACGACCTCGCGGGCGTCCGCCGCCCGCACCCGGATGCGGTGCCCGGCCGGCAGCGGCAGGCTGGCCCTGACCAGGTCGGTGAGCGCGTCGTCGACCTCCGCCACCAGTTGCCGCGACCCTGGCCGGGTGTGCGCGATGTAGCGGGGGAGGGTGAGCGCCCCGCCGCCCAGGTGCAGCGCGCGCAACGGCTCACCGGGCGGGAACGCCAGGTCGATGACGTGCCCGATCCGGCGGACGTACTCGAACTCCAGGTATCCCGGGTCGGCCAGGTCTACCCCGCTCTGCGGAACACCGTCCACGAACAAAAGCCACGCGTGCGTTCGGTCCAGATCAGGGACGAGCTCCGCCCCGCCCAGCCGCACTTCCCGGTGCACGGCCACCCGCGGCCCGCCCTCCCTGGCGGTCCGCCGCTCCCGCCGCTGTCCCTCAGCCACGCTTAATTATCCACGCCGACGGCACACGCCAGCGCCCGGGAACTGTTAACGGGGGGGCAGTTAACAGTTCCCGGGCGCTGGCGGTCAGGCGGCTGAAGGCCGTTCCGGTCCGGCTACACGTTCGCGCCGCGCCGGGTGACCCGGTCGACGATGACCGCCGCCAGCAGCACCAACGCGGTCCAGATGAGCTGTGCCGACGCCGACAGGCCGAGCAACTGGAGGCCGTTGTAGATAACACCGACCACCAGACCGCCGATGACGGCGTGGAACATCTTGCCGCGCCCGCCGAAGAGGCTGGTGCCGCCGATGACCGCCGCCGCCACCGCGTTCAGCACGTTCTGTCCGCCATCGACGCCGGTGGAGATCGAGCCGAGGTAGGAGGCGTAGATGATGCCGGTCATGCCCGCGGTCAGGCCGCAGAGCATGAACGCGATCGTGCGGACCCGCACGACGTTGATGCCGGCTCGCCGGGCCGCCTCGGTGTTGCCGCCGATCGCGTAGATATACCGGCCGAACCGGGTCCGGCCGAGCAGTATCGTCCACACGAACAGGATGGCGAGCACCACCAGCACCGCCCAGGGCAGGCCCTTGAGGACGATGAAGCGGCCGCGGTTCAGGTTCGCGATCACCGCCACGACGATGGCGGCGGCGAGGACCGCGCCCCCCTTGAGCAGTGACACCGACGCCGGCGGGGCGACCAGGCCGGCCGAGCGGCGGCGGAAGTCACCGTAGAACAGGAAGCCGGCGGCCACCACCCCGATGGCGATCAGCACGATCCAGGTGGCGACTACGGTGAGCTGGCCGGCCTCGATGTCGTTGAGCACATTGCTGCGCAGGTTGATCACGCCGCCGACGCCGATATTGCCGCTCTCGCTCACCAGGTAGAGCAGCAGGCCGGACAGGCCGAGCTGGCCGGCCAGCGTCACCACGAACGAGGGCAGCCGCAGTCGGGCGACGATGATCCCCTGCAGCGCCCCGTAGAGGGCGCAGGCCGCGAGCGCGACCAGGACGGCCGCCCACCACGGGTCGCCAAGCGCCAGCATCCACAGCGCGACCACCGCGCCGCAGGCAGCGGTAAACCCGGCCGCCAGGTCGATGTCGCCGAGCAGCAGCACGAAGATCTCGGCCATGCCAAGCGTGATGATAAACGCCGACTGCTCAAGCAGGTTGACCAGGTTCTGCGCCGAGAGGAACAGCGAGTTCCTGATCTGGAAGAAGATCACCACGGCGACCAGGCCAATGACGACCGGGAGCGCGCCGCTCTCGCCCGAGCGGATCCGCCGGAAGACGATCCGGAGGTAGTCGCCCATCGAGTTGGCCAGCAGGTCGGCCGACGCGTCGGACGCGATGAGCAGGTCGTTGGCCGGCGGCGGCGGGTCCTGGCTCGCGGGCTCTTGGTTGACGGATGTCAAGGCTCAGCCCTCCGTGCTCTGCGCCGGGGCGCTCTTGGCGGCCGGCCCAGTGCCGGTGGTCATCCAGTGGACAGCGGTATCCGTGCTGAAATCGGACAGCGGGCCGCTGGTGACCAGCCGCCCGAGGTAGAGGACCGCGAGCCGGTCGGCGACCTGGAACACGTCGGTCAGGTTGTGCGAGATCAGCAGCACGGCGATGCCGCGGGCTGACAGCCGGCCGATGAGGTCGAGGATGAGCGCGGTCTGGGTCACGCCGAGGGCGGCGGTCGGCTCGTCCATGATCACCAGCTTGGCGTCGAGCATGACCGCCTTGGCGACCGCGACCGACTGCCGCTGGCCGCCCGATAGCGAGCCGACCGGCTGGCGGATGTTGCGGACGGTGGTGACCCGGAGCTCGGACAGGGTGCGCTTGGCCGTCTGCTCCATCGTGATCTCGTCAAGCAGCCCGACCTTGGTGCGTACCTCGTGGCCGAGCAGCATGTTCTGCACGATGTCAAGGTTGTCGGCCAGCGCGAGGTCCTGGTAGACCGTCGCGATCCCGACATCGGTCGCGTCCTTGGGGGAGTGGAAGTTCACGTGCTTGCCCTGCCAGAAGATCTCTCCGTGGGTGGGCTCCCAGATCCCGGAGATCGTCTTGATCAGCGTCGACTTACCGGCTCCGTTGTCACCGACAAGCGCGGTGACCTGTCCCGCGGGGACGTCGAGGTCGATGTCACTTAGTGCGCTCACCGGGCCGAAGCTCTTCCCGATGCCGCGCAGCCGCAGCAGCGGCTCAGCGTCGTTCATGGTCATATCCCGTCGGACCTTGCGCTCTCGTCGCGCCGCCCAGTATCGCGGCGTCGCGTCAGCGTTTTAGCATTCGTCACGGCAACATCCTGCCTGATCGTGCCCGGTGAAACGTCCGGGGTGCGGGCTTCTGCCCGCACCCCGGACGCGGAGTGTCTCCTAGCTCAGCTGGAGATTCCAGCTGCCTTGCAGTCGGCGGCGAAGCTGCCGGCGCAGAGCTGCGAGGCGGGCACGAACTTGTCGGCGATGACCGTCGCGTTCATGTTGGCGTTGGTCACCCATTCCGGGTTGAGCAGGACCGAGGGCACCGCGACGTTGGCGGTGGTGTCCTCGGTGGTCTTGTTGACCAGGCTGGTCGGCGGGGTCTGGTGATCCCGGACGAAGATCGCGAGCGCGGCCGCGGCCTGGGCCTCCTCGTAGATCGGCTTGTAGACGGTGCCGCACTGGTAGCCCGACAGAACGTTGTCGAGGCCGGTGAGGGTGGCGTCCTGGCCGGTGGTCGGGAAGGTCTTGGCCTTCACGCCCTGGCCCTGCAGGAAGTGGATGATCGGCGCGCCGTTCTCGTCGTTCGGGATCAGCGCGGCGTTGACGCCCTTGTGGGCGGTGTAGGCCTGCTGGAACTCGCTCAGCGCCACGTTCGGCGTCCAGGTGCCGGCCGGGTTGGCGGCGTCCTTCCAGCCCGAGGAGAACTTCGGCGCCAGGACGGCGTCGTAGCCCTGCGCGAACAGGGTCGCGTTGTTGTCGGTCGGGGCGCCCTTCATGACGATGACGTCCGGGCTCTTGACGCCCCAGGCGGTGACGCAGGCCTCGAGGCCCTGGCCCATCAGGGTGCCGACCAGGACGTTGTTGAAGCTGACGTAGTAGGCGCGGGTGCCGCCGAGGGTCAGCCGGTCGTAGTCGATGACGGCGACGCCGTGCGACTTGGCGTAGGACTCGATGTGCGCGCCGACGCCGGAGTCAAGCGGGTCGACGATCAGCACGCTGGCGCCCTGGGTGATGGCGGTCTGGGCCATGCTGAACTGGGTCGCGTCGACGCCGAGCGCGTTCTCGACGGTGTAGTTCGACGAGGACAGGCCGGCCGCGGCGAAGGCCTGCTTCAGGTACGGGGCGTCGAACTCGACGTACCGGGTCGAGGAGACGGTGTCGGGCAGGATCGCCGCGATGTTGCCCTGGCCCGCCGCGGCGAGCGGCTTAAGGGCCGCCATCGCCGAGAAGTTGTTGGTCAGGCCGGTGTAGGAGATCGACACTGAGCTGGCGCTGCTGGTGCTGCTCGGTGAGGACGTCGCGGACGTCGCGGACGACGCCGGCGTGGTCGGCGCCGAGCTGCTGCTGCTAGAGCTGCTGCTGCAGGCCGCGACGAGCAACGCCGCCGAGACGGCGGCCGCCGTCAGTCCCGCTGTTTTTGTTACGGAATACAACGGTGTACCTCGCTTATTTCGGTCGAGACATGCCCGTCGGGCATGGCGAGATCAGATCCGTGTGGCCCGATCTCTGTTGACCGGGCGCTTCTGGTCGAGATGCTAGATCCGCGACGAGAAACTTTCCTGTTAACACTCCCGTAAAACCGTTAAAAAAGCGTTAATACGCGAATGATAACATTCCGGTCAAGGTATTCTCCGAGACCCTTTTGTTATCCATTCGTTTTTCAGGCGTTAGTCTCTTTGTCGCTAGCTGCTTACGGTACGACACATCATAGTCACTTAAGGTAGCGGAGTCTACAGCGCTGCACCACAGCCGGGACGGCGGCCTAGTCGGCCGCGATCCGGTACCCGGCCCTGGGCTGGGTCAGGATGAGCGGCGGGCTGCCCGGGCGCTCAAGCTTGGCCCGCAGCCGCCTGATATAGACGCGGACGTACTCGGTCTCGGTTTCGTAACCGCGCCCCCAGACCCGGCGCAGCAGATGAGCGCGGGACAGCAGCTTGCCCCGGTTCAGCGCCAGCTCGCGCAGCAGGGCGAATTCGGTCGGCGTGAGGTGCACCTGCTGGCCGGCCAGCCGGACCCGCTGGCCCGCCAGGTCGATCTCGACCTCGCCGATCACGATGACCGACGGGGTGGTCTCGGTGGTCGCGTCGGCCGGGCGGGTCCGGCGCAGGGTGGCCAGGATCCGCGCCAGCAGTTCCTCGATGCCGAACGGCTTGGTCATGTAGTCATCGGCCCCCACGTTCAGCGCGGTCACCTTGTCCCGCTCCCCGCCGCGGGCCGAGACCACGATGATCGCCACCGGGGAGCGCTCGCGGATCTGCCGGCAGAGCTCGAAGCCGTCGATCTCGGGGAGCATCAGGTCGAGCAGCACCATGTCCGGCTGCTCGGTCTCCAGCATCGTCAGCGCCTTGCTGCCATCGAACGACACCAGTGTGTCGAACCCGCGGACCGCCAGGTTTGACCTGATCAGGTCAACGATGTTCGGATCGTCCTCGACGATAAGCACCCGCGTCGGGACTCCTTGTTCGGGCACTTGGGTCACTTGGGCTTCTCCACGGGCAGGGTGATCAGGAAGGCGGTGCCGCAGTCGGCCGGCTCAAGCTCGATCCGGCCGCCGTGCGCGGCCACGATCCCGGCGGCGATGGAAAGGCCGAGGCCGGCGCCCGCGCCGCGCCGGCTGGGCCGGACGACGCCGGAGGCGAGCACCTCGTGCCAGCGCGGGTCGCGCCCGCGGGCCGCCTCGGTAACCGCGCGCGCCAGTTCGGGCGGCAGTCCCTCGCCGTCGTCGGCGACCCGCACGGTCACCGCGTCAGGCCCGGCCGCCTGCGCGGTGACCAGCACCCGGGTCTGCGGCGGATTGTGGCTCAGCGCATTGCCCACCAGGTTCACGAAGACCTGCTCGAGCCGGTCGTGGTCGGCCCAGATCGCGGTCAGGCCGGGCGCCGCCTTCACCTCCACCAGTGAGGCGGCCGTCGGCGGCAGCACCTCGATCGCGGCCTCGAGCACCAACGGGATGTCGCACCAGTCGCTCTGCAGCCGGAAGACGCCCGACTCGATCGCGGAGAAGTCGAGCAGGTCGTTGACCAGGCGGCCGAGCCTGGCCGATTCCGCCGCGATGCGGGTCAGGAACCGCTCCTCCGAGGCGGCGTCCCAGGTCACGTCCTGCTGTAGCAGCGAGCTCGCGTACCCGGTGATCGCCGTGAGCGGGGTCCGCAGCTCGTGGCTGAGCCTGCGCAGGAACGTCTGCTGGAGCTCGCGCGAGTGCCGCAGCGCCATCGCCTCCTGGTGCGCGGCCAGTGCCTGTTCCCGCTCCAGCGCCATCTGCAGCGAGTGGGCGGCGTCCTCGAGCAGGTCGGTCGCGTCGTCGCCGCGCTCTCCGTCCGGCCAGGAGGAGAGCAGCACGGTCCGTCCGGACGGCGCCGGGAACGTCACCCACTGGTACCTGCTGTCGGCGGCGGAGACCGTCGGGCCCGTCCCGGCCTCGCTGGCCGCGACGCCGTCGGGTCCGCAGAAATCCAGCGCGGATCGGGCCGCGGCCGCCATCGCCGCCGGAATGTCCGCTTCTCCGCTGCCACCGCGGGCGGCCCAGGCGGTGCTACCGAAACTGGTGACCCCGGAGTAGGCGCGCACCCGGAAGGCGCCGTTGCCGGCCGAGGTGACCAGCGCGACTTCGTCGGCGCCGAGCCCGTGTCGCAGCGCCTGCAGCGCGACGGACAGGCCGGCCGCGACCGGCACCGCTCCCGCCAGGGTTTGCAGCATCTCCCTGATTGTCTCAAGGAGGCGGTTGCGCGCCGTCACCTGGTCGAGCAGCCGGTCGCGCTCGATCGCGCTGGCGGCGTAGCCGGCGTAGAGCGCGGCCAGGTCCAGGTCGTCGCGGCCCGGCTTGCCCGGCATCGCCTGGAGCACGGTGATGACCCCCAGCAGCCCGCCCGGCCCGAGCACCGGCACCGACCAGGAGCTGGCGACCTTGGCCGTCCTGGCCAGGTCACCGAAATGCCGCCAGGAGCCGACGTCGTTCCTGAGGTTGTCCTCGATGACCGGTGCCTGCCGCTGCGCGGCCAGCCCGACCGGGCCGCCGGCCGCGCCGAACGGCAGCCGCGCCCACGCGTCAAGCAGCTGCCTCGGCACCCCGAACGACGCGGCCGGCACCAGCTCGCCGTCGTCGATCAGATGGATGCAGAGCCGTTCGCTGCCGAGCGCGGCGCTGAGCGCGGACAGGATCAGCGACAGGCTCGATGACGGGTCGGAGGAGACCAGCCGCCCGGCCAGCCCGTGCAGCCGGGTCAGCTGACGCCGGGCCGAGGAGTCCACCGCCTGGCCGGAGATCAGCGCCATCACGTCGTCCGGGCGCACCTCGTCGGTCGCCACCTCGGTGACGACCTGGCCGTGCCGCAGTACCAGGATCCGGTCCGACAGCCGGAACATCAGCCCGGTGTCGTGACAGGAGAGCAGGATCGTGGTGCCCTGCTCGCGCAGCCGGGTGATGAGCCGCTCGACCAGCGCCGCCTCCTGCAGCCCGAGCGCGGCGGTCGGCTCGTCAAGCAACAGCAGCCGGGGGTTGTGCGCCATCGCCCGGGCGACCGCCACCATCTGCCGCTGGCCGCCGGAAAGCGTCCTGATCGGCTGGGTGGTGTCCCGCACCGGGATGCCGAGCTTCGCGAACAGCCGCCCCGCTTCCTGGTGCAGGGCGACATTGGAGAGCAGGTGCCAGCGGCGCTCGTTGCCGAGCATCACATTCGCCGCCACGTCGAGGTTCTCGCTGAGCGCGAGGTCCTGCCAGACGACCCGGACGCCCAGCTTGGCGGCGGCCGCGGGGACGGGCGCCACCGGGCGCCCGCCCACCCGGATCGACCCCGACACCGGCGCCAGGTCACCCGCGATGGCCCGGATCAGGGTGGTCTTCCCGGCCCCGTTCTCCCCGGCCAGCGCCACCACATCCCCGGCCCGCACCGACAGGTCGACCCCGGCCAGCGCCGTAACCGTACTGTAACGGACAGTGAGTGAGGACACGGTGAGCTCCGGTACCGCGTACGCCGCGCCTGGCTGCACTCTGACCGTCACGGTAACCATTCTTATCTGAGACCGGGACCCATTCCTACCTACCCGCCCGCCCTGTCCCCAATGACCCGCCGACCCTGTCCCTCCAAGGTCAAATTCAGAGTCTCCTGAACGGACCGTGGTTCCACCTCCGGCCGCCGGTTATGACGGCGCGACCGGGGCCGGCCGGGCATGGCCCAGGCGCGGTCGCCGAGCAGCGCCAGGCCGGCCGGGAGGAGCACGCCGCGCACCACGGTGGCGTCGATCAGGACGGCGACCGCCATGGCCACGCCGAACACCTTGAACTCGATCTCCGACAGGGTGGCGAAGATCGAGAACACCGCCACCATGATCACCGCGGCGCTGGTCACCACGCCGGCGCTTGAGGTGATCCCGTCGGTGACCGCCGCCCGGGCGGACGCACCGCGCTGCCGCAACTCCCTGATCCGGCTGAGGATGAACACGTGGTAGTCCATGCTGAGCCCGAACAGCAGCACGAACATGAACAGCGGCAGCCACGGCGTGATCCCGCCGTAAGACGAGAAGCCGAGCGCCCCCTGCAGGTGGCCGTCCTGGAAGATCCAGGTCATCACGCCGTAGGCGGCGCCCACCGACAGCAGGTTGAGGCAGATGGACAGCGCCGGTATCGCCACCGACCGGAAGCTGAACATCAGCAGCAGGAACGCCAGCCCGAGCACGAAGCAGAACACCAGCGGCGTCCTGCTGTCCAGCTGGGCGCTGAAGTCGGTGTTGCTCGCGGTGTCCCCGCCGACCGCGTAGCTGATCCCCGGCACCTTTCCCAGCGTCGCGGGCAGCACCCGCGCGTCGAGCGTGCTGAGCGCGTTGACCGACGTCGCGTTGGTGCCGTCGCCGGCCAGCGGGACCGAGATGACCAGCACCTGGTCCCGTGCGGGCTGGCCGGCGCCGAACAGTGCGGTGGTGATCGGCTCCCTGATCGCGCCACGGGTTGCCGCGACCTGGGCGTGCAGCGCGGTGATGGCCTCGCTGACCCGCGTCCCGCTCAGATTGTCGCCGGTCACGACTACCTCGGCGGGCTCAGGGCCGCCGGGGAAGGCCTGCTCGATGGCCTCCGCGGTGCGGATCACCGGCACGCTGTTGGGGAACGAGTGCAGGTCCGGGTTCTCCAAGTGCAGCGAGAGCAGCGGCGTCGCCAGCGCCAGCAGCGCCACCGCCGCGAGCCCGCCGAGCACCAGTGGCCTGCGCACCACCGCGCGGACGACCAGACCCCAGAGCCGGGACGGCCGGGCGGCGGCCCGGCGCCGCCCGAGGAACGGGATCCGGCCGCGGTCGGTCGCCTTGCCCAGCAGCGAGAGCAGCGCGGGCAGGAACGTCAGCGAGCCGAGCACGGCCACGCCGACGACGAGGATGGTGCCGATCGCCACCCCGGAGAACACGTCGATCCCGGTCAGGAACAATCCGGCCAGGGAGATCATCACGGTCAGCCCGGACACCGCGATGGCCCGGCCCGAGGTGGCGGCCGCGATATGCAGCGCCTCCTTGGTGTCGCGGCCCGCCGCGCGTTCCTCACGGACCCGGCGCAGGTAGAACAGCGAATAGTCGATCCCCACCGCCATCCCGACCAGCAGCACGATCGCCGACGTGGTGGCGTCGATGGGCACGATGCGGCTGGGGATCGCCAGCAATGAGATCGCGGCGATCACCGCGGTGCCCGCCAGCAGCAGCGGGATGCCGGCCGCGATCAGCGCCCCGAACACGATCAGCAGCAGCACCAGCGTGACCGGGAGCGAGGTGACCTCGGCCGTCCTGAAATCCTGGCCGATCTGGGCGCTGGCGGTCCGGTCGACGCTGGCGCCCCCGGCTTCGGCGACGGTCAGATCCGGATGACGGGCCTGGATGGCCGCCACCGCGTTCAGGGCGGGCACCACGGCCGTGTCGTCGTTGCCGGTGTTGCCCGCGACATTGAACGTGACCAGCGCCGACCGGCCGTTGACGAGTCCCGTGCTCGTGAACGGCGACTGGATGTCGGCGGCGGCATCGGGCAGTTGCCTGAGCGCCGCGACGACCTGCCGCACTGTCTGGCGCAGCTCGAGGTCGTTGGCGAAGGTCTCGGCGGCTGAGCGGCCCTGGATGAGCACGCTCTCGGCGTCCGGCTGCCGCACGGACGGCTCGTTCAGTATTCGCTCGGCCCGGCCCGCCTGGCCGGGATCGTAGCTGTTGGTGTTGCTGGTGCCGAGGTGCTGTCCGACCGCGAACGCCGCGACGATAAGCACCAGCCAGCCGATGACGACGATCACGCGGTGCCGCACCGACCAGCCGGCCACGCGTTCAACAAGGGGCGGGTGAGTAGCGACCCGCGCGGGCTCTGTAATCATGCCCCTAAGGCTCCGCCGCCACGGGCCCGCGGGCCATGGTGGAAACTCCCGAGCCCATGGTGGGGTTAGCCTCCCCCTGTTTCCGGGGGCATAACGGATGGCCGGCCACCGCCGCGATGGCCTAGCGTCACCGGTATGTACCTCGTTCGGGACCTGGTGTCGGCGCGCACCTGGCTCGCCCTCATCCATCATCTCGCCGGGCTGCTCGTCGGCTTCGTGGTCATCTTCATCGTCGTGTTCGGCCTCGGTTTCGGCATCGCAACTGCGCCGTTGGCGCTGGTTGGCCTGCCGCTGATCGGCATCACGCTACGGTTCACCGACTGGCTCGGCCGCTTCGAGCGGGGCAGGTTCGCCGTCCTGCTCGGCGCGGCGATCCCCGCCTGGCCGCAGGACACGCGGGCCGGCTACCACTGGGTGCTGATACCGAGCTGGCGCAAGCTTGGTGCCCGCGCGACCTGGAGCGAGGTCGGCTACGCCCTGGTCAGGCTCCCGGTCAGCGTGGTAACGGCGGCGGTCAGCTTCAGCGTCGCGGCAGCGAGCCTGGTGATGCTCTCCCTGCCGCTGTACAACTGGGCGTTGCCGAGGGGCGGCGCCGTCGTCGGCGGGACGGTCCTGCGCGGCGGGCCGGTGCTGACCGCGTCCGCCGTCGGCGGGCTGTTGCTGCTGCTCGCGGCGGCGCAGCTGGCCCGCGGCCTCGCGGTCGCGGACGCGGCGGTCAGCCGCCGCCTGCTCGGGCCGCCCAGCCGGCTGGCCGCCCGCGTCACCGAGCTGGAGCGCAGCCGCGAGCGGGTGGTGGACGCGGCCGAGGCCGAGCGGCGGCGGATCGAGCGCGACCTGCACGACGGCGCTCAGCAGCGGCTGGTGGCGCTGGCGATGGAGCTCGGCCGGGCCAAGGCCAAGTTCGGTGACGACCCAGCAGGAGCGCGCGAACTGGTCGACCAGGCGCACGCGCAGGCCAAGGAGGCGCTGACCGAGTTGCGGAACCTGGTCCGCGGCGTGCACCCGCCGGTGCTGACCGACCGCGGCCTCGACGCGGCGCTGTCCGGCCTGGCCGCGATCTGCCCGATCCCGGTGGAGATGCAGGTCGATGTGGCGGTCCGGCCGAAGCCCGCGGTTGAGGCGGTCGCGTACTTCGTCGTCGCCGAGGCCCTGACCAACGTCGCCAAGCACTCCCGCGCCAGTCAGGTGCGGGTGATGGTCGAGGGCCACGGCTTCCCCGGCTCGCTCACCGTCTTGATCAGCGACGACGGGATCGGCGGGGCGAATCCGCGCGGCGCCGGGCTGTCCGGCCTGGCCGACCGGGTCGGCGGCGTCGACGGTGAGCTCTCGGTCGAGTCACCGGCCGGCGGCCCGACGATCATCTCGGCGGTGCTGCCATGCGGATAGCGATCGCCGAGGACTCGGTTCTGCTCCGCGAGGGGCTGACCCGGCTGCTGGTCGAGGCCGGGCATGAGGTGATCGCGGCCGAGGGCGACGCCGACCGGTTCCTGCGCGCGGTCGCCGCCAGCGTCCCCGACGCCGCCGTGGTCGATGTCCGCATGCCGCCGACCTTCACCGACGAGGGACTGCGGGCCGCGCTGGTGGTCCGCGACCGCTGGCCCGACGTCGGCGTGCTTGTGCTGTCGCAGTGGGTCGAGGAGCGGTACGCGACCGAGCTCATCGCCGGCCGCCCGCGCGGCGTCGGCTACCTGCTCAAGGACCGGGTCGCCGATGTCACCGAGTTCCTCGACGCGCTGACCCGGGTGGCCGAGGGCGGCAGTGCCCTTGACCCCGAGGTCGTCGCGCAGCTGCTCGCCCGCAGCCGCCACCCGCTGGGCGAGCTGACCCCCCGTGAGCGCGAGGTGCTCGCGCTGATGGCCGAAGGCCGGTCCAACGGCGCGATCGCCGCCGCGCTGGTGGTCGGCGGGGGCGCGGTGGAAAAGCACATCAACAACATCTTCACCAAGCTCGGGCTAGCGCCGGGCGAGCGGGACCATCGCCGCGTCCTCGCGGTCCTGCGCTATCTGAACGGGGTGAACCCATGATCAAGGACCTGCCCGCTGCCAGCGGGCCCGCTACCGGCCGGCTGCGTCTGACGCCGGCCCGTCGCGTCATCCTCGCTGTTGGCGTGCCGGTCGCGATCGCGCTCATCGGCGGGTTGGCCTTCAGCCTGGTGACCGCGGTCGGCCAGGGGAGCTACCCGGTGAACTACGCGATCCCCGTCAGCGGCGGCCGGGTGACGATGAACTTCGGCGGCGGCGACCTGACGCTCCGGGGCACCGACAGCGGCGCGGCCCGCTTGACCGGAACGGTTGACTACAGCCTGGTCCGGCCGCACCTCAGCCTGGCCGACCCGGGCGGGCGCGGCGCGGTCTTCACCTTCACCTGCGGGATCTCGACGGGCAACTGCGCGCTCAACGGCACCGCCGACGTCCCGTCGGGGACCTCGGCCACGGTCTCGACCGGCGGCGGCGACCTGACCGCCAGCGATCTTACCGGCGGCGTCTCACTGTCCAGCGGCGGCGGCAACCTGGCGGCGACTCACATCGCCGGCCACGCATCCCTGCAGACCGGCGGCGGCGACTTGACGGCCGCCCAGCTGACCGGCGATGCCGACCTCGGCACCGGCGGCGGCAACATCACCGCCACCTCGATCGGCTCACCGCGCGTCACCGCCGACAGCGGCGGCGGCGACATCGAGATCGTGTTCACCCGCGTGCCGCAGGACGTCCAGGTAAGCGCCGATGGCGGCGACGTCACGATCGTCGTACCGTCCGGCCACACCGCCTACCACGTGACCGCCAACCCCGACGGCGGGAACCTCAACGACGGGGTGCCCCAGGCCACGTCCTCCTCCCACGTCATCACCGCGTCAAGCGGCGGCGGCGACATCACCATCGAACAGTCCACCTGAGGGGGCCCGGAATATGCCCTATCCGCCGGTCTGCCCAAGAATAAAATCTCGGCAAAAACCGCCCGCGTCCCCGTGCAAATGGCCTGCTAATTGACGCATCGCCAATAGCAAACAATGGCGAAGTTGCCAATCGAAATCATTTGCAATTTGCTTTAGCTAAAACCTCCGCTATCTTCTTTTCTGGTCACTTATCCACGCCAGAGGAGGCGCGCCATGACTGACGATCTTGCGACCGGGGTCGACGCCTGCGCGGGCGGTTGGGTGGCGGTCACGCTCCGCCCGCCCGCCGCCGCCGGGCGCGCCGGCCCACTGACGGCGACCGTCGCGGTGGCCGCGGCCCTGGACGGGCTGAGGCTGAGCGGCGTCATCGGTATCGATATGCCGCTCGGGCTCATCGAAGATGACTGGCGAGTCGCTGACGTCCTCGCCCGGCGGGCGCTCGGCCGCCGCGGCGTCACCGTGTTCGCGATCCCGCCGCGGCCGGTCTGGCAGCAGCCAACCTACGCCGCGGCCAACCAGGCGTGCCGCGAGCTCACCGGCAAGGGCCTGTCCGCGCAGACCTGGGGCCTGCGCAGCAAGGTCCTCGAAGCCGACGCCTACCGCCGCACGTCGCCCGCCCGGCTCTACGAGGTGCATCCCGAGCTGTCATTCGCCGCGATAGCGGGCGGCGCACCGCTCGCCGCCAGCAAGCACACCGCGGCGGGCCTCGTGATCCGCCGGGAACTGCTGGCCCGGGCCGGCATCACGCTGCCGCCCAAGGTTCACGGCGCGCCAGAAAACGACCTGCTCGACGCCGCCGCCGTGGCCTGGTCGGCCCGCCGGATCGCCGCCGCCGAGGCCGTCACCCTCACCAGCCCGGCCCAGCATGCCGACGACGGCACCGAGATCGCCATCCGCTACTAGCGACCAGCCGCGCCGCCCGTGCAAGTTTGGCCCCAAGGTGCGCCGGCGGCTGACTACAGCGCCGCGAAGGCGTTCTCCAGCAGGTCCAGCCCCTCTTCCAGCAGGTCCTCGCCGATGACGAGGGGCGGCAGGAAGCGGAGCACGTTGCCGAACGTGCCGGCGGTGAGCACCAGCAGGCCCGCCTGGTGGCAGGCGTTCGCGACAGCGACCGTGGCGGCCGGGTCCGGCTCGAGCGTGCCCGGCTTGCACAGTTCGACCGCCACCATCGCGCCCCGGCCGCGGACGTCGGCGATGACGGGATAGGTCTCGGCCAGCTTGCGCAGCCGGGGGAGCATGATGTCGCCGATCCGGCGCGCGCGGCCAGCCAGGTCCTGGGATTCCATGGTCTCGATCGCGCCGAGGGCGGCGGCACAGGCGACCGGGTTGCCGCCGTAGGTACCGCCGAGGCCGCCGGGGTGGACCGCGTCCATGATCTCGGCCCGGCCGGTCACCGCGGCCAGCGGCAGCCCGCCGGCGATGCCCTTGGCCGTGGTGATCAGGTCGGGGACGACGCCCTCGTGCTCGCACGCGAACCAGTCGCCGGTCCGGCAGAAACCGGTCTGGATTTCGTCGGCGATGAAGACGATGCCGTGCGCCTGGCAGAACTCGGCCAGCGCGGCCACGAATCCCGCGGGCGGCACGATGAACCCGCCCTCGCCCTGGATCGGCTCGAGGATCACCGCGGCGACGTTCTCCTCGCCGACCTGGGTGTGGATCAGGGACTTAATGACGCCAAGCGCCTCCGCCTTGCACGCCTCGGGGCCGTCCGGCCAGCGCAGCGGGTAGGCCATCGGGACCCGGTAGATCTCGCTCGCGAACGGGCCGAAGCCCTGCTTGTAGGGCATGTTCTTGGCGGTCAGCGCCATCGTCAGGTTGGTGCGGCCGTGGTAGGCGTGGTCGAAGGCCACCACCGCCTGCCGGCCGGTGTGGTGCCGGGCGATCTTAATCGCGTTCTCGACGGCCTCGGCGCCGGAATTGAACAGGGCGCTGCGCTTCTCGTGGGTGCCGGGCGTGTGGCGGGCCAACTGCTCACAGACCTCTACGTACCCCTCGTACGGGGTGACCATGAAGCAGGTGTGGGTGAACTGGGCGACCTGCTGCTGTACCCGGCTGGCGACGGCGGCGGCCGCGTTGCCGACCGACGCGACGGCGATGCCGGAGCCGAAGTCGATCAGCGAGTTGCCGTCGGCGTCGAGCAGCACACCCCCGCCGGCCGCGGTGATGAAGACCGGCAGCGTGGTGGAAATGCCTCGCGCAACGGTCGAGTTGCGGCGCTCCATCAGGGCGCGGGAGGCGGGTCCGGGGATCTCGGTGACTAGGTTACGGCGTTGCGGCAGCTCAGGGCCGCCGACGGGGAGCGCGGTCATGATCGGACGATAACATCCACAGATGCCTGATCAGAACTGCGGATCGGCCGGCGAAGGGATTCAGGACGTGCCTGAGGACGCTACCGGGCGGTCGGAAGTGCCCGGCGGGATGTTCGGCGGCGTGTTTATGCGCGGCGGCCCGGTCGCCGACGACGCGGCCTGGCTGCGGGGCATGCTGGCGGCCGAGGCGGCCCTGGCCCGCGCGCTTGAGGGGGCCGGGCTCGCGGCGGCCGGCGCCGGAGCGTCGGTGACCGCGGCGGCCGCCAGGACCGGGGACTTCGACATCGCGGGGCTGAGCCAGTCGTCGGCGCTGACCGGCAACCCGGTGCCAGGGCTGGCCCGGGCGCTGACCCGGCTGGTCGCCGACCCCGCCGCCAAGGCAGCCGTCCACAACGGCGCCACCAGCCAGGACATCATGGACACGGCTGCCATGCTGCTCGCCCGCGATGCCATCGACGCGGTGGCCGATTCACTGTCGGGTGCGGCCGCCGCCGCCGCGCGGCTGGCGGGCGCGCACCGGGCCACGCTGATGATCGGGCGGACGCTGCTCCAGCAGGCGGTGCCGGTCACCTTTGGCGTGGTCGCGGCCGGCTGGCTGGCCGGGCTTGACGGCGCGCTCGACGGGCTGGCATCGGTGCGCGCGACGCGCCTCGCGGTCCAGTTCGGCGGCGCGGCGGGCACCCTCGCCTCGCTAGGCCCGTCCGGTGCGCTGGTTAAATCTTTGATGGCAGCGGAGCTCGGACTGCTTGACCCGCCACTGCCCTGGCACACCGAACGGCTGCGGATCATCGACGTCGCGGTCGCGATGGCGCGGGTGACGGCCGCTCTTTCCAAGATCGCCCGCGACGTGACGCTGCTCGCGCAGACCGAAATCGCCGAGGTCAGCGAGGGTACAGAGGCGGTCGTGAAGGCAGGCCAGGCCGGCCCGGGCGGCGACGCCGACCGGGCGGGGGGCTCGGCGCCGCGCCGTGGCGGCTCGTCGGCCATGCCGAACAAGAACAACCCGGTCGCGGCGGTCGCCATTCTCGGCTGCGCGCGGCAGGCCGGCGGCCTGCTCGCCACCCTCGTCGCCAGCGCCGAGCAGGAGCACCAGCGCGCGGCCGGAGCATGGCACGCCGAGTGGCAGCCGTTCAGCCACCTGCTGCAGCTCGCCGTCTCCGCCGCCGCCTGGGCGCGGGACCTGCTGGCGAACCTCACCGTCGATACCGGCCGGATGGCCGCCAACCTGGCCGCGACCGGCGGGCTGCCGATGGCCGAGCGGGTCACCGCACTGCTACGTGATTCCCTCGGCCCCCCGCAGGCGCACGACCTGGTCGCGGCCGCCGCCGCGCGCGCGGTCGCCGACGGCGTCCCGCTCCGCGACGCGCTGCTCACCGCGCCAGACATAGCCGGCCAGCTCGGCCAGGCGGGCATATCCGCGGCCCAGATCGACCAGGCCCTCGACCCAGCCGGCTACCTGGGCGCCTCCGACGCCTTCATCACCGCCGCCCTGGCCGCCCACCATGCCAGATAACAGACCCTGCCAGATAACAGACCATGCCAGATAACAGCAAGAAGCGAGAGCGGAGCGAGCAGGCAATGAACGACGAAGAGCGCGCCGAGCAGGGCATGGCGGTCCGGCGGGAAGTCCTTGGGAACGCGCACGTCGACCGGGCGGCGCGGAACACCACCGAGTTCACCGCCCCGTTCCAGGACTGGATCACCCGCTACGCCTGGGGCGAGATCTGGTCGCGGCCGGGGCTGACCAGGCCGCAGCGGTCGATCGTCACCCTCACCGTGCTCGCCGCCCTGCAGCACGAGGACGAGCTGGCCATGCACACCAAGGCCGCGCTGCGCAACGGGCTCACCGAGGACGAGATCCGCGAGGTGCTGCTCCAGGTCGGCTTGTACGCGGGCGTCCCGGTCGCCAATCGCGCCTTCGCCATCGCGAACCGCGCGATCAGCGAGTACCGCGCGGAGGAGGGATAGCGGCGGAAGCCGCACAGCATTGTGCTCCGGCCCAGCCGCGCTGCCTGCACTTTGGTGCCCGGACAGCAGACTCTTGTCCGACATGCGAACATCTGTACTCTAGGCGGCAGAGGCCGGCGCTTCGGATATATCGTCGGGTAACTGGCTGAAGGAGTTAGACCACCGTGACAGTGTCAGAACAGGGACTCATCGCCGTTGACTCCGGCAAGCTGGCCTTGCCTGCGTACGCGAAGCCCCAGCCGGGCAACCACCCGCCGCTCGATTCGCCTGGCTACAAGTCGACCGCGCTCCGCCATCCGAAGCAGCCGCTGGTGCTGCTGCCGCAGCGGCTCACCGAGGTGACCGGGCCGCTGCTGGGCGACGACCTGATCACCATGCAGGACGCCGACCTCACCACTCAGCACGCGGGTGAGCCGCAGGGCCAGCGGATCATCGTCTTCGGCCAGGTGCGCGATTCCGGCGGCAGGCCGGTGCCCGACACGCTGATCGAGATCTGGCAGACCAACGCGGCCGGCCGCTACCGGCACACCCGTGAGCACCACCCCGCGCCGCTCGACCCGAACTTCACCGGCGTCGGCCGTGCGATCACCGACCAGGGCGGCCGCTACCGGTTCATCACGATCCAGCCGGGCTCCTACCCGTGGGGCAACCACTACAACGCCTGGCGGCCGGCGCACATCCACTACAGCCTGTTCGGCCGGGCGTTCACGCAGCGGCTGGTCACCCAGATGTACTTCCCCGGCGACCCGCTGCTGCCGCTCGACCCGATCTACAACTCGGTGCCTGACGACAAGGCCAAGGCGCGGATGGTGGCCGAGTTCTCCATTGACGACACCCAGCCCGAGTGGGCCCTGGCGTACCGGTTCGACATCGTCCTCCGCGGCCGCGAGCAGTCCCTGTTTGAGGAGGCCCACGAATGAGTGAGCTGCTTACGCCGTCGCAGACGGTCGGTCCCTACTTCGCGATGCGGCTGCCGTGGCCCGCGGGGCCCTACATCGTCTCGCCGGGCACGCCCGGCGCGATCACGATCCTCGGCCGGCTGTACGACGGCGCCGGCGACCCGATCCCCGACGGCCTGATCGAGACGTGGCAGCCGGACCCGAACGGCCGGTTCGCGCACCCGAACGACCCCCGCGGCCCGATCATCGACGGCGACCGGGCGTTCCGCGGCTTCGGCCGCTGCCCGACCAACCACGACGGCTCATTCAAGATCGTCACGCTCAAGCCGGGCGCGCTGCCGTTCGGCGACGGCCGCACCGAGGCGCCGCACATCGACGTGTCGGTGTTCTCCCGGGGCATGCTCGACCGGTCGGTGACCAGGATCTACTTCCCCGACGAGGAGGCCGCCAACGCGGCCGACCCGGTGCTCGAGGCCGTCCCGGCCGGCCGCCGGGCGACCCTGATCGCGGCCGCGGGCGGCGACGGCCTGCTCCGCTTCGACGTCTACATGCAGGGCCCCAGGGAAACGGTCTTCTTCGACCTCTAGCCGCCGCGCCCGCCGGACGAAGGGAAGCCATGCCCGAGGTGAAGCTGGTCTCGTCGCTTGACGGGCCGCCAGACGCGCCGGTGCTCATTCTCGGCAACCCGATCGGCACCAACCGCGACGTGTGGTCGCATCAGCTCCCCGTGCTTTCGCGGTATTTCCGTGTCCTGCGCTGCGAAGCTCGCGGCCATGGCGCACCCGGCGCCCAGTCGCCCGCCCCGCCCGGCCCGTACACCATCGACGACCTCGGCCGCGACGTCCTGGCCGTCGCGGACGCCCACGGCATCGACCGGTTCGCCTACGCGGGCGTCTCCCTCGGCGGCATGACCGGCATCTGGCTGGCCGCCAACGCCCCCGCGCGGGTCACCTCCCTCGCCGTCTGCTGCGCCGCCCTCACCGCCCTGCCGGACCCGCGGGCCTGGCACGACCGCGCCGCCCTGGTCAGGGAGCAGGGCATGGCGCCGCTGGCGGACCTGGTAATCCCGCGCTGGTTCACCCCCGCGTTCATGGCCCGCGACCCCGCGGCCGTGCAGACGGTGGCGAGCATGCTCAAGGCCACCAACCCCGAGGGCTACGCCGGCTGCGGCGAGGCCATCGCCGCGCTCGACCTCCGCCCGCTGCTCGGTTCGGTCCTGGCGCCGACCCTGGTCGTGTCCGGTGCGGAAGACATCGCCGCGCCGCCCTCGGTCGGCGCCTACACCGCCCGCAACATCCCCGGCGCCTCGCTGACCGTCATCCAGGCCGCCTCCCACTTCGCCCACTACGAGAAGCCCGGCCCCGTGACGAACGCCCTGCTAGCGCACTTCAAAAGCGGCAGTGAAAACCTTCAGTCATCCTGAACGGTCCCGTATTTCACCCGGCTCCCGCACCACTTGCGCCACAGAGGGAAGACGCCGTCGCGGGAATCCCTCGGCTGCTCTATGCGTGCGGGTCACGGAAGCGTAAAAATAAGGTGTTACCCCGGACTCGGTGTAACCGGCTGCCTACGAGTCAGAACTGCGGATTCCGGAGGGTGTCAGGGTGCACGTCGCGCTCGTTATCGTCATCGTGGTGGCCGTGGTGCTGGTCTTGGGCCTGGTCGGTCTCATCGGCCGCCGGCGGACACGCCCGCTGGCCAGGCACCTCCGCAGCACCACCTTCAGCCAGCGGCGCTCGGACCGGATCAAGCGGGCGGCCGCCGAGGACGTCGCCGCGATCGAGCAAGACGAGGAGTACTACCGCCGGGCCAGCCGCGGGGATGACGACAGCGAACTCTGATTGTGCCACGCTTGAGCTATGCCTGAGGATCTCGCCCACTACGCTGAGGCCGCCGCGCGGATCGCCCCCTACGTGCGCCGGACGCCGCTGCTGCCCGCGCGCGTGGACGGCCGCAGGGTCAGCTTCAAGCTCGAGAACCTCCAGGTGGCCGGGGTCTTCAAGATCCGCGGGGCGCTCAACGCGCTGCTCGTCAAGCAGGAGGCGGCCGCGTCAAGGCACGAGGCGGATGCCCGGGTGGTCACCGCGTCCGGCGGCAACCACGGGCTCGGCGTCGCGACCGCCGCGCGCTGGCTCGGCATCCCCGCGACGGTCTACGTACCGGAAACGGTCCCGGGCATCAAGGCGGCCAGGATCGCCGCGGCCGGCGCGGACGTGGTCAAGACCGGTCACGTGTACGCCGACGCCGAGCAGGCGGCGCGCGAATTCGCGGACGGCCACGGACTCTATTATCTGCACGCCTACGACGACCCCGCCGTGATCGCCGGCCAGGGCACGATCGCTCTGGAGATCGAGGCGGATCTCCCCGAGTGCGAGGTAGTGGCCGTCCCCGTCGGCGGCGGCGGCCTGCTGGCCGGCGTCAGCGGCGCGCTCGCCGCGATTGACCGCGCGGCCGACGTCGGCCCCGGACCGGCCGCCGGACCGGGACCCCGCGGTGTCGTCGGGGTTGAGCCAGAGGGCTGCCCGACCCTGCACGCCGCCGTCGAGGCGGGCGAGCCGGTCGACGTCGGCGCCGACTCGGTGGCGGCCTCCGCCCTCGGGGCCGCCCGCATCGGGAGCTATGCCCTTGCCGCCTACTGGTCCAACCCGGTCGGCCTCGCGCTCGTCAGCGACAAGGAGATCCTGGCCGCCCGCGACCGCCTCTGGGAGGAGTTCCGGCTGGCGGTCGAGCCCGCCGCCGCCACCGTTTTCGCCGCCTGGCTGGCCGGCCAGGTCCCGGGCGCGCGCCCCTGCCTGGTACTGTCCGGCGCGAACGCGGCCTGGACCCCCGCCTAATGCGCGGCGCCGTCCCGCGGCGTGGGTAAGACCGTTTTCGCGCGGACGCCGATGTCGCAGATCACAGCGCTGGTGACGGTCTTCGGGGCGGCGGCGATCCGGTCGCCGCGCAGGATCGACGCGACCTTTTGCGCGATCCACGCGTCACCTGCCGCGGTCGGGTGCAGGCCACCGTGGGCGCGGGAGAACTTCCAGTGCCCGGTCAGCGGGTCCATGATGATCACGTGCGGGTCGGCGTCCCTGGCCGCCGTCACGATCACGCGGTCCGCACGGTAAAGCGCGGCCGGTACCGGCCCGGTCGGCAGTGAGAAGACGGTGAGCAGCGCGATCCGCGCGTGCGGGGCGGCCGCCCGGATCAGGTCGATCGTCGCCGCGACCTGGCGGTGCTCGATTGGCGCGGGCACGCCGCCGTCGTCGTGGCCGGCCTGCACGATGACCAGTGCGGGGGCGAGCCTGGGGAGCCGCTCAGCGTCGAGCATCCGGCTCATCGGGCCGAGGCCGCCGGTGCCCGTCCGGACGTACCCGGCACCGGGCACCCCGTAGATGACGGCGTTCCAGCGCAGCTTCCTGGCGAAGTCGGCCGCCCAGGAGAGCGCCGGGTTATCCGGCCCCACCCCGGCCGTGTACGACGCGCCGACAATCGCCAGGGTGCGGATGCCGTGCGGTCCGCGCTTGATCTTCTCCTCGCACGCGCCGAACGGATCGCGGACGGCGACCACCTGGAACTGCGCGCCGACGGTCCCCGTTGCCGCCGGCGGCCTGGCGGCGGCTGACCCCGCCTGGGCGGTCGCCTGCTGCGAGCAGGAGGCGACGGCCAGCGCCGCCACGGTGACGCCGCAGCCGGCCAGGGCCGTCAGAAACCGGCCAAACCAGGAGATTCTCGGCGGGGTCACACCCCAGTGTCGGCGAGCTTCCTCATCAGCGCAACCGCAAGAGCTGCGTACCCGGATAAGACGCTCACGCCCGCAGCAGTTGCCTGCCGGCCGCGGTGCGCACCGCCTCGGTGAGGGCAGCCAGCCGCGGGGAGTCGATCCGCCAGCGCTGCCAGTGCAACGGCACGTCGATCGCATCGGCCGAAAGCAGCGCGAGCCGGCCGGCCGCCAGATCGGCCCGGGCCTGCGGCTCTGGCAGCATCCCCCAGCCCAGGCCGATGCTGACGACCTGGTAGAAGTCGGCCGTGGAGGGGACGTAGTGGACCACCGGCGGCCACTCGCCGACGCCGTGGCGGCGGAGCAGATCGCCCTGGATGTCATCCTTGTCGTTGAAGTTGACGACCGGCATCGCGGCCCAGTCGGGGGAGTCCCGGCGCCGCCAGCGGTCGGCGAACCAGGGGGCGGCCGCGGGGACGTAGCGCAGCGCGCCCAGCGGCTCGGCCGTGCAGCCCTGCACCGCGGCCGGGTCGCTGGTGACCGCGGCGAGCACGTCACCGCTGCGCAGCAGTTCCTGCGAGTGCGCCTGGTCCTCTATCAGCAGCCGCAGCGCGGTGGAGTCCCAGCGCGCGACCTCGGCCAGCACATCGTGGAACCACACCGCCAGGGAGTCCGCGTTGACGGCCACCGGCAGTTCAACGGCGGTGGCGGCGGTGAGGGCCTGGCTGGCCTCGTCGTAGAGCAGCCGCGTCTGCCGCCCCAGGCGCACCAGCCATTCACCGTGCTGGGTCGGCCGGCACGGCGACCCCCGGCTGATCAGCACCTGGCCGGTCGCGGACTCCAGCGCGCGGATCCGCTGGCTGACCGCGCTTGGCGTGATGCGCAGCTGGCGGGCGGCCGCCTCAAAGGATCCGTGATCGGCGATGGCCACCAGTGCGTCGAGTTGGGCAGGATTGAGGTCCACCCGTTAAGTGAAGCACAGCTAATGGAACTTAAGAAACTTTCGTTTGCCTTCACCACGGTGTCCGCCTACCGTCGGAACCGTGCCTAACTCCTCCTTCGCGGGCCTGATCACCGGTCTCTCCCTGATCGTGGCGATCGGGGCGCAGAACGCCTTCGTGCTGCGCCAGGGGCTGCGCCGGGCGTACGTCGGCCCCATCGTGACGGTCTGCACACTGTCCGACGTCGTGCTCATCGTGGCCGGGGTGGCCGGGATCGGCGCGGTCATCCAGCACGCCGGCTGGGCGCTGCAGGCCGTGCGCTGGTTCGGGGTCGCGTTCCTGACCTGGTACGGCCTGACCTCGGCGTGGCGGGCACGGCACCCGTCGGCGCTGCCCGCGCCGTCCGACGGCAGCCCGCCCGCCGTCCGCCTCGCCCCCACCATCCGCCGGACGTTCGCCCTGACCTGGCTCAACCCGCACGTGTACCTGGACACCGTGGTTCTCCTTGGCTCGATCGCCAACACTCACGGCCCGTCCGGCCGGTGGTGGTTCGCGGTCGGCGCGGCCGCGGGGAGCACCCTCTGGTTCACCGGCCTTGGATTCGGCGCGCGGTTCGCCGCCCCGCTGCTCACCACCCCGCGCGCCTGGCAGGTCCTCGACCTGCTGATCGCGGCGACCATGCTGGGGATCGCGGCGAAGCTGGCGATCTAGGAAACGTGCCAGAAACCTGGGAAAACGGGCCTGAAACACCGATGGCGTAGTTTTCCCTGGTAACCATGAGTGGCGACGGTTGAAGGGGTATGCGGCACATGACGGATTACTTGATCTCGGCCGTACTCTTCGTCGCCATGATCACGGTGCTTGTCTACCTCTGGAAGCGCGAGCACTAGCGAGCGGTCAGTCCCGGCGGAGGGTGAGCGACTGGCCGCATCCCCGGCAGGTCGCGGTGCGGGTCTCGCCCGCCTCCGGCGGCCAAACCTCGATGGTCACCTGGCAGGCCGGGCACGGCACCCGCATTGGCTCAGGTGCCCGGCGCTCGGCCATCCTGGCGAGGTATCCGGCCAGGGGCCCGAGCCCGACGCTCGCCCGGCGTTGGTCGACCCGGTCCGGATCACGCAGTTTCGCCGGCACGAACCGGCCGTCCCTGGCGATGGCCTGGGTGCCGTACTCCGCCGCCATGCCCGCGACGTCCATCGCGTGGCGGGCCTGCTGGTCGGCCGCGACCCGCCGCAGCAACTCCGCTCGCAGCTCCTCATCCATTACTGCCATTTGAGCAGATCGCGCCCCGGCCCGCCATTCCCGCGCCGGCTCACGTCACCTGGTAAGGCCGCATCATCGAGTTGTCCTCGTGGTCGAACAGATGGCAGTGCCAGACGAACAGGCCCTTGTGGTCGAAGGTGGCCCTGACCCGGGTGATGTAGCCGGTTGGCGAGGAGCACGAGTCCTTCCGCCCCGATTCCCACGGACTTGGCCCGGTGGCCGGGCCGCCGTCGATCGGCTGCCGGTTGACCACCTCGAACTGCACCAGGTGCATATGGAAGACGTGCGAGATCGCCCCGGCGCCCTCGGGGGAGAAGTTCCACACCTCCCACAGCTCGGTCGATCCGAGCTTGGGTTTCTCCGTGAGCGGGTCGTCCCAGCCCAGCGGGTTGGGGATGCCGAGGACGGAATCCACCGTGCCGCAGGTGTACTCCGAGATCACGTTGACCTTGAAGCTCGACCCGGTCTCGCTGAGCGACACCCGCCGGGTGTTGGTCTTGGGCTTTATGACCACCGGGGCGGGCAGGGTGAGATGGTTGGGCGGGATGGAGGTGTCCTTGCCCTTCAGCGGCACGACGGTGAACCGCATCACCGAGGCGGTGGTGCCCGCGGTGGCGGCCGCGCCCTCGTTGGTGAGGTAGAGGTGGGTGCCGGGCTTGTGCCCGGTGAAATCCACGATCACGTCGTACCGCTCGGACGGCAGCACCGGCAGCCCGGTCTTGCCCGACAGCTCGACCGGATGGGGCAGGAAGCCGCCGTCGGACCCGATCACCCACAACGGCACCGCCACCGGGGCCGGGTCGGCGGCATGCGGGTTGGCGACCACCTTCAGGGTCAGCTGCCGCACCGCGCTGCCGTTGAGGATCCGGAACCGGTACCGCCGGGGCTCGACGTTCAGGTTGGGCCAGGTGTTGCCGTTCACCGTGATGGTCGAGCCGTAATACAGCCCGTTCCAGATCGGCGGTATGTCGGTGGTCGGGATGTAGGGCCCGGGCCAGGACAGGTTGGTGGCCGGCAGGTACTGGCTGCCGTTGGTGTTGAAGCTAGGGTCGGCGATGATCAGCGGGATCTCGTAGTACCTGGCCCCCGGCCGGTCGCCGCGGCGCGGCGCGGGCCCGGGCAGGTGCCCGGCGGGCAGGTCGCCGACGCCGCCGCGCAGGTTGTACATTCCGAGCAGCCCGGCCCGGATGTTGAGGCGGGCCATCCCGAGGGTGTGGTCGTGGTACCAGAGCGATGTGGCGCGCTGATCGTTGTTGAACGCGAACTGGGCCATCCCGCTGCTCCACTCCACGCCCGCCCGGGTGTGCGCCTCCTCCTTGTACTGGTAGTACTTGCTGCCGACGGTCGCGTAGCCCTTGGGGATGTTCTTGGCAAGCGGCAGGTACCACGCCTCGGGGTAGCCGTCGGAGTCCTCGTAGGCGTGCGCCCCGTGCAGATGGGTCACCAGCGGCACCGGTCCGGTGTAGGGCCCGGGGGTCTTGGTGAACTTCGGTACCTTGTCCCGGCCGCCGGTCCCGCCCGGCGGGTTGGCCCAGTGCAGCGTCGGGTCGACCGGCAGGAAATGCGGCAGGTAGTCACCGGAGGAGTTCACTAGCTGGTTCGCCCAGGTCACCCGGGTCTCCCGGTCGACCGTGGCCTCAATCGTCGCGGCCGGCGCGTGAAAGCTGCTGGCGTCAGTGGTGGAACCGAACCCGAACACCTGGGTCGAAGGGAACCCCTTGGGCAGGATCTGCTGGCGGAACGACCGAGCGGCCAGCGAGTAGCGGTCGTAGGTCTTGGCCGTCGCCGCGGTCGGCATCGCGGGCGGGATATGCAGCTCGGTGACGAACTGGGGGATCGTGTTCGGGTCGAGCTGGCCGACGGTGGCGCCGGACGCGGCGAGCAACCGGGGGCCGGCGATGGCGGCGCCCGCGCCGAGCACCGCCCCGCCGATCAGCGCCTCCCTGCGGCTTAGTTTCATCGTTTCCCCTCCCGTTGCTGGACGCCGAAGCTAGTGGATCCCGAAGCTGAAGGACACCGTGGCCGGGCCGGACGCGCCGCGGACCCTGACCGTCAGCGTCCATTGCCCTGTGTTCCCCACTACCGCGCTCGCGGTTTGGTACTGGCCGGGCGCGGTCTTGGTGAGCGCGAGCGGCGTCGGCCCGAGGTGTCCGGCCGGGTAGGTCAGCGCCGCCGTCACCGCGGCGGGCGCGTAGCCGCTCCCGTGCGCTCCGGTGAAGTACACGTCGACCGTGTTCGGCCCGAGCCGGGCCGGGCCGACGAACACGTGCACGGTAGCCGTGCCCACCGCGCCGCCGACGTTGACCGGCTGACTGGCGGTGAACGTGGGCGCGTATGCCTCCCGCCCAGTGGCGACGTTGACCAGGATCGAGGTGAAGGCGAGGATCACCGCGGCGATCAGCAGCTCCACCGCCACCGAGCGGCGCAGCAGCCGCATGGCCGGCCGCCATTGCGGCCCGGGCGCGGCGTCTGGGGTGGGCAGGGGCGCGGCGTCTGGGGTGGGCGGCACCGTGCGGGTCGAGGCGGCGGCCGGCGCCGGCGCGTGGGCGGTGGTCATGGTGGGCGCGGCGAAGAAGCCCACGGCGGCCGGGCGGAGCCCGCGCTGAATGTAGCGGCGGGCGAGATAGCCGAGGGCGATCAGCATCAGCAGCCCGGTGACCTTGGCCAGGATCAGCCGCCCGTAGGAGGTGTCGGTCAGCGCCTGCCAGGCGCCGACCTCACGCCAGGTCTGGTACGCGCCCGACACCACGATCGTGGCCACGCAGGCCAGCGAGATCGAGGAGAACCGGGGTACCGCGGTGGCGACGCCCTCGTCGGCCGGCCCGCGCAGCGCGAAACCGGCCAGCACCGCCAGCCCGCCGATCCACACGGCCATCGCGTCCAGGTGGACGATGTCGGCGGGCACCCCGCCCCACGGGGCCTGCACCCCGGTGGAGGCGTGGTCATACAGCGCCCAGCTGGCGGCGACCGCGGTGGTGAGGACCGCCCATGCCACCCCGAGGGCGATCCGCGCGCGCCGCCCGGCGCCCGGCAGCCGGGGCAGCAGCAGCGACGCCGCCCCGCCCGCCAGGAAGGCCATCAGCTCCCTCGCCTGCGACATGGTGCCGAGCTTGCTGTCCAGCGTGGCCTGCACCAGCTGGGCGTTGAAAACCTCCCGGAGACCCTCGTTGGCCGCGTAGGGGCCCTGGATCAGCAGGCCGAGCAGCGTCGAGGCCAGCAGCCCGGCCCAGCTGCAGGTGACCAGCCGGATGACGCCAACCCGCCGCGCGCCGGCCGGCCAGCAGCTGATCAGGAACGCGACCGCGCCGGCCAGCAGCGCGAAGGTCAGGTACTCCAGCCAGCGGATGACCGTGAAGGCCGCGCTGACCACGGTGCTTGACGACACCTCGAGGGCCGGCACGTGGGTCGCGCTCGGCGCGCCGATGGAGAACGTGAACTCGCCGGAGACCGGGTGGGTGTCATCCGAGATCACATGCCAGACCGCCGTGTAGGTGCCGTTGCCGAGCCCCGGCAGCAGCGTGACCGCGATCTCCTCCGGGTTGGCCAGCGTGGTGTCCCCGTCGTCGGCCCGGTCCCCTGCTGGTGAGTAGACCTCAAGGCTCGACACCGTCATGTGGATCGCCTCGTCGAACGTCGCGGTGACCTGCTCCGGCTGCCTGGGCACCACGCTGCCCCCCGCCGGGAACGTCGACGCGAGCGCGGCGTGCGCGAACAGCGCCGGCGCTGCTTTCCCGGCTGGCGCTGACGTCGCGGCCCGGGCCGGCGCGGCGGCCGCCACCCCGAGCCCGGTCACCGTCAGCAGGCCCGCGATCACCACCGCGGCGGCGAGCTTCCGGTGCCGGCCGGTGCCAATGCGCATGGACACCAGGAAACCGCACATCCTCCGTCCACCGGGCGGAAACGGATTAGTTTGCGAGTTGGGGAAAGCCGCGTGCGTTCATCATGATCTGGCTTTTGACTGGCCTTTCCCGGCCGGGCGCACCGAGCGGGCGCGCGTTCCGCGTGCGTTGTAACGATGCCAGCGTGGGTATCGATTGCTTGTGACGACCCCAGGTGAATCGTCCGCCATCGCCACCGCGGATACCCAGCCGGTCCCCCAGGAACGCGGTCAGCGGCTGATCGCCATCTACGCCGCGCTGATGCTCGCCCTGCTGCTTGCGGCGCTTGACCAGACGATCGTCTCCACCGCGCTGCCCACCATCGTCAACGACCTGGGCGGCCTCTCCCACCTGTCCTGGGTGGTCACCGCCTATATCCTCGCCTCCACCGCGACCACCCAGGTATGGGGGAAGCTGGGCGACCAGTACGGGCGCAAGTACCTCTTCCTCACCGCGATCGTCATCTTCCTGATCGGCTCGGCCCTCTGCGGCCAGGCGCGGACCATGGGGGAGCTGATCGCCTTCCGCGCCCTGCAGGGCGTCGGCGGCGGCGGCCTGATCGTGCTCACCCAGGCGATCATCGGCGACATCGTCCCGGCCAGGGAGCGCGGCAAGTACCAGGGTGCCTTCGGCGCGGTGTTCGGCGTGGCGAGCGTGGCCGGGCCGCTGCTCGGCGGGTTCTTCGTCGACAACCTGAGCTGGCGCTGGGTGTTCTACGTCAACCTGCCGATCGGCGCGATCGCCCTGGTGGTGATCGCGATCGTGCTCCCGAGCACCGCCAGCCGGCAGCACCACAAGATCGACTACCTGGGCGCCACCCTGCTCGCCGCGTTCGCCACCGCCGTGGTCCTGGCGACCTCCTGGGGCGGCACGACCTATGCCTGGTCCTCGCCGGTGATCATCGGGCTTTTCGCGGGCTCGGTGGTGCTGCTGTTCGCCTGGTACCTGTCGGCCAGGCGCGCACCGGAGGCCGTGCTGCCGCTGCGGCTGTTCCGCAACCGGGTGTTCGTCATCGCCTCCGCGATCGGCTTGGCGGCCGGGTTCGCGATGTTCGGTGCGCTCTCCTACCTGCCGCTGTTCCTGCAGGTGGTGCACGGCGTCTCGCCGACGATCTCCGGCGTGTACCTGCTCCCGATGGTGCTCGGGCTGCTGCTCACCTCCATTGGCAGCGGGCAGCTGATCGCCAGGACCGGCCGCTACAAGGTGTTCCCGATCGTCGGGACCGCGCTGTTGGCGGTCGCGCTGTTCCTGCTCGCCACGCTGGACCCGACGACCCCGACGCTGCTGATGAACCTCTACTTCTTCATCCTCGGGGCCGGACTTGGCCTGATCCTGCAGGTTCTCGTGATCGCGGTGCAGAACACGGCGTCCTACGCCGACCTGGGCGCGGCGACGTCGGGCGTGACGTTCTTCCGCACGATCGGCGGCGCCTTCGGGGTGTCGGTCTTCGGCGCGATCTTCACCAATCAGCTCGCGGGCAAGCTCGCGGCGGCGCTGCACGGGCGGACGCTGCCGGCCGGGTTCAGCGCCGCCTCCGTCACCTCTGACACCAGCGCGCTCAAAAAGCTACCGGCCGGCCTGCGGCAGCTCATCCTGGCGGCCTACAGTGACGCACTGCACCCGGTCTTCCTCACCGCGGCGCCGATCGCCCTGGTCGCGTTCGTGCTCGCCTGGTTCCTGCGCGAGGTGCCGCTGCGCACCGCGTCAGGGGAGCAGGCGCGCGCCTCTTCGGGAGCGGCGGACCTCGGCGAGGCGATCGGCGGGGCGCCCACCCAGCGGACCTCGGCCGAGGAGGTCGAGCGGGTGATGTCCCGGCTGAGCGCGGTCGAGCTGCGCCGCTTCGGCTACGCCAAGCTCGCCCGCGCGGCCGGCCTCGACCTGTCCGGCGGGGCCTGCTGGCTGCTGACCAAGCTGGACCGCCACGGTGCGACGCCGGGGCCCGAGCTGGCCAAGCAGGCGGGCGTGACGATGGAGGAGGGCCACCCGGCGGCGCAGCTGCTGGTCGACCGCGGCCTGATCACCAGGAGCGCCGATGGCGTCCTGGCGATCACCGCTGAGGGCCGGCAGATCGCCAATAGGATCTGCGATGCCCAGCGCCAGTGGATGAAGGACCAACTCGGCGGCTGGTCGGCCGAGCAGCACGCCGAGCTCGACCAGGTCCTCGCCAAGTTCTCGCACGCCGTCCTCGGCGACGATTCCGACCGGCACCTGATCGGCCGGTAATCGATTCCGCATGCAACCTCGGCGCCCCAGGTGGTTGTCTGTGGGATCGAGGAGGTGGGCCATGAGCGCGGAGTCGGACGAGGAGTTCCGGGAATTCATGCGCGGGCGCTGGCCCGCCATGGTCCGGCTCGCCTACGGGCTGACCGGGGATCTGGGGCACGCGGAGGACGTCGCGCAGGCCGCTTTCGCCCGTGCCTACGCGTCATGGTCGCGGGTCAAGCGGACGGGGGACCCGGACGCGTACGTCGCGAAGATCGTGATCAACGAGAACCTGAGCCGGTTCCGCAAGCGCCGGGTAGTCGAGGACCTAGTCGGCGCGGTGCCGGAAGGAGCAGCGCAATCGGCGGTGGACGCACTTGGCGACAGCGAGGCGCTGCTGCGGGCGCTGCGCAAGCTTGGCCCACGCCAGCGTGCGGTCATCGTCGCGCGCTACTGGCTTGACATGTCGGAGGCCGAGACGGCCGCCGCGCTGAACTGCTCGGTCGGCACCGTCAAGAGCCAGGCCTCCCGGGCGCTCGCCGCTCTGCGCGGCAGCGCCGAGCTCATGGAGGGGGAACGGCAATGAGCGACCTTCGGGAAAGCCTGAACCGGGGGTTCGCGGCGATAGAACCGGGCCCCGTCCCGGTGGAGGCAGCCATGCTGGCAGGCAAGAAGATCAGGAACCGGCGGCGGGCGGGCCTTTTCCTTGGCGCCGCCGCGGTCGTTGCCGCCGCGGCCGTCGGCGTCCCGGTGCTCGCGCACGAGGTGGCGCTGCCGTCGCCCCCCGCAAGCGGCGTCCGCCTCACCGTGGCCCCGCCGGGGCCGTCGGCGCCAGTCGGCACGATCGCGTCCGGCCTGGTCGGGACCTCGCCCTGGAGTGCCGTCATCGAATATCCGGGGACAGTGAAGTGTTTGGAAACCGGTACCGGTGTGGCCCCCGTCAATTGCGGGGCGGGCGGGCGGACCCAGGTACTGCCCACGGCCGACGGCGACCCGATTTCCATCACTGAATACGGCGTGCCGAATGTCGCCTACCAGACCGGTAAATTCACGTACATCATCTGCTTCGGACTGGTGCAGCCGGACGTCGTCTCAGCGCAGGTCGTGCTGGCCGACGGCACGGTACTGACCCTGGACCCAGTCACGGTGGGCGGATCGCGCTGGGTGGCGTTCCCCACCTGGGAAGAGGCCCCCATCGACAAGATCATCGCGTACTCGCGGACCGGTCAGATCGCCACCGCGATCGTGCACAGTTACGGTAACGGGCTCGCCCACTTCGTCACCGGGGCGCGCATATTCGGCCCGTGGCGGCAGCCCGGCTAGGCCGGACCGGGACGGCTGACCGGATCCAGATCGGCGTCGGCGAGCAGCCGGGCGGAGGCATCCGGAGCGGTGAGCAGGGCGGTCAGCAGGTGGCGGAGCGGCCACTGGCCTGCCTGCCAGGCGAGCGCGGCGCCCAGGCTGGCCGCGGTGGCGGCGTGGATTTCGCCATCGAGGTAGCGCCAGGGGAGCTCGATGCCGTCCACGGTGAGCTTGTCGTGGGCACGGTAGTGCGCGGGGGCGTCCGGCAAGACGGCGGCGACGATCTCCGGAACCGGCGTGCGCTCGCCGGCGGAATCAAGCGTGCCGGCGATTTCCTCCGACGCCAGCGGCAGGTCGAGCAGCTCGGCCAGCCGCCCCGCCGACTCGTACGGTGCCAGCACGAGGGGCTGGTCGGCCAGCAGCGGCCACAGGTCAGGGGCGTCGAGCACGAGCACGTTGTCGGCGTCGGCCACGAGCACCTCGGCGCCGATAATGGCGCGGACCCGGTCGGGCGGCGTGACCAGCTCGGGGGCGACGGTGCCGGCGGTTGCCAGCGCCGCCCAGAGGGCGCGCAGTTGCCGCCGGGAGACCGGGCGGGCCAGGTCGGCCATTCGGGTGAGCAGTTCGTCGGGGCCGCCGGGCTCGGCCAGGAGGTCCGCCAGCGAGGTGCGGACGCCGAGCGCACGCGCGATCACGGGGTCGGTGAGGGCCCGCGCGAGCTCCGGGCCGCCGCTTGCGCCAATGGCTTCGTACAGTCCAGCGAGCAGGGGGTCGGAATCGGGGGCACGCAGGTCGCCGGGGCGGTGGCCGTCGAGCTCGAGATGCTGCCTGAACCACCAGGCGGTGTAGGACGGCACGTCCGCGTGGCGGCCGTCCGCCAGCCGGACTCTGGTCGGGTCGGTGAGCGCCGCCCGCAGCGGTGGCTTGGTGAGGAGTTCAAGCGCCGCCGGCCAGCGGCCTGGATCAACCAGGTCAAGGTCCCGCACGGCCACGACCTCGAGTGCTACCGGCGGGATGCCACCGGACAGCGGTCCCTCGTCCGCGTCGCCCCCGAGCCGGGCGCGGCTGTCGGCGGCCCAGTCGGCCGCGCCGTCCAGGTCCAGGTCGATGGCCGACTCGTCAAGCTCCACGTCCTCCGCCGTCAGCAGGCCGAACGAGAAGTGCACGCCGGCCGCCTCGAGGGCCTTGGCGCCGTGCCGGTCAAGCGTGGCCGCCTCGACCGTGCCGAACGGGCCGTCCGCCGCGATCACCTCGGCCAGCGGTGAGCCCGGCAGCAGCAGTTCGCCCGCCGGGTACCAGTCGCCGTCATCGCCAGGCAGCGCGAGGTCGGTCAGGTAGGGGTAGTCGCCCGGTTCCGCGTTGAGCGCCGCGACCAGGCCGAGTACCGCGTCGGCGACCCGCTCCGGGCCATCGTCGTCGTAACTGGCCTCGACCGCGTTGTCGTAGGAGGCGGCGACGGCGGCGCGGGTCGCGGCGTCGTCAAGGACGCTGCGCGGTGTCGCCTCGACCGCGCCGAGCCGCGCCAGCAGCGGGTGCGCCGCCCCGGGGGCCACCACCCGCAGCCCGAGCACCGCCAGCCGGTCCGGGTGCTCAAGGCCCGCTCCCGGCAGCAGCAGCCCGCGCGGGCCGCGCACCAGCCGCCCGTCCGCCAGCGGCACCGGCAGCGCGCCGAGCTCGGCCATCTCCTCGGCGCCGGCGCCCGCCAGCGCCGCGTACAGCCCGCGCCACCAGGACGGCTCCCGGTCGAGGGAGGCGAGCAGGTCGGCCAGTTCGGCCAGCGGCAGCCGCCGCACCCCCAGCACCGCGAACGCCGGGTGCCTGGCCGGTCCCGCCACCAGGTTGGGCAGCACCGGGGCGAGCCAGTCGGCCAGTTCGGGCGAGCCGGTACTGAGCAGGACCGCGTCCCGCGGGCGGACCCGGCCCGTCGCTGCCGTGTCCGCCACCGCCGAAGGGGGAAGGCCGCCCACGGCGGGCAGGAACGCCACGTCGGGCAGCCGCGCGACGATCGCGCGGGAGAGCCTGGCATCGAGTTCGCCTTGTCCCACCGGGCCTGGGACCAGGTCGAGCAGGCCTGTCCCCGGTGCCAGGCTGGGCAGCATCCCCGCGTACAGCCCGGCCGCCCGCTCGATGAGGAAGCCGGTCAGCGGCCCCGGAGCGACGTGCCGCCGGTCCGGGCTGAGCGGGAACGACGCCAGCAGCAAGGCCGGCAGCCCCAGCGGCTCATCGGTCGGGGTCGGCGCGTACACCACGGCGCCGGGCACGTCCGGCGAAGCGGCCGGTTCGGTGCCGCCGAAGGCCTGATCGGCCAGGGACGGCGACGGCCCAGCCCGCAACGGGACCGGCGCGCCGGACTCGTCGACCGGCACCGCCCAGCGGACCGACCAGGTCGTCCGCGCGCGCTCCTCGGCCGGCCGGTCCACCAGCAGCGCGGCATCAAGAGCGCCGCCCGCGCTGGCCACCCGCCAACGGCTGACCGCCCCGTCGTCAGTGATCGTCACCGCGTCGCCGCCGCGGGCGGCGGTGAGCACCCGGACCGCGCCGTCGACCGCGATCACGACCTCGGTGAGGGCAGGCAGTGCGAGCAGTAGCGCCGCCCCAGTCTCGGCCAGCAGCCGCCTGACCAGGTCAACCGCGGCGCCGTCGCGCAACGGCAGCTCCACCGAGCTCGCGAACCCGTCGGCCGGGCCGCTCCCCGCTCCGTCGGCCAGCGGGAACGGCAGCCGCAGCAGCGGTACGTGGCCCGAGCGGGCCGTCAGCTCGCCCGCCAGGGCCGGGATCTCGCTAACCAGTTCCTGCGTCCGCACCCTGGACCAGCCGACGCCGCCGGTCGTCGAGCGAATCCGGGGCTCGTCGCTGACCGCGACCACCGCCGAGAACCCGACCCCGAACCGGCCGACCGTGCCGTCAGCCGAACCGTCAGCGGCACCATCACTCGCGCCGCCGACCGTCGACGTGTCCCGCTTGCCCGAGGCGCGCAGCGTGGACAGTGCCGCCACCCCGGCCGCGTCCAGCGGCGCCCCGGTGTTGGCGGCGACAAGCGTCCCGTCGCGCAGCGTCAGCCGCAGCCGTCCGGGGACCGCGCCGCGCACGGCGGCGTCCGCGGCGTTCTGGGCGAGCTCAACCACGACCCGGTCCCGGTACCCGCCAAGCGCGTAGTCCTCCTCCGCGTTGGCATCCTCGCGGAACCGGGCGGGCGACGCCGCCCAGGCGTCAAGTACCCGGCCGCGCAGCGCCGCGGTGGCGAAGGGATCGTGCAGCCCGTCAGACACAGCCCGACACTACAGCCACCCGGTCATGCCCCGGCCGGACCGATGGCCAGCCGGACGGCCAACCGCCGACATCGCCGAAGCGTTAGGCCGCGGCCGGCCGGCCGGCCGGCTTGCTCGCCCCCATTCGGCACCGCTGCATTGCCGCTTTTTAAACTCTTTTTGATCCGTTTTTCATCTCTTTTGAATTATGTATTCCGGTTGCGACCGCTCCTACCACGGGATATAGACGTGTTACTTGAATTCGGGGGCCATCTCGGGTGGGGTAATGAGGATACGTAGCAGGCCTTTCCTTGCATTTTCGGCCGGTATTACCGTGCTAATCGGGGTATTCACCGCCGCGGCGCCATCACGGGCGGCCTCGCCCGGGACGGGCGGCGAGGCCAAGCGGGCCGCGGCGTCCGCCGCGCCGCGGGCGGTTCCGCTGCCCGGTAATGCCGCGCCCAAGCTGCCCGCCCGCGCAGCCCGCGTGGGGGCGGTCGCACCGGGCACCGCGATCCACCTGGACGTCACGCTCCAGCTGCCCGACCAGGCCGCGCTCAACGCCTTCCTCGCCGGGCTTTCCAGCCGCACGTCGCCGTTCTTCCGCCAGTTCCTCAAGCCGGGCCAGTTCGGGCAGGTCTTCGGTCCCTCGCTCAGCCAGGTCGCGACGGTCGAGCGGGCGCTGCGGGCCGCCGGGCTGACGCCCGGCCAGGTCACGTCCGGCCGGCTCGCCATCCCCGTCACCGCGACGGCGGGCACCATCGAGCGCGCCTTCCGCGTCGGCTTGGCCCGATACCGCCTGCCGGGCGGTCGGGTCGCCTTCGCCAGCACCACCGCCCCGAAGCTCGCGGCGGTGGCGGCGCCACTGGTCAGCGCCATCCTCGGGCTCAACGACCTGGGTGTGTCGCAGCCCATGGTCAGCCAGCCCAAGGCGCCGGCCGCGCCGGCCGCGACGGCCGCGATGGCCGGGCCCGGGCGGACCGCGCCCGAGGCGTCGCCGGCCGGCCCGCGGGCGTGCGCGGCCGCCCGCGAGACCGCTGGTTCCTTCGGCGGTTACACGGCCAGCCAGCTAGCCGGCTACTACCTGATGGCACCGCTCTACGCGCGCGGCGACCTCGGCCGGGGCGTGCACGTCGCGCTGGCGGAGATCGGACCCAACCTGACCTCCGACATCACCGCCTACGAGAACTGCTACGCCATCAAAACCCCGGTCAGCTACCACAAGGTCGACGGGGGCGCGGGGACGGGATCGGGCGGGCCGGCACCCGAGGCCGCGCTTGACATCGAGGATCTGGCAGGCCTCGCCCCGGACGCCAGCATCGACGTCTACCAGGCGGCAAGCACCGACGATGACACCTACGACATGCTGGGTGACATCATCGGCGCCGACAAGGACCAGGTTGTCGCTGCCTCGTTCGGCGAATGCGAGGAGGTCATCAGCGAAGACGACCCGGGCTACTTCAAGGCCTTGACCGCCGTGCTGGGCATGGCCGTGGCGCAGGGCCAGACGGTGTTCGCGCCGGCCGGCGATGACGGCTCCTCCGGCTGCTGGATGGCGGACGGGGACGACACCCCTGATGACGACTACCCGGCCAGTTCGCCCGATGTCATCGGGGTCGGTGGCACCACCATCGCGGCTGGCCATGGCCAGACCGTCTGGAACGAGTCAACGGACCAGGTCGGCGCCGGCGGCGGCGGTGACTCCATCGCCTGGTGCATGCCGTCCTACCAGTACCGGACGGCCATCCCTGGCGTGATCAGCCGCCTGTCGGCGACCAGGGCCGGCTGCGGGAGCGCCAATAAGGGCAAGCTCACCCGCGAGATCCCCGACGTCTCGGCCGACGCCGACCCTGAGTCCGGCTACGTCATCTACGCGGCCGGGCAGTGGAAGGTCGTGGGCGGGACGAGCGCGGCGGCGCCGCTGTGGGCCGCCATCGCGGCGCTCACCGACTCCTCGCCGTTCTGCGCCGACTACGGCTCAGGCCCGGCCGGGGTGCTGCCGGAGGGACTGTACGGGATGATGGCGGCCGATCACTCCTACGTCTACGGCGGCGTACCCGAGGGCCTGGTCACCATCACCCAGGGCAACAACGACTACCGGCCGACCGGCTACACCGGCGGCCGGTACCCGGCGACCAGGGGCTTCAGCATGGCGGCCGGCCTCGGCGCGCCGCTGGTGGCCGGCGAAACCGGCTCTGGCGCCGGCAGCCTGTTCTACCCGGGCCTGGCCGCGCTGATGTGCCAGTACTACGCGACCAAGCTGCTGACCACCAGCGTCACCAGCGTCTCGCCCAAGGTGGGGCGGGCCGGGCACGCCATCACCGTCACCGTGCACGGCACCGGGTTCCTGGCGATCCCCGGCGCGGATAAGGCCCTGGTCGGCGGCACCCAGCTCAACGCGAGCTGCTCGTCCGCCACGACCTGCAAGATCGCCCTGCCCGCCAAGCCGGCCCGGACGGTCAACATTCAGATATCCGAGGAGGATCTCCCCTACACCGCGGTAACCGGCAGGGACCGCTTCCGGTATGCCGCCCCGCACCGCCGGGCCGGCCGCCAGGAGCGGGGTTCCGTTCCAGGCAATCGGCATTTAATCTGTTCGCAGCGTGAATGCGCACGGTGACAGCGCGGAGCCAGTACCGTGGAACGGTGACGACCTGGGCTGATCACGCCATCCTGTGGCAGGTGTACCCGCTGGGCTTCACCGGCGCGGAGCCGGAGGCGCTGCCGGACCGCGAGCCCGCCAGGCACCGGCTGCCCCGGCTGGAGCCGTGGCTGGACTACGCCGTCGAGCTCGGCTGCAACGGCCTGCTGCTCGGCCCGGTATTCGCCTCGCAGACGCACGGGTACGACACGATCGACCATTTCAGGATCGACCCGCGACTGGGCGACGAGGGAGACTTCGACGCCCTTGTCGCCGCCGCGGGCGAGCGCGGGCTGCGGCTGATCCTCGATGGCGTGTTCAACCACGTCGGCCGCCGCTTCCCCGCGTTCCAGGCGGCGCTGCACGGCGGCCCGCAGACGCCGGCCGCGCGCTGGTTCAGGCGGACCGCCGACGGCGGCGACTACGCGGTCTTCGAAGGCCATCACCAGCTGGTCGAGCTCGACCATGACGAACCCGCCGTACTCGGCTACGTGATCGAGGTGATGAGCCACTGGCTCGGTCGCGGGGCCGGCGGCTGGCGCCTTGACGCCGCTTACGCGGTGCCGCCGGGGTTCTGGGCCAAGACGCTGCCCGCCGTCCGCGAGTCGTTCCCCGACGCGTGGTTTCTCGGGGAGATGATCCACGGTGACTACGCCGCCTACGCCAACGAGGCGGGGCTCGACTCGATCACCCAGTACGAGGTGTGGAAGGCGATCTGGTCCTCGCTCAACGACCGGAACTTCTTCGAACTCGACCACGCCCTCGGGCGGCACAACTCGTTCCTCGACGGCGAGCTGGCGCAGACCTTCGTCGGGAACCACGACGTGACCCGGCTGGCCACCAAGCTGACCGATGACCGGCACTTCGGGCACGCGGTGGCGGTGCTGATGTGCATCGGCGGCCTGCCCAGCGTCTACTACGGCGACGAGCAGGGCTTCCGCGGCCTGAAGGAGAACCGGGAGGGCGGCGATGACGAGATCCGTCCCGCCTTCCCGTCCTCCCCGGCTGGCCTCGCACCCGACGGCTGGCACTACTACCGTCTCCACCAGCGCCTGATCGGCTTCCGCCGCCGCCACCCCTGGCTGGTCCGCGCGAGGACCGCCGCCGAGCACCTGACCGACTCGGCGATGGCCCTGCGCGTATCGGGGAGCGAGCCCGGCCAGCAGGTGCTGCTGCTGCTCAACATCGGCGACGATCCGGTTGAGTTCCCGGTCGACGCGCCCGGCCTGACGATCGCCGAGGTTCCCGACCCCGGTGCCGTTCCCGGCAGCCCGCTGACCGTCCCGCCGCACAGCTGGGCCATCCTCGCCTAGCCCGCGCCCAGCCCGGGCCAGCCGGCCGGGTCAGCCGGCCTCGGCGCAGCCCTCGCCCCGTGGCCTACCCGGGAGTAGCATCGCGCAGCATGACCGTCGTTACCGAGCTCGAGCTGCCAGAGATCGACTACAACATGCCCGGGTTCGGGCCGGACACCTACCATCGGCTACTCGGCGAGGCGCGTCAGCAGAACTGGCTGGCGCACTCGCCGTTGGCCTACATCGTGCTTGACGCGGAGTCGGGGGACTTCTTCCTGCGGGCCCGGCAGACGACGTTCCCCGGGCGGCAGATCGCCGAGCTGTTCGGCATCACCAGCGGACCGCTGCACGAGAACGTAGAGAACAACATCCTGAACCTGACCGGCGACAAGCACCGGCGGCTGCGGTCCCTGATCGGGCACGCCTTCACCCCGAAGGCGGCCGACCGCTGGCGGCCGGCCATGCGCGAGTTCCTGGCGCGGCTCTGGGACGATCTCGGCCCCGGCGCGAGCTCGGGCACCGAGTTCGTGGCCGCGATCGCCAAGCCCTACCCGTCGCGGACGATCGCCGCCGTGCTCGGCGCCCCGATCGCCGACGCCGGCCGGCTGCAGCACTGGTCGAGCATGGTGCAACGGCAGTTCGACATCGCCGCCCTCTCCACCCAGATCCCGGACATCGAGCGGGCGGTCATCGAAGCCCACCAGTACGTCACCGAACTGCTCGAACAGCGCCGGGCAGACCCCGGCGACGACCTGATCACCGCGCTGCTCGCGGCCGAGGAAGAGGGCGACCGGCTCAGCCACGACGAGTGCGTCAACCTGGTGCTCAACCTGCTGGCCGGGGGCGTGGACACCACCCAGAGCCAGCTCTCGCAGGCGCTTCGGCTGTTCGCCGAGCACCAGGACCAGTGGGCGCTGCTGTCCGCGAACCCCGGAACCTACGTGCGGCGGGCGGTCGCCGAGACGCTCCGCTTCGAGCCGATCGCCCCGTTCACCGCCCGCATCGTGCTGGCCGACATCGAGCACCGCGGCGTGCTGTTCCCCGCGGGCACGATCGTGGCCGTCTGCGCCGAACAGGCCAACAGGGAAGCCGAGGGCAGCGACACCTTCGACATCACCGCCGAACGCGACGGCAAGCTGTTCACCTTCGGCGCCGGCGCGCACTACTGCCTCGGCGTCAACCTGGCGCGGGCCGAGCTCGAGGAGGCCCTCACCTTCCTCGCGCCGCGGATGCCCGGCCTTGAGCTGGCGGGCGAGCCGGTGCTCGGCGGCATCGAGGGCATCTACAACGTCGAGTCGCTCCCGCTTCGCTGGTCCGCCTGACCGGCGTGCCCCGGCCACCACGCCCACCGGCCGATGAGCGCGGTCAGGCTGGGCGAGAAGAACATCGCCATCACGAACGCCGCCAGCGCGATGCCCGCCGCGACCGCGAAGCCAACCTGGGTCAGCACCTGGTTCCCGGCCAGTGTCAGCGAACCGAACGTGCCCGCCAGGATCAGCCCGGCCGACGCGATCGCCGGGCCTGCCTGCGCGAGCGCGTGCGCCGCCGCCACCCGGGGCGGCGCGCCCTCCCTGATCTCCTCGCGCACCCGGGCGATCATGAGGATGTTGTAGTCGGTGCCCAACGCGACCACGAACAAGTACATGTACATCGGCAGGATGAACACCAGCCCCGACTGGCCGGCCAGATTCTGGAAGACCAGCACGGTCGCGCCCAAGGTCGCGGCGAACCCTAGTCCCACCGACACCATTAGGTACCAGGGGGCGACCACGCTTCGCAGCAGCAGGGCGAGGATGACCAAGATGACCAGCGCCGCGACCGGGAACACCACCTCGTAGTCGCGGTTGAGCGCCTTCTGGATGTCCGCGTAGACCGCCGTGATCCCGCCGACCAGCGCCTCGGTTCCCGGCGGGGCGGCGGCATGGGCGTCGGGCCGCAGCTGGTTCTGCACCAGGTTGACCGCGGCGGTGGACTCCGGGTCCTCCTTGAGGTACACGCTGTATTCCGCCGTCGCCCCGTCCTTGCTGGTCAACGGGGCGGCGACCGCGCCCACCCCGGGCATCGACTTGAGCTTGGCCTCGTAGCCGGTCACCTCGGCGGTGGTCAGCGTGCCGGACGACGTGTGCAGGTAGACCTGGGTCGGCTCGGTCTCGCCCGGCGGGAAGCCCTTCTCCAGCGTGACCAGCGCGGTCTGCGACTCCGCGGTGGCCGGAATGCCCGCCGACGACAGGTCGAACGTCGGCTTGAGCGACAGCGCCCCCAGCGCCAGCAGGATCAGCACCAGGCCGGAGGCGGCCGCGAACACGGCCGGCCGCCGGCCGAGGGCGCCGCCGATCGCGGTGAACGCGGCCCCCTTCGGCTCCCGCCGCCACGCCTTCGACGGCCAGAACACGGCCGTCCCGATCAGCGACACCACCGCCGGGATCAGCGTGAGGGCGGCGATGAGGGTGACCGCGACCGCGATCGCGAGCGTCGGGCCGAGCGACCGGAAGATACTCAGCGACGACAGCGTCAGCGCCAGGAAGGCCGCGATGACCACGCACGCGGCCGAGGCGATGACCTCGCCCACCCGGGTGACCGACTGGACCATCGCCTCCTTCTTGTCGTCGCCGAGACGCAGCCGTTCTCGGTAGCGGAACATCAGGAACAGGAAGTAGTCGGTCCCGATCCCGAACAGCACCACCAGCAAGATCGTGCTGTCCTGGGCGGTCGAGTTGAGGTCCAGGGCCTGGTTGACGTCGGAGATGAGGCCGAGCGCGACCTCGTAGGCGACGCCGATCAAGATCAGCGGCATGATCGCGATGATCGGGGCGCGGAAGATGACCAGCAGCAGGATCAGGATGAGGAGAAACGTCGCCGCGCCGACGATGGCCAGCGCCTTATTGCCCGACTGGGTGCTGTCGAGCGCCTCCGCGGCCGAGCCGGTGACGCCCTCGTTCAGGCCGGTCCCGGTCATCAGCGGCTTGATGTCGGCCCGCAGCGCCTTGATCGCGTCGCCCGCGGTGGTGCCGCTGCCGTTGACGACGCTGTTGTCCATCGCCACGTAGGCGGTCGCCACCAGCTTGTTGGACGACGTGACCCCGGTCGTGACGGCGAGGATGTTCGGGATGTGCCTGGCGTTCAGTTCGGCCGCGACCCGCGTCACCGTCGCCGAGTCGGCCGCGGTGAGCGGCCCGCCGTCGGGCCGGGAGAACACGATGATGGACGCGTCGGCGGTCACGTGCCCCTGCTGCGGGAACGCCTGCGTCTGCAGCGTCTGCGCGCGGATGGACTCGTAGCTGCTGGGCAGGAAGCTCGACTCGTTGGAGGTCGTCGGCAGCGCCGGCGCGGTGGCGATCACGATGAACGCGACCACGATCCAGCCCGCGATCACCTTCCACGGGTTGCGGACGACAAAGCGCGCAAGCGCCGCGAAGGCGCCGCCCCCGCCGTTGCGCTGCCCGTTCGCTGCGCTGATAGTCGTCGCGCCAGTGGCGCCTGCCCCGGTACCGGTCCCGTCGGCCATGCCCCGTCCTAACGATTTCGGCGTAGATCGCTAGCTTTCTGAGTGTATCGGGCGGTATTTCGTGACTTTCTGACGGGTCCCAGCGTCCGGTCTCGAGGCCGACGCCCCCTACAAGACCGCCACCGCGTTGGCGGGGGAGCCGACCGCCCCGGTCACGTTGAGCGGCACGCCGGCGAACAGGAACTCATACCGGCCCGTCCGCTGGCACGCCCGCGCGAGCGGGCCGAAGTCGAACAGCTCGCCGATCGCGAACCCGAGGTGCGGGATCAGCCGGCGGTGCAGGGACCCCTGCGCCGGGTCCGACGGCACGACCTCGACCGAGGGGTTGTCGCACGGCAGCGCGGCCACCCCCGAGTCCCACAGGAAGCGGCTCATCTCCTCGCTGCCCGCCAGCCCGGCGCTGCTGAAGCCGGACACGGTCCCCATGGTGGCGGCCAGCGCGCGGCGGGCGTCGTGGCCGAGCGTCAGGTACTTGTCCACCCAGCCGGTCCTGACGCAGAGGACGTCGCCGTACCGCAGCGCGCTGCCCTGCGCGTCAAGCGCGGCGGTGATGTCGGCGGGAGTGAAGGCCACCCGCGAGAACGGGTCGTAGCCGGTGCCTTCCCGCGTCCCCGCCAGGTCGGCCAGCACGCCCCGGCCGACGATGCCCGCTTGCGCCCAGTGGTGGATGCCGAGCGGCTCCAGGTCGGCCTCGGGCCGGCCGTGCCAGCCGCCGTACCAGCCATCGGGCCCGGAACCGACGTGCCGGAGCCCGTCCCACTGGCTCGAGCACTGCAGGTAGAAGCCGTCGACATAGTCGTCCCAGGCCGTCTGCCCCATCGGCGTGAACGAGTGCCGGTACCGCCGCCGCCCGAAGAACGGCGGGTCCGGCAGCCCCAGCGGCAGGGTCAGGCCGACCCGCTCCCCGGTCCGCACGGCCGCCGTGGCGGCCGCGACCACCGGCCCGGTCAGCCGGTTCAGCGTGCCCAGGTTGTCGCCCGGTCCCCACACGTCCCACCCGTGCCGCAGCCCGGACCCGGGCAGCGCCGGGAGCTCGTCGAACGGCACCACCACGCGGTCACTCTCGCTCACCACCCGAGATTATCGGCTGGCGACGCGGGATCGCCGTCTGCCAGACTGCGGCGGCGGGAAGTGCTGCCTGAGCGTGAACGCCTGGGCGGTCGGGCCGGCCGCGTCCGCGACCGCGTTCACCTCATCCAGGGCGGCCGCGAAGCCCGCGATCAGCGGGCTGTCGATCGGCGCCACCAGTCGTCCGATGTTGACCTGGGCGAGCACGTAATCATCCACCCAGCCGACGCTAACGGAGGTAGGAAGCGCCGTTCAAGTCCAATACGGCCCCGCTCACCCACTCCGCCTCCGGCGACGCGAGGTACACGACCGCGGCCGCGATCTCCTCGACCGTCGCCACCCGGCCGAACGGCGACTGCGCCCGGATGACGTCGCCGGCCGGCGTCGCCAGCAGTTCCGCGGTCATGTCGGTCGCGACGAATCCCGGGGCGACCGACGCCACGGTGATCCCGTGCGGCGCCAGCGCCACCGCCAGCGACTGGCCGAAGGCGTGCAGCCCGGCCTTGCTCGCCCCGTAGGCCGGGTGGGTCGGCTCGCCCCGGAACGCCCCGCGCGACCCCACGTTGACGATCCGCCCGCCCCGCTGCCCGGACGCGGTCATCAGCTGCACCGCGCACCAGGTGACGTTGGCCGCGCCGACCAGGTTGACCCCGAGGGTGGCCTGCCAGGCGGCCTGCCACTCCTCGTACGAGGTTCCGAGCACGGGATGGTCCAGGTAGATCCCGGCGTTGTTGACCAGCACGTCGAGCCCGTCAAGGCCGGCCGCGGCCGCGTCGACCATCGCCCGCACCTCGGCCGGGACGGCCAGGTCGGCCCGCACGACGACGTGGCCGTCTCCGCTGAGCGAGTCCCGGACCACCTCGGCCACCGCCAGCGCGTCCCGGCAGTGCACCGCCACCCGGTCCCCGCGCTCGGCGAACGCCCGCGCGATCGCCGCGCCGATACCGCGCGACCCGCCCGTCACAAGAACCGCTCTGCTCACGCGGCTGACTCTACCGGTCCCCGCACAGGTCAAGCAGCTTGGTCATCGTCGCCCAGTTCCTGGCGGTGCCGGTCACCCCCGCGCGCGGGGAGGTGACGATCCGGAGCACCGCCGCCGCCAGCTCGCTGTTGCCGAAGCCGTCCGGCGTGTGCAGGTACAGCGTCCGTCCGACGATGGCGAGCTCATCGCGGGCGCCCCTGGCCGTCGACCGGGCCAGCGCCTCGTCGATCTTGGCGGCCGCCGCGGCCCCGGGCGCGGCGCTGAGCAGCACCGCGTGCACCCGCTTGGGGTCGGCCTCGTCCGGGAACGGGTTCGCGGCGATGGCCTCGGCCAGCTCGTCGCGGGAGACCACGACCACCGGCGCGCTGACGCCGAGCGTGCCCGTGATCGCCGCCGCCAGCGCCGCCGCCAGGGCGGACGTGTCGGCATCGCCGGGATCCGCGCTGAACAGGACGTTCCCGCTCTGGATGTAGGTCGACACGTCGGCGTGGCCAAGCCCGGCCACGACCTCCCGCAGGTCGGCCATCGCCACCTTGTTCCTGCCGCCGACGTTGATTCCCCGCAGCAGCGCCACATGAGTCGCCATAAGCGTCATTCTGCAGCCTACTGGCGGTAACCGGAGAGGAACTCGCCGAGGCGGCCGATCGCCTCGGTCAGCGTCTCGACCGGCGCCAGGAACACGACCCGGATGTGGTCCGTCGACGGCAGGTTGAACCCGGTCCCGTGGGTCAGCAGCACGTGCTGCTGCTCCAGCAGGTCGATGCACATCCGCTGGTCGTCGACGATCTTGTGCACCTCGGGGTCGAGCCGGGGGAACAGGTAGAGCGCGCCGGCCGGCTGGTAGCAGTCCACCCCCGGTATCGCCGTCAGCAGCTCCCAGGCGCGGTCCCGCTGGTCGCGGAGCCGGCCGCCGGGCGCCAGCAGCGGGGTGATGTCGATCCCGCCGTCGAGCGCGGCCGGGATCGCGTGCTGGGCGAAGACGTTCGGGCACATCCGCATGTTGGCCAGCAGCTCGAGCCCCTCGAGGTACTCGGCGATCGGCGCCTTCGGACCGCACACAACCAGCCAGCCGGACCGGAACCCGGCCAGCCGGTAGGTCTTGGACAGGCCGCCGAGCGAGAACACCGGGATGTCGGGCGCGAGCGACGCCGCGCAGTGGTGCACCGCCCCGTCGTACACGATCTGGTCATAGATCTCGTCGGTGAGCACCAGCAGGTGGTGCCGGCGGGCGATGTCGAGCAGCTGCTCGAGGGTCTCGCGCGAGTAGACCGCGCCGGTCGGGTTGTTCGGGTTGATGATGACGAGCGCGCGGGTCCGCTCGGTCACCAGCGACTCGACGTGCTCGACGTCCGGGTTCCAGTCAAGGTCCTCGGCGCACCGGTAGTGCACCGCGCGGCCCCCGCAGAGCGAGACCGCGCCGGTCCACAGCGGGTAGTCGGGGGAGGGGACGAGCACCTCGTCGCCCGGGTTGAGCAGCGCCTGCAGCGTCATCACGATCAGCTCGGAGACGCCGTTGCCGAGGAACACGTCGTCGGCGGTCGCGTCGGCGACGCCGAGCCGGCGCCGGTAGTAGCTCGCAACCGACTCGCGGGCGGGCGCGATCCCGCGCGCGTCGCTGTACCCCTGGGACGCATCGATCGACGCCTTGACCTGGGCCAGCACCGCGTCTGGCGCGAACAGCCCGAACGGCGCCGGGTTGCCGATGTTCAGCTTGATGATCTCCTGGCCGGCCGCCTCAAGCTCGCGAGCTCGCCGCAGCACCGGTCCGCGAATGTCGTACCGGACGTCGGCAAGCCTGCTCGCCTGAGATACCACCGCTGTCGCCTCCCCGGGCAATCACCTCAGCACGTGCGTGCTGAGCATCGATGCCCGAATGTTACCGGCTGCCCGGCTGCGGCCTGCGTTATTTAAAAGTCAGAGGCTTTATCCGGAACGGTCGCGTGGCTTCGCCGCCGGCGTCACGCTCGCCGCCCACCCGGGGCGGTCAGCCGCCGGTGATCTTCGCGTACAGCGCCTGGTAGCGCTCGGCCACCGCGGCGACCACGTCGGCCGGCACCTCGGGCCCTGGCTCCTTGCGATCCCAGCCCATCGCGGTGGACCAGTCGCGCAGGAACTGCTTGTCGTAGGAGTACTGCGGATGCCCGGGCTGGTAGCCGTCCGCGGGCCAGTACCGGGACGAGTCCGGGGTGAGCACCTCGTCGGCCAGGACCAGCGCGCCGTCCTTGTCCGTGCCGAACTCGAGCTTGGTGTCGGCCACGATGATGCCGCGCTCGGCCGCCAGCTCCGCCCCGCGCTGGTAGACCGCGAGCGTGATCCGCTTGAGCTCGGCCGCCGTCTCCGCGCCGACCAGCTCGACGACCTCGTCGTAGGTCATCGGCTCATCGTGGCCGGCCGCCGCCTTGGTGGTCGGGGTGAACACCGGCTCGGGCAGCTTCGACGCCTCGACCAGCCCTTCCGGGAGCGGCACGCCCGACACCGCGCCGGTCTCGTTGTAGGAGACCAGCCCGAGGCCCGACAGGTAGCCGCGGGCGATGCACTCGACCGGCACCATGTCCAGCCGCTGGCAGCGGATCGCCCGGCCGGTCCACTCGGCGGGCACGTCGGTCGCGGAGATCACGTGGTTGGGCACGATGTCGGTCAGCCGGTCGAACCACCAGAGGGAGAGCTGGGTCAGCATTCGGCCCTTGCCCGGGACCGGCGTCGGCAGGATCACGTCGTAGATGGAGACCCGGTCCGAGGCGACGAGCAGCAGGTCGTTCCCGTCCGCGTAGACCTCGCGGACCTTGCCTGAGTGGATGAGCTCCATGGCGGGCAAGCGTACTCGTGGCCGGCAGGCGTACGATCAGGTGGCATGGCGGTAAACGGTGCTGACCGCCCTGCGGTTGGTGAATACCTGCAGGTGCAGACGACGACCGACTCGCGGGCCGAGGCGATGGAGCTGGCCCGGGCGGCGGTCGCCGCGCGGCTGGCCGCCTGCAGCCAGGTGGCGGGTCCGGTCGCCTCCACCTACTGGTGGAACGACGAGATCGAGCGGGCCGAGGAGTGGTTCGTCTTCTTCAAGCTTCCGGCCGACCGCTATGAGGAGCTGGCCGCGTTCCTGGTCGAGCAGCACAGCTACGACGAGCCCGAGATCGTCGCGACCGCGTTCGTCGAGGGCTCGGCCTCGTTCCTGACCTGGATCACCGAGGAAACCCGCCGCCGCGACGTGCCCGCCGCCCCGGCCCCCCGCGCTCCCGCCCCCTGAGCTCGCAGCCGTTAAGCAGTCGGGGGAACGTTCCAGGTCAGCACCACCGGTTCGGCGTGCTCGTCGCCGAGGGTGCTGACGGTGCCGGTGTCGAGCCTGAACAACCGGCCGCCCTCGGGCGGCAGGTCGAGCCAGCGGGCGGTGAGCACCCGCAGCACGTGGCCGTGCGCGACCAAGGCGACGTCCCCTTCCGGCAGCAGCGCCGCCACCCGCTTGAGCACCCGGTCGACCCGCTCGCCGACCTCGGCCACGCTCTCCCCGGGGTGCTGGGCGTCGCCGGGGATGACCCCGTCCCGCCACAGGAACCAACCCGGCCGGTCCCGCTGGATCTCCGCTGTGGTGATGCCCTCGTAGCCCCCGTAGTCCCATTCCCACAGGTCCGGGTCCTGCTTGGGCGCGGGCCCGCCGTCGAAGCCCGGGACGCCAGGGCCGCCGAGCCCGGCCAGCTCGGCCGTCTTCACCGCCCGCTGAGCCGGGCTGGTGAACACCGCGACGATCGGCTGCCCGGACACCCGCCGCTGCACCATCGGTGCCAGCGCCGCCGCCCCGGAAATCCCCTTCGGGGTCAGCGGGACATCCGTCCGGCCGGTATGCCGGCCATCCCGCGACCACTCGGTCTCCCCGTGGCGCAGCAAGATCAGCTCTCCCATAGCCCCAATCATCGCAGGCCGCGCCTCCCGGTAAACCCCGCCCGAGATAACAGCAAGAAGTAACCTTCTCGCTGCGGTGATCCGGGCCGCCCACAAGATGATGGACCGTTGTATACACGGGGATGTACACAACGGTCCATCGTCTTCACCCAGCCGCAGCGCCAGCAAGATAACAGCAAGAAGCGCGGGGTGTGGGGTGGGGGGTGTGGGGCGCGGGGTGTGGGGTGTGGGGCGCGGTGCTAGAGGAGGCGGCGGAGGCGGAAGAGGTCCTTCATCGACGCCTCGATCTTGATCTTGCCGGTCATCCAGCTGCGGGCGATGTTCATCGGCTGCTGGGCCAGCGCCACCACCTCGTCGCTG
>JBEKEK010000043.1:0-53758 GCA_050013875.1 Trebonia sp. | reverse complement strand
GGGGTTCACCTCGTGGGTCGATCAGCAGATCGCCGATGCCGAGCGGCGGGGCGTGTTCGATGACCTGCCGGGGGCGGGCAAGCCGCTCAGCCTCAAGCCGGGCGGCGGGGACTACGGCGAGGCCTGGGTCCGCGACTACGCGCGCAGGGAAGGCGTGCGGCCCGATGAGTTCCTGCCGACCCCGCTGCGGCTGCGGCGGGAGATCGAGCGGCTGAACGAGGCGGCCGGCGGGTTCCGCTCGGAGGCGGAGATCCGCGAGGTGGCGGGCGATATCAACCGGCGCGTCCTTGAGTGGCGGCGCATCCCGGTCGGCCCGCCTATCCACGTCCGTCTGGTGAACGCGGATGATCTGGCCGCCCGCTGGCGCGCCGCCCAGGCCGCCCGCCCGGCGGCCGGCCAGGCCGCGGTCACCCGCCCGCGGACGCCGGAACCATCGCAGGCGTCACCGGACAGCAGGCCGCGGCGGCCGCGCTGGTGGCGGCGCCGCCGCGAGGCGTCCTGACCCGGCAGCGACGCGGCCACCTCAAGAGATAACAGCAACCAGCGGCCGAGCCGCCAACCAGCGGCCGAGCCGCCGCGCGGCACGCGGCTCCCAATCATCTTGGGGCCAGACTTGCACGGCTGGCGGCCCGATATATCCTCATTTGCCGGATATTAAGCGTGCAAGTTTGGCCCCAAGGCGCGATGGCGCTGCGCTGCGGATCAATGTTGCCAAGATAACAGCAAGAAGCGCTAGGCGCGGCAGACCCCGAGGGCAACCCCCAACCGTCAGCAGGCCCGGCTCATGAGGGCAGGTGGACGCCGCCGTCGGGGCACGCCGCGAGCGTCTCCGGCCCGGACGGCGCGTCGCCGGAGTCGATGTGCCGCAGCACGCCGAGCCCCGGGTCATTGGACAGCACCCGCGCGAGACAGCACCCGCGCGATCTTCGCGGAGGCCAGCGCGGTTCCGTCGGCGACGCAGACCTGCCCGGCGTGCAGTGACCGGCCGATGCCGACCCCGCCGCCATGGTGGAACGACACCCAGCTCGCACCGGAGGCGGTGGAGGTCAGGGCGTTCAGGATGGGCCAGTCGGCGATCGCGTCCGACCCGTCGGCCATCGATTCGGTCTCCCGGTAGGGGGAGGCGACCGATCCGGCGTCGAGGTGGTCGCGCCCGATGACGATCGGCGCGGCGACCGCGCCGGACGCGACCAGCTCGTTGAACGCCAGCCCGGCCTTGTCCCGCTCGCCGTAGCCGAGCCAGCAGATCCGGGCGGGCAGGCCCTGGAACTCGACCCGCTGCTGTGCCGCCGTGATCCAGGTGCGCAGGTGGTCGTTGTCAGGGAACAGCGACAGCACCGCCTCGTCGGTGGCGCGGATGTCGGCCGGGTCCCCGGACAGCGCCGCCCACCGGAACGGCCCCTTGCCCTCGGCGAACAGCGGCCGGATGTAGGCCGGCACGAACCCGGGGAACGCGAACGCACGGGAGTAGCCCCCGAGCCGTGCCTCGTCCCTGATCGAATTGCCGTAGTCGAATACCTCGGCCCCGGCGTCCATGAACCCGACCATGGCCGCGACATGCGCCGCCATGGAGACCCGGGCCCGGTCGGTGAACTCGGCCGGCTTGCGCTCGGCGTAGTCGTGCCAGTCGGCCAGGTCGACCCCCTCGGGCAGGTAGGAGAGGGGATCGTGGGCGGACGTCTGGTCGGTGACGATGTCCACGTCGACGCCCCGGCGCAGCAGTTCGGGCAGCACGGTCGCGCAGTTGCCCGCCAGCCCGACCGAGAGCGCCGTCCGGTCCCGCTTGGCCGCCAGGCACAGCCGCAGCGCGTCGTCGAGATCGCTGGCGACCACGTCCAGGTAGCGGTTCGCGGCCCGCCGCTCAAGCCGGGCCCGGTCCACGTCGATGACGAGCGCGACGCCGTCGTTGAGGGTGACGGCGAGGGGCTGCGCGCCGCCCATCCCGCCGCAGCCGCCGGTCACGGTGAGCGTCCCGGCCAGCGTCCCGCCGAACCGCTTGGCGGCGACGGCGGCGAACGTCTCGTAGGTGCCCTGCAGGATGCCCTGGGTGCCGATGTAGATCCACGACCCGGCGGTCATCTGCCCGTACATCGTCAGCCCGGCGGCCTCCAGGCGGCGGAACTCCGGCCAGTTCGCCCAGTCGCCGACCAGGTTGGAGTTGGCGATCAGCACCCGCGGCGCCCATTCGTGGGTGCGCACCACCCCGACCGGCTTGCCCGACTGGACCAGCATCGTCTCGTCCTCGCGGAGCTCGGTCAGGGTACGCACCATCGCGTCGAACGCTCCCCACGAGCGCGCGGCCCGGCCGGTGCCGCCGTAGACGACCAGATCGTCGGGGCGCTCGGCCACGTCGGGGTCGAGGTTGTTCATCAGCATCCGCAGCGGCGCCTCGGTCTGCCACGACCTGGCCGTCAGCGCCGTGCCGCGCGGGGCGCGGACCGTCCGTGCGCCTTCCATAAAGATCAAATCCTTTCGAGTTAACGGACCGTGGTTACTCCATCAGGCCCATGATCGCGCTAGTGGTGCCGACGGGCCAGCCGCCTCAGCAGCCATCCCTCAGATTTAACTATTAACGCTATCGTCAATAGTTCACTGGAGAGCGCCGACCGCCGTCTCGGCCGCCCGGACAGCGGCACCGGTGGCCACGTAGCACACCGCGGCCTCGATCTCCGGTGCGAGGTACCGGTCGGTGCCTGGCCCGGTGACCCGCGCGCGGGCACCCGGCCCGTCGCCCGCCCGCAGGCCGCCGACGACGGCGCCGGTGGCGGCGCCGGGGGAGAGCGGCGCCCGCAGGTCAAGCGCGCGGGCGGCGGTCAGCAGCTCGATCGCCAGGACTCTGGTCAGCCCGTCGACGCAGCGCCGGAGTTTGCGCGCCGCCGACCAGCCCATCGAGACGTGGTCTTCCTGCATGGCGCTGGACGGGATCGAGTCGACCGAGGCGGGGGCGGCGAGCCGCTTGAGCTCGGAGACGATCCCGGCCGACGTGTACTGGGCGATCATGTGACCGGAGTCGACGCCCGGGTCATCGGCCAGGAACGGCGGCAGGCCGTGCGAGCGATGCGCGTCGAGCATCCGGTCGGTGCGCCGCTCGGCGATCGACGCGAGGTCGGCGGCCACGATGGCGAGGAAGTCAAGCACGTAGCCGATGGGCGCGCCGTGGAAGTTGCCGTTGCTCACCACGCGGCCGTCCAGGGTGACCACCGGGTTGTCGATCGCGCTGGCCAGCTCGCGGCCGGCCACCGTCTCCGCGTGCGCGAGGGTGTCGCGCGCCGCCCCGTGCACCTGGGGGGAGCAGCGCAGGCTGTAGGCGTCCTGCACGCGGGTGTCTTCCGGCCCCTTGTGACTCGCGACGACCGGGGACGAATCGAGCAGCGCCCGCATGTTGGCGGCCGCCGCCGCCTGACCGGGGTGCGGCCGCAGTGCCTGCAAGTCGGCCGCGAACGCGGCGTCCGTGCCGAGCAGTGCCTCGACCGACATCGCGGCCGTGATGTCGGCCGTCTTGAGCAGACCGCGCAGGTCAGCGGCGGCGAGCACCAGCATGCCGAGCATGCCGTCGGTGCCGTTGATCAGCGCCAGCCCCTCCTTCTCGGCCAGCACGACCGGCTCGATCCCGGCGGCCGCCAGCGCCTCGTGGGCGGGCACCAGGGGGCCGGACGGCTGCGCCGGGCCGGCCCACGTCTGGACGCGGACCTCGCCTTCGCCCATCGCGGCCAGGGCGCAGTGCGCGAGCGGCGCCAGGTCGCCGGAGCAGCCGAGTGACCCGTACTCGCGGACCACCGGGGTGATCCCCGCGTTGAGCATCTTCACGTAGGTCTGCGCGGTCGCCAGCCGGACGCCGGTGCGGCCGGTGGCGAGGGTGGACAGCCGCAGCAGCATCATCGCGCGGATCACCTCGGCCTCCACCTCCTGACCCGACCCGGCGGCGTGCGAGCGGACCAGGGAGCGCTGCAGCTGGGCGCGCAGCTCGGGCGGTATATGCCGGGTGGCCAGCGCGCCGAACCCGGTCGACACCCCGTAGTGCGGTGCGATGTCGTCCGCGAGGGTCTCGATGACCTTGCGGCTGGCGGCGATTTCGGCTTGGGCCTCCTGCGCCAGTGCCACGACGGCACCGGCCCTTGCCACCTCGACGACGTCGGCGAAGCTCAGCGGGCCTGTGCCCACGATGACGGTATTCACGCCTCTATGATGGCCTGACCCCGTGACCAGCGGAACCGCGGTACGGCGGCTGCGGATTCTCGCGGTGCCACTGGGCGAGGAACGTGGCGGCGATGTCGGCGGCGTCGGCCCGCATGGCCTTCTGCGGCAGGATCTCGGTGCCAGCCACCCAGCGCCTGGCCTTCTTGGCGAGCAGGTCGGCGCCCTCGTTGAGGGTGTGGCCCGCGTGGGCCTTGACGTGCGCGGTGGTCAGCTCACCGCCGCGGGCGAGGACCAGTCCGGCCAGCGTGACCAGGGCTGGGGCGGTGCCCTGGCGGCGCGGGTGCAGGTCGTACTGCGGCGGCATCCGGCCGGTCTGCCCGCGCTGCCATCCGCGCAGGTAGCGCAGCGCGCTCACGGAGTCGACCAGGAGGGTCACCGGTCCGGGGACGAAGCGCAGGGCCAGATAGGCGGCGCGGAGTTCGGCGATCAGCGCTCCGGAACCGCCGTTCACGTTGTCGTGCCAGTAGTCGCCCGCCTGGCATCCCCAGTGCCCGCTGGTGGCGAGGAATGCCCAGGAGCAGTGCCGCCCGTCGCCGCTGCACGACCCGTCGGTCGCGATGAGCACCGGGCCGGCCGGGGAGACCTTCGCCTGGCCGGTCAGCGGCTTGCGGATGACGGTGGCCGTCCGGCTCGGCATCGCCGCGGCGCGGACCGGTGCACCCGGCGGCAACACGACGGGAACCGGGGCTGCGGCGGCGGTGGAGGGCGGCGCCTGGGCGCCGTTGGGTGCGGACAGCAGGCCGGCCGCGGCCAGCAGCTCAGCGGCGGCGAGCTGACGGTCGGCCTCGTCAGCGTCACCGCTGACCATGGCATCGACCGCGAGCGACACCAGCTCGGCGACCCGGATGTCGCGCGTCTTGCGGATGTAGCGGCGAAGCTGGGTGACCTGCGCCCGCCACGGTTCCCCCAGGAGTTCCTCGGGCAGAGGAGGATCCCCGGGAGGACCGGTGGGCATCTCAGTGGCCACGGCGCCAGTGTAGGTTCGCCGGCCGTCCCCGGCACCCGCAACGCGGCGGGGACACGCCGGGCCATTCCGGTGGCTTCGTCAGGATTCCGGCCCCGCACCTCAAAGTCGATAAAGCGAGAGCCGGTAACAGCAAGAAGCTTCGCACCGGGCAAGCGCGTGCTTCGCACCGGGCAACTCGCTGCCCACCCGGAAAGTCCCATATTTCTTGCTGTTATCTTCGGAACAAGCTACTCTGCTGAACATGCCAGCCTTGGACGCCAGCGCCCCGGCGCGCGACGCAATCGACGAATTTCTCCGGCACCTCGCCGATCGCGATCTGTCGGCGAGCACCCGGCGGATCCGTAAGACCTTCCTCAACGAGTACCTCCGCCACGCCCAGCAGGCCGCCGCGGCCGCCGGGACGGAGGAGCCGCTGACGGCGAGGGTGCTGCTGGAGCCGGAGCGCACCGCCGCCTGGCTGGCCGACGCGGCCGAGGGCAAGACTCGCACCCGCAACACCCTCCGCGGCCCGGACGCGGCCGCCTACCCGAACTCCATGCGGGTCCGCGCGGATACCGTCAACGCCTTCGCCGAGTTCCTCGGCGAGCCGGGGCGCGTCGACCGCCAGGCACCCGCCCGCGGGTACCACCTGACCCCCGGTGACACCGAGAGGCTGCTGCACGAGCTCACCGTCAAACGGCCGATCCACGCCAACGCCATGACCGCGCTGCGCACCGCCGCCGTGGCCGCCGTCATCGCCGACACCGGTCACGGCGTCCCCGAGATAGCCGGCCTTAAGCTCAGCGCGCTGCACCTGGACGGCGATGAGGCGCGCGCCGAGATCGACGGCGAGTCGTACCCGCTCACCGGGTCCACGGTGCACATCCTCACCCGCTGGCTGGCGGCCCGCGCCTCGCTCATCGCCGAGCTCGAGGGCAGCGACCCTGGCTACCTCTGGATTCCGACCAAGCCAGGCCGGCCCCGGGGCGGGGTCCCGTCGGCCAAGCCCGGCATCAGCCCGGCCGCCGTCCGCACCCTCCATGCCTCGCACCGAGCCCTGGTCAGCCAACTGCTCGGCACCCCGCTGCGCCCCGGCGCCCTGCGCGCCGCCGCGCTCGCCGTGATCCCCGCCAGCGACCCGGAGTTAGCTGTCCTGCACGATCATGAGCTGGTTCTTGTCCTGGTCGCGGAAGGAGAACATCACCGGCACGCCGCCGCCGCCGCCCATCACCTCGGGATCCACGTCGACGCCAAGGCCCTCGAGTTCGGTCCGGTCGGCGGCGGGGTCAGCCGAGCTGAGCAGGATGCCGGTCGGCCTGCCCGGCTGGAAGTCGTTCCGTGCCGGGCCGAACGCCACGCTGGCGCCGCCGCCTGGCGGCGCCAGCTCTATCCAGCGGTCCCCGTTGCCGAACGGCATGTCGGCTATCACCGTGAACCCGAGCACCCGGGTGTAGAACGCGATCGCCTCGTCCTGGTCCGTTACCGGCACGACTACCCGGCCCACCTTCGTCACCTGCGGCACTGTCGTTCCCCTTTCGCCGAAAAGCGTTTCTCGATTATGACGCGCCGCCTCGCCCTGAGTGATCACCGCGGTCATGCCTCCAATGGTCCGTCGGCGAACATCACCTGCCGGACCTCGACTCCCAGGCCCTCGATCGCCGCGTCCGGGATCTGCGCCGCCAGCTCGATCGCCCGCGCCTTGCTCTCGCAGTCGATCAGGTAGAAGCCGCCCAGGTACTCCTTGGCCTCAACGAATGGCCCGTCGGTCACCACCGGCTGGCCGTTGCGCACCGACACCACAGCGGCCTGCGCCGGATCGGCCAGCGCCTGGGTGGTAATCAGCTCGCCGGATTTCTTCAGCGACTCGATGAACTTGCCATGCCCGGCGCCAAGCGCCGCCTTCTCCTCGTCAGTCAGCGCGTCAAGCACGACCGGATTGATATGCAGGCAGATCAGGAACTGCATCTCGTGCTCCTCGTGGTTTGCGGGTTCCCCGGTTGGGCCCTTCGGCCAGTTGTCGGAGCCGCCGCCGCCTTCTTGACATCCGCTGCCGGAACTACCCTGATCACATCATGACTGGCCGGCGAAGGCCGCGATCTCGGCGATCCCCGGACGGTATCCGGACGTGGTGTCGACCTCGATTGACGGGACGCCGAGTTCGACCCGGTTGAACTCTCGGTGCCGCCGGAGGTGGTCCGCCCGCCCGGCCGCGCCGGGGTCGTCGTGGGCCCGCCGTGCGCCGTCTTCCGCGCTACGCCGCAGGATCCGCTCGAAGGCCACCTCGGGGTCCACCACGCAGTGCACGATGCGGACCCGGGCGAGCCCGCGGAGCGGCGTCAGTCGCGGGCGCCACACGTGGTCCTGGAAGGCCGCCTCCGCCACGGTCGTCACGCCGGCCGTCAGCAGCAGCCCGATCACGTCAAAGAAGACCGGCAGCGTGCGCCTGGTCAGGTCGTCGCCGGCCGCGCCGGTGAACCCGGGCGTGGCGTGCACCATGCCCTCCTTGATCTCGTCCCGGCAGACCGCCGGGCAGCCCACCGCGCGGGCGATCCGGTGGGCGACGGTCGTCTTGCCCGAGCCTGGCGGGCCGCTCACGACAATCAGGGTAGGGGTCATCAGCCATCCATTCTGGACCACCGCTACCTCCGGCCGCACCGGCCTTCCGGTCACGTCACAGACTGCGGGGCTGTCTCGTCTTGAGGGCTGAGAGACAGTTCACGGAATCGGGGAAGGTGATGGTCATGCGGGTATTCGTGGCAGGCGGGACCGGGGTCATGGGGCGGCGGCTGGTGCCGCGGCTGGCGGCCCGCGGCCACCTGGTGACGGCCACCACGACCAGCCCGGCCAAGCTGGGCGTGCTCGCGCGGCTGGGCGCCGACGCGGTCGTGATGAACGGGCTGGACGCGGTGTCGGTCGGCGCGGCGGTGGCCAAGGCGCGGCCGGATGTGATCGTGCACCAGATGACGGCGATCGACCGCAAGGCCGACATCAAGCACATGGACCGGTGGTTCGCCGCCACCAACCGGCTGCGTACCGAGGGGACGGATCACCTGCTGGCCGCGGCCGAGGTGGCCGGGGTCTCCCAGTTCGTCGCGCAGAGCTACGCCAGCTGGAACGGGATCCGCGAGGGCGGCTGGGTGAAGACCGAGGAGGACCCGCTTGACCCGGCAGCGGGGACGACGGCGCAGCCGGTAATGGCGGCCGTCGGCTATCTCGAGGACGTGGTCGTGGCGGCGGGCGGAGCGGTCGTGCGCTACGGCGGTCTCTACGGGCCGGGGGTGACCGACGACCAGGTCGAGCTGGTACGCAAGCGGCAGTACCCGCTGGTCGGCAGCGGCGCCGGCTACAGCTCGTGGGTGCATGTCGACGACGCGGCGAGTGCCACCGTTCTGGTGGTGGAGCAGAAGGCCAGCGGCGTGTTCAACATCGTCGACGACGACCCGGCCCCGGCGTCGGAGTGGCTTCCCTATCTGGCGGCTTGCGCGGGGGCGAAGCCGCCCATGCGGGTGCCCACGTGGCTGGCCAGGCTGCTGGCCGGAGACGTGGCGGTGGCGATGATGACGCAGGGACGCGGCTTCTCCAACGCGAAGGCCAAGCGGGAGCTCGGCTGGCAATTGGGCTACCCGTCGTGGCGCCAGGGGTTCAGGGAAGGGCTGGCTTGACCAGGGACGGGGAGTTCGAGGAGCTGCGGCCGCTGCTGTTCGCCGCGATGGCCGCGCCGTTCGCGGGGATCGGCTGCGTGGTGGAGCCGCGCGGTGAACGGTCAGCCGGGCGCGATCGTCCATGACCGCGACGGCAAGGTGCTCGGCATCTGGTCGCTCGACATCCTGGACGGGCGGATTCAGGCGATCCGCGCGATGATCAACCCGGACAAGCTTGGTCACGTAGGTCCGGTGGCGGACGCCCGGGCGGTCATGCGCGAGGCGTACCACCTGCGCCCCCCGGGCCGCGGCCCGGGGGGTAACCGGGCGGCGGGGTAAGCGCGCGGCGCCGGCCAGGACGGTGGCCACGGTGCCGGCGATGGCGGCCGGGTCCGGACCGCCGTCATCGGCATCGGTGAACAGGAGGTGGGCGGCCCCGATCAGGGTGGGGGCCAGCGTGGAGATGTCGGCGGCGGGCGCGATGCGGCCCAGGTCCCGCTCGGCAGAAAGGTAGCCCGCGACCATCGCGGTCGACTCCGATAGCAGCGGGATCCTGGACCCGGTGGCGGCCCGCAGCCGGGCACGGAGCTCGTCCCTGGCGATGACGAGGCGGATGAGCGCCAGGATCTCCGGCGCGAACAGGGGCGGCAGCGCGGCGGCCAGGTTGCCTTCGACGGTTCCGGTGCCGGCCGCTGCCCGCAGTCCGGCTGCCTGGTCGGCGATGCGGTTCAGCCGGCCGAGTGCGAGCTCGGCGAGGAAGTCGTCGAAGTCGGCGAAGTGCCGGTGCAGCACGCCCTTGGCCACCCCCGCCTCGGCGGCGACGGAGCGGCTGGTCAGGCCGGCCGGCCCGTCCCGCAGCAGGATCCGCTCGGCCGCACAGAACAGCTGCCCGCGCGGGTCGCGGATGGCCACCCCTGTCGGCATCCGTCCGCCCCTCCTGCTTGGCGCCAGTTCCGCTTCGCGGTGCGCCGCCTCTGCTGCTGTTCCGTGGTGACCTGGCCGCCGCCATCCTTCGCCATGCGCGAACGCGGCAGCCAAGTGGGCGGTCGCCCATTTAAAGTGGGCGCATGACCACTCTACCGTCTGGGCACTCACAGGAGCCGCGGCCCGACCCGCGGGGACCGTCTGGGCACTCACAGGAGCCGCGGCCCGACCCGCGCGGACCGTTGCACGAGCAGCGGAAGGTAGCGGAGTCTTTCGGCTCCGACGCCGGCCGCTATGACCGCGCCAGGCCCAGCTATCCCGTTGCCCTGGTCGACCGGATCGTCGGCTCCAGCCCGGGGGCCGGCGCACCAAGCATCCTCGATGTCGGCTGCGGTACCGGCATATCCGGCCGGCTCTTCCTGGCGGCTGGCTGCCAGGTGCTTGGCATCGAGCCCGACGCGCGGATGGCCGAACTGGCGCGGCGGAACGGCGTGGACGTCGAGGTGGCCAAGTTCGAGGAGTGGGACGCTGGCGGCCGGGCGTTCGATGTGGTCATCGCGGCGCAGGCCTGGCACTGGGTGGATCCGGTCGCGGGCGCGGCGCAGGCCGCCGCCGTGCTGCGGCCCGGCGGCCGTCTCGCGGTCTTCTGGAACGCGTTCCTGCCGCCCGCCGACCTGCGCGCGGCCTTCGGCGAGGTGTACCAGCGGGCGCTGCCGGACACGCCGGTCGCCGGGTTCTGGGCCCGCCCGGCGGTGGAGGCCTACCTGGTCGGCTGCGGCAGGGCGGCCGACGCGATGCGGCAGGCGGGCGGCTTCGGCGAGCCGGAGACCTGGCGGTTCGACTGGTCCCGGCCCTACACCAGGGACGAATGGCTGGACGTGGTGCCCACCTTCGGCGGCCACAGCCTGCTCCCGGCCGACGTGCAGGCGGAACTGCTGACCGGGATCGGCGCCGCCGTCGACGCGGTGGGCGGCGTGTTCACCATGGATTACGCCACGGTGGCGGCCACCGCCACCCGCGAACGGGGGCGCTTCCCGGTCAAGCCGATTTCGTCCCGCTAGGCCCGCTCGGCACACCGTGCACTAGGAGCCTCCAGCCGAAAGAGGTACTTTCCCTTGTGACGCCCTTCGATATCCGCGGCTGAGCAGGGGAGAGCAGATGGAGCTGGCTGGCGAGCAGGCAACGGCGGCGGCCGCGGCGGCCGCGGCGGCCGCGGCAACCGCGGCGGCCGCACCGCTCATCGCGGACGTGCCGCCCGGCAAGCCCGCCGTGATCATGGCCGACGGCAGCGGGCGGGTGACGTACGGCGAGCTGGAGGCGCGCAGCCGGCAGGTAGCCCGGCTGCTCGACAGCCTCGGCGTGCGGCCAGGCGATCACGTTGCGATCTTGATGGCCAACCGGCCGGAGTACTTCGAGATCGCCTGGGGCGTGCAGCGGGCCGGCACCTACTGGACGCCGGTCAACTGGCACCTGACGGCTGACGAGGCCGCCTACATCGTCGCTGACTGCGGCGCGGGCGTCGTATTCGCCTCGCCGGAGACCGCGGCGGTGGCCGCGCGGCTGCCGGGCGTGCGCGTGTTCGTGACCGGGGACACTGGATCTTCCGGGGACGAGCGGCCCGCGTCTCCCGCCGGGACCGGCGATTCCGCCGCGCCCGGACAGCCCCGTCCGGCGAGCTATGAGGCGGCGATCGCGGGCCTGTCCGCCGAGCCGATCGAAGCGGAGGTCGAGGGCAGCACCGTCTTCTACTCGTCGGGCACCACCGGGCGGCCGAAGGGGATCAGGCGGGCGGCCGAGTTCCCGCCGTTCGGCACGGGTACGGCCCTGGACCAGGTGATGAACCTGGTCTACGGGTTCGGCCCCGACTCGGTCTACCTGTGCCCTGGCCCGCTCTACCACGCGGCGCCGCTCGGCTTCTCCATGGGCACTCACCGCAACGGCGGCACCGTCGTGCTGATGGACCGGTTCGACCCGGCCGGGTGCCTGCGCGCCATCGAGGCGCACCAGGTGACGCACGTCCAGTTCGTCCCGACGCACTTCGTGCGCATGCTCCGGCTGCCCGAGCCCGAGCGCCTCGGCCCTGATCTCGGCACCCTGCGCCGGGTCATCCACGCCGCCGCCCCGTGCCCGGCCGAGGTCAAGCGGCAGATGATCGACTGGCTCGGCCCGGTGATCTGGGAGTACTACGCCGGCAGCGAGGGCAACGGCATGACCGTGATCGACACGCCCGACTGGCTGGCGCACCCCGGCTCGGTCGGCCGCCCCATCTCCGCCGCCGTGCACATCCTCGACGAGAACGGGTGCGAGCTGCCGGCCGGGGAGGACGGGCTCATCTACTTCGAGGGCGCGGCCTTCGAGTACCACAACGACCCGGCCAAGACCGCCGGCTCGCGTAACGAGAAGGGCTGGTCCACCCTCGGCGACATCGGACACCTCGACGCCGGCGGTTTCCTGTACCTGAGCGACCGGCGCACCGACTTGATCATCTCCGGCGGCGTGAACCTCTACCCGAGGGAGATCGAGGAGGCGCTGATCGGGCACCCGGCGGTCGCCGACGTCGCCGTGATCGGGCTGCCGGACGCCGAGATGGGCCAGTCGGTGCTCGCCGTCGTGCAGCCCTCCGGGCAGGCGGCGGGGTCGCCCGAGCTGGCGGCCGAGCTGATCGCCTACTGCCGGAGCCGGCTGGCCGCGTTCAAGTGCCCCCGGTCGGTGGAGTTCGTCGCCGCGCTGCCGAGGACGCCGACCGGGAAGCTGCTCCGCCGCCAGCTGCGGGCGGAGCGGCATCCCGCGGGTACCTGACGGGCATCCTCACTTGACCAGGGGGTCGCGCGGCAGTCCGAGTATGCGCTCGCCGATCTGGTTCCGCTTGATCTCCGAGGTGCCGCCGGCGATGGACATGGCCCGGTTCATCAGCACCAGCGTCGCCGCCACGGCGCCGTCGCCCTCGAGGAACGCTCCGTCCGGCCCGGCCAGCTCGGCCAGGATCGCGGCCGCCTCGTGCCCGAGCTCGGCCAGCAGCAGCTTGGCGACGTTCCCCTCCGGCCCCGGCCCGCCGCCCGCGACTGCCCGGTACGCACTGCGCAGGTTCAGCGCGCTCATGGCCTGGGTGCGGGCGATGTGCGTGCCGACCCGGCTGGCACCGCCCGGCAGCCGCTCCGGGTGCGCGTCGAGCGGGCCGATGAACGCCGAGCCGGGCAGCGCCATGCCGCCATCGCCGCTGCCGATGCTGACGCTCTCGTTGCCGAGGGTGGCGCGGGCCACCGTCCAGCCCCCGTCGATCGGGCCGACCACGTCGGCGTCGGGCACGAACACGTCGTCGAAGAAGACCTCGTTGAAGTCCGAGTGGCCGGTGGGCATCTTCAGCCGGCGGACGGTGACGCCAGGCGCGTGCATGTCGATCACCATGGTGGTGATGCCCTGGTGCTTGGCCGCGTCCGGGTTGGTGCGGACGGTGGCCAGGCCGAAGCTGGCCAGGTGCGCGCCGCTCGTCCAGACCTTCTGGCCGCTGATCCGCCAGCCGCCGTCCGCCGGCGTCGCCTTGGTCCGGATCCCGGCCGCGTCCGACCCGGCGCCGGGCTCGCTGAACAGCTGGCACCAGATGACGTCCTGGTTCAGCGCGGGCCTGACCCAGCGCTCGACCTGCTCGGGGGTGGCATGCTGGACGAGGGTGAGGATCACCCAGCTGGTGATGCCGAGGCTGGGGCGCTTGATCCCGGCGGCGGCGAACTCCTGCTCGATCACGAGCTGTTCGAGCGCGGCCGCGTCACGACCCCAGGGCCGGGGCCAGTGCGGCATCGCGTAGCCGGTATCGATCAGCGCCTCCGTCCTGGCCGCGCCGCTCAGCGCGGCCAGCCGCTCGACGTCAGGCCGCAGCGCCGCCCGGATCGCCCCGGCCTCGGCGGGCAGGTTGATCGCCGCCGTCCGGCGCACCCCCTGCCGCACCAGGTCGGTGACCTCGGCCGCCGCCTGCTGGGCGTCGACCACGGCGGCGACGGCGGCCGCCCGGCGCAGGTACAGGTGGGCATCGTGCTCCCAGGTGAACCCGATCCCGCCGTGCACCTGGATGTTGAGGCTGGCATTGCCCGCCGCGGCGGGGATCGCCAGCGCCGCCGCGATCGCCGCGGTGTAACTGAACTGCCCGCCCCCGTCGTCGCCGGCCCGGTCGGCGGCATCGGCGGCGCGGCCCGCATCCCAGGTCGCGGCGGTGGCCAGCTCGGCCGCGACCAGCATGTTGGCGCAATGGTGCTTGACCGCCTGGAAGGTCGCGATCGGCCGGCCGAACTGGACCCTGACCTTCGCGTAGTCGGCCGCCTGCTGCGTCGTCTCGGTGGCGATGCCGACCGCCTCGGCCGCGAACACCGCCCGGGCGATATCGGTCAGCAGCCTGCGCCCACCGGGGAGCAGCACCGCGGGCGCCGCGGCGAGCCGCACCCTGGCCGCGCGGCGGCTCTGGTCCAGGTTGACCGGAACCGTGGCGGTCACCCCGCCCGCCGCCCGCTCCACCACGGCGACGTCGTCGCCCACCGGAACCAGCAGCACGTCGGCCAGCTGGCCGCTGATCACCACGCCGGCGTCCCCGCTGACCGTGCCGCCCGCGAACACCGCGTCGCCGCCGAGGGCGACCGCCCCCACCACGCCGCCGTCCGCGAGCCCCGGCAGCAGCCGCTCCGCCACCCCCATGGCGGCGGCATCGGCCGCGACGGAGCCAGACTCCAGTACGGCGGCCAGCACCGCGCTCGCGACCACCGTCGGCACGAACGGCCCAGGCGCCAGCTGCCGCCCCAGCTGCTCGGCCACCACCAGCGTCTCCGATAGCCCGAACCCGGAGCCGCCGCGGTCCGCCGGGACATGGAGACCGAGCAGGCCAAGGCCGGCTAGTTCGGCCCAGAAGGCCGGCAATGGCTCCGCCTCGGCCGCAAGGAGGGCGCGGGCGGCCGCACGGGACTGGTGCTTGGCCAGAAAGTCGGAGACGGTCTGGGCAAGGGCCCGGTGTTCTTCGGTAATGGCGATCGACATGGCTACATAGTCCCCTCAAATCCCGGAAATTCCTACGGGACACCCAGACGTAGTTGGCAACAGGCGACGGAGGCCGTCAAGGCCATGAACGACCTGCTTGAACTGGCTGGATGATCCCCGCGCGCGATCAGCCTGGCCGCACCCGGCTGGCCCGGGACTCCAGGTAACGCTGCTCGGCAATGCTGGCGGTCGACTTCGCGGCGAGCCGGTAGAGCGGGTACGCCCCGGCCGGCTGGCCGGCCTTTTCCAGCAGATGCGCCCGCACCGACAGCAGCCGGTGATGCCCGGCCATCCGCTCGTCACCGTCCAAGGTCGCCAGCAGGTCAAGCCCGGCCCGCGGGCCCTCGGTCTCGGCCAGCGCGACCGCCCGGTTCAGGGTGACCATCGGGTTGGGCGCGATCCGCTCCAGGATCAGGTAAAGGGCGTGCACCTGCCGCCAGTCGGTCTCGGCGGCGGTGGCCGCATCGGCGTGGGTGGCGGCGATGGCGGCCTGTAGCTGGTAGGGCCCGAGCGCCGGGCTGCCAAGCGACGCCTTGGCCAGCTCGGTGCCCTCGTCGATCAGCGCGCGGTCCCAGCTGGCGCGGTCCTGCTCGGCCAGCGGCACCAGATCGCCCGCTGCCGTGGTCCGCGCCTCCCGGCGGGCGTGGGTCAGCAGCATCAGCGCCAGCAGCCCGGTCACCTCCCCGTCCTCGGGCAGCTGCGCGTGCACCATCCGGGCGAGCCGGATCGCCTCGCGCGCGAGGTCGACCCGGTCAAGCTCGCGGCCCGAGGAGGCCGTGTAACCCTCGTTGAAGATCAGGTAGAGCACGTGCAGCACGACCCCAAGCCGCTCCTCGCGCTCCACGCCCGCGGGCAGGCCGAACGATCTGCCCGCGGCCTTGATGCGCTGCTTGGCCCGGCTGATCCTGGCCGCCATCGTCGCCTCCGGCACCAGGAACGCGCGCGCGATCTCGGCCGTGGTCAGGCCGCCGACCGCGCGCAGCGTCAGGGCGGTCTGCGAGGCCGGCGTGAGCGTCGGATGGCAGCACAAGAACAGCAGGACGAGCGTGTCATCGCGGTCAGGCACATCCTCAGGCGCCACCTCGAGGGCCGTCGCCGACTCCCGCTCGCGGCGCGCGTGGTCGCTGCGGATCTGGTCGATGAGCCGCCGGGACGCGACCGTCACCAGCCAGCCGCGCGGATGCTCCGGTACCCCCTCGGCGGGCCATTGCACGGCCGCGGCGAGTACGGCCTCCTGCACCGCGTCCTCGCACCCCTCGAACTGGCCATGCCGACGGACCAGCGCGCCGAGGACCTGCGGCGTGAGCTCTCGCAGTAGGTCCTCGATGGCCGGCGCGGTCATGCCCCGATTATCCCCGGCCCGGGTAAGTCCCGGAACAATCGGAAGGCCGCCCGGACCTCGTCGACAAACGCGGCCGGCTGCTCAAGGGCCGCGAAGTGACCGCCCTTGTCCAGTTCGTGCCAGTAGCGCAGGTCAGTGAACTGGGGCTCGGCCCAGCGGCGCGACGGCCGGTAGATCTCCTTGGGGAAGATCGAGCAGCCGGCCGGGACCGTGACCGGGCCGGAACCGCGCCTGCCATAGCTCTCCCAGTACAGCCGGGCGGCGGACGCCCCGGCGCCGGTCAGCCAGTACAGCATGATGTTGTCCAGCATCTCCTCGCGGCTGAAGACGTTGCCCGGGTCGCCGTCGCAGTCGCTCCAGGCCTGGAACTTCTCGACGATCCAGGCGCAGAGCGCGGCGGGCGAGTCGACCAGGCCGTACCCGACGCTCTGCGGGCGGGTGGACTGCTCGGCGGCGTACCCGGCGCCCTGGGCGCGGTGCCGGCCCGCCGCCGCCAGCGCCGCCTGCTCACGCTCGGTGAGGTCTCCGCTGGTGGCAGGATCGGGGAAGGCAACCACGAAATTCACGTGGATCCCGAGCACGCGCCCGGGGTGCCGCCGGCCAAGCGCTATCGTCACCTGCGATCCCCAGTCGCCGCCCTGCGCCCCGTAGCGCGGGTAGCCGAGCCGCCCCATCAGCCGGTCCCAGGCGTCGGCGATCCGCTCGACGCCCCAGCCCGGACGGGCCGGCTTGCCGCTGAACCCGTACCCGGGCAGCGTCGGGCAGACCACGTGGAACGCGTCGGCCGCGCTGCCGCCGAACGCCACCGGGTCGGCCAGCGGCTCGATCACCTTGCGGAACTCGACGACCGAGCCTGGCCAGCCGTGGGTCATGACCAGGGGAGTGGCGCCCGCGTGGGGGGAACGGACGTGAATGAAGTGGATGTCGAGGTCGTCGACGCGGGTCAGGAACTGCGGGAAGCGGTTGAGCCGGTTCTGCGCGGCCGGCCAGTCGTACTCCTGCAGCCAGAACCGGCACAGCTCGCGGGCATAGCCAAGCGGGGTTCCCTGCGACCAGTCGCCGACCGTCTCGGCGTCCGGCCAGCGGGTGCGGCGCAGCCGGTCGCGCAGGTCCGCCAGGTCGGCTTCGCCGGTGTTGATACTGAACGGGGTGACGTCGTCGGTCATGCCGCCAGTCTGGCCCGCGCGCAGCCGCTCATCAACAACCGCCCGCCCCGCCCCGGGCCAGCGCCGCCAGCAGCGCCGCGATCGCCGGGGAGTCGCTCATCGAGGCGCGGTGCAGCGCCACGATCTCGCGGCAGGGCACCGGGTCGGCGGCCGGCAGCGCCACCAGGTCAGGGCCGAGCGGCGCTCGGCCGAGCCGGGGCACCAGCGCGATGCCGAGGCCGGCCCGGACCAGCTCCAGGTGGCTGGCGAACTCCAGCGAGACATGCGCGATCCGGGGCAGGCGGCCGGTGCCGTCGTACATCCGGTGCAGCCACTGCCGGCAGATGGTCCCCTCGGGGGTGGCGATCCAGTTCTCGGCGGCCAGGTCGCGCGGGGTGACCAGCGGGCGGTCGGCCAGCACGTGATCACGCCGCACAATCACGTCGGCCAGGTCGCTGGCCAGCGGAATGCTGGTGACATGATCGGGGACCGGCAGCGGCACGTCGCCCCAGCTGTGCGCCACCCCCAGGTCGGCCTGCCCGGACGCGACCAGGTCGATGGCGTCCCACGGCTCGCGCTCGGTCAGCGACACCCGCAGCCCCGGGTTGGCGGCCAGCACCGGCGGCAGCGCGGGCGCGATCAGCCCCCGCATCGCGGTGGAGAACGCCGCCAGCCGCACGTGCCCGGCGACCGTGCCCGCCTGCTGGTGCAGACCGGACTGGAGCTCCTCAAGGTCAGCGAGCAGGCGGCTGCCCTGCTCGACCAGGTGACGGCCGTGCCTGGTCAGCATCACGCCGCGGCCGACCCGCTCGAGCAACGGCACCCCGGTCTGCCGTTCGAGCCGCTTGATCTGCTGCGATACCGCGCTCGGGGTGAAGCCGAGCGAGTCGGCCGCCGCCACCACCGAGCCGTTCGCCTCGACCGCGCGCAGCGAATCCAGCGCCACCAAGTCAATCATGAAGCAATGCTACATGATCAACGGTAGAAACATTCGCTGGTGCTTCATGGTGGCCGGCCATAGCGTGAGTCACGTGAACCGTCGTGACACCTGCCTGGTCATCGGAGTCGCCGTCCTCTGGGGCTTCAACTTCGTCGTCATCGACTGGGGCATGGGCGCCGTGCCCCCGCTGCTGTTCGCGGCGATCCGCTTCTCGGTCGTCTCGCTGGCCTGCTTCTTCGTGCCGCGCCCGCCGGTGCCGCTGCGTACCGTGGCGGCGGTCGGCGCGTTCATGAGCCTGGGGCAGTTCGGCTTCCTCTACCTCGCGCTGCACCTGGGCATGGGGCCGGGGCTGGCCGCGCTTGTGCTCCAGTCGCAGGCGGTGTTCACCATCGTGATCGCCAGCATCGCCCTGCGCGAACGGCCGACGCGGGCGCAGGTGGCGGGGACCGCGCTCGGCGTGGCGGGCCTGTTCGTGGTCGCGTTCGGTATCGGCGGACAGGTGCCGCTGGCGGCGGTGGGCCTGTGCCTGCTGGCCGGGCTGTCCTGGGCGGCGGGCAACGTCGTCTCGCGCGCCTCCCACGCGCCGGGCGGCCTGGCGATCACGGTCTGGTCGGCGACGGTGGTGCCGCTGCCACTGCTCGGCCTCAGCCTGCTGATCGACGGGCCCGCCGCGGTGGGCCACGGCCTGACCCACCTGGGCTGGCACGGCGCCGCGTCCACGGTCTACACCGCCGGGCTGTGCTCGCTGGTCGGCTACGCGCTGTTCAACCGGCTGCTGTCCCGCTACCAGTCCGCCTACGTGGTGCCGTGGGTGCTGCTCGCCCCGGTCGTCGCGATGGCCAGCTCCTGGGCACTGCTCGGCGAGGCCCCCGGCCCCGCCGAACTGGCAGGCGCGGCGCTGCTCGTCATCGGCGTGCTAGTGGCCCAGGGGATCATCAGGCGGCCGTCACCGGGCCGTGAAGTTCAAGATCTCCCGGCCGAACGCACGCGTGACTCCGCCCTTACCGCCGGCTCCGCCCTTACCGCCGGCTCCGCCCTTACCGCCGGCTCCGCCCTTACCGCCGGCTCCGCCCTTACCGCCGCCGGCTCCGCTCCCACCGCCGCCGGCTCCGCTCCCACCGCGGGCAGTCGGGCCGACGGCCTCGTGACCGCTCAGATCGCGTCAGTGTGCTCGGGCTCGACGGAGTAAGGATCCCCGTCACCGGAGTAAGGATCCCCGTCACCGGAGTGAGGTTGCCCGTCAGCGGAGTGAGGTTGCCCGTCGCCGGCCGGACTCCGCCAGGTCCGGATGAGCGGGCGCGCCGCGTGCCACTGCTCAGGCCGGGTGAGGAGATAAGCGGCAGCCATGGCGATAACCGCCGCCATCGCCAGGAGCAGGGTCTGGTACCCGGCCACGGTGATCAGGGCGGCGCCGAGGGCGATGGAGATCGTCTGCGGGGTGGTGACCAGGAGCTCGATGGCGGCGTAGACCCGGCCTTGCAGTTCCAGCGGTGTAACCCGCTGGGCCAGGCTGATGAGCCCGACGACCAGCCACGGGATGGCGGCGCCGAAGACGATGTCGCCCGCCAGCACCGAGGGCAGCAGCGGCGGGATCTCCAGGGCGGCGCCCGCCGCCGCGACCAGCATGCCCACGCCGATCAGGCGCCCCTCACCCAGCCGGCGGACCAGCGGCGCGGCGGTGAGCCCGCCGGTGACGGCGCCCGCGCCCTGGACGGCGGCGAGCACCCCGACGAAGGCGGCGGGCCGGTGCAGTCCGTTGCCGGCGATCGCGTAGCTGATCGTCTCGGCGAAGCCGAACACCGTGGTGGTGACCGCTCCCGCCGCGATCACGTGCCGCAGTTCGACGGTGCGCCAGATGTGCCGCGCCCCGGCCGACAGCTGCTCGGCCCAGCGGCCCGAGGCGGGCCGCGGGTCAGGTTCCCGCACGTGTAGCAGCAACAGGGAAATGACCGGGAAGGCGAAGGTGGCGGCATCGATGATGGCGATGACGTGCGCGCCGACGGCGACGAACAGGCCAGCCCCGACCAACGGCCCGATCAGGCGCAGTGACTCCTGGGCGGTGCGGAGGGCGCCGTTGGCGTCGGGCAGCAGGTCGGCCGGGACCATGACGGTCAGCAGGGCGGACTGGGCCGGCCCGAGCAGGATGTAGGACAGCCCGTAGGCGAACATCACGGCGTCGACCACCCACACCTGACCCCGGCCGTTGACCGCCAGCAGGGCCAGCACGGCCATCGCCGTGAGCGCGTTCGTCGCGATGAGCAGGGGGCGGCGCCGGACCCGGTCGGCTAGCAGTCCTGACGCAGGCGCCAGCAGCGACGGGGCGGTGAAGAAGAAGAACACCAACCCGGCCTGGGCGTTGCTGCCGGTGAGGGTCTTGACCCAGACGCCCATGGCGAGCCAGAGGATAGAGTCGCCGAACAGCGAGAACAGCTGCCCGGCGAGGTAGATCCTGATGTCGCGATAGGCGAGCAGCCTCCGCATCGGACCCTACTTCGCCGGGGGCCGGACGGGATAGGCGAACAGCAGCACCTCGATGGGCAGCGAGTCGGCCGGCCGCTTGGCCGGGTCGGCGCTGCGATCCAGGTACTGGGTAAGCAGCGCCATGACCTGCTCGTCGATCGCCCTCAGTTCCTCCGGGGTGACGTGCAGCAGGGCCTGGCTGCCGCCCGTCACCTGCTGCCAGGCCAGCGGGTAACCTGACCGCGACTCGTAGAACGCGGCCAGCCGCTCGAAGTACCGCTCCCGCAGCATCCGGTCAAGCCCGCGGGCCGCTACCGCCGTCTCCGGGTCATCGTGCAGGTCCGTGTAGTGCATCCGGAACGTCGTCAGCCGCCAGGGCCGTGACCGGCCCGGGGCCGGCCCGGCCTCCTCGACGAATCCGTACCTGGCCAGCTGCCGGAAGTGGAACGAGCACGTGTTGGGCGGCTCGCCGATCAGCTCGCCGGCCTGGGTGGCGGTGAGCGGCCCCTCCAGTTCGAGCGCCTGCAGCAGTGCCAGCCGCACCGGATGGGTCAGCGCCCGCATCGTCCGCGGGTCGCTCAGTTCCCGCCGCTCGGGCTGCTCTCGAGTCGAAGCGCTCGCAAGGTTACTGTCGCTAGACATATTGCGACAGTAACCTTGCGAAGGCCGTTCGCGCAACCAAGGTAAGCCCGAAAGGGCCATCTGGCAGGTGCCGGCTGCAGGTCAGCCTCGACGCCGCTGTCAGCGCGGCACCGCGCGAGGGCGGTCTCCTTCAGCCTCCCGCACTGGTCGGCCGAAAGGAGGTCGACCGCTCGCTGCGTGTCGTCGGCGCCAGGCCGCTCTGGGGACGGATATCGCATCAGTCTGAATGCCTCTGCTGCTCGTTTCATATCGGCCCGTCACGCGCAGGGTCCGGGTTGGCCGTTGCCTGCGGCCTGGGTGTGGTCCTCGAACTCCCAGTGGCCGTAGCGGCTTAGTTTCGCGGCGATCTCGTGCCAGTCCTGTCCCGGGCAGCGGGTCACCAACTGCTGGAAGTAGGACTGCAGGGCTGGCCAGTTGAAGGTATCGATGATCAGGTGATGTCGGCCGTTGACGGGTCCCTCGCGGCGGGCCCGCTCGTGAAGCCAGCCAGGGGTGCAGACCTCGAAGTCGAAGGATTCCTCGCCTTTCTCGCCGGCGGGGCCGGCGATCATCTGCACGAGGAACGCGAATCGTTCCGGGTCGTCAGGCGTGAACGTGGCGGGATTGATGTCAGGGGTGCGCAGGTAGCGGATCTCAGCTTGCATGTCTTCCTCGGGTGGTGACTGGCACGTCACATGCTGCGCGCAAGGGCGGATGGAGCCCGAGCTGGCGGAGCCGTTCGTTGAGCTGGCGGGTCAGGTCGGCCAGCGGCTCGGGAAGTCCGTCGATCTCGATAGTCGCTTCCACGCTCAGGAGGCTAGAGACGAAGGGCACCGCGGGGCGTCAGGCTGGAGAGCCGTCTTCGAAGTCCCCCCAATCGGTCCGAGGGATGACGCGGAATGTGATGCTCACGCACGATGACGGCCGGGCGCCTTCCCCAGATGAGCCCTTCGTTATGGCGGGCCAGCGGTATATCCGTTGGAAAAATTTCTCCGGTGCTATCGGGACCCCTACCAGCGGCGGCATGCCGGTGACGAGGGAGGCGATGCCAGAAACAGGCTCGGCCCGGTCACGATGCTCCGCCGGGCGGGCGGCCTGGCCGCGTCTAGTTCGTCGGCGCCATCCAGTGCAGATGGCCGTCGATACGGATGAGCGGCTCCGGCGCGGCATCACCGGGACCGTGCATCATGAGGGCGTTCTCGTCGGTGACGGGGAACCGATGATGCGGCGCGTCCGGCGGCTCGATCCACGCGTGGAACAGCGGCCCGCCCTCGCCGATCGCGTCGATCGCCGCGTCGAACCCGGCCCGCCGCTCGGCGGGAACGTGCATCCGCACCGCGGCGTGGAACACCACGCGCGGCTCCCCGTCCGGCAGGTCCCGGCCGATCCGGCAGCAGTGCTCGGCCGCGTCCCCGGCCACGATCCGCGGCGGCTCCCCGGCGGTCTCGGCGATGGCCGCCGCCAGCAGCGCCGCCGCCGAGCGCTCCTCGGGCCAGACCAACGCCGTGAGCCAGTGGCGCTCGTCCGGATCGGTGACGTCGACCGGATTCAGGTCCACTCCGACGCGGCTCGCGATCGGCGCGACGTCGTCCAGATCCGGCACCGGCTGCTCGGCCCGCCATCTACTGTCGATGACGACCGGCGAGCCGGGGGTGCCGAACTCGCGGCCGCCGATGCGGTAGCGGTAGCGGTCCACCGCCAGCAGCAGCCCGGCGCTGGCCCCCACCTCGACCAGGTGGACCGGCCGGTCGGTGTGGCGGCGAACCGCCCACAGCGCGTAGCGCAAGGCGGCGGCCCGCCGGACCACGTTCGACTGCACCAGACGGGTCCTGATCAGCCCGTCGAGACGGTCACGGTGTTCGCGGATGAAATCGAGCAAGCTCGCACGGACGTCGGCGGGGTCGCGGGGTTCGGGGACCAGCGAAGCGTAGTAGTCACGGAGCGGATGATCGGCGCCAGCGAGCAGCGTGCTGTGCAGAGCGGCGAAGAGCAGGAAGGATGCCTGCTGGCCAACGCGTCGATGCGTGAGCAGGGCGAGGATCGACGGCTCACCGGCCACGATCCGGCAGAGTTCTTGGTAGAGCGGCGAGGTTCCGAAGACCGCGGCCGACTTCTCGAAGTGGGCTGCCAACTCAGAGACCTCTGCGCTCATGTCCTCGCCTCCGCACGTACAGTACGGCACCTGGCCCCGGGATCATCTTGGGGGCGAGCGGGTACGCGCCGGCGCTGCGCCGGCAGTGGTCACGCCTGACTCCTGTTACGGATGCAGCGGCAGGCCCTTGAAGACCTTGTCGACGGCGTTCCGCGGGCCGTAGACGGCCAGGCCGACCAGGGGCAGCTCGTCGGCGGTGACGGCCCGGACAACCTCCCGGTTGGCCTCGTCGTGGCCCGTCTTGAACATCTCCTCGATGTAGACCGCGGTGGCCAGCTCCCGGCCGACGGCCAGGCCGCGCACCCGGGCCAAGGTCGGCGCGTCGGCGGCGTAGATGAGCACCGGCTGACGGAACATCGGCAGGTAGGGGTGGCCGGAGCCGTCCGCGTACGGCTCGCCGATGACGTCAGGGGCCCCGGCGGCCACCGCGCTGGCCAGAAACGCGGTGACGTTCAGCTTCTGCCAGGCGGCCAGGGTCTCCTGGACCGCGATGGCGATCTTGGTGTCGAATTTCACCCGCCCATCCTGCCGCGGCCGCAAGTTGCCGGTCTTGAACGCTGGTGCGCCCCGATGGATGAGAACTGGAGCCTTCCGATCGGCGAGAACTGGAGTCCCCCCGGCTCGGCGAGAATGGGAGGGTGGCAGGCACTGGCAGGGTGGGGGGCACCGGGAACGTCGCAGGCACCGGGAACGTCGCAGGCACTGCGAACGTCGCGGACCCGGGGAGGAACGCAGCCGACTGGGCGCGGTACTGGCGCGCCGCCGACGAGCCGCTTGAGGCCATGCACGCCCACTTCGAGCGGCATGTGTACCACCGGCACAGTCATGACACCTACTCGCTGGGCGTTACCGACGTCGGGGCGCAGTCCTTCACCTGCCGGGGCGCGGCGCACACCAGCGCGGCCGGGATGGTGATGGCCTTCAACCCCGATGACCCGCACGACGGCCAGGCGACCGACGGGGACGGCTTTACCTACCGGATGATCCACATCGGGCCGGAGCTGGTGTCGCGGGTGCTGGCCGACGCGGCGGGCCGGCCGGTCGGGCTGCCGCTGTTCGCCGACCCCGTGCTCAGCGACCCGGTCCTGGCCGCCCGGCTGCGCGGCCTGCACCGGGCGCTGCTTGGCGACGCGACCACCCTGCGGCGCTACGAGCTGCTGGCGGCGGTGGTAATGGCGGCGGCCCGCCAGGCCGGCTCCCGCCCGGGGACACCGGCGCCCACGGCGGAGTCCGTCCCGGCCGCTGCGCGGCAGGTCGCCCGGCGCGCCCGCGACCTGATCGCGAGCCGCCGCCTCGACGACATCAACGCCGGCGACCTGGCCGCGGCCACCGGCCGCAGCCGGTTCGCCGTGCACCGCGCGTTCACCCACGTCTACGGGATGTCGCCCGGCGACTACCAGCGCCAGCTCCGGCTGCGGGAGGCCCGGTCGCTGATCGCGGCGGGCCGGCCGATCAGCGAGGCGGCCGCCCTGGCCGGGTTCGCCGACCAGAGTCACCTGTCCCGCTGGTTCATCCGCTACTACGGCGTCACGCCCGGGCGCTTTCAGCGCGCTACAGCAAAATTTTCCAGCTAATTATCCGCAGTGGCGATAATTTTCACCGTTCTGCGTCGTCTACGTCATGTGGCCCCGCATGCCCGTGCTGGCCGCCGCTTACAGGGGCAGCGGCTGCCAGTCGGGCTGGGCGCCGCCGTGACCACGTCCGCCACGCCGGAGCGGGCAACAGGACCGGGCGGCGTGCCAGCCACGGTCCGTTCCGGCTGGTCAGGAATTTGATTTTGATCTTTCTGGTGCTGGCCTACCCTCGTTCGTGTGACTCGAAGCGAACGCGGAGTGACGCCGCAGAGCGAAGACTTCTCCGCCTGGTACAACGAACTGGTCATCAAGGCGGAGCTGGTGGACCGCGGCCCGGTCAGGGGCACGATGGTGATCCGACCGTACGGATACCGGATCTGGGAGCTGATCCAGTCCGAGCTGGACCGGCTGATCAAGGAAACCGGGCACCAGAACGCGTACTTCCCGCTGCTGATCCCGCAGAGCTACCTGCAGCGTGAGGCCGAGCACGTGGAGGGGTTCGCGCCGGAACTCGCGGTGGTGACGCACGCGGGCGGCAAGCAGCTGGAGGAGCCGCTCATCGTGCGGCCGACCTCGGAGACGGTCATCGGCGAGTACATGGCCAAGTGGATCAGCTCGCACCGGGATCTGCCCATGCTGCTCAACCAGTGGGCGAACGTGGTCCGCTGGGAGCTGCGGCCGCGGATGTTCCTGCGCACGACGGAGTTCCTCTGGCAGGAGGGCCACACCGCCTACGCCGATGAGGCCGGCGCGATGGCCGAGACCATGCTGGCGCTTAAGGAGATCTACGCGCGCACCGCCCGCGAGCTGGCGGCGATGCCGGTCATCGAGGGCGAGAAGACGGCCGGGGAGCGGTTCGCCGGCGCGGTCCGCACGTTCAGCATCGAGGCCATGATGCGCGACGGCCGGGCGTTGCAGGCAGGCACATCGCACTACCTGGGCACCAACTTCGCACGGGCGTTCAACATCCAGTACACGGGCGAGGACGGCCAGCTCAGCTACGCGCACACCACCTCCTTCGGCATGACCACCCGGATGATCGGCGGCGTGATCATGACTCACGGCGACGACAAGGGGCTGGTGCTGCCGCCCCGGCTCGCGCCCCATCAGGTGGTCATCGTGCCGATCGGCCGCGGCGACCAGGCGGCCGAGGTCACCGCGGCCGCGGCGGCGCTGGCGGCGCGGCTGGCCGGGGCAGGCATCCGGGCGCACGTGGACGACCGGCCGCAGCTGTCGCCCGGGTTCAAGTTCAACGACTGGGAGCTGCGCGGGGTCCCGATCCGGCTGGAGCTCGGCCCGCGTGACCTGGCGGCCGGCAGCGCGGTGATGGCGCTGCGGCTGGGCGGGGGTAAGGAGCCCATCTCGCTGGCGGGCGCGCCCGCGCGGCTGGCCGACGAACTGGCCGCGTTCCAGGACCTGCTGCTCGAGCGGGCCACCGCGTTCCGGGATTCGCACACCGTCACCACCGACGAGTGGGACGACTTCACCAAGGCGGTCGCCACCGGCTGGGCCGTGGCGCTGCACTGCGGCACGGCGCGATGCGAGGAGGAGATCAAGGCCGAGACCGGCGCCACCGCCCGCTGCATCCCGCTGGACGGTGAGCCCGCGTCCGGGCGCTGCATCCGCTGCGCCCTGCCGTCGGCGTACGGGAAGCGCGTGATCTTCGGGCGCGCGTACTAGTCAGGTGCCTGCCAGCCAGGTGCCTGCCAGCGCTCAGGCGTGGCGCTCGCGGAACGCCGCCGCCTTCACCCGGTTCTGGCAGGCGGTGGAGCAGAAGCGCCTGCTGCCGTTGCGGGTCGTGTCCACGTAGACGCGGTCGCAGTGCGGTGCGGTGCAGACACCGAGCCGGTCGTAGTACTCGCCGCCGAGCACGATGGCGAGCCCCGTCGCGCACCCTGCCTCCCAGCTCTTGACCATCGAGGTCTCGTCGGCGGAGTGGAAATGCAGGTGCCAGGGCTCGCCGTCGTGCCGCTCCAGGGCCGGGCGCGCACCGGTGTCGTCGAGCATCGCGTTGACGCGCCGGGCCGCGCTGTCGGCGTCACCGGCCGCCACCGCCTCGAAGACGGCGCGCAGCTCGGCCGCGACATCGCCGAACTCCGCCGCCTCGGCGGTGCTGACCGCGCGGCGCCCGCCGGCCGACTTGAACAGGGCGCTGATCGCCGCGGCGCGCTCGGCGCCGTCGGGCGGCAGGTACTTCCTGCTGCGGTCCGCACCCTCCGTCAGCAGGTTCACCAGGCCGACCGCAACCCCGACGACGAGATCCGTGTGACTGTTAAAATTCACTTGACCAGTTACTTCCTGCCGTTTTACAGTAATCACTGTCAAAGTCATATTAACCAGTGACAGGAGCCTGGCATGCCCGAACTGAAGGATCGGCCTGAACTCGGCGCCGCCGCCGCCCGTGCCTGGATCGAGCGCTGGGACCGCCAGCAGGAGGTCTACCTGCCGGACCGGGAGGACAGGTTCACCGCCCTCATCGACGCGGTGCAGGCGAGCGCCGGACGGCCGGACCCGCTCGTCCTCGACCTTGGCTGCGGTCCCGGATCGCTCGCGGTGCGGCTGCTTGACCGGCTGCCCGAGGCGACCGTGGTCGGGGTCGATGCCGACCCGGTCACGCTGGCGCTCGGCCGCGCGGCCTACGACGACCTACCCGGGCTGCGCTTCATCGGCCTCGACCTGCGGGAACCCGGCTGGGCGGCACAGCTCGGCCTGCCTGACGGGCGCCAGGTCGACGCGGTGGTATCCACCACCGCGCTGCACTGGCTGAGCGCGACCGAGCTCCGCGAGCTGTACGCGACGCTGGCGGAGGTGCTGCGCCCGGGCGGGGTGTTCCTCGACGGTGATCATTTCCGGGAGGACCAGGCCTCGAGCCCGGTGCTTGACCGGCTGGGCCGGGTGCTTGAGGAGCGGGAGGCGCAGCGGCGCTACCCGGACGGGCACGCCGGCCGCGCCGAGGACTGGGAGCAGTGGTGGCGGTCGGTCGCCGCCGACCCCGCCCTGGCCGAGGCCGCGGCCGAGCGGGCCAGCGGCCACGTCCACCACGGGGTAGAGGGTTCGCAGCTCGCGACGCACACGGGCGCGTTGCGCGCGGCCGGGTTCGCCGAGGTGGGCACGCTCTGGCAACGCGGCTCGAGCCGCGTGCTGTGCGGCGTCCGGTAGGCGCTGCTTCGGTTACCCCTGGCCGGCCGGCCGTCTGGCTGGCTGGGTGGGGGCCGGACCGGGATTCAGTGGCCCGGTCTTCCGGTGGCGGCCAGCAGGCCACCCCAGGCGTCGCCTGGGACGCGTGATTCTGAACGGCCGGCAACCGGATAACCGGGATAACACCGCGCCAGCACCTTTCTGCACAGTTCCGCCGGGGGAGTGAAGGCCACGCCGAGACCGGTGAGGGCGTCGTCAGTGTGCACGAGGAGCTCAACGCAGGCGCGGCCGACGCAGTCGGCCGCGCTCGACGGGCCGGAGACGTGGTAGACCCGCACGCCGGGCGGGGTGACCGACGCGACGGCCGCCAGTCCGGTCGCGACCGGCACGACGGAGTCGATGATCTCGGTGTTGGTCGCGTCCGGCCAGCGGGTCACGGACAGGCCGATGAAATGCTCGCACCGGCTGGCCAGGTAGAGGGTGTACTTCGCGGTGGCGGCGAGCATGTGCGTGATCGTCTGCTCGACGCCCCACTCCAGCGGACCGGCCCGCACCGACCAGTCACGGTCGCTGACCGGCCGCAGCGTGGCCTCGGCGAGTGTCGCGGCCGCGATCACGTCCGCTGGTGCCAGCGTGTCCGACATCCCGCCATCGTACGAACAGCCGCCCGGCCGAGACCAGCCGGTTAACCTCCACCTGGCTCGCCCGTCAGCGTGCTGGCCGGGGTCGCACAGGCCGGGCGCTGGCTGGCTTGAGGCTCGTCGGTGGATGGCCGAGGAGGGGTCTCCTGCCAGCTCAGGTTGCGGATGGAGGGCGCCGCGAGTACGGCCAGGGTGCCGAAGACGGCCCAGGCGGCGCCGAATCCGAGAACGGCCCGGGCACCGACGGCCGCGGCCACCGGGCCCGCCGCGATGAACGCGAGGGGGCCGAGCGCGTAAGCGCCGACCATGTTGAACGAGCCGACGCGGGACAGGACCCCCGCGGGCAGCCGCTGCTGCGTCACGGTCGTCGCGATCGCGCCGCCGAGGGCGGAGCCCAGGCCCGCCAGCAGCGCGCCGGCCGCCACGGCGGCCAGCGGCAGGTGCAGGGCCAGCGTGAGCGGCGGGAGCGGGAAGCCGAGCGTGGCCAGGGTGGCGACCAGCAGCGGGCGCCGGGGGCGGCGGCCGAGCGCGAGCAGGCCGCCGAGGATCGCGCCGCCGCCATAACAGGCCAGGACCGCGCCCCAGGCGCGGGCGCCGCCGAGGTACGCGCGGGCAAGCACCGGCCCAAGGACCAGGTAAGGACCCCAGGTCAGCAGGTTGAACAGGGTGAACTGGACGGTCTGCAGCCAGAGCCAGGCGCGTGAGGAGAACTCCGCCCAGCCGTCCGCTAGGTCCCGCAGCAGCGACCGGGCCCGCGGCCGGCCGGCGTCGGGGAAGCGGAGCAGCGCCAGCGCGGCCGCGCTGACCGCGTAGCTCCCGGCATCGACCGCGATCGGCACGGCCGGGCTGCCGACGGCGATCAGGATCCCGGCCAGGGCCGGCCCGGCGACTGAGGCGGCGGGACTGACCATGCCGAACAGTGCGTTGGCGTTGCCGAGCTGGTCACGCGGTGCAAGCTGCACGACAAGGCCGGACAGGGCCGGGGAGAAGAACGCGTTACCGGTACCGACCACGAACGCGGCGACGACGAACAGCCAGACGTGCGGGCGGCCGAGGAACAGCGTGACCGCGAGGGCGGACTGAGCGGCGCAGCGGGCCGCGTCGGCGGCCAGCATCACCGGCCGCCGGCCGAGCCGGTCCGCGAGCACGCCGCCGCCGAGCATGAACACGACCATGGGCACGATGTTCGCCGTGAACACGACACCGAGCGTGGTCGCCGACCCGCCGCTCTGCAGCACGGCGAAGGCGATCGCGACCGCCGACATCGAGGTGCCGAGCAGTGAGGTGGCGTAGCCGACGTAAAAGCGCCGGAAGTTCCGTCCGGCCAGCGGGCCGAGCCTGCCGGAACCCCAGGTACCGCGGCTGCCGTATTTACCGCGACTATCGTATTTACCGCGGCAGCGGTATTTACTGCGGTTGCCGTCACCATTCACATTCACTGATTTACTGCGGGGACGGGTCTTAAGGCCGTCATGCACACGGCGAAATCCGGCCCCGCGCTTGCTACGTGACATGCTTATTACCATGCCGCAGGCAGCTGAGATAAGGCAAATAAAGCGCGTCGGAAAGCAGATTAACCGCCAATCTCTGCCGCAGTAAATACGACTCAACCGTCTCTGGCTGCGGATACTCTTAATGGTAAGCTTAGAGCGCTTATTTACTGCGGGAAGAAGGCGGCAATGGATTCGTATCCGCTGGAGATCGCACCGGGGGCACCGGTGCCAGACGTCGCCGGGCTGGCGCCGGTCGAGTACTCGGCCGCGGTGGACTCCTATCTGGCCCGGGCCGCGCTCAGCGCCGCTTCCCGCCGGGTTTACCGGGTCTCGCTGACCGGCTGGGCCTGGCCGCTGGTCGGCAAGCCGATCCCGCGGGGGGCTGACCGCCGCGGCGCCACGCCGCCGCTTGTGCCGTTGACGCTGCTCGACGACCCCCGTACCGGCGGGCGGCTTGGTGCCGCACTGGCGGAGCGGGCGGCGCTCGCCGATCCCCGCACGGTGAACCGCGAATTGTCCGCGCTGCGCAGCGCGGTCGGCTGGTGGCGCGGCCAGGGATGGGTCAACGCGGATCCCACCTCGGGACTGCGGCATCTGCAACCGGCCGCCGGCTACCTGCCGCTGCGGGCCGCGCAGGTCAGTGAGCTGTTCGGGCTGGCGGTGAGCCTGCGGGAGCAGGCGTTCTGGCGGGTGCTTTACGACTCCGGCGCAGCCGCGGCGCAGGTGCTGGCGCTGGACGCGAACTGGCTCGACCTTTCGCTGCACCGGGTCAGGGCGCGTCCCGGCGCCGGATCGCCGGACGGCATCGAGTGGCAGGAGACGACCAGCCAGATCCTGCGCTGGCTGCTGTCCGGGCGGGCCTGGGGCCCGGTGTTCCTGACCGACCGGAAGGCGCCGGCCGGGGCCCCCGCGGCCGACGTCTGCCCGCTGACCGGCCAGGCCCGGATGTCCTACCGCCGCGCCGCGGAGATCTTTACCGGGCTCACCAGGCCGCTAGACCAGAGCGGGCGGGGCTGGACACTGCACCAGCTCAGTGCCGCGGTCGGCGGGGCCAACTGGCGTATTTTGATAACAGCAAGAAGCGCTGAGCGCTGACAACCCGGCGCGTGCTGACCACTGATAACAGCAAGTTAGCGCAAGGCACCGACAAACACTCGCATCCGTAGTCGGCCAGCCAGCGGTCTCCGTTCGCCGAAAAACATCAGCCTGAGGAACGGGAGCGTGCTCCGCGCCGCCAGGAGGCCATGGGCCTGGCAGGCGGAGCCACGCGTCCGTTCCGGATGCTGGTTACGGGTTTTGCCTGGGGTAGCGGGTGCTTGAGGCAGGACTTCTCTGCGTCAGTCGACGCAGAGGCAGAAGGGGTGCCCGGCCGGGTCGAGGAAGACCCGGAAGGATGTACCGGGCTGGTGCTCATGCTTGGTCGCGCCGAGCTCGAGCACCGCTGCCTCCCCGGTGTCGAGATCGTCGACGATCACGTCGAGGTGCATCTGCTGGGGCAGCTCCTGGGCGGGCCAGTTCGGCGGGGTGTACTCCGCCACCTGCTGGAAGGAGATGCACTGCCCCTCTTGCCCGCGGATGTCAGCCCAGCCGGGGGAGAGTTCGGTCTTCCAGTCCAGCATCGCCGCGTAGAAGGCGGCGAGAGCGTGCGGATCTGGGCAGTCGATGACGAGACCTGGGTAGCGTGCGATAGCCATGCGGGCACGCTACCCGCGGTCCCGGACGATCAACTTCCGGTACGCGAACTCTCACGATACTCAGCTGACACCGGCCGCGGTTCACCCGCGGTTCATCAGCCAATCCCGCGGATGCTGCCCGTTCACGAACCCGAAGTACGGGGACGGCTGATTGAATCCCAGCAGCTCCTGAAGCCGCTGCGGGAGCAGCCGTACCTGCGCGGGGTCGGCGCTGAGGGTGTGCGCCTCGCAGGAGCGCAGCCACGGCTGGATGTAATCGATCGCGACGCCGAGCCGCGGGCGATCACTGACGTTGGCGCCGGCGCCGTGGTACAGCCTGCCGGAGAACAGGAACACCGATCCGGCCGGCATCTCCACCGGCACCGTCTCGGCTTGGTCTGGCTTGCGGGCCGGGCTTTCATGACTGGCGGGTACCACCCGGGTGGCCCCGTTCTCGGCGGTGAAGTCATCCAGTGCCCAGATCGCGGTCAGCATGACGTCGCGGTCGCGCGGGAGCGGATACAGGTTCTGCTCGTAATGGAGCACCTGCACGCCTTGCCCGGGATGAACTTCGACGGCGCAGGTGGTCCCGAACTGCGTGCCCGGTCCGACGGCCTGCTCCACCACAGCCAGGATGAGCGGATCAAGTGCGGCCGCGTCCAGGCAGCGGGTGACGGCCAGCGGTGCCCAGACCCGGCGGGTACGGGTGCCGTCGAAGCCGGTGCCCCAGGGGGCAGCGGCCAGCAGCTCACCCAGTTCACTCCGGGCGGTGGCGACGAGGTCATCGTCCAACCGCCCCGGGAGCACCGCGTAACCGTCGCGCTGAAGCCGCTCGCTGACGTCAGCCAGTTCCCGGGACCCAGGCCGTTCCGCCAGAAAATCATTCATCATCGAGACTCCTTGTCTCCTCATGATGTCACCCGGGCCGCCAGCGCAGAACACCATTCGTGGCCGGCGCAGAACACCACTCTTGGCCGGCCAGCACGCCGTCCGGCCATCACCCGGAGACGGGGTGCTCGCGCCCGGCCGGATCGCGCGTCCCTTGGTGAGCCCGCGTGAAGAGGCCGGATCGGAGCAGGCTGCGGACGTCCTGCTGGCTTGCGGTGATCAAAGGGGCAGCGGGCGAGGCACGGTAGATCCGGCCGCTCACCACCCCCTCCACCCGTATCCGCCGCGATCCGGTGAAGAGGAGCTGGATCTCGGCGGATACGGGCAGCCCGGCGGCTGCCTGCGGGGCGGGTGCCGGTGCGGTGGCCGACGGAACAGCGCGGATTCCGGCCGGTGCGGGGCTGGGTGAGCCGGTGGCCAGCAGAGCACGGCGACGGTTGCAGCAGGACATGTCAGGGCTCCGGTTCGGCAGGGGGCAGCATCACGACGGCTTCGGGTTCCTGCGTGCGGCGCTCGAGCAGGAAGGCCGCACCGGACAGGGCGAGCCAGCAGACGGGGACCTCGGCGCGGCGGCGGGTCACGAATGGGACCAGCGGGGCGGCTACCCACATGCTCATGCAGCCGAAGCAGTCGGCTAGCTCCCCGGCGGGCCCGGAGCCGAGCTTGCTCCGGGCCCGGGCCACGAGGGCAGCAGGCCCGTCCTCGGCGACCAGCAGATGGGTGATCCGCCAGGCCGCCAGGGCCGCGAGGGAGAACCGGATCGCTTGACCGGCGTTCATCGGGCGATCTCCTACTCGGTGACGACCGCGATGGACAGGGACGGGTTGGCGTAGATCGGTGTCTGCACGTAGTTCCAGGCGGAGCCGCCCACGTCGGTGAGACCCTGGGAAGCGTTGGGGCTGAACGCCCGGCTGTAGGCCCACAGCGTCCAGGAGTAGCATCCGTCGGGCGCATCGCCGGCGATCGTGTAGGTGACGGTTCCGGTGAGGCTGCTGTCGGGCAGGCTGTTATCGAAGGGGCCGTCATAGATGTAGCCAAGGCCGCCTGGGCACACATCCGCCGCCAGGCCGCCGCTGTCGGTCACCGTGACGTCTCCCACCGCGCACCCGTCGGGCACCAGGCAGATCGAGTAAAGGTGGTAGGCCGTCACCGTGTACGAGAGCTGGATCTCAATGTCCTGGCCACTCCGCTCGATGATGAAGCAACCGTCGTCCTCGGTAAACGACATGAACGGGCCGCTGCTTGAGGCGTACTTCCAGCCGGCCGGCCAGAAGGTGACCGACGGCGGCGAGTTGTCCACCACCACCACGACGGGCGGGCTGCTGACCCCGGTGGGGGTGACGCTGCCGGCCGTGCCGGTCCCGGTCTCCACGGTGAGCCGATAGACGCCATCCGAGGGAGCCCAGTTCACCAGCAGGTTCTGCGGATAGTCGGTCAGGTACGTGGACCGGTACCAGCCGTTCACGTCGGGGACGATCCGCGGGGACGGCGGCCCGGTGAGCGGCGCCACCTGCCAGGGCTGCGGCGCGATAACCGGTGTCGCGGGCCCGAACGCGCTGGCCGGCAGGGGGGTCATCGACCCGTCGGCCTCGAGCGTCGTCAGGCCGTCGCTGTCGGCGGAGGAGGCCATGACCCGGTAGAACTCTGCCCCCGCCGCGCAGCCGTACAGCGGCAGGTAGCCGGACACGACCGATTCGAAGGGGGCCGTGGATGGCGTGTCGGGCATCGCGTTGGGCTTGTTCATCAAGACGGCGAAGCCGCTGCCGCCCGGATCCAGGTAGCCGTCGGCGGGGGCCACGTCCAGGAGGCCGATGCTGACGATGGCCGGCTCGTCCTCGCATTCGATGCCCTGGGGCGGGCAGCCGGGGACCGGGCTGGCGACCGCTGACTGGGCCACGTCCAGCTCGACCTGCAGCGGCGCCGGCCAGGTGTCCCAGGCGGCGTCGAACGCCCCGTCGTAAATGACCTGGTCGGTGCCGCCGATCTGCTGGGTGACGACAAAGTTGATGTCGGGTACCTCGAAGAACGGGATCCAGATCGGCACCTCGACGTCCACGCAGCGCAGGAATGGCCCGAAGGGCAGCGAGAGGTCAAGCTCGCTCCCGGTCGGGCGCAGGCTAAGCCGGGCGGAAAACGACTCCCTGGCCTGGGCCGGCGAGAGCGCCCGCAGCTCGGCGGGGACCGGGGCGGGCACCGGCCGGGTAAACGCGTTGGCGGCCAGGACGTCCGACAGGCCGGTGGTCAGCGCACCCAGGGTCTGGGTGCGGCCGGCGTCGCGGATGGCCGCCAGTGCGGCCGGGCCGATGGCTGCGGCCAGGTCCTCGCGGGCGTCAAGCAAGCTCGCGAGGGCCGCGGGATCCGGCCGGTTCGGCGCGCCGGCCCCGGGCAGCTGCGGCGCCAGCAGGTCGGCCACGGACGGCCGCTTCAGGATCTCGGGGAAGCACCAGCGCTCCTGGATCCAGATGCGGATCCACTCGATGTCCCACCGGGGGATCAGGATGCAGAACTCCCCGCATGGACCGGTCTGCACGCTTCCGATCGGCACCGAGACGCAGCGGGGCCAGCGGAAGCCCCACGACCACGGCCAGCCCGGCGGGAAGAACCAGAGCCAGTCACACTGCAGGTCGTTGACGGTGACGGTGGCCCCGGTCACCGGGTACTTGAGCCCGGTGACCGGGTCGACCTTGACTACCTGCCCGCAGACCAGCTCGAATTCGAACAGGATCGGGTTGATCAGCAGCTCGTTCTTCAAGGTGGCGATGGACTTCCGCTCGAGCCCGGCGACAGGCACTCCTGCCAGGTCGGCCAGCCTGGCTAGCTGCAGGGAGTTGGGCTCTCGGTTTTCGTATTCGCGGATCAGCTCGGCCTGACTGTGGCTGCCCGTGTGCGCGTGCACGCGGTTTCCGCGACTGGCAATACCGGACATGGCATTCCCCCGTGATCGGATCGTAGCGGCGGTCACGTTCATGACCGTCACTCGTCCGGAGGACGAAGGAACGAGCTAGATACGTGGAAGTAGCACAGGTCCGGCCGCCCCGGCTACTTCCGGGCTCCGGTGCTCAGTCCTCGCCGAAGGGGCGTAGTTCCATCGCGCCGCGGCGGGCGAGCGGGTGCTTGGACGCGACCTCGATCGCCTCGTCGAGGTCCTTGCAGTCGAGCATGTCGTACCCGACCATAAGCTCCTTGGTCTCGGCGAACGGGCCATCGGAGATCAGCGTCTCCCCGCCGCGCACCCGCACGGTGGTGGCGTCGCTCGCCTCGAGCGCGCGGCCTTCCAGGCGCACGCCCCGGCCGTCCATCTCCGCGACCCAGGCGTCGATGTCCATGCCCCCCTGCGCGTCGGCGGGGTCAACGGTCGGGTCGAAGCAGACGATCATCATGTACTTCACGGTTGCCTCCTGCGGCATTCGGTTTCTTCCTTCGCCCCACCGACGAACGGGAAACGGCCAGATCGACACCCACGTACGCTAGCGGGCATGACGTCTGACGCCGACCCGGAGGTGCAGTCGGCGGTCAGCGCCGCCTTCAGGTCCGAATGGGGGCGGGTCGTCGCCACGCTGATCGCGGTCACCGGTGACTGGGACCTGGCCGAGGAGTGCGCGCAGGACGCGTTCACCCGTGCGCTGCAGGCCTGGGAACGCGACGGCGTGCCTGACCGCCCCGGTGCCTGGCTGACCACCGCGGCCCGCAATCGCGCCATTGACGTGCTGCGCCGTCGCTCGAACGAGTCCGCCAAGCTACGCGAGGCGGCCCTGCTGGAGCCGCCGGCCCCGTCGGGCGCATCGCTGCCGGTCTCCGTCGCGCAGGAGGCTGGCGACAGCGGCATCGGCGATGACCGGCTCCGGCTCATCTTCACCTGCTGCCACCCGGCGCTGCCGCTTGAGGCACGCGTCGCGCTTACCCTGCGGACGCTGGCGGGCCTGACCACCGCCGAGATCGCCCGCTCGCTGCTGATCGCCGAGCCGGCGATGGCGCAGCGGATCGTCCGCGCCAAGCGCAAGATCCGCAACGCCGCGATCCCGTACCGGGTGCCACCCGCCAGCCTGCTCCCCGAACGGACCGCCGGGGTGCTGGCCGTCCTGTACCTGCTGTTCAACGAGGGCTACAGCGCCACCTCGGGGCCGGACATGGTCCGGGCGGACCTGTGCGCGGAGGCGATCCGGCTGGCGCGGCTGCTCGCCCAGCTGATGCCCGGCGAGCCTGAGGCGGGCGGGTTGCTCGCACTGATGCTGCTGCAAGACTCCCGCCGCGCGGCCCGTACCGACAGCCAAGGCGAGCTGGTCACCCTGGAGGACCAGGACCGCAGCCGCTGGAACGGCGCCGGGATAGCCGAGGGACAACAGGTCCTGCACGGCGCGCTACGGGCCGGGCGGCCCGGGCCGTACCAGCTCCAGGCGGTCATCGCCTCCTGCCATGCCAGCGCCGGCCAGGCGGCCGACACCGACTGGCCGGTGATCGCCCGCGTCTACGGGCAGCTTGCCCGGATCACCCCATCCCCGGTGGTGGAGCTGAACCGCGCGGTGGCCGTCGGCATGGCGCAAGGACCGGAAGCCGGACTGGCCCTGGTGGACTCGCTGGCCGGGAGCGGGGCCCTGGCCGGCTACCACCTGCTGCCCGCGGCCCGCGCCGACCTGCTCCGCCGCCTCGGACGGCTCGCCGAGGCGGCGGACGCCTACGGTGCTGCGCTCGCCCTGGCCGGCACCGACGCCGAGCGGCGCTACCTAGCCCGCCGGCTGGCCGAGGCCTCCGATGGGATCACCGGGCGGTGACGAGCGCGACGCCAGAGGCTAACCGGATGCCGGGTATCTTCTGGCTCGGAGGCGGTTCTGGGTCAGGCAAGACGACGGTCGCCCTGGCCGTCTGTCGTCGGCTCGACCTGCGCCTGTACCCGGTCGACTCGTACACGTACGCACATGCCCGCCGGGCGGAGTCCGGCGCTTACCCGCTGATGCGGGCGGTCAACGCGATGACTCCGGCGCAGCGGCAAGAGGGCACGCCAGCCGAGCTCGCCGAGCTGTTCACGGCGACGAGCGCCGAACGGCTCACCATGATCCTCGACGACGTACGCGCGCTCGGCGACGGGCCCACCATCCTCGTAGAGGGGCCGCAACTGTTCCCGGACTACGTGGCGCCGCTGCTGGGAGCACCAGAACACGGACTGTGGCTGCTGCCGTCGCCTGATTTCGCACGGAGCGGCATCGCGCGGCGGTTCGCGCAGGTTCCGGCGGCGCTCGAGCGTCGGTACACACGGGATGTGCTGCTGACGGAGCTGAACCGGCGACAGGCGGCAGCCCGCGGGCTGCCGGTCCTGGAGGTGGACGGCAGCCTTTCTGCGGACGCGACAGTGGCCTTGGTGTCGCGCCAGATTGCGCGGTTGCCAGGCCTCACGCGTGCGACCAGCGGACCCGAGCGGCAGCGGATCCGGAGGGCAGAGAACGCCGCTGTCGTCTGTCAGCTGCTTGCCTGGTGGGAGGAGGCCATCGGACGGGACCGGATGCCGGACGGCCCGATGTTCCCGTTCAGCTGCGAGTGCGAACTGCTGGGCTGCGAGCAGACAGCCAAGGTTTCGGTAACTGAGTATCAGCGGCGGTCGGCGGGCGGGCCGATCACGGCGCATTGAGCGGTCACCGCGGTTCAGTAGATGGTGGGGCGGCTGGCGTGAGTGCGGCCGGACGGGAGCGTCCAGCGGAAGACGCCGGGTTCGGGCTGCTCCACTTTCCAGCCGGGGGCCTGCTTGGCGCGGTGGTGGGTGCGGCACTTGGGGCCGAGGTTGCACTCGTCGGTGGGGCCTTGCGGGTAGGGGTCGGTGTGGTCGAGGTCGGCCTGGATGGCCTGGGCCTGGCAGCCGGGGGCGGTGCAAGTGACGGTGCGGGCGCGGACCAAATGCTGGAGCTTGCGGCTTGGGGTGTAGTGGTCCTCGGCATGCCTATGGTCGCAGGTCGCCTGGGCGATCGGCTCGAGGGCGATGTTCAGGCCGTGCAGGAGGTCGGCGAACTGCGCGGCCTGGCTGGCGTCGGGTCCGTCCGGTGGTGGCTGCGGCTGTTTACCTGGCGAGGCTCCAGATGCTGTGCGGTCTGGTGATGTCACGGGTTTCCACGGATGTTGTCCCGCTGCGCAGCCGTGGGCGACGGCGGTGCCGTCGCGGCCGATGACCGTGATGCACCAGCGAGTCTGCGGGTGCGTGGAGGCGGTACGGACGACGTCCCTGGTTTCATCGGGGTTCAGGAGACCCCAGCCGCTTGCCTGGGAGGGCGTGGTGTCCCAGCCGAAGAGAGTGCCGGCGTGGACGAGGAGGTTGATGACCGCGGGCATCGGCGCGCGGGCGGGGATTCTGTCGTCGGCCGGGCCCGAGGCGGTGGCACCGGAGTCGTCGTAGCCGGGGTCTTCGTCGAGGCTGGGATCGTCGCCGGAATGGGGCCAGATGCCGATCGCGGCGTCTCCGTGACCGCGCGGCCCCCTGCGCCCGCCCCTGTATTCGTACTCGTCCGTAGCTGAATCGTCCGTAGCTGAATCGTCTGCGGCTGGGTCGTCGGGGGAGTCCCAGTCTGCGCACGCCTCGGGGACCGGGGCGTCCCATGAGCCCGGGTTTTCGGCGGCCGCCTTGTCGGCGGCCGGCGCCGGGTCGGCCACTCGGGTCGGATCGTCGGTTGGCGGATCGTCGGTTGGCGGATCGTCGGTTGGCGCATCGTCGTCAGCGGGTGCTTCCGGGATGGGGGCGAGGCGGTCGAAGGGGTTGCGGCCTTGGAGCAGGTCGTTGAAGACCGTGGCGCGCAGGTGGTCGAGGGAGTCTTCGATGCCCGCGCGGCGCAGCCGGAGTGCGATGGTGTGGATGTGGGCCTTGGAGGCCAGCGCGTCGGCGATGTCCAGCTCGCGGCCCGCGACGGAGGCGTTCCCCGAGCGCTCGAGCCGGACCTCGACCCGCTGGGCAGCCCGCTTCGTGCTCTCCTTGCGGCTCCTCGCCGCCTCCGGGTCTAGTTTCATTTCAAGTGCGGCGGCGCGCCGGGCAAGGGTATCGGCCCGGATCTCCGGTGCCTCCGGGGCTAGGATCTCGTCGGCCTTAGCCGCGTCTTCCGGGCTCAGGCAGGATGTGTACGCAGCGATGATCGCTGCTCGCTCGGCATCGATCAGACCGTCGGACATCCCCTGCAGTGTCTTCGGCAGCCGGGTCGTGAGACTGGTGGCCGCGTCGATCCACTGTCCGGCTGCCATTCGGCTGATGAGCAGCTCGGCGGCCAACTCGACACCGGGGAATTCCCCTGCCCGGCAGCCGGCCCGGACACCGCGGGCCTTCGCGGTCTCAAATTCCTCAGCACGGCGGCGGGCGAACTCCGCGATCGCGGCGGTCTGCAGGTACTGGGCGCGGTTCTCCAGCCGACGGGCCGCGTGCAACGTTCCGATCAGCTGGTTGTCAGTAAGCCGCGACAGGTCAGCGGATGCCTGCTCGGTCAGTGCGGCCAGCACCGGACTGGGCCGCAGCACATCCGCGGGCGCGTCCTGGCCGAACTGCGGGCCGAGCCCGTCACCGCCCAGACCGTCCGGCCCGCAGATCGAGGCCAGTATCCCCGGGTTGATGTCGGCGGCGTCGCCGAGGCCAATCGAAACGGCCGGGCCCTCCATCTCCCACGGTTCCGGCGGCTCCTCGACGCGACCCGCGGCAATCTCCCGTTCGCGCCAGGCCACGTACGCGTCCCATTCCGGGTCGGGCACGATGCCGGGGTCGGGCACGATGCCCCGGTCGGGAAGACCGCCCGCGCTCTCCGGGGTCGGGTCGGAATTGGGGAGCTCGCGATCTTCCATGTACCGGCCCTCCTTCCGGATGATCATGATTACTATCTTGCCTACACGAACATAATAGCGACCGACGCTGACATTTCAGCCAAACTGAGCCGGTGCTTCCCAAGATATTTTTCAAGATCTTTTTCGACGGTCAAATGTCATGAATGTCAGGCATCTCGGAGCCGGGCGGGCAGGCGGGAGAGTCAGGGGAGGGAAGCGCGGCGGTGGCCGGGATGACAGAGGAGGCAAAGAAGGCAGGGATGACAGGGGAGGCAAGAGAGGCAGGAATGGCAGGAGTGGCAAAAAGGCGGGATAGGTGGAGGGAGGCGGGGAAGGCAGGAGCGACAGAGGAGACAGAGAAGACAGAGAAGACAGAGGAGGCGAGATTGCGGGGTTGGGAGGAGGGAAAGCAGTGGCACGCCGAGCACCTTGGCACCAGACAGGCGCGGCCACGAAGAGCACGACGCAGGTGGCTGCCGGCCGCGAGCGCGGGCACAATGAGCTGGTATGGCGACGGCTCCTGATCGCTGGCACCGCTGGCTGACGGACGTGCGGTTCGGCGGCGATCCGGCCGTCCGTGCACGAATGCTCACTGAGGTGCTGTATCCGGTCCGCGACAAGGTCCTCGACAAGGCGAAGCTGCGGCCAGGCGACACCGTGCTCGACGTGGGCGCCGGGGACGGCCTGATCGCGTTCGGCGCGCTGGAACGGCTCGGCCCGTCAGGGCAGGTGATCTTCTCCGACATCTCGCAGGACTTGCTTGATCACTGCCGCGAGGCGGCCGCGGCGGAGGGGTTGCTCGACCGGTCGCGGTTCCAGCTGGCCCCGGCCGATTCGCTGCCCGACCTCGCGGACTCCTCGGTTGATGTCGTCACCACCAGGTCTGTCCTGATCTACGTAAAAGACAAGGCGGCCGCGCTGCGAGAGTTCTACCGCGTGCTAACACCGGGTGGGCGCCTCAGCGTGTTCGAGCCGATCAACGTCCTGATGCGAGATCCTGGCCGGTTCCTCGGCTACGACAGCACGCCGGTCGAGCCGCTGGTCGCTAAGCTCAGGGCGCTCTATGAGTCCATCCAGCCGCCTGGCGATGATCCCATGCTGGACTTCGATGACCGTGACCTGGTGCGTCTCGCCGAGCAGGCCGGGTTCGCGCAGATCGACCTCGAACTGCGGGTGACCGTCAACGGCGACAGGCCTCCGTTCTCCTGGGAACGAGCCCTGCGGATGGCGGGAAACCCGCGCGTGCCGCCCTTGGGCGAAGCCCTGGAACGCACGCTCAGCCCGCGGGAGATCGCCGAGATCACCGCCTATCTCAAGCCGCTGGTGGAGTCTGGCGGGGGCCGGACGCGAAGCGCGGTTGCCTTTCTGGCCTGCACCAAACAGAGTTAGCGGCGCAGGTCCGCGTTCGCGATGAACGATGAACGATGAAGGAGCAACCGTTGGCATTCCCCGGAACGGAGCCGCAGCCGGGCGCGCAGCGGCTGCCGCTAGCCGTCAGACGGGCCGGCCAGGACGTCCCGGCGGTCGTGGCTGCCCGCGCCGACCGGCACCGCCAAGGGGATCGTGGGCAAGGGGATCGCGGCCATCGACGCGGTCCAGGGTCTGGACGCGGTGCCCGACGTTCCGATCGGCTACTTCGGCGTCTCGATGGGGACGAGGTTCGGCATCCCGCTGGCAGCCGCCGAGCCCAGGAGCACGGCCGCGGACTTCGGGTTGTTCGGCCAGCGCGCGGGCGACGGGGAGACCGCCTTCGCTCGCGCGGCCAGGCGGTCGCCATCCCCGTCTTGTTCCTCTTGCAATGGGACGACGAACTGTTTCCCAGGGATGACGGGCTGGGGCTTTTCGACCTGCTCGGCTCCCGGCGCAAGACCCTGCACGCCAACCCCGGGGGGGACCTGGAGATCCCGCGCACCGAGATCGGCCAGGCGTTCCAGTTCCTTGGCCAGCACCTTCGGCCGGACTCCGCGATCCCAGCGACGGGTCGGTGAGCGGGCGCCAAAACTGCCCGCGATCGCGCCTGGAGGCGCAAGGATCGCATTCGTGATCAATCTTGCCTGGGACCACAATTCCTACTACCACGAACGTCTGCTGCGGGCGCTGCCCGCGCGGTGCGGACGGGTGCTTGACGTGGGGTGCGGCGCGGGGGAGTTCGCCTCGCGCTTGGCCGAGCGGGCAGACCTGGTGGATGCGCTCGACCGTTCGCCCGTCATGATCGCCGAGGCGAAGCGGTCGGTGCCCGCGAACGTGACATGCCTGCTGGGCGATGCCGCCACTGCCGACCTGCCGGTCGACGCCTACGACGCCATCACCAGCATCAGCGCCCTGCATCACATGGACCTGCCCGTCGTGCTGCCCCGCCTCGGCGCCGCGCTGCGGCCCGGGGGCCTGCTGATCGCGGTGTCTCATCACCGGCTGGAGATCCCGCGCGGCCTGCCCGCCGAAGCGGTGTCCGTCTTCGGCAACAACGCGCGGCGCGTCGTGCTGCTGTGCCTGCCGGCGGGCCGACGATCCCGGCGGGAGATGTACCGGCGGCACGCGGTGCAGCCCGAGATGCCAGTGATGCAACCGGAGCTGACCCTCCGCGAGGTCCGCGCCCAGGCCGCAGCGGCGCTGCCGGGATCCCGGGTACGGTGGCTGGTCCACTGGCGCTACGAACTCACCTGGCGCAAGCCGGACCGGTGACCGAGGCGGCCGGAGTGGGGCAGCCGGGCCGGGCCGGGGTGGGCCGGGCCGGGGTGGGGTGGGAGTGCCTCAGCCGCCAGCGCCGCGCACTGCTACTCGGTGAATCCGCTACTCGGTGAATCCGCTACTCGGTGACTGCGGGCCGCAGTGCGTCAATGATCAGGCGGCGCGTGTCTGCGGGCCGCTCGGCCCAGGGGGCGTGGCCCGCGTCCTTGAGCACGATCCGGCTCGCGGCGGGGAGGGCCGCGAGCAGCGAGTCGCTCGCCGTCCAGGGACGCGGGTCGTCCGCCCCGAAGATCATCGTCACCGGGCAGCTTACGCGGGCGGCGGCCAGGCAGAGATCCTCGGTCGCACGGTCGTTCCACAGCTGCCGGTTGGCGGCCATGTTGATAGCTGCCCCTGCTGGCCGGGTTTCCCACAGCGCCAGGGCGTGCGCGGCGGCGTCGGGCCCCGGTGAGAAGTCGGTGCGCCACTGCAGCAGGCACATCTCGCGTTCCTCAGGCAGTGTCCGGTCGCTCGCGGGGATCGCGGACAGTTCGTCCAGGCGCTCGCGCTCAGGGCCGAGTCGGCGGGCCTGCTCGGCAGCCAAGGGCTCCCGGTAGCCGTTGCCCGCTCCCACCCCGCCGATGTACGCGACCGTGACGGTCCGGTCCTGGTGCCGGGCGGCATGGCGGACCGCGAGCTCGGCGCCCCATGAGTGCCCGGCGACCGCCCACTGGCTGAAGCCGAGGGCCGCACGGACCTGGTCCAGGTCATCGACCGCCTGCTCGATCGTGAACGGGCCGCCGTCGGCGCTCGAGCGCCCGCAGCCGCGCTGGTCGAACCGGATCACCGTGAACGTGTCGTCGAGCAGTTCCGCCAGCGAGTCGAGGTAGTCCCACAGGCCCGGGCCGCCGTGCAGGCAGACGAGGGGTGGTCCGGTGCCGCGCACCGTCGTCCAAAGCCCGGCGCCGTCACGGAGCCGCACCATCGCCGTGTCGCTCATGCGAGCTAGCCTACGGATGGTCAGACCGAAACCGGATCGTGCGCGGTGATGGCCAGGCCGCCGGGCGCGAACCGGAGCGTGTACCAGCCACCCCGGCCGACCCACCGCGGCCGCGGGATGGCGAAGGCGCTGCTGAGCGCCGCCAGCAGCACCGGGATGACATCGCCGTGCGAGGCCGCCGCGACCCGGCCCCGCGGGTGCGCGTCCATCATCAGGGCGACCGCGCGCAGCATCCGGCCGGCCGCCCAGCCGCCACCGAGTGCGCGCACCATGAGATCGGGCACCCCGACGGTAGCTTTGGCCGGCTCGCCGAAGTCACCCGCCTCGTACAGCTCTGCGAGGTCGCGCACTGGCAGTCGGGCAGCTGCGGAAAGCGGCGCCACGGTCTGCCGGCAGCGCGTGGCCGGGCTTGAGTAGATGCCGTCGACGTCGGTGCCGATCGCGGCTGCCAACGCCGCGGCCTGCCGCAGGCCGAGTTCGGTGAGCGGGCGGATATCGTGGCTGCCGGTCCAGCCGTCACGAGTCACCGAGGTGCAATGGGGGACCAATTCGACGACGAGCTGCGCGGCGGGCAAAGCCATGTCGCATTCCTCCGATAGGCAGGCCCGGCGGAGCGCCGTCAGGCCTGCCTGCCGTTAGAGCCCAGATCAAGGACTGAGGGTATGGAACGCACGGTTGGTTCCCGTGGCGCGCTACGCTGGCTGCCCGGCGGGGCAGGCGGGGCAGGCGGGCAGCCGGGGGGCTCCTCGGGCCGGCTCGTCAGGAGTGCTGGCTGTCGCGCCAGGCAATCCAGTCACGGAGCTCGGAGAGGTCATAGTCGGGACCGCCGACGCCGACCGTGAACAGCGACGCGCCAAGCGAGCGCAGCTTCGGGCCGACTTCGGCCGGGTTGCCCCTGACGCCCACCGAGATCTCGATGTCGGCCGGGTCGCGTCCGACGTCGGCGCAGTGCTGACGCAGGATGCCGAGCTTGCGCTCGAGCGTCTCGCTGTCGCCGAAGCTGTGCCAGATGTCGGCGTGCCTGGCGACCAGGCGAAGCGTCTTCTTCTCGCCGCCGCCGCCGATGAGCACCGGGATCTTGCGCGTCGGGGCCGGGTTCAGCTTGGCCAGCCGCGACTCAATGCGCGGCAGCGCCGCGGCCAGGTCATCAAGCCGGCCGCCGGCCGTCCCGAATTCGTAGCCGTACTCGTCGTAGTCCTTCTCGAACCAGCCCGAGCCGATGCCGAGGATGAGCCGGCCGTCACTGATGTGGTCGACGGTCCGCGCCATGTCGGCCAGCAGCTCCGGGTTCCGGTAACTGTTGCAGGTGACGAGCGCACCGATCTGAGTGCGCGAGGTCGACTCGGCCCAGGCGCCGAGCATCGTCCAGCACTCGAAGTGCTTGCCTTCTGGCTCGCCGTACAGGGGGTAGAAGTGATCCCAGTTAAAGACGACGTCGGCGCCGAGTTCTTCCGCTTCGGAGGCGGTGCGGCGGATCGCCTTGTAATCAGCGTGCTGCGGTTGCAGTTGCAGGCCCACGCGGACGGGCTTCGATGTAGAGGTCACGAGCTCTCAGTTTACCGTGCGGCGATCCGCGCCCTGCTCCCGGTGGGCTTGGGCGGTCGCGTCCCGGTATCAGGCGAGGCGGACCGGGGCGGTGGAACGCGAAGCCACGCGTGCGTTCAGAATCCTGATTTGCTCTACCCGCCCCTGGTCAGCGTTACCCGGTGACCTTGAGCGTCTTCGCCGCTGAGGCGGACTTGGCGAAGTAGGTCGCGCCGGCGTAGCTCGCGACCACGTGGTAGCTGCCGGGGCCGAGTTTCTTGGCGGCGAGGGTGCACGACCCCTTGCCGGAGGACAGCTTGACCTGGCACAGGTTGGTCTTGCCGGCGGCGATCGCGACGGTTCCGGTCGCCGGGCCGGCATCGGCGGGCGTGACCTTGACGGAGATCTTCTCGGCCTGCTCGTGCCCGTATTTGACCGTGGCGGCGGACAGCCCGAGCGTTGTCGTGGTGGGCTGGGTGACCGCACCGTCCACGGTGAAGGGGAGGGTGCCGCCGAGGTGGCCGTCGGAGTAGTAGCCGCCCGCCGCGCAGTTGCCGGCGGACGGGCACGACACGGTGCTCACCTGGGCGTACCCGCCGAGGTTATGCGCGGTGGCGATCGCCGACGCCTGCTGCCAGACGCCCTTCTTCAGCAGGTCGACGAATGCCTGCGCGTGGCCGTTCTTATCTTGGTAGCGGCCGCCGAGGCCGCAGTTGAGCGGGCCGGCCGAAGGCGCGCACGACACCGAGGTGGCGACGGCCACTCCGTCAACGTTGAGGCTCGCCGTGCCGGGAATCTCCGCCGCCGACGACCAGGCGCCGTTCTTTTCCGTGGCCTCGAACGCCTGCGTGCTGGCGTTAGGCGCGACGTAGCGGAAATACTGCCCGGCGGCGGCGCAGTTGCCCGCCGACGCGCACGACACCGCGTTGACCTGTGCGTAGCCGCCGCTGTTGAGCGTGCCCGCGACCTCGCGCGCGTTCTGCCAGGTGCCCTTCTTCTTCGTGATCACGAACGCCTGGCGGTTCCCGTGTGCATCGGTGTAGTAGCCGCCGGCCGCGCAGTTGCCGGCCGAGGGACAGGAAACCGACGTGACGGCGGCGTTGCCGCCGGCGTTGAGCGTCGCGAGCCCGGGCAGGGCGTTCAGCGTGACCCAGTCGCTGTCGGCCAGCTGGTCGAGCAGCATCGCTTGCGTGTTCCCGCTGGCGTCGACGTAGTACCCGCCGGCGGCGCAGGCGTCATTGGTCGCATGCGGGCACGACACCGCGTTGACCTGGGCGCCCTTCTCGTCCTGGTGGAAGTAGTCGGCCTGGTTCCACGTGCCTTTGGTCTCGTTCAGTACCAGCCCGGCGGTCCACTCGTCCTTGTAGGTGATCACGCCGACGGCGGTGCAGTTGCCGGCCGCGGAGCAGGACACGCTGACCAGGTCGGGGATGGAGAAGAACTCCACTCCGACCGTCCCGTACGGCTGGCTCGCCGCGGCCCAGGTGTGATTCTTCTCGCTGGCGGCGATCGCGGCGCGGTTGCCGTGGGAGTCGGAGAAGTGCCCGACCGCGGTGCAGTTGCCAGGGGAGGGGCAGGCGATCGAGTTGACCGTGGCGAACTGGCCGAAGTTGATGACCGGCGGCAGGACGACCGTTTTCGCCGCCTGCCATGTCCCGGCGACCGGGGCCGGCGCGGCGGCCGCGGGCTGCGCGGCCGCGATGGCGACGCCTGCCGCGAGCAGACAGCCCACGATGGCCCTGCGGGCTACCAGTGTCGGACGACGCGCCATGCGACCCACCTCCGAGGCCAAGCTGGATAACGTCCTGCCGGGATGACCCGAGTATGACAGCGCCCTCGCCACCTGGCCAGACAATGCTCAGATCTAGTTAAGAGGTTGAGTGCGACGACGTCTGCAGCCAAGAGACTCCGTCGGCGGTGCTGCCGCACCCGGTGGCTCATGGGCAAAAACGATGATGGACTCATGACCGCGGAATGACCTAGCGTACTCAGATATGCCGGGTCGGGGACTGATGAGGGCTGCCGACGGCACGCCGGCCGCGGTTGACCGGAAGTTCGACCTGCTGAGCCTGGGAACGTTCGCGGTCCTCGGTCTGCCCGACGGGATGCTCGGAACGGCCTGGCCGGCCATGCGCCACAGTTTCGGTGAGCCAGTCGGAGACCTGGGCCTCATCCTGCTGGTCAGCACCATCGGCTCGGTGGCGATAGCGGCCGCCGTCGGCCGGCTCATCCGCCGGCTTGGCGCCGCCGCCGTCTTGGCTACCGCCGGCTCATGCGCCGCTCTGGGCGGCATCGGCTACGCCGCGGCGCCGGGATTGTGGCTCGTGCTCAGCGTCGGGCCGCTGGTTGGCGCCGCCGCGGGAATGATGGACGGAGGTCTCAACACCGTCGCCGCGCTCACGGGCAGACCCCGGCTGCTCAACCTCCTGCACGGCTTTTACGGTGTGGGCACCGCAATCGGGCCGCTCGTGGCCACGGTTGCGATCCTCGCGGGTTCCTGGCGGCCCGCTTATCTTTTCCTCGCCGCGCTCGACGTCGTGACCGCCTGCTGCTGGACCACCTACCGCCGGAGTGTTCCTGTTCCGGCGGCGAGCACGGCCGCCGGGGGAGCAGACGCGGTAGGGGAGCAGGACGAAACGGCCGAGCCGATCGAGGGCTGGAGCCGACGGCGGGTGGTCGCCGTCCTGACGCTGGGGCTGGTCGTTTTCTTCATATACGCCGGGCTGGAGGTGAGCGCGGGCCAGTGGGAGACCAGTTACGTCCGCGGTCACCTGGGTCTGTCGGCGTCGGCCGCCGGACTGGCCTCCTTCGGCTACTGGGGTGCGCTGACCGCGGTCCGGATCGGCCTCGCCCTTCCCGCCAAGCCGCCCTCGGCGCACACGGTGATCCGGTGCGGACTCCTTCTCAGCATTGCTGGCTGCGGTCTCATCTGGTGGCAGCCCGACGCGGTCGTGGTGGTCCTCGCATTCGCCCTTCTCGGCGGCTCGCTCGCTGGCGTTTTCCCTGCCCTCGTCGCCGTTACCCCGCGCCGGATCGGCGTGGAACGAGCGCGGCACGCCATTGCCTGGCAAGTGGGCGCCGCGGCCGCGGGCGCCTCTGGGATCTCGGCTGTTATCGGGCTGCTGATCGACTCGACGAGCCTGGGGGTGCTCGCCCCGGCGCTGGTGGTGCTGTCGCTCATCCTTTTCTTGGCCAACTGGGCCCTCACCGCGCTGGCCCCGATTCGATCATGATTGCCCGCCCAAAGGCTGTTGCAGTAGGCACTGCAGCAGATCTACGGTAATTGACAAGTTTCTCGGGCGAAGTCTGGCGCGGCTTTCCAGCAGCATGTCACGCTGCGCAATAGCGCGTTTGTTTAACGTTGTCGCTAATCGGGGCGAGGGGTCATGAGAAGGCGTTCTGGTCTGATTTCTGGTGCTTTTTGCGTACTTTCCGCGGCCGCGTTGTGCTGGGGGCTGACCGCCGCCGCCGGTGCGGCCCCGGTCCCGGCGGGCGCCGTGCCCCAGGTGGCCGCCACGCCACCGCCGGCTCCTCCGGCCGGGCCTGCGAGTCCGGCGTGGGGCCACGCCGAACAGGCGCCCGGCATCGACACACTGGACCACAGCGGGGGAGGGGTGCTTGAGGCGGTCGCCTGTCCGGCCAAGGGCGCCTGCACCGCGGGCGGGTTCTACTACGACGGCGCCAGCAAGAAGCAGCAGGGCTTCGTGATCGGCGAGACCAGCGGTCTGTGGGGGGCCGCGCAGGACGTGCCGCTCGTCCCGCAGCTGAACACCGGCGGTAGTGCCGACGTCTTGACGGTGGCGTGCCTCGCGGCGGGCGAATGCGGCGCGGGCGGGTTCTACCGGGACGCCACCGGACTTGAGGCGTTCAACGGCAGCGAGGTCGGCGGCACCTGGGACGGCTCGCTTGAGCTACCGGGCTCGGGCGGGGCCGCGCAGATCGACGCCGAGGCGTGCCCGGCGTTCGCCCGCTGCGTGGTCGCCGGGTACATCGGGGACACCGCGGGCAACCGGCAGCCGTTCGTCGACGAACAGTTGAACAGCTGGCCGACCGCGACTCCGCTGGCCGGCAACCTGAACAAGGGCAGTCTTGGCGAGGTCACGTCACTGTCCTGCACGTCCCTGGGGACGTGCGTCGGCGGCGGGTTCTACACCGACACCAAGGGCGGGCAGCAGGCGTTCCTGATCAGCGAGGCCGACGGCGACTGGAGCCCGATGCTCCAGATCGCGGGCTCGCTCAACAAGGGCGAGGATGCCCGGGTCACCCAGGTCTCCTGCGGCGTGTCGCCGCAGTCGGTGGGCATCATCACCTGCGCCGCGGTCGGTTTCTACACCACCGGCACGGATCTCACGCAGGCGTTCACCGTGACCCAGGCGAAGGGCAAGTGGGGTCCTGCCGTCCAGGTGCCAGGCGCGGCGGCGCTGGAGAAGGGCGGTGCCTCCCAGCTGAACAGCGTCTCGTGCCCGACCGCGGGCAACTGCAGCGCCGGCGGCTCCTACGCCACCTCGAGCACGAGCACCCAGCCCCTCGTCGTGACCGAGAAGAACGGGACCTGGGGCAAGGCCACCCCGGTGCCAGGCAGCGCCACCCTCAACACCGGCAAGGACATGTTCGCCACCGAGGTATCGTGCGTGTCCCCGGGCAAGTGCAGTGCCGCGGGCGACTTTGTCACCAGCAAGCATTCGCAAGGCGTCTGGGTGGCGAGCCAGAAGGGCGGCACGTGGGGGGCCGCTGGCACGATTCCGGGCCTGTCCGCCCTCGCCACCGGCGGGCAGGCCGAGGTGAACGGCCTGTCCTGCGCGACCTCTGACAGTTGCGGACTGGTGGGCGACTACTTCACGATGACCGGCTCGCAGCAGCCGTTCCTCGTCAGCGGGTCGGTCGACGCGCCGACGGCGACCACGATGGCGCTGTCCGCGGCTACCGTCGTCTACGGCCACGAGCAGTCGGAGCGGGTTTCCGTCAGCGTCGACGACGTGCTTGGCACCGTCCCCACCGGAACGGTGACGATCAAGGCGGGGAACACCGTTGCCTGCACGACCGCGCTGAAGTCGGGCAAAGGCTCGTGCACGGTGCCGGCCGCGAAGCTCGGCCCCGGCACCATGCACGTGGCCGCCTTCTACGGCGGCGGCATCTCCTTTCAGACATCGCAGTCCTTCACGCACACGTTCACGGTGAAGAAGGCGATCACGAAGACAGGCCTGGTGCTGTCCAAGTCGTCGGTCACCTTCGGGCACGAGCAGGCCGAGCGCCTGTCCGTGACGGTCGCCCCGCAGTTCGGCGGTACCCCGGCCGGGACGGTCACGATCAAGGCGGGCACCCGGACCGTGTGCACGCTCACGCTCAAGTCGGGCAAGGGGTCGTGCGCGCTGACCGCGAAGGAGCTCAAGCCCGGCACCTACCAGCTGGCCGCGAGCTATCCGGGCAAGGGCGGCTTCACTGGCTCGGCCTCAGCGCGCAGGACACTCAAGGTCGCTCAGTGAATTCGCCAGGTCTGCCGGAGGTTCGTGCGACAGGTTATGAGACTGCGACAGACCAACTGAGACAGGACAGTAACCCAAGAGTGAACCCTCTTCCGGGAACCACAACTTGACATAATGTACATTATCGGCGCATCGGCGAGAAGGGCCGGCGCCGCCTGTCCTGGCTCAGTCGAACTGATGCGGGGCTCAGTTTGATGATGCACGGCTCAGCGAGACTGATGTTGTCTCTGTAAATCTGATGCCTGCCGCGACTTCCGGTCTGCGATGATCTCTTGCTGCCGGTCGGGTTCGGCCGTTTCGGCGGTCTTGGCCGGGATCTGATCGCGTGCTCGTCATGAGGTTGGCATGGAATCCATAGAGGCTCTCGATGGCGGACGTCCGCATGGCGCTGGATTTCGACCCGGCCATCGAGGCCTTCGCACCGCAGCCGTTCTGGCTATTCTGGCCCGCGCCTGACCGGGTTCGCTCCCATGCCCCTGATTTCTTCGCCAGGGCGGCCGACGGCTCCGGCGTTGTGATCGACTGCCGCCCGGAGAACCGGATCAAGCCCCGCGATGCCGCGGCCTTCGCCGCGACCGAACGGGCTTGCGCGCTGGCCGGCTGGAGTTTCCGGCTCATCACCGGTCATGACCAGACCTGGATGAACAACATCCGCTGGCTGGCGGGTTACCGGCACCGCCGCCTCGAGCCCTCCGCATCAGAACTCCTCGCCGCGTTCAGCCAGCCACGGACGCTCGGCGACGGGGCAGCCTTGGCCGGCGATCCCGTCGCCGTGCTGCCGGTGCTCTTCCACCTGATGTGGTCCGGGCGCCTGTCCGCCGACCTGTCCGAGCGGCTGGAGATCACCACGACAGTCGCGGCCAGGCCGGCGTGAGAGTGCTCAGGATCGGCGACATGGTGATCTTCGACGGCTCCGAGCACCGGGTGGCGGGCATGTCCGGAACGTCCGTCCGGCTGGCCGGCGCTGACGGAACGCCCGCCGTGGTGCTGCTGAGCCACCTGGTCTCATCCGACGGCTTCGCCACACTCTGCTTCCGCCACGGCCGATGGCTGGCCGGCAGGGACGACAACCGCGAAGTCGATCTCACCCGCCTGCCCGAGGTTATGGAAGCCGCCCGCCGCCACATCCGGCTCACCCGCCGCCGCGACCCGCTCGCCCTCAAGTCCGGGTGTCGGTAAGACTGGCGTCATCAGGTACACGCGATTGAGTTAGGGCAGGTCAGGCCTGCCACTCGCAAGCCAGCTGGGGGTCTTTCGCCGATATCAGGCCGCGTCCCGCGTGCCGCCAGCGGGAGCACGCGACCCCGGCGGGCAGCGAGGACAGCTAGTCCTCGCTGGCCGGGGCCGAATTGGGCCGCTGGTTAAACAGGTAGAGGGGAAGGACCCGGTTGTTGGCATCCCAGTAGTTGCGCGGGACGAGGCGGGAGAGCTTAGTGTCTGGGGCGTGACCGAAGCGGGTGATGGTTCCGTCCGGCTGCTTTGTCGCGAGGATGTACCGGGCCGAGTACATCGAGCTTAGCCAGCTGCCGACCATAGGGCTTTCCGGTCCTGCTGGCGACGACCAGATGAGGTCGATGCCGGCAGGCCGTTCCTCGTCGTCCCGGGGTCCTGGGACTATCCGTCCCGGTATTAGCTCTAAGCACTGAGCCGCAGGTCAGCGTAGTGGGTGCCTACCCGGGCGGGTTCGGGCCTCGTCAGCGGCTGGTGCTCACCGTGAAGCGTCGCGGAACGTCCAGCCGTGTTTGGCGGCGAGTTTGGCGAGGGCGCGGCGGAGCTGGTTGATCCGTTCGGCCGCGTCGGATCCGCGGATGCCGATGGTCAGGGTGGCATCGGTGGCGTGGTAGCTGGTCTGGCGCTGTTCGGCGGCGGTGCGGGCTGCGGCGTTGATCCGGCCGCGCAGGCGGGTCGCCTTCTGCGGGTCGGGTTCCTGGTCGAGGCCGTCGATGGTCAGGTAGCACAGGAACGGGCCGGGGGATGTCAGGGCGCTGGCGGGCAGTCCGGTGGCAAGGGCTTCACGGATCTTTGCCCGGTCGGTGCTGCTCATCGGCCGGCGGCCGAGCAGGTCCGGCCAGCCGTCGGGGCGGGCGGGCACGGTGTAGCCCGGCGGCGGGACCGTCTTGGCCGGGTCCGGTTGTCCCGGCGCGGGCTCGGTGCTGCCGCTCACCGGTCGACGGTGAGGTGGCGCAGGGCGTTGTGCTTGTCGTCGTCGGTGGGCCGGCTGTAGACGCGGAGGGTGTCCAGGCGGCTGTGCCCGGCGATCTCGGCGACGGTGACGAGGTCTTCGCCGCCGCGGAAACTGGTAGGGAGCGGATTACCAACCATGTCGAATACCCTCGGCTTAGGCGCGGCGAGATGTGCGCTCTTCCCCTCGTCGATGCGCTTTTTCGTTGCTCTGGGGGGCTGTTGCAGAATTGGCTGGCTTGGGGTGACGCGTTCCCGGGCCTGCCGGCAGGGTGTTCGATAGAATCGGGTTATGGCGAAGGACTACCTTCCGGTCGATCGTGATCAGGCGTTCCT
>JBEKEK010000042.1:0-78352 GCA_050013875.1 Trebonia sp. | reverse complement strand
GCCGAGCCCCACAGCGTCAGGCCGCCGGCGATCAGCAACACCGCCGCCAGGGCGGCGCTCGCCGCGGCGAGCAGGGTACGGGGTGAGAAGCGGCGCATCGTAATGCCTCCTTGTGAGGCGGGCCGATGTCCGACCGGTCCGCTCAGGTTGAGCTGTCAGACATGAGTCTTCCGCCGCACTGGCAGGGTGCGTCACGGCCAGACGTCACCGCCCGGCGGGCCCTTTGGCCCTAACGGCCGCGTTCTGGCCGCTGCATGCTGACAAGATGCCAGGACCAGACTGATCGCCAGGTCAGTTGGGATGAGCTCGTAAGCTGCTGCGGGCGCGACGTGCGCCTGATACGGTCATCGCTCTCACTTCGTTCTTCGCCTGTCTGATGTCTTACAGCCTGTCCCGCTAATAAGGCCGAGCGCATGGTCCGTGCCCAATACCGGACGGCAACCGCCCTGAGCAGCGGGCTATGCAGGACGGCAAGGTTGCGCGGGGGCCCCGCTGTGCCTTGACCGCGTAGGCCGGCGAATGCCGCATCCCAGCAGGGGACGAAGCTCGCCTTACCCGATGCCGATGGTCCCGGACCAAGGGCCCTGGAGGCCGAGGACAGCCCATCGGTACCGAGGAGATCCTCTCCGACCTGGTGCTATCGCTAAGCTGCTGGTCCTCTTCGGCGGCGGCCTGCCGCTCGTCATCCCAGGAGCTTGCGTGGCTGGCATCGATGGACCTGGACAACGTGTCGTGCTCGCCGTTCCGCGTCCCAGTCGCGCGCCTGGAGGCGGGGCGCGCGGCGGTCACCAGCGGCGGGAGCGACACCAGGTGATCGCCAGCCGGCGTTCAGAAATGATGCGCGCTGATGCTTCCTGTCAGTCGCTGGCTGCTGACGCGCCGCCCGTTCACAATCGTCGGCGAGATGCTGATGAAATGGTCGTTTTCCCAGGTGCCCCAGGAAGGCACGGTCAGTGCCGCCAGGCGGCGGATCTCCGCGCCATCGGTGACTGCCCGGGCCTGCCCGCTTGCAAGCAGGATGCCCGCCGCCTCGGCTGCGGCCGAGGGCACAAGGTCCCGAAACGGCAGGGCTTCTGCCACGACTTGCGCCCGGCACCGTCTGCCTGCGGCTACGGCAGGAAGACCATCTCGCCGATCCAGCCGACGGACTGCGCCTGCTGCGCAACGGCTACTCCTCCGTGGTCGTAGACGTGTCCCAGCTCGACGCCAACGGCCAGGCCAGCTACGCGGCGCCTGGCCGGCGAGATCGAAGCACACCGCATGGCGACCCGCCTGCCGCAGTGGGTGGCCATGGACGAAGCCCACCGGCCGGCCGGACCGGGGCCGCGCACAGCATGTTCAACCCCGCATGCGCCACGAGCACAAATACCGCCACGGGGCACCGTCCTTACTGACGTGGGCGGGCGGTCCAGGTCAGCTGCGTGCCTCCGCCGACGGGGACGGTGATCTGCAGGGTCCCGCCGTTGCTTTCCGCGCGGTGGCGCATGCTAGCCAGGCCGCTGGACCTGATGGGGGTGCCGAGGCCGCGGCCGTTGTCGGTGATGTCCAGGGTGATCAGCTCGTCTTGCCCGGCCAAGGCGATGCTGACAGCGGTGGCGTGGGCGTGGCGGGCACAGTTGGACAGGGCCTCGCGGGTGACGGCCAGGATGTCATGGGCCAGGTTCTCGTCCGGGCCAGGGCCGACCGGGAGGGTGAAGCTGGCGCTGGCGGTGAAGCCGAGCTGCGGGGCGTGCTCCTCGATGATCTCCATGACCCGGGCCTGCAGGCCGACCGGGGCATAGCGGCGCTGCCGGAGCCCGAAGATGCTGGTGCGGATGTCGCTGATGACCTGGTCGAGGGTGTCGACGTAGCCGTTGACCCGCTCGGCGGCGGCCGGATCGCTGCGGGCGACCTGGCTCTGAAGTTTCATGCCGAGGGCGAACAGTTCTCCGATGACCTGGTCGTGCAGGTCGCCCGCGATGCGGTCGTGGTCTTCCGCCCGGGCCAGCACGATCTGGTCGGCGCGGGCCTGGGCGAGCTCCATGGCCACGGCGGCATGGCCGGCGAACGAGGCGGCCATGCCCAGGTCCGATTCGGTGAACCCCGGGCCCGCCGCCCTCCGTCCCAGCATCAGTGCGCCGAGGATGCGCTCGCCTGCCGTCAGCGGGACGGCGATCAGGGGGCCTATCCTGGCGTCGAGCGCCGCGGCTGGCCCCTCGAGGCGGTCCCCGGTGATCAGGCTTGGCTTGCCGCTGCCGATGACCTGCCCGGTCAGCGAGCCGGCCAGCGGCGCTGTGCGGTTCATCAGTCCCGCCGCCAGCGGGCCGGCGACGCCCGTCACGATGACCTGGCCCGAATTGCCGGGCACGGCCAGGACGGCGAAGTCCGCGTCCGCGGCGGCTGCCGCGTGCCCGGTGATCAGCGCGTGCGAACGTCCCTGGCTCTCAGCTAGCAACAGCGGTGTCAGCTGGGCGGAGGCGTCGAGCCAGCGGCGGCGCTGCTCGGATTCGGCGAACCGCCGCGCGTTCGCGATCGCCGCTCCGGCGGTGGCGGCGAGCGCGATCGCCAGTTCCTCGTCGTCGGCGGTGAACTCACCGCCCGCGGCGGGCTCGGTGAGGTAGAGGTTGCCGAAGACCTCATCCCCGATGCGGACAGGGACGCCGAGGAAGCTGCCCATCGGCGGGTGACCCGGCGGGAATCCCGCCGCCGCATGGTGAGCGCTGAGGCGGGCGAGCCGGATCGGGGCCGGCTCGCTGATCAGCGGGCCCAGGATCCCCCGGCCACGGGGCAGGTCGCCGATCGCCGCAACTAGGGCGTCGTCCATGCCGTTGTGCACGAACTGCTCCAGCTCCCCGTCGCGGCCGAGCACGCCGAGGGCCGCGTAGCGGGCGCCGAGGAGGTCCCGGGCGGCGCCGACGATCTGCCGCAGCACCACCGGAAGGCTCAGGTCGCCGGCTACCAGGGCGTTGGCGCGAAGCAGCCCGCGCAGCCGCCCCTGCGTGGCCAGCACGCCGCCGGCCTGATCCACCAGCTGCACCAGCAGCCCATCGAGCTCCAGCCGCGGCGCATCCGGGAAGCTCAGGCGGCCGGCCTCGTCCGCGGCACTCGCCGCCGGACCACCCGATATGGCGGTCATCGCTGCTCGCCCGCAGGGGCAGCTCGGGCGATGCTCAGCGCCAGCGCCCCGGGCAGGCGGCCTTCCCAGGGCGGAAACACCAAGTCGACCCGGTACCGACGAGGAAAATTGATCTGCTCGTTCATAAGTGCTCCCGCCGTCGTTGGGATAAAGCGGCGGGTGAGCGCAGGGTCCGGGCCAACAAGGCCGCACGTCCAGTCAACGCCTGATGCCGCTCCGGCGCAACTCACGGACCCCGGAACTACGCGGGTAACCGGAAACCCGAAGATCCTCCAGAGTGAACGGACCGTGGTTTCCCTCCGCTGGAGCGCGAAGCATGCGCGAGACCGGTGCGAGCGTTCCCGCACAGACAGCCGTCAGCGCGACGTGCTCGCGGCGGGGAAGCTGCCCCTCATGCTGTGCTTTCTGGCCTTCGTGGTGACGTTCGCGCTGACCCGGACGATCACCCGCATGATCCGCGACGGCCGCGGCCCGTTCCGGAACCAGGTGACGGCGGACTTCTTCAACCGCCTCAACACGACCCCCCGCGTGCCAGCGGGGACAGCGTGGGACTAGCGGCCGGCGGCGGATACGGGCCGCCGCCCAGACCAGCAGCGCCAACCTGACGATGACTACCGCCCCGCCAGGCAGCGGACTGCGGCCCGGGAATCGGCGCGTAATGCTGCTGTGGGCGGCAAGTGCGGGAAACGAAGGTGCCTCCTGGGTCATGCTGGTGGCTGTTTTCGTATACGTGCTCCACCATTTCTCGGCTTCTTCACTCGCGATTGTGGAACTCGTCGGCACGCTGCCTGCCCTGTTGTGCATGCCGTTCGCCGGCGCGATGGCCGATCGCCACGATGTGCGGAGGCTGGCGCTGGGCTCCATGACGGTTCAGGCGCTTAGCCTGCTGGGCGTGCTTGTGCTGCTGAGGGTCGGCCTGTGGGAGGTCGCGGCATGCTACGGCTTGCAGGGGGCCGCCGGCGCGGTCTGGCCGCCAGCGCGGCAGCGGTGGCTGTATGCGCTGGTCCGCGAGGACCGCAGTCGCGCCGCGGCCAACGCCGCGATTGGCTCTGTGAGCGGCGTCATGACGATCGCTGGCGCGGCGCTTGGCGGGGTCTTGTCGGCTTGGAGCACAAGCGCTGCGCTATCAGCAGCCGCGGGGCTCCAGCTCGCGGCGACCGTGCCCCTGCTGGCTCTCGCATCGCCGGCATTCCAGCCGGGTACACAGGCAGGCGGCGCTCTCCGGTCTCTGCCTGCCGACCTGGCGGAGGGCTTTACCGCACTGCGGGCGCTGCCCCTGACCAGGTCAGTTATCTGGGTAGGCATCTCCTGGGGCCTCATCGGCGGTGCCTACAACGTCTTGCTCGCCGCCTACGTCACGAACGACTTGCACGGCGGCGGATTGCTGCTCGGCGTGTTCTACGTTGTGGATGGCGCCGCGGTGATCCTGGGCTCGGTACTGGCGGTCCGCCTCAGACGGGGGTCGCAGCTGGCTGCCTACGCGCTGGCTTACGTGCTGCAGGGCGCCGCGTGGGGCGTCATGTTCCTGCAGGGCTGGCCCGCATGGGGCGCGGCGCTGCTGGCGGTCATGCGCACCGCGAGCGGCGTGATCATCGCCCTTGACGCGACGATCCTGCTGGCTACCGCGCCTGAGCGCCTGAGAGGCAGGATCACCAGCTTGCACATGACTACCTATGGCGCGGCGTCCAGGGTCTCGCTGGCGGCCTTCGCCGGATTGCTCGCGGTGACCGGGGTCAGGACCGTAGGCATAGTCGCTGGCGCAGCCTCCGTCATTGTCGGGGCCGCATGGTGGTCGCTGAACGGGCGGCGCGCCCGTCCTCTCTATATGAGCGCGACATCCGCAGCCGACGCCCAGGAAAATCCCGATACCGCGCCCAGCCAAACCGCAGGCGGAAAACCTTGTCAGCCCTAAAAGTTCTCAAGCTGCTCAGGCAGCCAGCGCGCATCCGCGAGTCCACCACTATGATCTCCTCCCGGTGCCACAGATCGACACCGCTGCGTCGCGGCGCTCCTGGAAGCCCCGCCCGGCGCACGCCCGCTCCAGCCGACGGAGCTCATCGCCAGTGAAGACCGAGACGGGCTTGTCGGGGACATGGGCGGCTTCTGTCCGGCCATCGGGTCCGGGAGCTCCTCCTCGTCGGCCAGCCACTTGAAGAATTCCCAGGGATTTACCGGGTCTTTGAACGGCCGGGGAATGTGATCAGCTGGGTATGCCATAGCGATAAGACCCGGGTGTCCTGCTCTAGCGCGTGCGCCCACGTACAGGGCCCGGATGCTAATCAGGATCAGCATTATGGCTAGAGGCACTTCACCGAACATCGCCGACGCGGCGCTCGCAATCAGGTCTCGATGCCCATTTGCGGTGAGCAGGTCGAACCACGCGTCGCAGAGGAGCAGGACGCTTGTGATGATCGACGCCGGCACGACGATCTGGCGCTGCTTCCACAGGCCCCACGCGGTGATCGCGGGGCCGCTGCGGGACGTCATCGCAACCATTACTTCGGCGGGGGGATGCTCCCGTCATTTTTCGCGAAGCTGGTCCGGCAGCACGATCTTGGCCTGGCCGCAAAAGCCATGAATCACTGCCCGGGGTCTTCGCTATTGTGCGCTCACGCAGCCTGATCGTTGATTGCCGGCTGCTTTTCAACAGCCTCGCCGTCTTTATCCATGCCCGGCTGCACCGTCTTCTTGGGGGCGTTCGACGCCGGCAGGAAGACCAGAGTGAGGACGATGCCCACCACGGCGATGCCGCCGGACGCCAGAAGCGCCAGGTCCATGCCGTGAACGAAGGCCGTCCGCACCGACGCGAGCAGCGAAGCAGAGTGGATTTTCTGGGCGACCGCGACGCCGCCGAAGACGCTCTGGCGGACGGCCGCGACGGCGGCCGGCGGCAGACCCGACAGGTGCACGCGGGCCAGGTAGCCGGCGCTCATCACGCTGCCGAGGATGGCGATGCCGAGCGGACCCCCAGTCTTGTTGACCGCCTGCATCACCGCCGAGCCGACGCCGCTTTTGTCTTCCGACAGCTCGACCAGCGCGGCGGACATGGCGGTGGCCATGGCGATGCCCGTCCCCAGCCCGGCCACCGCCAGCCACGCCGCCACGTACAGGCCGCCCGAGCTCACGGTCGTCATAGCGCCCGCGAACAGCCCGGCCGCGAGCAGGACGAAGCCAGCCGTGACAGCCACCTTGGCGCCGACCAGGCGGACGACGAGAGCCGCGGGAACAGCTCCGGCCACCAGCCCGCCGACCAGAGGCAGCAGCCGCAGGCCCGAGCCCATCGCGGTCGTGCCGAGCACGCCCTGGAAATACTGCGGCATGGTGAACAGGATGCCGAGCATGGCCAGGATCGGCATCACGGCCAGGATCACGCCCCAGGTGAACGAGGGCGAGCCGAACAGGCTCAGGTCGATCAGCGGCTGGCCGCCCGGCCGGCGGGTCAGCCGGCGTTCCCAGGCGAGGAAGCCGGCCAGCAACGCTACTCCGGCGATCATCAGGGCCAGGGCCCCGGCATCGCCCCAGCCGTCCTGGCCGGCCTGGATCAGGCCGTAGGTCAGCGCCACCAGCCCGGCGGCCGAGGCCGTCACCCCCACCAGGTCAAGCCCCGGGCGCTGGGCGGCGCGGGACTCCGGCACTAGGGCGATGACGGCGGCCAGGCTGATCAGGACGACCGGCACGTTGATCAGGAACACCCAGCCCCACCAGTAGCTGCTCAGCAGCCAGCCGCCGAGGATCGGGCCGATCGGGAAGGCCACGAAGGTGACCCCCGCCATCAGCCCCACCGCCTTCGGCCGCTCCGCCTTGCTGAACAGCACCGTAAGGACGGAGAACGCCATCACGATGATCCCGGCGCCGCCGAACCCGATCAGCAACCGGGCCGCCATGAACTCCGCCACCGACGTCGAGTACGCGCACGCCGCCGATCCGATCCCGAACAGCGCCAGCGAGGAAAGGAGGACCTTCCTGCGGCCGTAGCGGTCGCCCAGCAGGCCGGCCGGGAGCATCGCCGCGGCCAGGACGAGGAAATAGCCTGACGAGAACCACTGCAGGTCAGACTCGGACGCGTGCAGCGCCTTGGCCAGCGTGGGCAGGGCCACGCTGAGCACCGTCCCGTCCACGCCCACCGCCAGGCCGGCCAGGCCCAGAGCGCCGAGAGCCCACCATTTTCGCGTACCAGGTGCCGACGTGTCGCCGATGGAAGTGGTCATGGTGTTTCTCCTCTAGCTGAGGAGGCGTCGAGGCCGTACTGGGCCGCGAGCCCGATCACCGACCGGATCGTCATGACGTGCTTGTGGACGTCCAGGCCCGCTGCCCGGACGCGACCGCTTTCAGTCATGTTCCTTGCCGCGGATCACTACAACGGGGCACTCCGCGTGATGCACGCAGTGCTGGCTGACCGAACCAAGCAGCGCCTCGGCGAATCCGCCGTGCCCGCGGCTGCCCACCACCAGGAGGTCGGCGCCGTCGCAGGTATCGAGCAGCGTCCACCGCCGCGCCGGTGAGCGCGGCCTGCCGGATAGCCCAGCGCAGAGCGCTTATGGACGACGGCGAGCCGTCGACCCCCGCCACGATGCGAAGTCCAGCGCGGTGTTCTTGCCCTGACATCAGCTGCTCCTTGGTTTCGCTCTTGGCTGGCTCCCGGCCGGCGGGCGCCACGACGGTGCTATTTCGCATCCGTGGATCCGTTGGCGGTGGCGGCGCGGGCCAGCTTGCGATCGCCGGCGGGCGGGAGCAGGGGCCGGCGGCGCTTCCTCGTCGGCGAGGAATGAGCCGGGCCGTATTTGCCGGAGAGTAGGATGTTGGCAAGCAATTTCTGAGCGCTGGGATAAAAAAATCCGAACCCTGCCGCGCAGCCGCGAATATAGCGTGAGTGCGGTTTGCCGAGGTCCGGAGCTATGTCCGCTCCTAGACTACTACACTTCCCGAATTCTGGCGCGGGCCTTTACATCGCCCTCGCATTGGGCGCGGGTCGGAGCTGTCTGGTGCCGGCGATGGCCTGGGTGCCGTCGGCGAAGGCGCGGGCGAGGTCGAACAGTCCCTGATTGCGGTTGCGGACCTGGTCGCGCAGCAAGCTTCTATTATCCCAGTCAGCAGTCGCCCTGGCAGTTCTGGCCTGTGCGACCCGACCCGGCGCCGCCGCTCAGTAGGGCCAGTAGCCCACCTGGCCCGGGCCGTACCCGTAGCCTTCGTAGCCGCTTGTTGACGGTATGAACTGCCTCTCCTCGGCGGGGTCGAGCTTCCCGAACTCCGCCTGGGTACAGCGGAGCCGGACCTGGCCTGCGAGGGGAAAAGTTGAAGAGAAGGATGACGAGAGTCACGAACAGCAGGACGCGGAGCGTCTCGGGGATTCGGTAGATGGCGTAACTGTTCATCCGCTGGAATATTTCCGGCTTTCCTTGATCGCGCCGATGAGCACCGACAGGCAGGGCGTCAGGTCATCATTCACATCCGGCTCCATGGCCGCCTTCGCTCCTTGCGGGCCGGCACCGGTTCCCTGTTGAGCACCGGGACGGCTCGTTTCGGCTGCCCTCGTCACCCGGTTTCCCGGTTCTCGCTGGCACAGCGCCTGGAGGTCGCGCCGCGGGCCGTCACGGCGCTAGATCCCCCGCCGGCGGTGAAGACAACCAGGAAGACGGCTGCAGCCAGCGGCACAGCGCGCCTTCAGCATTCCGCAGAAGCCGTCCCTGGCGGTAGGGCAGCGTCACCGGGCGTCGCTGATCCGCACACGAGAATGCCCGCGATCACCAGGACTCAAGGGGTCGGGCAGCAGGCGGCGGGCAGCAGAACCGGTATCTCGTGCGGCAGCGAGCCCGGTGTCGGCCGTGCGGTGGCACGGCCAGTCATAGAAGCTCATCGGATTGATCCTTGCTTGACTCGACTGGGTCACCAAGGTCCGGAGCGACATTTTCCAGGATCACCCTGCATAACCGTTCCCAGCGATCAGGACGGCTCAGCTACTGACAGTACGCTCAGCCGGCAAATAGCGGTAGGAGCGCTTCGCGGCAGGTCAACAACCACTGCCGCGCGGGTCGCCGACGGTTGCGACGTGATCGTGCTCGGCTGCGTCGGAATGACGGCCCGGCCGCCTGGCGGCCGCGTCCGGATGGGCCGCCGCGTCCGGGGACATCCGGTCCGCCAGCGGAGGCCGTCCGCGTCTGCGGGCCGAGGCAGCGAAAGGATCGGCGTGAGAACCACCGTCCGTTCCATCTGACCCTGCTCTTGATCTTGTGGGCGGGACTGGGACCGGCGAGACTTTGGGTGAGTAGTCCGCGCTTCAAGGTCGAGGTGGGGGTTGGCCGTGCCAGATTCGCCGCGGGTGTTCCCGGTTGACGACTTCGTCAAGGAAGAGCTCTACCCCGGGTACCGGCAGGCGTTCGGCAGCCAGCCGTTCGTGGCGGGACCGGTGCGGCCGTTCAGCAAATCGGACAACGCGCGGTACTGGCTGCGGGACTCGCTGCACTTCAGCGAGGGCATGGTGCCCGCCTCGATCGCGACGCTTGACGACGCGCAGACCTGGGGCGCGCAGCTCGGGGCGGAGATCGTCGGGGTGCCGCCGACCCGGGGGTCGGTCAACCGGCTGGCGGGTACCCACGTCTACATCGGCACCATCGACGTGGACACCGAGTGGCAGGTGCAGGCGCGGGCGGCGCGGTTCGGGCAGTACGTGTCGCCGATCCTGGCCGACTTCGGCTCGTACTGGTCAATGCGGGCGGCCGAGCTGACGTCGGCCTACGGGCATTTCGACCAGCTCGACCTGCCGGCCATGTCACCCGCTGAGCTGTGGACCGTGCTCAAGGACGCGTACGCGTTCCACCGGCGCGCCTGGTTCATCCACTTCGAGGTCATGTACGTGCTGACCGCGAACTACCTGGCGTTCTACGCGCTGGCGGAGGAGATCGGGCTGTCCGGGTCGCAGGTCTCCTCGTTCCTGTCCGGGCGGCAGACCTTCTACAGCAGGACCGACGAGGAGCTGTGGCGGCTGGCCGGGCTCGCGCAGTCCCTCGGCGTGACCGGGCCGCTGCTGCACGGGTCGCCCGCTGACATGCGCGCACGGCTCCTCGCGCTGCCCGGGGGCGCGAAGTGGCTCGCCGAGTTCGACGCGTTCCTGGCGGTCTACGGGCAGCGGACCGAGGAGACCTGCCGGATCGACACCCCGTCCTGGCTGGAAGACCCCGCCCCCGCGCTGTACTCGATCGGCACGTTCCTCACCAAGCCGGCCGGGTTCGACTTCCACGCGGCCCGCCAGGCGGCCATCGCCGAGCGCGACGGGCAGATCGAGCAGGCCCGGCGCTCGGTCAACGGGCCGGACCTGGCACGGTTCAACGAGGCGCTCGCGTCCAACCAGGCCGCCAACTTCGCCTGGTGGAACGAGGAGCACAACTACCTGATCGACCGGCGGGCCGCGATCCCGGTGCGCCGGGCGACGCTTGAGCTCGGCGCGCGGCTGACCGACGCTGGGCGCATCGCGCACCCCGAGGACATGTTCTTCCTGTTCAAGCCGGAGCTGTTTGACGTCATGGAATCGCCCGCGGGCTCCGCGGGCACTGGCGGCGGGGGCCGGTGGGCGGAGCTGGCGGCGATGATCCCCGACCGGCGGGCCTACTTCGAGCACTGGCGGGAGCGCGGGCCCTCGCTGCCCACCATGCTCGGCACCATCCCCGACACGGTGCCCGACCCGATCATGATCGAGGTGTTCGGGCTGTCCGGTCACTTCCTGGAGACGCTGCGGGCCAGGTCTGACGATAATCCGGCGGAGATCCGGGGGTTCCCGGCGGCCAAGGGGGTCGCCGAGGGCGTCGCCCGCGTGATCACCACGGTGGGTGACCTGCACACCGTGCTGCCGGGCGAGATCCTGGTCTGCGGCGGCACCACCACCGAGTGGACACCCGCCTTCGGCGTCATCACCGCCTGTGTCTGCGATACCGGGGGCTCGCTGACCCACGCGGCGATCGTCAGCCGCGAATACGGCATCCCCTGCGTGGTCGGCACCGCGGTGGCGACCACGACGATCAAGACCGGTGACCGGATCCGGGTGGACGGCCGGGCGGGCACGGTCCAGGTCCTCACGTGAGCCAGCCCGGTCCAAGCGAGGCGGTGCTTGAGCTCGGCGTGATCCGGGCCGGCGACGCCGGACGGGTCGGGCCGAAGATGGCGCGGCTTGGGCAGCTCGCCTCGGCCGGCTGGCGGGTACCCGACGGGTACGCGGTCACCGCGGGCGCGCTGGAGGGCTGGCTGCCGGCCGCGGCGCAGGCCGAGCTGCACCGGCTGTTCTCCACGCCCGCGTCGAGCGCGGCGGCCGGGGCGGGTGGCCAGGATTACGGCGGCCACCAGCGGCTGGCCCGGCTGTCGGAGCAGGTGCGGCAGATCATCGAGGGCCAGTCACTGCCCGCCAAGCTCGCCGACGCGGTCGCGGCCGCGCAGTCACGGCTGGAGCAGCGGACCGGGCGCGGCGGCGGGCTGCGGGTCGCGGTCAGGTCGTCGGCGGTCGGCGAGGACGGGCACACGGCCAGCTTCGCCGGGCAGTACGAGACCTACCTGGGGGTGTCCGGCACCGACGAGGTGCTCCGGCACATCGCCAAATGCTGGGCAAGCGGGTACTCGGCGCACGCCCTGGAGTACCGGCGCCGGTTCGGCGGGTCGAGCCCGCTGCGCGCCAATGACCTCGCGGTCGGTGTCCTTGAGCTGGTGGACGCACGGTCGGCGGGGGTGGCGTTCACCCTCGACCCGGTCACCGGGGAGCGCGACCGGCTCGTCGTGGAGGCCAACTGGGGGCTGGGCGAATCGGTGGTGTCTGGGCAGGTGACGCCCGACTACTGGACCGTCGAACGGGGCAGCGGGCGGATCCTGGAGCGCCGGGTGAGCGCCAAGCTCGTCTGGTCGGTGCTGGCCGGCCTGGGCGGCACCGGCACCGGCGGCGAGGACAGCGAGGACGGTGTGAGTGAGGGTGGCGCGCGCGAGTCGAGCCGCGGTGGCACCGTGCTCGTGCCGTTGCCTGCCGAGCTGGCGCAAGCGCCGTGCCTGACCGACGACGAGGTCCGCTACATCTGCCAGCAGGCGGCCGCGATCGAGGAGGCCGAGGGCACGCCGCAGGATGTGGAGTGGGCGATCGCCCGCGGCCAGGACTTCCCCGACGGCGTCTTCTTCCTCCAGCACCGCCCGGAGACCACCTGGGCCACGACGGCGCCGGCGCCCGCCGGGCCGGCGCCGGCCCGGAGCTTCGATCCGGTGCAGTACGCGCTGCGCAACGTATTCAAGGTGCCGGGCGCGTGACCTCGTCCCCGGCCAGCGCCGAACTGCGGCTCGCGGTGGCCGCGGCGCGGACGGGCGGCGCGGTGCTGATGAAGCGGCTGCGCGCGGGCGCCGACCTCGAGGTCGGCTACAAGGACGCGCGGGCGAACCTGGTCACGGCCGCGGACCGGGAAGCGCAGCGGGCGGTGACCGCGATGATCCTCGCCACGTTTCCCCGGCATCTAGTGAACGGGGAGGAGGGAACCGCGGGAAACCCCCGCTCCAGTCACGTCTGGTACGTCGACCCGCTGGACGGCACCACCAACTACGCGCACGGTATCCCGTTCTTCTGCGTATCGGTGGCACTGCGGGCCCAGGGGCGGACGGTGACCGGGGCGGTCTACGATCCGCTGCACGACGAGCTGTACGCCGCCGGACCGGGGGGCGGTGCCACCCTGAACGGCGCGCCATTGCACGTCTCCGGGACGTCCGCGCTTGACCGCTCACTGGTCGTCGCGCAGGCGCAGACGGTCGACCCCGATCAGATCCGCGCCTACGCCCGCCTGGTCGAGCGGCTGATGTCGGTGACCGGCGGGGTCCGGTCCCTCGGTTCGCCCGCGCTGACCCTGTGCGCGATCGCGGCCGGGCGGCTCGAGGCGTACTGCGAGTACGCGATGGACGCGTGGGACATCGCGGCCGGCCAGCTGATCCTGGAGCAGGCGGGCGGCCGGCTGACGCTGTTCGACGGGCGGCCGCACGAGAGCGCGGACCGGGTCGACGTCGTCGCCAGCAACGGGCACATCCATCAAGACCTGATCACCGCGCTAGCGGATCTGGCATGACGAAAACTTCGATGACCGTGGATCGTTGTGTACATCCCGGTGTACACAACGATCCACGATCAGCCGGCTGGCGCCACCGGACGAGCAGCGAGGAGAGCAATGAGCGATTATCGGTACCCGGAGACGCTGCCGGTCACCACCACCGGCGGCTGGGCGCGCCCCGGCTGGTGGGATGTGGTGGCCGACGGCGAGCAAGAGGGCCGCTTCGGCCCGGCCGACCGCCAGGAACTCCTCGACGACTACTGCCAGCTCGCCATCTACGACCAGCAGAGCGCCGGGCTTGACCTGCTCACCGACGGCGAGCACCGGCGCGGCGGCTGGATTGAGGGGATTACCGGCAAGATGGCGGGCCTGGCGCTGAAGCCGGCACCGCGGCGGCTCGGCGCGATCGGCTGGGACCAGCTGCCGGTCTACGAGGTGCGCGAGCCACTGGACCAGGTCGGGTCGATCTGGGACTACACCAGCGAGTACGAGTTCCTGCGGGCGCGGACCGACCGCCGGCCCAAGATCGGGATGCCCGGCCCGTACGGGATCACCACCGAGCTCGACTTCTCCCCCGTCTACCGCACCCGTCGCGAGTGCGCGGACGCCCTGGTGCCCGCGATCAGGTCCGACATCAAGAAGCTGGTCGCGGCCGGCTGCGACTGCATCCAGATCGAGGAGCCGCTGACCCCGTCGCACGCCGCCGAGGACCGGACGCCGGAGAACCTGGTCGAGACCATCAACCAGGTCGTCGACGGGATCACCGGGTGCACGTTCATCGTGCACATCTGCTTCGGCTCGTTCCGGCGGCTCCCCTACGCCAAGCGGACCTACCGGTGGCTGTTCCCGACCTTGCTCGACGCCAATGTGCACGGGTTCAGCCTTGAGTTCGGGGCGCGCGAGATGGCCGAGATCGACCTGGTCGGCAAGTGGGACCGCGACCGCATCCTGTCGGCCGGGCTGATCGACATCAAGACCCACTACTCGGAGACTCCCGAGGACATCATCGAGCGGGTCCGCACCTGCCTGCAGTACCGCGATCCCGACCGCCTCGAGATCTCCACCGACTGCGGCCTGCGCCGGGTCCCCCGTTACCTCGCGATCAGCAAAATGTCCGCGGCGGCGGAGGCCGCGCGGAGGCTGCGGGCCGCCGGCTGAGCCGTCAAGGACTGGTCCGGGCGGACCGTGGTTTCAAGGGGGGCCGGCCCGCCTTGCCGGGCGCAAGATCCCGGCAAGGCGGAGCGGATGCCCCTCAGGAGCGGGTCATAACGACCTTGATGGCACCGGTGTCGGCGGCCCGCGAGAAGGTGTCGTAGGCACTGGCGATGTCGTCGAGCGCGAAGTGGTGGGTGACGAACCGCGCGGCGTCGATGTGCCTGGCGGCGACCATCTTCAGGAGGGTCGGCGTGGAGTAGGTGTCCACCAGGCCGGTCGTGATCGTGAGGTCCCGGATCCACAGCCTCTCCAGGTGGAGCGTGGCGGGCCCGCCGTGGACGCCGATGTTCGCCACCCGGCCGCCGGGGCGGACCAGGTCGGCGCACAACTCGAAGGTGGCCGCCGTTCCGACCGCCTCGATCGCGACGTCCGCGCCGAGGCCATCGGTGAGCTCCTTGACGAAGGCCACCGCGTCGGAGTGCCGGTTGTTGACGGTCAGGTCCGCGCCGAAGCCCTTGGCCGCCTCCAGCCGCGCGTCCGCGAGGTCAATCGCCACGATGTGGCCGGGCGAGAACATCCGCGCCCCGAGGATGGCGGACAGGCCGATCGGGCCCGCGCCGACGATGGCGACGGTGTCGCCCGGCTCCACCCGGCCGTTCAGGACGCCGACCTCGTAGCTGGTGGGCAGGATGTCGGCGAGCATGAGGATCTCCTCGTCGCTCACGCCGGCCGGGACCTTGTAGGCCGAGGTGTCGGCGAACGGCACGCGGACGTACTCCGCCTGGGTGCCATCGATCATGTACCCGAGGATCCAGCCGCCCCCGCCGAGGCACTGCCCGAAGCGGCCCTCCCGGCAGAACCGGCAGCGCCCGCAGGCCGAGACGCACGACACCAGGACACGGTCGCCGACCGCGAACGTCTTGACGCCGGAGCCAATCGACACGATGGTGCCGACCGCCTCGTGGCCGAGGATCCGCCCGCTCGTCACCTCGGGCGTATCGCCCTTGAGTATGTGCAGGTCAGTCCCGCAGATGGTCGCGGTATCGACCTGGACGATGGCATCGGTGTCATCCTGGATCGCGGGGTCGGGAACGGTCTCCCACCCCTTGGCACCGGGGCCGTGGTAGACGAGCGCCTTCATGGCAGCCTCCTTGGGCATGGAGCGGCAACCTTGGGCTTTAGCAGCCCAGCCGCGACGGCGGGGCTAACCGGCCGCTCCTACTTGCCATGCTCACGGTGCGCGCATTGAGCGCATAGAGCAGAAGGTCCCGTAACGACCGGACGGTTGTCCACCCGATCTGGCCCCCGGCCGCCGCGCAGCGGCGCTGCCCAACGAAAGGTACAGCGGGTGCCGAGGCGGGCTGCGGATCCTGCCCACCGTCCGCATGCCGTATTCCCGGCGGATTGTGTTACATCACGAACCGCTCCACGGCTTCGGCCCGCTTGTCCATCTCGCTGGTCATCGCGCTTAGTATTTCATTGATGACCTGCTCGGCCGCGTCCACCGGCAGTTCGGCCGCGAGCAGCTTCTTAATATCTCGATTCCGCCTATAAATCTCCAGGCCTCCTTCAAAGACGATCATACCGAACAATCCGGGAATCGATGAGTTACTCGTTGAGTGCTTAATGGCCTGCCACGATACATCCGCCGCCACCGTGGCGGCTACTCCGCCGAGTTCTTCTATCACTTCAGAGACGGCAGAAATGTTTTTTGCGATTTTTGCCGCCAATAGCTGGGGTAGCACGAAATCGATGGCGAACAGGCTTCTATCAATTCCGTAGTCCCCACATATCTTTTGCGCTTGCGGCACGAGGTAAGCGTTGATGGAGTCTTGGAGCTCCCCGACGACCTCCTCCTGCTTTGGAGGATTCGTCATCAGGCTCGGCCAGTACGCGCGGTCCTTGCGCTTCATCTCTTCGGATACAGCGCGTTTGAGCGCCGCGAAGGAGGTCTCGGTCTGAGCGCGAATGTATGCGCTGGTCTCAGTCGCCGTGACGATGGACCGGATATCGTCGCGGAACCGGGCGGCATGCACGCGCTGGCAACCAGCACTGGCTAGGCCCCGGGCCACCGAAAGAGATGGATCGGTATCACGCTCGACAGCCGCCTCATGGAATGTAAGCTGGCAAATGTCCCAGGTGAACGACATTCGGGATCCGCCGCCAGTGAGAATGACGAAATCGGGTACTCGAGACAGTTTTCCTCTGACTTCGTTGACCAGTTGCTCAAACTTGCTGGCCCACCCATCCGGCTGCGTGACCAAGCCGGGGATGTCCTGTTCTCTGAGCCAGCCGAATCCGATATCCGCAATGGTCGCATAGTTCGGATCATGTGATGAACGATTATCGAGCAGGCTCGGCCTAAGACCTGAGAACTGAGCCTCCTTCGCTCTTCGGCACGCGAGGAGCAGGAAATCATCGCCGCCGCTGTGTGCCAGGGCATCGGTAAAGTCAGAGTTCCCGGCGAGCGCCGTCTTGACCATCATGGCAAGCTGTCGGTCGATTTGACTGCAGCCAAGATCGGCGCCGACCGAAATATTTCTCGGGACCATTCGCTCGACAACTGTGAAGTCCACCGTGGAAGAACCAATATCAATGACTAGGACATTGTCGAGCGCCGCAGAGCGATGGGCGTCACGGTCCCTGATGTAGACTATGGCCGATTGTGATTCGGAGAGCAAGTAGACCGAAGGGGCTAGCAGTTCCAGATAACTCTGATACAAGCGAATTGCGTCCCCGGGCCAGCCTGCTGGATGTCCGATGAAAACCAGGCAGTCTTCCTGAACCGCCGGGTTAGCCTCGAAGAACTCACTGAGCAGAGCCTGTCCGAATAGCATGACGCCGTCCGGCTTCCTGTGCTCCTTGAAATTTATTCTGAACTGGATTGCGTCCTTCGCAAGGACAGCTTCTTCGCCGAACAAGTACGCGTTACCTTCGCGGGCAGTGCAAGTGAGGATGCTTTTCTCTGCCGTGCGTTGACGTTGATATACTTCAGGTAGGCTGGTGTAGCCTGTATTAGTCCAAGCCAGCGTACTCTCGCCATCGCCTATATCTAGCCCTATCACGTGCTTTGCGCACCGCAAATCCCCCGAAGCGCCGTTCATCGCACTATTGATGCGCTGACGCCAGTAGTAAGCGACGTTGATTCCACAAGAGGCTGGGGTGGAAGGGGCATCAAGACCATCGCCTCCGTGAAGATCGTGAGCTGCGCCTCTGTCGGAGGCGGAGGGAAGTTGAAACCTTTTCGAGTCGGAGACACCGAGGCGATAGCGTTCAGGATGCCGCGATCTGATTTCACCAGCGAAGCGAGGTGTGGGGGCATGTCTGTGTTTCCGTCTGCCCTACTGTCAGCGGCACCTTCTAGTTCGGCCCACACATGTACATCTCGCCGGAGCATTTCAAAGAAGGTGGGATACTCCTGGCGAAACATCAAGAGTACGGCTACCTGCCGCTGCCTTTCCTCTGTGGGTCTGGTACCTCGCGCCAAAGTGGCGATAGCAAGATTGAATGTATTGACAAAACGTCGGATGCGGCGAGGATTGCCGCCCATATTCGCGCGGATCAGTTCCCAGATAGTAGTGTCATCAGCGAGAAATTCGAGTTGGTTCCTGAGTGACCGATTGATGGACTCGAAGCGCGCCGTCGGCAGGTAGTATGGAAAATTGATTAGTTTTTCAAGGTAATTCCGACCTCTTACCTCGTCGTTGCCGAAGTGGGCTGAGGCCGCCTCGATAAGGGCCTGATGATCCATGGCGATCACAAAAACGCACGGAGCATCACCTGTAAAGAGGCGCAAGGCCTCTAGGGCCCGCAGTGCGGATTCGCCTCGGCATCGGTCAAGATCGTCGATGAGTACGACCATTCGCCGCTGACTGGTAAGCGCGCGGACGGTGTCGGAAAAATCCTTTTCGAACACATTGACGTGCCTGTAGTTGAGGTGCTGCTCTTGATTTATTGCCGTTAGAGCATCTTGAACTGCACCGACATCAGCGCTCGTGACAATCCCGCCTGTGACCAATGGCAATGAAGAACGAAGCATTAGCCAGGCCGCAACGGTCCGCAATTCCCAGGCCTTCTTGAGCGCTTTCTGCAACCGCTTATCGTTCGGCGATTTCTCGGCAAGCCGGATGAGTTCATCAAGTAGGCTCTGGATCAGGGCATGCCAGATCTCCTCCCGTCCGTCGTACTTCCAGGGATTGAACTCAGCGGTAACGAATCCTTGCGTCCCGAGAAGATCACGACAGATGTTGAGAAAACTTGACTTGCCTGAGCCCCATGGGCCGAAAACGCCAACCGTAAACGGGAGCTGAGTTGTATCTGCAATGGCATCACACAGTACACCGGCATGTTCCCTGAACCCAAACTCATCGTCCCCTACGCCGGGGATCGGATTATCGCTCAAAAGCACAATGAACCCCTCAGAAGACAACTTGTTCGGACGTGGCCAGCAGCACACTATTAGTCGATGTATTAGGAAGCACTGCCATTGAAGCACTGCCATTCCGCAAGACGCAAGATCCACGCTAACAGCGGAGCGGGGCCCTACAAGAAGCCTGCAGGGATCGCGACGTCCATTGGTGCATCACGTTCGCGAGAAATCGTCCTGCCGAATAGCCTCATCCCGACCCTCTAGCCCGTGGGTCCCTTCCGTAGCGGCGACCCAGGTGCCACCGCCTGCTCACCTCATCCGGCGCACTGCCACCGTGATGTCCCCGACGTAACAGCCTGGCTTCCCTGAACCAGCCAGCTCCTTATCATTTCTACCTGGCGTCGGTGTGATCATCGATGATCTTGCCGATGACATTCTTCGTGAACTCGGCTTCGTCGGGGTCCGTGTCCAGCGCGCGGACCAGGACGATCATCGCCTTCCAGATCGCCCAGCCACGGCCGCGCGTCCACGTCGCCTCGTCAGCCGGCAGCCGCTCCTTGAACACGCGCTGGCTCTCCCCGGACAGGAACGTCCACGCGATTGTCGTGTCGCACGCCGGATCGCCGATCCCGGAAGTGCCGAAGTCGATAACCGCGCTCAGCCCGCCGGAGGAGTCCAGGAGCAGGTTGCCGGGCTGGGCATCACCGTGGAACCACACCGGCGGACCGTCCCACCGGGCTGCCAGCGCCTCCTCCCAGACCTCGGCGGCCAGGTCGGTATCGATCTGGCCGTGCAGCGCGGCGAGCGCCGTCCTTGTCTCGGCGTCGTAGTAAGCCGGTGATACGCCGCGGAAGAAGTTGTGTGCGCCGGGCAGCGGACCGCCGGACGGGTCCACGTTGTAAAGGGCGGCGAGAAAGCCGGCCAGGTCGGCGGCGAACTCCGGCAGGTTCGCCACCGCCGCCGCCGCCGCTGTCTGGCCCTCGATCCACCGGTATACCGACCACGGCCGCGGGAAACCGCAGCCCGGCCTGCCTTTGGCCAGTGGCTCAGGGATCGGCAGCGGCAACTGCGGGGCCAGGATCGGCAGCCAGCGGTGTTCCTTCTCGACCTGCTCTACGTAGGCCTGCGAGCTGGGCAGCCGAACCGACATTCGCTCGCCGAGACGGAACGTGGCGTTGTCCCAGCCATCGACATCAACCGGACGGACGGGCAGCTCAGCCCACTGCGGGAACTGGGTCGCGACCAGCCGCGAGACAAGCCCGGGAGTTATGTCGGCCTTCTTCACGAGCACGCATTATGCCATGGCAGCCTTGGGCCATCGCGTCGCGGAATTGATCACGGCATACGCTTCCACGATCCACGGAATTCACCTCTCACGCTAACGCGCTCGCAAACCGCGCGACCCTTGGCAGGCCATAACGACAGCGTCCATGGTCGGGCGTCGCCGCCAAGAAAACCAGTTGCGGAGGGACGCCGGGCTGAGCGGTAATTGAGATCGTCCGTGACGATCTTCTCCAGGGGGTAACCGCGATGAGTGCGGCGACTGCACCGCTGACAGTCCCGACCCGACTCCTGGAGCAGTTGTCCCTTGCACACACTCAACCTCGGGATCCTGGCGCATGTTGACGCGGGCAAGACCAGCCTGACCGAGCGTCTGCTCTTCGAGGCTGGTGCCATCCGTGAACTCGGCAGCGTCGACGCAGGCACCACCCGTACCGACTCGATGGACATCGAGCGCCGTCGTGGCATCACCGTCCGCACTAACGTGGCGTCCTTCGCCGTGGGCGACGTTCAGGTTAATCTCATCGACACTCCGGGCCACTCCGACTTCGTAGCCGAGGTGGAGCGCAGCCTTGCCGTCCTCGACGCGGCTGTGCTGGTGGTCTCCGCGGTAGAGGGAGTACAGCCGCAGACCGTCGTCCTCTGGCGGGTACTGCGGCGCCTCGCTGTGCCGTGCGCCATCTTCATCAACAAGATCGACCGCCAGGGAGCGGACCCCGACCGGGTGCGGGCCGAGATTGGCCGCCGCCTCGCGGCGGGTTCCGGCGCGCTGCTGCTCCCCCGAACGGACGTGCTGGCAGCGGGGTCACCGGGCGCGGCAGCCAAGCCGGTCCCGCTGACCGACCCGGTGGTGATCGACGTGCTCACGTCAGGGGATGACCGGCTGCTTCGCGCCGCCGTGGACGGTCCGGGCATCACCGAGGCGATGGCGCTGCGCTCCGCGCGGACCCAGGTGAGTCGCGGGGCGGTGGTGCCGGTGGCGGCGGGATCGGCGCTAACCGGAGCGGGCGTGCCCGACCTGCTGACGACGCTGCCGCGCGTCCTGCCATGGGCTCGCCCGGCGACTTGCGACCCGTCCGGGGTCATCTACAAGATCGAGCACGGTGACCGCGGCACGCTGGCGCACTGCCGCATGTTCGGCGGCGAACTGCGCGTCAGGGACCGCGCGGGGGACAGACGCGACGTGATCACGTCCGTGGAGCGGTCGACGCCTCAGGGCTGGGTCCGGCAGAACGTCGTGCGGGCTGGCGACGTGGCGCGGATACGCGGGATAAGCGCAGCACGCACCGGCAGCTGGGTAGGGGAGACCATCCCTGGCCGGGTCACCCGCCAGTTCCCTGCCCCCGCGCTTGAATCGGTGGTCGAGCCGGTCGACCCAGCCACGCGCGGTCGGCTGTTCGCGGCGCTGCGGGAGTTGGCCGACGCCGACCCGCTGATCAACCTGCGCGTCGATGAAGAGCACGGCGAGATCGCGGTCAGCCTCTACGGTGAAGTCCAGAAGGAAGTAATCGCCGACCTTCTCGACGAGCAGTTCGGCGTGGCCGTCGCCTTCCGCCCCACGGTGACCGTGCACATCGAACGGATCACGGGGACGGGCGCGTCGTTCGCCCTCATGCCGGAGAAGACCACGCCCTACCTGGCGACGCTTGGGTTCCGCGTTGAGCCGGTGCCCGTAGGCCTGGGCTTGATTTGCGACCTGGAAGTCGAGCGCGGCTCGATGCCGCCCGCCTTCTTCGCCGCGACGTGGGAAGGAGTGCGGGCCGGCCTGGCGCAGGGCCTGTCTGGCTGGGCGATCCCCGACGCCCGCGTGGTGCTCACGCACACGGGCTACAGCCCCAGGCAAAGCCACATGCACCAGAAGTTCAACAAGAACGTGTCATCCGTCGGCGCGGACTTCCGCAACCTGGCGCCGGTGCTGATCCACGAGGCGCTCAGGCAGGCGGGAACCGTCGTCTGTGAGCCGGTCGAGACGTTCCGCCTGGAGATCCCCGTTAGCGCGCTCCCCACCGTGACGGTAACCGTCGCCCGCCTGTCCGGCCTCATGACCGGCACCACCCCCGTCGGCGATGCCCTGGCGCTCACCGGCACTCTGCCTACCAGAAGCCGCCGGCCCCTGCTGGCGCAGCTCCCCAAGCTGACCAGCGGCGAAGGGGTCTTCACCTCGGAAGTGACCTACTACGCGCCCATCGCGGGCCCGTCCCCCGTCCGGACGAGGATCGGTCCCGACCCGGTGGACAGGGACGAGTGGTTCCGCGCCCGTCCCCGTTGACCGGGCTCACGCAGACGCGCGAAGCAGGACGTGTTCAACCGGTTTCATCCGGTCAGCCGGGTGGCCGGCGGAAGGCCGCCGTCATCACGGTGCCCGAACACCCTGAGACGAATGCGCCGCCGGATCCGCGGCTCCGCGAGCGCGACCGCAGAGCCCGGCAGCGTCGGGCGCGGACGGCGGGGCTCTCGGACGCCCGAATCGTCAGGCGGATGCCGCCGCCAGCGCGCGACACGGCCCGCAAGCGACTGGGCGGCGCTATTCAGCGCGGCCCATGCCCGTTTGGCCAGCCGGGGCCTGATGCCCATGCCACCAGTATGACGCTACGCGGCGCTGGTCGCCAGACCGTCTGGGGCCGATCACCCTTGCTCTCCCCCGCGCACTGGGTGTCCAAGCCGTGCTCGTACGTTCGCCCGCAGCACCTGATCGACCTGTCTGATTTGTGAGTTAATGGAGTTGTTGACCCTGGGAGCGGAGAAGTGAGCGAGCCACAGCTTTTCATGCGGCTGCCCGAGCTGAGCGACTTGCCTCCTGCCCCGCCGCAGGAGTCCCGCTACGCGTTGCGTGCGGCGGTACCCGCCGATCATGGGCAGCTTGCCGAACTGCTGTCAGAAGCGTTCGGCGACAGGTGGGACGCGGAACGGGTAGCGGCGGAGTTTTCGCCGGGCAACGGAGTCGAGGCCACCTACGTGGCCGTCTCGCCGGCCGGGGTGGTTGCCACCGCCTCTGCCCGCCGCCTGCCCGACCGCTACCCGGAGGCGGGCTATGTGCACTACGTGGGCGCCCGGGTCAGCGAGCGGGGCCGGCGCCTGGGCGAGGTGGTCACCCGGCGGGTACTCGTCCACTTCGTTGCCGCGGGCTTGGATCAGGCGGTGCTCGATACCGACGACTTCCGCCTGCCGGCCGTGCGCACCTATCTGCGGCTCGGCTTTGTGCCCGAGCCGCGAACACCGGGTGAGGCTCGTCGCTGGTCGAAAGTGCTCAGGAACCTGGCGCGAACGGGCTAGAGCCAGGGCGGCAGGACCGGGGCGGCGGGCAGCGACGGGGCGGGACGGCCGGTCAGGTAAGCGGCCAGTTCCGGGAGTGGGCCGGTGACCGGGACCGCGCTGCCGGTGCCGGCGACGTCCCAGCGGCCACCGGTGTCGGTGGCGGCGATGATCAGGGCGGGGCCGCCGCCCACGGCCGAGCGGCGGGCGGTCACGTCATCGAGCAGCGCGGCCAGGAAGTCTGGCGGCACATCGGCGAAGGTGGTGCCGGCCGCCATATCGATGCCATGGATGTAGATCTCGCGGGTCCGCATCCAGGGGATTTCGCTGGCCGTCCTGGTCAGCCCCTGGGCTGTGATGATCTTGGCATCCCAGGCCGAGCCGGCGTTGGCTCCCCCGGGGCCGTCCAGGGCGTCCAGGTCGGCGGCAAGATCGGCAGCGGACGCCGCCGCCCAGGCGCGCAACTCGGCGGCCGGCAGCTCAGCGCCCGCGGCGATGTCCGCCTCGCGCGCCTGCGTTGAGGCGTACATCCGCCGCTCCTCGCCGGTCCGCGCCCAGTGGACCAGGTTGCGCAGCGCGTCCGCGTTGGCGGCGATATGCGCGAGCAGGTAGGCGCGGGACCAGCCGGGCAGCGCGGTCGGCGCGTCCAGGGCCTGGTCGGGCAGCGCGGCCACCTCGGCCAGCAGCCGCTCGGTGCCGTCGTGCATCCAGGTCAGCGTCTGGTCAGGCCTCATCGCCGCTACCTTCTCTCGCGTCTTCATTGCAGTCCTACCGGGCGATGATAAAGCCATGCCCGCAAGCGTGACGGACCGGCCGGGCCGGCACCCGGCCGCCGCTACCGCTGTGCGGCGTGGGCCGGCGGGGCGTCCAGCCCGCAGGTCAGCCCCCGGCCCGGCGTCGGCGGCGGCGGTACCGTGGCCGAGTCGGGCGAGGCCGGCGCCGGCGGGCGGGCGGGATTGCGGATGGTGAGGGCCGCCAGCACGCCGCCGAACACGCACAGCCCGGCCGAAATATAGGACGCGGTGTGGAATCCGGCCGAGAATTGCGCCGGATGCAAATACGAGCTCCCGGACAGGCCCGCCGCGGCGGGGAGCACCGCGACCGCGATGAGCGAGGCGGCGCGGGCGACGTCGTTGTTGACCGCCGACGCCATCCCGGCGTGCTCGGCCGGGACGGCGGCCAGCACGGTCGTGGTCAGCGGGGCGACGTTGGCGGCCACGCCGAGCCCGAAGACGATGACGGCGGGGAGCACCTCGGTGACGTAGCCGCCGGACGCGCCGATGCGGCCGAACAGGGCCAGGCCGACGGCGAGCAGGAGCGGCCCGACGGTCATCTGCAGGCGCGGGCCGATGCGGGCGGCCAGCGCGCCGGAACGGGCGGACAGCAACAGCATGATGACCGTCACCGGCAGCAGCGAGATGCCGGCCTCGAGCGCGGTGTAGCCGGATACCTGCTGCAGTTGGATCGGGAGCAGGAACAGCGTGCCGCCCAGGGCCGCGTAGACGATGAAGGTCACCGTGTTGGCCGCGGTGAACTGGGTGGAGGCGAACAGCTTAAGGTTCAGCAGCGGCGCGGTCCGGCGGCGTTCGTAGCCGATGAAGGCGGCCAGCAGGACCACGCCTGCCACCAGCGCCGCCAGCGGGGCGGGCCTGGTCCAGCCGCCCGCCCGGTCAGCGAGGTGTCGCGCGATTCGGGCACGTGCCGGCGGGCCACGACCACCACGAGGACGGCCAGCGGCAGGTTGATGGCGAAGATCAGCCGCCAGGACACCGCCTGGATCAGCCAGCCGCCGAGGAACGGGCCGATGGCGGTGCCGACGCCGGACAGTCCCGACCAGGCGCCGATCGCCCTGCCCCGGTCCTCCGGCCGGAAGGAGGCCTGCAGGATGGCGAGGCTGCCCGGGGTGAGCAGCGCGGCGCCGACGCCCTGCAGTGCCCGCGCCCCGATCAGCACCGGCGCGTTCGGCGCGATGCCGCACAAGGCAGAGGCGATGGCGAACCACCCGACGCCGATCAGGAAGACCCGCCGGCGGCCGTACCGGTCACCGAGGGCACCCGCGAGCAGCAGCAGGCCCGCCAGCGTCAGCGTGTAGGCGGTGACGACCCATTGCAGCGCGGCCAGCCCGGCGTGGAAGTCCCGCCCGATGGCGGGCAGCGCGATGCCCACCACGGTGGCGTCGATCGAGGCCATCGCCGACCCGAGGACGGTGGCGAGCAGCACCCACCGGCCCCGCGCGCTCGAGTACCTCAGCGCCCCCGCCGAGGCTGCCGCCGGAGTCGCCGCCGGCGTAGTCATCAGGCGCGGGCCGGCCGGATGACGCCGGTCACCTCGCCGAGGGCGATGCGGCGGCCGGCCGTGCCCGGGGCGGTGGCGGTGATGGTCACCGTGTCGCCATCGACCAGGAAGGCACGCGCCTCCCCCTTGACCGTGATCGGCTCGGCGCCGCCCCAGGTCAGCTCGATGAACGCACCGCGCTGGTCCTTGGCAGGCCCGGAGATGGTGCCGGAGGCGAACAGGTCGCCGGTGCGGGTGGACGCGCCGTTGACGGTCAGGTGCGCCAGCATCTGGGCCGGCGACCAGTACATGGAGGCGTACGGCGGGCGGGACACCACCTCGCCGTTCCACTCGACCGCCAGGTCGATGTCCAGGCCCCAGTCCTGCGCCTCGCGCAGGTAGGGAAGCACCGGCGGCTGCTGGCCCGGCAACGGCACCCGCGCGCTGGCCAGGGCCGCCAGTGGCGTCACCCAGGCCGAGACCGAGGTCGCGAACGACTTGCCCAGGTGCGGGCCGAGCGGCACGTACTCCCAGGCCTGCAGATCGCGGGCAGACCAGTCGTTGACCAGCACGACGCCGAACACCCGGTCAGCGAAGTCGGCCGCGGCGACCGGCGTGCCCAGCGGCGAGCCGACGCCGATCACGAACCCGAGCTCCGCCTCTATGTCGAGCCGGACCGACGGGCCGAACACCGGGGCCGGGTCGGCCGGGCCCTTGCGCTGCCCGCTGGGGCGGATGATGCCGGTGCCAGAGACAACGACGGTCCCGGCCCGGCCGTGGTAGCCGACCGGCAGGTGCTTCCAGTTCGGCAGCAGCGGCTCGGGGTTGTCGGGCCGGAACAGCCGGCCGAGGTTGGACGCGTGCGCCTCGGAGGCGTAAAAATCGACGTAGTCGGCCACCTCGAACGGCAGCCGTAGCTCGACACCGCCCAGTGGGCGGACCGCGCCACCCGGCAGCGCGTCAACCGCGACCAACTCGGTGATCCGGGCCCGCGCCCGCGCCCAGCTAGCGGGCCCGGTCGCCATGAACGGGTTGAGCGACGGCGCCGCGAACACCTCGTCCCCCAGCGCCGCCGCCAGGTCAATGACGCTGTCCCCGACGCGGACGCCGACCCGGGCCGGCCCGCCGCCAACGGAGAACACCCCGTAGGGAAGATTCTCCAGGCCGAACGGCGAGGCGTCGGGTATCAGCACCATCCGACCGAGTCTAGTTACTTCGCCGCCGCAACGACCTCAGCGGGGCCGCGACACGGCAAATCCTGGGGGGGTGCACCGTGAGGCGCCCCGGGTGGTGTGCCACCGACGATTCAGTACATGGAAGACATCCGCCGGGTCGTCCTGCAGCTCGAGATGGCCCTCAGTGACCAGCGGCCGATCTCCGGGATAGCGCGGGGCCGCCACCGTCCGCCGCTTCCCTTCAGCGGCTGGTCAGAGCTGTTCGCCGCGCTGCAGCAGCTGACAGCCGAGCCTGGCGGGCTCACCGAGATGGAGGAACGTCCATGAAGCACACCCTGCCCATGAGGATCGCGGTAGGCGCTGGAGCGGTCTCGCTCGCCGCGGCGCTAGGCGGTGCCGGACTCGCGGCCGCGAGCGTCCGCCCAGCCGCCCCGCCGAAATCAGGAACCGAGCACTTCTACCTGATGACCACCCAGCCGGCCGCGAGCCGGTACTCAGTCATCGCGACCGGGGTGTTCACCGCCGGCGGGACCGACATCGCCGGCAACACGACCGACACCGTCAAACTGCCTGGCGGCACCTTCAAGATCAACCACGGCGGGCAGACGCATGTCGTCAAGCAGCAATTCAACCCCACGACCTGCCTCGGGGTATTCGAGGGGACCAGCAAGTTCACGGTCGGCGGCGGAACCGGGAAGTACGCCAGGATCACCGGATCCGGCAACGCCACCATCAACTTCCTGGGCATCGCCAGCCGGACCAAGAAGGGCGCGTGCAACTTCAACGCGAACCCGGTCGTAAACGAGGAGACCATCACCGCCACGGGCCACGTCAAGCTCTAGCACCCGGCGGCCGAGGAGGGGCGGGCAGCGCCGCGACGTCGTCGCGGCGCTGCCTGGCGGGTTAGATCCCGCCCGGCCTGCCCGCAGGCCGACGGCCGGCCAGCGAACCGGCCAGCTCGGACCTTGACCCGATGCCGAGCTTCCCGTACGTGCTCGTCAGGTGGTTCTCCACCGTCCGCTGGGTAATGAACAGCGCCTGCGCGATCTGCCGGTTCGTCTGCCCGCTGGCGGCGAGTTCCGCCACCCGCAGTTCGCTCGGGGTGAGGGCGTCCCGGCCGCGGATGGCATCCCGCCGGGGTTTGCCACCCGCGATCACCAGCTCCCGTCTGGCCCGCTCGGCCAGGCGCAGGCCACCCTGCCGGTAGGCAAGATCCAGGCCCTCCCGCAGGGTCTCGCGCGCCTTGGCACGGGACCCGGACCTGCGCTCGGCCGCCCCGAGATCGACCAGCGCACGCGCCAGCTCCAGCGGCGCGGGCGACGGCCGAAGCACAACGACGGCCTCGGCCAGCAGGTCCGTCCCGCCGCCCTGCCCTTCAACCAGGCCCGCGGCGCGCAGCGCGATGCCCAATGCCCGGCCCGCGCCCCACCCGCGGGCGGCTGCCACCTCCGTCACGGCCAGACGGCGCGCCCGGTCCCTGTCGCCCACCGCCGCCAGCGACAGGGCGGCGTCCGACCGCCACGGCAGGATCGCCGGATTGGGAATGCGCCACTGGTCCGCCTGGTCCCCCGCGGCCAGCAGGTCCGCGACGGCGGCAGCGTGGTCGCCCGCGGCCGCGTGCAGGCATCCCCTGGCATGCCGGACGAGATTGTGCGGCCAGCTCGGCGGCAAGGCGCCGGCCAGGCCGTGCTCGGTCAGCAGGGCGCTGGCCTGATCCAGCTCGCCGCGATCGATGAGCGCGCGGACGACGAACGAGGAGATGATCGTCGAGATCCAGATGTTCGGGGTTCCGGCCATACCCTGCGATCCGTACGCCACGGCATCGCTGATCTCGCCGCCGTAGAGGGCGACCAACGATGAGAATCCTTCCGCGACCGCGGCTGACGGCAGCGATCCCTGCTGCCGCGCGAGCCGCAGCCACTCCTGAGCCGCGGCCCGCGCCTCGGCGGCTTCGTCAGCGAACAGCAGCACCGATATCGTCTCCGGTAGCGCGGCGGCGCTGACCGACATCAGCAGCGGTATCGCCGTCAGCGCCTCGCGAGCGCTGCGGGTGGCGGCGGCTCGGTCCAGCCCGGCCGCGGCGAGCTCGATCGCCAAGTTGGCCGCCAGCTGCGGTTCAAGTCGCTCGCCGCGCGCGGCCGCGGCCTGCACTCGCTCCAGCAGCGGTCCGGTGGCCGCCCGGGTGCCGAGATCCATCCGCGCGGTGTTGAACAGCGCCGCCTGCAAGCCCTCACGGGACCGCTCATCGACGGCCTCGGCCGACGCCCTGCCGAGCACGTCCACGCCCGCCGCGAACTGGCCGCCGAGCGCCAGTGCCTCGGCCAGGGCGAGCGAGATCTGCCCCCGCCGAGGCCACCCGGCGGTGTCAGCCAGTGCCTGGCGCAGATGCGTGACCGAGGTCGCGGGATCTTGCATCGTCTCCAGCGAGCCAAGCTCGAACAGCACATCGGCGCGCACACCAGCGGCCGGCGGCTCCGCCAGCGCCCGTTGCATGCACAGCACGGCCACATCGGCGGCGCCGCGGCCGCGGGCGTCGACAGCGGCCCGGCGCAGCTTGCCCACCACCCAGCCGTCGCCCGTCGGCGCCGAGGCCAGCAGGTGAACGGTGACCTCCTCCGGTGCGGCGTTTTCGTGGTCGAGCATCCGCGCGGCCCGCGCGTGCCAGCGCTGGCGGACCGGACGAGCCAGATCCTCGTAGACCGCGGAGCGCACGAGCGGATGCACGAAGCCGAGCATCTGCTCGCCCGCGACTAGCTGCTCAGCCATCAGCGCCCCGACCGCCTCGGCGCAGGCGTCGCCGTCGAGACCGGAAAGCTGGGCGGCCCGCGCCGTCGTGGCGGCCGTGCCGAGCACCGCGATCGCGCGGGCAGCGGCAAGCGAGGCCGGGGACATCCGGCCAAGCCGCAGCAGCACGCTGCGGGAGACCGTGCCCGGCGTCAGCCGGCCAAGGTGCGGCACGTCCGCGTCCTGACCGGTGATGTCCTCGGCCACCAGGCTGGTCAGAAGTGCTCGCAGCAGCAGCGGATTCCCCCCGGTGAGCTCACGGCAGGCGTCCTGGAAGGCAGTGGACGGCTGCCCGCCCAGCGCCTCGCGGACCAGCTCGGTGCACGCGACGCGGCCGAGCGCGGCCGGGCGCAGGACGGTGACGCCGGGTTCCGCGGCAAGGCCGGCGGTGAGCGCCTTCTCCTGCGCGGTCCCTGATCGCGGTTCGCGGACCGTCAGCACGAGCGCGACCGGCAGCCCGTCCAGGCGGCGGGCTAGGTGCCCGATGAACCGCAAGGATGGCTGATCCGCCCAGTGCAGGTCATCGACTGCCAGCAGCAAGGGCGCCTGCTGGGCGATGCCCGCGGTCAGCCAGTACAAGCCGTGCAACACCGAGAACGAGTCTTCCTCGGACCGCCGGGTACCGGGTGTGATAGCCGGAGCGGCCAGCCTGGCCGCATCACCGGCCGCACCCAGGCCGATGCTCCGGGTCGCGGGCGCGAACAGCTGCCGCGCCACGCCCCAGGCGTAGCCACTCTCGAACTCCGCCGATCTCGCCGCCAGCACGGTCAGGCCGGCCCGGGCAGCCTGCTCACAGGCCTGCGTCAGCAGGCTGGTCTTGCCGATCCCGCCCGCGCCTTCGACCAGGACGGCCGCCCCTGCCCCGGCGCGCGCTGATGCCACCGCCGCCGAAATCACGCCGAGTTCGGCGTCGCGATCAAGCAACGGGCGAGTTGGCCCTTCTTCCCTCATGACTGGAAAGCGTAGGCAATAACCGGCTAACGCACTATTGCCGGGCAATGCCGCAAATAACTGTGGTGCCTACCGTGACGCGCCCGGCCCGCGCCGGCCCGGACGATTCAAGCGCAGCAACCTGCGGGCAGCCCGGTCTGGGCCGAGGCTGTCGGGGGCCAGGCCGCGGCGCGCGGCGGCCCCGGAATTCACCAGGAAAGGACGTCCGCAATGCGTCAGCAAATCCCCCCAGTCGGCCGCCTGCCGCGACGCCGATTCACGAAACCGGCCGTGGTGGCGGTCTCCGTAACGGCACTCTGCGCGCTAGCCTCCGGGCCAAATGCCGCCCGGGCGGCCACGCTGTCCGCGCTGAACTGCTCAGCGCGGACCGTGCAGGTGGCCATCGCCGATCCGGGGCCGGCCGACCAGTCCATGTGGGGGCAGCTCTGCTACCGCGGGCAGCGGGAGCCAGCTACCGTGCAGGTTCTCGTTCCCGGCGCGACCTATAACCACCTGTACTGGAACTTCCCGTACGGGGATGGGTACTACTCCTATGTCGATGCGGCAACCGCGGCCGGCTATGCCACGTTTGACGTCGATCCGATCGGCCAGGGCAACAGCTCGCACCCGCCGAGCGCGGACGTCACCCTGACCGCGGAGGCGGTGGCACTGCACGACGTGATCACCGCGCTGCGCACGGGCACCGTCGACGGGCACGTGTTTCCCCACGTGATCACCGTGGGCCACTCGATCGGCTCGGTTGACGCATGGCTCGAGGCCGCCGCGTACCAGGATGTGAACGCGGTGATCATCACGGGCGCCCTGCACGCGCTCAGCCCTGACATCTCCGTGCTCGAGGGGGACCTGTACCCGGCCGTCCTCGATCCGCGATTCGCTACCTCCGGCCTGGATACCGGCTACCTGACGACCGAGCCGGGCACTCGCGGCGCCATCTTCTATGACCCCCGGACCGCGAATCAGAACGTGGTGACAGGAGACGAAGCCGATAAGGACACCGTCACGGTGCCGGTGCTCGCGGGCGCCACCTCGATGCTGGCACTGCCCGCTGCCCAGCAGGCCTCCGATCAGATTTCCGTTCCTGTCCTGGTGGCGGTCGGAGCCGACGACAACCTCTTCTGCACCGGCGTCACCGCCTACAACTGCGACAGCGCGGCCTCTGTGCGGGCCTTTGAGTCGCGGTACTACCCGCCAGCCGCTCACCTGACGGTGGTGACGATCCCCGGCACCGGGCACGACCTCGCGCTGTCGACCACGGCACCGATCACTGATGCGGTCATGATCGGCTGGTCGCTGTCGGTGATCGCCCCGTAGCCGTGAACGCGCGCGGCTACTCCACCGACGCGACGGCCTCGACGGGGCGGGCGACGACCTGGGCCCGGGTCTTGCGGCCGAGCCACCAGAAGAGCACGCCGACGCAGATGAAGAGGAGCACCGGGATCAGCTCGGTCCACAAATAGACGTACCGTTCGCTGTACGACCAGCCGTCGGGGATGAAATCGCTCCCGAACCACGAGTCGCCGAGCCCAGGGGCGATCAACTGCACCGAGGCGATCGCCACCAAGACCATCAGCAGCACCGTCAGGACCCGGTAGAACGGCATCCGGAACGGCCGGGGAACGTCCGGGTGGCTGCGGCGCAGCTTCCACAGCGCCGGGTAGATGAGCAGGTAGCTGATCAGCGTGGTGGAGATCGTCACGCCGAGCACCGCGCCGAAGTATTTCGCCGCGTTGCCGTTGGTGAGCTCGGTGGCCAGCACCACCACGACCGACGCGACCAGACCGGAGAAGATGTTCACCCGCACCGGCGTACCGAACTTGGCGTCGATCACGCCGAGGAACCGCGGGCCGGCGCCGTCGTAGCAGGACACCGCCAGGGCCCGGTCCGAGCCCATGATCCAGGTCGCGCCGGAGGTGATGAGGCAGACGATGAACAAGATCGCGCAGATGTCCCCCAGGGCGGTCCCCGCGCCGCTCAGCGTCACCGTTCCGTCGGAGGCGACGTGGCCGCCGTAGACGGTGAAGGCGTCCTGCATCGCGCTGGCGAACCCGGAGAAGTTCTGCACGGCCGTGTTCGGCAGCACGATCAGGATGCCGAGTACCGGCAGCGCGTAGAGGATGACGCTGCCGACCGCTGACCGCGCGATGCTGAACGGCACGTCGCGCTGCGGGTTGATCATCTCCTCGCCGGCGCTGCTGGGCAGCTCGAAGCCGACGAAGTTGAACAGCAGGACGCCGGTAAGCAGCACGAACCCGCTAGCCGAGGGCTTGTAGCTGCCGGCTCCGAGGCCGTGCACGCCGTGCTTGGCCGCGTAGATGGCCACCGTGATGGTGAACAGGCCGAGCACCAGGAACCGGGCGAACGCGCCCGCCGTGGGCAGCCACTTGCCGTAGCGGAAGGAGGCGATGGCCGAGACGATCGTGATCCAGACGAACACCAGCGCCACCACGTAGGTCATCGTGGTGGACAGCGAGTTGCCGTGGTTGAAGAAGATCACCACCCCGCCGATGCAGGAGGCGGTCAGCGACCCGCCGATCCAGACCGGGTTGGTGATCCAGTACAGGAAGTCGTTGACCGCCCCCGCGAGGTGCCCGAACGCCAGCCTGGTCCACAGGTACGGACCGCCCTCCTGCGGGAACGCGGTGCCGAGCTCGGCGAACAGCAGCGCCTGGGGCACGAAGAACACCAGCGCGAAGACCATCATCCAGGTGAACGCCTGCCCGCCACCCTCGGCCACGGTGGCGATGGTGTCCACTCCGACGATCGTGCAGATCAGGAAGAACAGGATGTCGAAGCGGCCGAAGTGCCGTTGCAGCTTGGCGCTCTCCGCGACGGAGGCCGCGGTCATGTCAATGGTGGCCATTAGGCGATCCCCCTGGGACATTGGTGCAAATTTGTCCCAGTGTGAACTACGTGGGTTTCTTTACTGTTTCAAGAGATTTCGTAATGGTCACGATCGTTGGGCGTATGTGACATCTAGTCACAACAGCCCCAACACTCATCCGGCCCGGACCTGGGACTCCTTGATGACACGTTCGGCCTCGGCGCGGTCCTGCCAGCCACGGACGTCGGTCGACTTGCCCGGCTCGAGCTCCTTGTAGATGTCGAAGAAGTGGCCGATCTCGTTGAGCAGGTGGGGAGGCACATCGGCCAGGTCCCTGATGCTCGCCTTGCGCGGGTCGTGCGTGCAGACGGTGAGCACCTTGGCGTCCGGGCCGTCCTCGTCGTGCAGCCAGAAGACCGCGACCGGCCGGACCGTCACCAGGCAGCCGGGGAAGGTCGGCTCGTCCAGCATGATCAGCGCGTCAAGGGCGTCGCCGTCCTCCGCGAGCGTGCCGCTCACGAAGCCGTAGTCGAGCGGGTAGACCGTCGAGGTGAACAACATCCGGTCCAGCCGCATGCGCCCGGTCTTAGCGTCAACTACGTACTTGTTCCGTGAGCCCTGGGGGGTCTCCACGACGACGTCAATGTCCACGGCCGGCTCCTTAAACCCACGCTGCTATCCCAGGTATCCCGGGTCGGCCACAGGCATACCCCGCAACACGCCGCTCATACCACGGACATATCGGGTTAACCGTATGTCTTCCCCGCGAGCCAAAGGGCGCGCCGGTGCCTGGACTGAGGAGGGAGGCGGGTTATGCCGAGCGACGAGGGAAGGCATCGGCCTCAGGCGCCAGGCGGCGAGCGGGGGAAGCACTGCGCCCGCTTCTGGGGGTGCTACCGCACCATTCACCCGACCGCACCACCCGGTCGGCCGTCTCCTGCTCCCGGCGGCTCTCCCCGGTGATCAGGTCAAGCAGCCCTTCCGCGTCGCGCCCGAATAGCAGGTCCGCGATCGTGCCCATGCCACCGCCTCCTCGGTCAACTTCACGCTCGGCCTACCTTCACGATATAACGCGAGTGCCGATCCCGCCAGGCTCAGCGACCGTTCGTTCGTCGGGCGCCGCGGCCGCCGGGCTAGCGGAACCCGCGGCTCATCATCGCCCGGCGCCGTGCCATCATCACGGCGTCCAGTCGCGGCCCGTCCGCCAGCCCGCCGGCCGGCAGGGTGGTGGGGTCCACGCCGACCCCGAGCAGGGTGCGGGTCACGCCCTGGGCGGAGTCGAGCAGGTCGTCGAGCGCGCGGGACAGGTGCGCCCCGGTGACGGCCGGCAACGCCGGGTCATCGTGCAGGGCCTCGAGGACCGCGCGGCGGATCAGCTCCTTGAGGAAGGAGGCGGTGGTGCCGTCGGTGCGTTCGACCGCGGCGGCGATGTCGGCCGGGGTCAGGTCAAGCGGCACCCCCCGGCCGTAGAGCGCGAGCAGGCGCTCCCTGGCCACCGCATCGGGCAGGTCGATTTCGACCGCGACGTCCACCCGGCCCGGCCGGGCCGCCAGCGCGAGCTCGAGCAGGTCGGCCCGGTTGGTGGTGAGCAGGAAGAGCAGGTCGGCGTCGCCGGCCGCGCCGTCCATCGCGTCCAGCAGGTCGAACAGGACGGGATTGGACCCCGACCCCATCGCGCGGTCCCCGGCGACCAGGTCCACGTCCTCGAGGACCATGACGGCAGGCGACAGGGCGCGGGCCATCTCGGTGACGGCGCCGACCGCGACCAGCGCCCGGCCGGTGAGCACCAGCCTGGTGTAGGAGGTCATCTGGCCGAGCAGGTAGCGCGTGGTGTGCGTCTTGCCGGTGCCGGGCGGGCCGTAGAGCAGCAGGCCGCGCTTGAGGTGCTGCCCGGCCGCGAGCAGCGCCTGCCGGTGCTCGGCGACGCCGAGCGCGTGCCGCTCGATCCGCCCGAGCACGGTCTCCGGCAGCACCACGTCATCGCGGGTGAGCGCGGCCGGCGCCGCGAAGCCGAGGCTGACGCCCAGCTGGGTGACCGAGACCTCGAGCAGATGGCCTCGGTAGACGTTGAGCTGGGCGCGGAGCTCGTCAAGCTCGGCCAGCAGCCGCTGCGCGGCGTCGACGGGCAGGCCGGCCACCTCGAGCTCAAGGCCTGGATCATGCTCGCCCGGTCCCCTGACCATGATGATGAAGCGGCGGTCGGGCTCGGTGACCAGCAGCAGGGCGAGTTTGAGGCAGCCCAGCGTCGAGCCGGGGCCGTTCGGGAGGTCGTTGAGGGCGGGCGGGGCGAGCTGCAACTGCATGGCCTCGGCGGTGACCAGCTGCTGTAGCGTCGGCGCCGAGTGGTGCGGCGGCAGCGACAGGCCGTGCACCTCCACCCTCCGGCCGGGGCGGGCCGACCAGGCGTCCAGGGCGGTCTGCAGGTTGACGTGCTCGAACGGGGCCAGTTCCCTGGTCACCACGGAATGGGCCGCGCCGTCGGTGCCGAGGAACCCGCCGACCAGGGCCGAGACCTCATTGCGTTCCTCGCGGTCGGCCGAGTGAATCCAGTCGAGGAAGGAGCGGAACGCCGCCGCGAACTCGCGTGCTTGCGCCTCTGGCGCGCTGTCCGGCATACCAGCCAGGCTAATGCCGCACCGCCGAAGGCAAGAATGGTTTTCTGGGCCGGGCCGGGTTTAACCACGCGTGCGTTCACCCTGATTGGAATTGCCGTTTTGACCTTCTTCAGCGGATGGGCTCGAGCAGGCGGTGCGGGGCGTTGAGCACGGCCGAGACCGGGTCGTCCTTGGGCGGGAGAGCGGCCACGCCGGGTCCGGGGGCGACCACCAGGTCGGCCGAGCCGACCATGTCCCCGCAGGCCGCGCAGACGCCGCTCGCCGCCACGTCGCCGTCGTCGGCCGCGTGCCGGAAGACACGGCGGGGCCCGACGGCTGAGTAGTGCTGGTCGCCCCAGGCCAGCAGGGCCCGGACGGCCGGCCAGAGGTCGGCGCCCTTGCCGGTGAGCACGTACTCGTCGTGCCCGTGGGCGCCGGGGACCAGCGCGAGCACCCCCGCGTCGACCAGGGTGGCGAGCCGGTCCGTGAGCACGGCGCGGGGAATGTCCAGGTGGACGGCGAAGTCACCGAACCGCCGCACGCCGAAGAAGGCGTCACGGACGATGAGCAGCGTCCATCGCTCCCCCACGACCTCCAGGGCGCGCGCCAGCGAGCAGCGTTCGCCCGCGTAGTCCTTCGGCAGCGTCATGGCTCCACCATAACACGGTTAGTTCATTGACTGAACCATGTTCCGCGTGCTTTACTGCGGTGGAAGTTCGGTGACTGAACCAAAAATCAGAAGCCGGATACTGAACGGGCCGTTGCGTTGCGTGAACCGCGGATTCGCACGCGGACCGTGGCCGGCGATGGCGATGGGGAGAGCGATGGCTAGCACGGCGACCGGCGGGCGACTGGTGTCGGCGGAGGCACCGGACAACGGGCACCCGTCGCGCTGGGTGATCATGGCGGTGCTCGCCGCGGTCGCGTTCATGGCCCAGCTTGACCTGTTCATCGTGAACGTGGCGCTGCCGACGATCGGCAGCGCCTATCCCGGGTCATCGCTGACCGGGCTGTCCTGGGTGCTGAACGCCTACGCGATCATCTTCGCCGCGCTGCTTGTGCCGGCCGGGCGGCTGGCGGATCACTTCGGCCGGCGGCGGTTCCTGCTGGTCGGGGTGGCGGTGTTCACGCTCGCCTCGGCCGCGTGCGCGGTCGCGCCGACGCTCGGCGTGCTGGTGGCGGCGCGGGCGGCGCAGGCGGTCGGCGCGGCGCTCATCGTGCCCACCTCGCTCGGCCTGCTCTACCCGGCGTTCCCCCGCCGCCAGCACGCCATGGTGGTCGGGATCTGGGCCGGGGTCGCCGCCGTCGCGGCCACCGCCGGCCCGCCGGTCGGCGGGCTGCTTGTCGGCATCGACTGGCGCTGGATCTTCCTGATCAACGTGCCGATCGGGGTGGTCACCCTGATCGCCGGGCTGCGGGTGCTGCCCGAGGTGCGGGCGGCGGCCGGGAGCCGGCTGCCGGACTGGATCTCGTCGGTGCTGCTGCTGGCGGCGGTGACGCTGCTGGTGCTCGGCACCGTGCAGGGGCCGGTCTGGGGCTGGGGGAACGCACGGACCATCGCCCTGCTGTGCGTCGCGGCCATCGCGATCGCGCTGACGGTGACGCGCACCCTGCGCCATCCGCACGCGCTGATCGAGCGGGATCTGTTCGCCAGCCGGGCGTTTACCTGGGCATCGGCCGCACTGCTGCTGTACTTCGTCGGGTTCGCGATCTTCCTGCTCAGCGTGGTGCTCTTCCTGCAGGGAGAGTGGCATTACAGCGCGGTCAAGGCCGGGCTCGGTATCGCGCCGGGGCCGGGCACCGCCGCGGTCTTCGCGATCAACGCCGGGCGGATCAGGGCCCGGTTCGGCCGGGTGCTGCCCGCCGTGGCCGGGACGCTGTTCATGGTGGTCGCCGCCGGGTACTGGATGCTCTGCACCGGCGCTACCCCGGATTACCCGGTTACGTTCCTGCCCGGGCTGTTCGCCGGCGGGATCTCGGCCGGGCTGACCCAGGCGCCGCTGTTCGCCGCCGCCAGCGCACTGCCGCCGGACCGGGCGACGACCGGCAGCGCCGTGCTCACCATGGCCCGCCAGGTCGGCAGCGCGATCGGCGTCGCCGTGGTCGTCGTCATCCTCGGCACCGCCGCGGTGCACTCGGTCAGCGCCTTCCACCACGTCTGGGCAGCCGAGGCCATCGCGGGCCTGGCCGCCTGCCTGGCGGTCGCCGCGACCGCCAAGGGCGACCGGCGCCAGCCGTAGCCGCGGGCCTGGCTCGCGGACATGTTTTCGACTTTACATAGCGGCCGGACACTTTTTACCTCATTGGATCGTTTCATTTTGTCCGGGAGCTATGCAATGTCCGGGAGCTATGCAAAGAACCCCTTGTGTTGGCTGTCGGGCGCATCGACACCGGGCACAGCCATGGCGCCGAGCAGGGGCGTGGCAGAATGATCGCGTGGAATATCCGCAGGCACCGGTGCCATCCTTTCTGTTCGACCTTGACGGGACGCTGATCGACAGCGTCTACCAGCATGTGATCGCCTGGCGCGCGGCGCTCAGCGATATCGGCATCGACCTGTCGGTCTGGCGGATTCACCGGCGGATCGGGATGAGCGGCGGGCTTTTCGTGCAGGCGCTGCTGCGGGAGACCGGCCGGACCCTGTCGCCGGAGGAGATCACGCGGCTGCAGCAGGCGCACGCGGTCGAGTACCGCAAGCAGATGGCTTCGGTCAGCGCGCTGCCGGGCGCGCGCGAGCTGCTGGCCGCGCTGACCGACGCGGGCGTGAAGTGGGCGATCGCCACCAGCGGGTACGCGGCAACCGCACGCCCCGCCCTTGAGCTGCTCGGGCTGCCGGTGGACACTCCCATGGTGACCAGGGACCTGGTGCGGCACGCCAAGCCCGATCCGGACCTGTTCCTGGCGGCCGCGTCGCTGCTCGAGGTGGAACCGCGGCACGCCATGGTGGTCGGGGACAGCGTCTGGGACCTGCTCGCCGCGCGCCGGGCCGGCTCACTCGGCATCGGCCTGCAGTCGGGCGGGTACGGGCGCGAAGAGCTCGAGCGGGCGGGCGCCTACCGGGTGTACGCCGACCCGGCCGAGATGCTCTCCCGCCTCGACGAGATCGGCGTCCGCTTCGACGAGCCCGCGCCCGGGCCGGCGCTGCTGCCGTAATCACGGGCTTAGCCGAAGGCGGCGGATCTCCGCGGTCGCAAGCGCGGGCAGGCTCCGGTGCCTCGATGGGTCGATCCGCAGGAACCCGGCTTGCAGGATCTGCAGCGGATCCCCGTGGGACACCAGGAGGATGTCGCGACCGGAGTACCGCCGGTCCAGATCCACAACTAGCTCGCTCATGCGTTCGAGCACGGCCGCCACCGGCTCGACATTGCCGTCGGCATCGTCTTGGTTGGTCTCGTCGACTGCCCAGACCCGTGCGTAGTTGCCGGTCGGCGATCCTTCCCAGACACCGAAGCACCGCTCGCGCAGCGCCGCGGCGATGACGACCTCGGCCGCGCCCAGCTGCGCGCGCATGATCTCCGCGGTCTCCCGCGCGCGGGAGAAGTCCGACGAGCAGATAAGCGTGTCCACCGGCAGGCCGCAGTCCCGCGCCGCCGCGAGCGCCTGCTGGCGGCCGAGTTCCGATAGCCCATACTCACCGCGCCGGTCATTCTCGATCCGGCTCACGATGAGGCCGGCCACGTTCGCCTTGCTCTGCCCGTGCCGCATGACGCTGAACCTGTTCGCGAGGCGAGCTACGCCGCTCAGCTGGTTCATCCGCTCAGGTGGTTCATGTGCTACTGCCGCCTCACGTCGGGCGCGGGTTCCCGCTGGTCGGAAGGCGCGTGTTCTCGCTGGGCGGGAATGCTGGCGCGGTTGAGTGCCTGGCGCACCCGGCTGAGCAAGTCGGTTTCCGTGAAGGGCTTCTGCAAGATGTCGTGGTCCTGCGCGGGGATGCCGTGGAAATCAAGTACCTGCTGCGCGTAGCCGGAAATGAAGAGGGCGGGTACCCGTGGGCGGGCAGCGCGGACCCTCGCCACGACCTCGATGCCAAGCATCCCCGGCATGATCATGTCGCTGACCAGCAGGTCGACGGGGTTGGCGAGATCGACGGCCCGGCGGACGGCCTCGGCACCGCTTCCCGCCGCGGAGACCAGGTAGCCGTTGCGGGCCAGGATCCGGGCCGCCATCGTGCGCAGGCTCTCCTCGTCCTCGACAAGCAGGATCGCCTCGCCGTGACCGCGCAGATCCCCGCGCGGGCGCTCGGGTTCCGCGGCGGCCACCACGACCTGCTCGGTGACGGGCAGGAGCACGCTCACGGTGGTGCCGAGCCCCTTCTCCGAGTAGATGTCGATGGTGCCGCCGAGGCCCGTCACGATCCCGTACACGGTGGCAAGCCCGAGGCCGGTCCCCCGGCCGCGCTCCTTGGTCGAGAAGAACGGCTCGAAGACGCGCTCGATGGTCGCGGCATCCATGCCCGTCCCGGTGTCCGACACCACGAGCCGGGAGTAGCGCCCGGACTTGAGGCCGGGCCGCTGCGCGGCATAGGCGGCGTCCACCTCGGCGTTGCCCGTCTCGATGGTCAGGCGGCCGCCGCCCGGCATCATCGCGTCGCGCGCGTTCAGTGCCACATTCACCAGGACCTGCTCGAGCTGACCACGGTCGGCCTCGACCCGCCAAAGGCCGGGCGCGGCCGCGATGACCAGGTTAACCTGCTCGCCAAGGGACCGGCGCAGCAGCTGACCGGCGTTCTCGACCACCTCGTTCATGTCGAGCACTTCCCGTCTGGCCGGGTCGCTCCTTGAGAAGGTCAGCAGCTGGCGGGTCACCCGGATCGCCTGCTGCGCCGCAGTCCTGACCTGCTCGACGTCGGCCAGCACGGGCTGGATTCTTTCATCTTCCTGCGCGAGCGCACCGAGCTGCTCCGCGGTGAAGTCCGCGTAGCCCGCGATCACATTGAGCAGGTTGTTGAAATCGTGCGCGACCCCGCCGACGAGCTGACCTAGGCTTTCCAGCCGCCGCGACTGCTGCAGCCGCTGCTGGAGGCGCTCCTGCTCCGCGGCGGACCGGAGACGTTCAGCCTCGGCTTCCATCGCCAGCCGCTCGGAGACATCCCTGACCGCGGCGACGACCAGCGTCCCCTGGCCGGTGGGCAGCCAGCTCAGCCGGACTTCGGCCGGGAACGTGGTACCGTCGCGGCGCAGCCCGGCCGACGCGATCTCCCGGCCGGCCGGCCGGGACCGCCGGTCGCCGAGGTAGCTCGCCAGGCCCGCCCGCCACTCCTCGGGCAGCAGGGTCTTGAAGTGCCGGCCGGCCAGTTCGTCCACGGTGTACCCATACAACTGCACAGCCTGGGCGTTTCCCATCGTGATGATGCCGTCCGCGGCGACCGCGACCATGGCGTCGGGCGCCAGGTCGAACAGGCTCCGCGCGCTGTCCTGCGCTCGTTCCCGTTCGTCAAGAGCCGCCACCAGCCTGGTGCGCATCAACTCGATATCGCGGCTCAGGTCGGTCAGCTCGGCGTGACCCACCGTGGGAATGCGGGTCGCGTAGCTGCCGTTCGCCACCGCGGCGACCGCGGTGTTCAGTTCCATGAACGGGCGTACCAGGGCGCGCCGGACATCCACGATGATGACGGCGGCCACCGACGCGACCACCACGATCATCGCGATCAGCGCGGCCAGCTGAATGTTGTAGAGGCGGCCTAGCCCGTCGGTGACCGACTGCTCCTGCGCGGTGATCTCTGATTGCAGCGCGAGACCGGCGGTCCTGACGGCGAGCACGGAGGGACGGCCGAGCCCCACATCCGCCTGGATCGCTCGCGCGGCCGCGACGTCACCACGGTTCATGGCCGTGACCTGCGGATCCGCGACGCTGGCGAGCCAGACCCGGTAGGCCGACCTGGTGGCGTCAGCGCGCGCCGTCATCGCCTGGTCGCCATGGGCAAGGGAGGCGACCGCGGCCTCATCCTTGAGTAGCTGGGCGCCCTCGACATGCACCGCCGCGAGCTCGTTCGCGTTACCGCTCGTCACCGCGGCGCGCAGCGTTGCCTGCTGAGCCGCGAACCTGCGGAGCAGGTCGTTCGCCGCGGCGGCGGCGGGCACGAGGCGCCCGGACAGCTCGTAGCCGGAGTCCCGGCTGTCGGACGCCGCGGTCAGCGCGACGGCGGACGCGCCCGCTGTGAGCACCAGGGCGGCCAGGGACACGACGGTCGACCTGCGCAGCTTCCCGATTCTCCGTAGCGCCACCGGCACCGCCCCCCTCCTGTGCAATCGCCGTAACGCGAAGTGCTTGGTAACGCGAAAAGCCGCTCAGCCGAAATACAGGGTGCGCACGATAACGATGACGGCCAGCACGGCAAGCACCGCGAGTGCCTTCACCACCAGGCCCCGCTCGTACCTGACCGCCGCGTGGATCTCTTCCGCGAAGACCTCAAGCTCATGGCGCTCCCCTGATTCGGTCGTCACGTCGGGATGGTCATCTTTCCGGTCTTCTCCGTCTTGTCCCATCTCATCTCCGCCCCCCGCAGCGCCTTGATGTAGGAGGCGAACGTGCAGGCGCACAGCAGCGTCCCGTAGCCGACGATGTAGAGGATGATCGCGCTGATCAGCCGGCCTCCCCGTTTCTGCTCGACCACCTTCGCCAGGTAGGCCACGGCCAGCGACCCGCCCAGCCAGGCGTAGACGAAGACGATGACCCAGCTCACATGGGGCGGGGGCAGGTGCGACGCGGCGAAGAACCGGCGGGTCGCCGCCTGGAAGAGGCGGGGAAAGCAGGTATAGACGATGATGGCCAGGTTCACCGCGCCGGGATATACCAGTGCCTGGCGCCAGCACCGCCGCGCCGTGCTCGGGTCGATGAGCAGTGCGAAGCCGGTGATGAAGATGTAGGTGGCGGCGTTGATGATCCAGAGCACGCGGAACGCCGGCCAGACGTGCGGCGAGCCCGCGAAGTACAACGTGAGCAGCGCCGCCGACGATGTGATCATGAAGACCGGCTGGAGGAACAGGCAGAACCAGTTGATGCCGAAGCTGATGCCGCCGAGGTGGTGCGCGCGCGACCGCCGGAACCAGAGCCGCCGGTACCGGAAGGTCACCGTCACGTTGCCGCGTGCCCAGCGGAGCCGCTGCTTCCACAGTGCCGCGATGGCGCCGGGCTCCTCCGCCCAGCAGATGGCGTGCGGCTCGAAGACGACCCGGTGCCCGCGCAACTGGGTCTCGAAGGTGGTGATCGTGTCCTCAGCCAGCGTGGAGGTGTCGATCCGGCCGCCGAGGGCGAGCAGGTTTGCCCGCGAGTGCAGCTGCGCGCCGCCCGCCAGGCACGCGAGTGCGCCCAGGACGTTCTGCCCGCGCCGGGCGGCGCTCTGCGCCGTGACGTACTCATAGCCGATGAAGCGGGTCAGGTAGTTGCCCGGACGGCTGCCCTCCTTGATGCAGGAGGTGACGGAGCCCACCCGGGGGTCGGCGAGGTGCCGTGTCATCATGCGGAGCGCGGCGGGCTCGAAGATGACGTCGGCGTCCGTGATCAGCAGGGCCTGCATCCAGTCGTCGTCGAGGATGACGGCCAGGCCGTGGTTGAGCGTGTGCGCCTTGCCCTGGCCGCCCCGCTCCCGGCGCAGGTGCACCACCTGCCCCGGGTACTGCACTTCTTTTGCCCTCACCACCTGGGAGGTCTGGTCGGTGCTGGCGTCGTCAACCACGAAGATCCGCAAGCTTTCCCGCGGGTATTCGGCCTTCGCCAGCCGGTCGATCGATTCCCCGATCACCGCCCCCTCGTTCCAGGCGGGGATCAGCACCGCGGTCCGCGGGAAGAACGGCCGGCAGGCACCGTAGTGGTTGCGAAAGTAGTGGCAGGCCGCCAGGAGGAACTGCCAGGCCGCGGCGACCTCGGGGGCCGCTGCTGCCAGCACCACCGCGACGAGAATCCATTCGCCGCCGAGGATAAGACCATGCACCATGGTGGTCAGGCCCTGGCTCCGGCGCCCGCGGTCAGCCGGACCGAGCGATAGACGCCGACGTCACGACAGTGGTGGCTGTCGCTGCCCGCCACCACCTGGACGTCCGCCCGCGCTAGGGCGGTGACCGTGCGCGGGGACGGGCACGCCCATTTCTCATTGATCTCGACCATCGCTCCCGCGATGGTGACCCTCCTGGCCAATTCGGCCAGCACCGGTTCGGGCACCATGGCCTCGTCAAGCCCCATCTTGGGCAGCACGCTGAACAGGTGAGCGAGCAGGCACCGCCGATCGGTGGCGCCCAGCGCGTTCGCGGTCGCCGCGCACAGCTGCTCAATCGCGTCGGCCCCGGTCATCCCGCCGCTGGCGATGGCCTCCCGCGCCTGCGCCGGGTGGACCGGGCCGTCATCGCCGGGGAACTGATGGTCGGCGATCAGCACCAGGTCGATGCCGTCGAGGCCGGGCGGCAGGTCGAGCCGGCCAGAGGTGTCGAGGATCTTGGCCTCGGCACCGGCCAGGACCCGCGGCCCCTGCTGCCGCCGGAACGGGGCCACCGCGGCGGTGAACTCCGGCAGCCATTCGGTGTCCCGCCGGACGTGCTCCGCCAGGCACAGCGTGCGCAGCGCGCGCTCCCGCGCGGCCTGCACGTTCTCCGCGAGCGAGCTCTTCCCGTCCGAGAACGTGGAGTGCACGTGAAAGTCCTCGTCGAGTGCGAGCCCGCAGACGCCGCCCTCGCTCATGACGGCGATCCGCTCAGATCACGGCCGACGTTCGCGATGTCGGCGGGATCAAGGACGCGCTCGTCGAGGAAGCGGACCACGGCGCGTTCGCGGAAGCCGATCGTGGCCGGGAGCGGCTGCCCGCGAAGAGCAGCGAGCGCGAGCCGTGGCATGTCGACACCGCTGGCGATGGTGAGGCCGAGGGTGCCCGGCATTCGCGGGTTCACCTCGAGCAGCGCGGGGCGTCCGGCCGCGTCGCGCTTGCACTGGACGTTCGCGACGTAGCTGATGCCCGTCGCCTCCGCGACGGCCCGGCCGAACGACGACAGCTCTTCGTCGTGGACACTGCGGCCGCCCACGGAGACGCCGGAGTCGACCCGGGCCCGCAGCCGGGGTACCGACGCGATCACGTGCCCGCCCGCGTCGGCCAGCACGTCGATGGAGTACTCCTCACCCGGCAGGAACTCCTGCACGATCAGGGCCGGCGATCGCCGCAGGGCGGCCAGTTCGGCGGCGGAGCCGACCGTGATGACGCCACGGGACCCGCTGCCGGTCCGCGGCTTGACGATGACCGGGTAGGTCAGCAGGGCCGGGTCGACGGCGGGCCCGAACAGCTCGGTCGCGGGGACGCGGACGACCCCGGCGCAGCGCTGCGCGAGCGCGAGCTTGTCGAGGATGACGTCAAGCGCCTGGGCGGGCGCGAGCAGCAGGTCGATCCCCGCGGCCGCGAACAGCGGGCGGGCTTGGGCCAGCGGCCGCAGCTCCGCGTCAACGGTCGGCAGCACGACGTCCACGCGGAGCGCCTGGCACCGCGCAAGCAGCAGGGACGTGAAATCCGGGTCAGCCCCGGCCGGGATCAGCGTCCGCGCCGGGGGCGGCACCAGGTAGAGCCCGGCCGCCCAGGGGTCCATGTCCGCGGCCAGCAGCTCGACCGAGGGATCGGCACCCAGCGACTTCATCGCGGCGATCGCGGCCGGCCCGCCGGCCCCCGTGACCAACACGCGAAGCGGCCGGCCGGCATCGCTCGCCCCGCGCGGTCCGGGGATCACAGCTTCCCTGCCAGGTCGCTGCCGCCCTGCTTCGGCGCCTCAGTGCCGGCGTGGTCCCTCATCGTCTCGAAAGGCTCGGCGTGAGTGCCAGCGCAGTACCTGGCCCAGTAGCGGGCGGTCGAGGTAATCAACTCGGGCTCCATGTAGTCGCGGATGCTGGCCTGCGAGCGGAAAGCGTCGATGACCTTGAGCTTGCGGCCCACGTAGTCGTCAATGCTGACGAAGTAGTTGGGGCGGTAGTCGACGGTGGCCGACGGGGACTGGAAGCAGTAGATGCGGCCAATCCGCCGGCAGGCGACCATCGCCGCCCGATGGGTGCTGCGATGATCCTGGTGGAGGTCGTGCAGGGAGTGCGTGTAGACGATGGTCGGCTCGGTTTGCGCGATGACCTCCTCGATGAGGCCGATCGTCGGGTTGCCCTCGGGGATCCGGGTGTCCTCCAGGTCCATCAGGAACAGGCTGGCGCCGATGATGCCGGCCGCCTCCTGCGATTCGCGCGCCCGTTTGGCCTTATCGCCGCCGATGGCACCGCGGGACAGGGTCAGGATGGCCACCGCGTCGCCCGCCGCGCCATGCGCGGCCAGCGTGCCGCCGGCGCCGATCTCCACGTCATCCGGGTGCGCGCCGATGGCGAGGACCTTCTCCCGGCGGGAGTCCCTGGCCGCACGGCCGGACTCGATCAGCTGGGCGGCCTTGGCAAGCAGGTCTCCCGCGCTGACCGGCTTGCTCAGGAACTCAGCGGCCTCGCCGCGCAGCGCCGATACCGCGTAGTCCACCGAGGGATGGCCGGTCAGCACCGCCACCGGCAGGTCTGGCGCCACCTCCCTGACTCGCTCAAGCAGCTCGAGCCCGCTCATCCCCGGCAGCTCGATATCGGTGATGAGCAGGTCCCACTGCTCAGCCTTGACGCGGGACAACCCGGAGTGAGCGTCCAGCTCGTGCGCCACGTCAAAGCCCCCCGTGCGCAGCACCCGGGTCAGGTAGCCGCCAAGGGCAGGATCATCATCGACAAGCAGGATGCGCGCCTGCTGTCCGCTCGTGTCGCTGGTCTGCATGAGCCCCCCGTTAGCCGCGCACGGCTTAGTTAACAATCTGTAATCGATTGTATACGTAGAGCTATTCCCAGAGGTAGGGACGATAGTCCCGTCGCTCACTGATAGCGAAGAGTTGGCCCGGTTCGGTTCACGGGAGCTCTCGCCGGCCGGGTGCCAGCGGTCCCCTGACACGGTGGCGAAGCGGCGGGACGTTCATGGGTTTTAATGAGGTGTGATCGATGAGCATGCGGCGCGCGCGGCGGCACCGCCGCTGCGGTCGCCGTTGGCGTGACCGAACTGGCGGCCGAGACCGGGTTGAGCGCCCGCCGCCTCGGCTCGCTGTTCCGGGCGGAGTTCGGCCTCGCGCCCAAGGAGGCGGGGCGGGTCTTCCGGTTCGACCACGCGCGCCGGCGGATCGAGCGGGCCGCCGCGACGGGCGGCAGGCTGGCCGACCTGGCGGCCGAGTGCGGCTACTACGACCAGGCGCACCTAGCCCGTGAGTTCCGCGCGCTGGCCGGGTGCCCGCCCAGCCAGTGGCTGGCCGAGGAGTCCGCCCAGTGGCTCGCCGAGGAATCCGGCCAGGAGCTTTCCGAAGAGTTCCGATTCGTCCAAGCCCGGCCGGCCGGCCCGGCGCAACGATTGCGGGTATGACACAGACACCGCCACCCCAGGTGTGGCCAACACTGACAGCCCGCGACGCACGCGGGCTGATCAAGTTCCTCGTCGACGCGTTCGGCTTCGAGGAGACCGCCGTTTACGGCGAGGCAGACGACGTCCACCACGCGGAACTCGCCTGGCCGCCCGGCGGCGGGGTGATGATGGGCTCGGCCGACCCCGGGTCGGAGTACCCAGGCACGTTCCGTTCCTACGCGGTCTGCGACGACCCGGACACTCTGTTCAAGCGCGCCGTGCAGCACGGGGCAGCCGTCATCGCCGAGCCAGCCGACAAGGACTACGGCTCGCGTGAGTTCTCGGTGCGCGACCCGGAGGGGAACCGCTGGTCGTTCGGCACCTACCGAGGCCAGCCACGCTGAACACCTGGTCAGCACGCCTTGGTCAGCGCGGCTGGCGGACGCCGAGCCGCTCTAGGCGGTGGTTGCTGAACCGGCCGGCCGGGTCGAGGCGCTCGAACAGCGCCCTCGCGTCGCCCAGCCGAGGGTAGAGCACCTCGGGCTGGCCCGCCTGGATGTGCGTGACCTTCCCCCAGTGCGGGCGGGCGGCGAACGGGGCGAGCGCCGCCTCGACCTCCGCCACCGCGGCGCTCACCTGGTCCGGCTGGTTGCGCCAGGTGAAGTGGATGGCGAGGGTCTCACGGTCGTAGGACCCGCTCAGCCAGAGGCGGTCGGGGGCGGTGGCGCGAATCTCGGAGACGAGCAGCAGCGGCGTGATCAGGGGCGACAGCCGCCGCACGGCGTCCAAGGCGGCCGCGCCGCTGCTCCGGCCGACGAAGTACTCCGACTGGATCTCGTCCCCGTTGCTTGGCGGGGAGTCGATGCGGAAGTGCGGCAGCCGCTCCGACCACGGCCCGGCCGCGCCGACGACCGTGAGGTTGTCGACCGGCGCGTCGACCAGCCGCGCCGGACCGGGATCGCGGGGTGCGCCGAAAAACTCCTCGGGCGTCACGGACTCGGGTTCCTCGAGCCTGCGCTTCACCCACGCCATCTGGATGTCCGCGCCGCTCCAGTCGGTGAACAGGCTGACGCTGTAGGCGGCGGACATGACCGCCTCGACGTCGGCCAGCACCCGGTCCCAGGTCGGGCCGGTGTACACGTCCTGCCTGACCAGGTAGGTCGGCTGCACGTCGAGGGTGACGCGGACGACGATGCCGTACGCGCCGAGCCCGACGGCCATCCCGCCGAAGTCCGGGTCCGCGCGGTCAGCGCGGCGAAGGTCGCCGTCCGCGTCCACGTACTCAAGGCCCGCGATCGCGGCCGACAGGATCTGGTTGCGGCTGCCGGACCCGTGCGTTCCGGTGGCGGTCGCGCCCGCCACCGAGATGTGCGGCAGCGATCCCAGGTTGTGCAGCGCCCAGCCCCGCGCCTGGAGCCACGCCGCCAGCACGCCGTAGGAGATCCCGGCGCCGACGGTCACTGTCCGCGCGGCCTCGTCGAGCACCGGCTGGGGCTCAATTCCGGTCACCGTGACCAGGGTGGCCCCGTTGTCCGCGAGGTCGTTGAAGGAGTGGCGGCTGCCGAGGGCGCGCACCCTGCCACCAGCGGTCACCGCGCGGCGGACGTCGTCGATGGACCGCGCGGCGATCAGCGTCCGCGCGGTGAACCGGTAGGTACCCGACCAGGTTCGAAGTTCAGGCGTCACGGCACGGGACGTTACCGCACTGACGCCCAGGCCAGTTGGCGCGGCCAGCACCAGGCCGGCCAGGCCAGGACCGGGCTGGCTAGACCGGCACGGTGATCGCGGTGAGGATCATTCCGTCGCGGGCCAGCCAGCGGCCGGTGAAGCCCGCCAGCGGCCCGCCGCCGATGACCGGACCCGGCACAAGCAACCGGGCGGTGAAGGTGCCGGCCGCGGCGTTCCCTTCGCCGCCATTGATGGTGATATCCGCGTCGTCGAAGCCGAGCCAGCGCCGCGCCATCGGGAACCAGGCCTTGTAGACGGATTCCTTGGCACTGAAAAGCAGCCGGTCCCAGCAGATGCCCGGTGCCGCGGCCGCCAGCTCGCGGAGCCGGTCACGCTCGGCCCGCAGCGAGACTAGTTTGAGCACCTCGTCGGTGAGCGACTGGTCCGGCTCCGCGTCAATGCCGATGGTAAGCACCTCGTGAGCCCGCGCGACGACGGCGGCCCGGTATCCGGCGCAGTGGGTGATGCTCCCGACAATGCCCGCAGGCCACCGCGGTTCGCCTTCTTCGCCGGGGAGGATAGCCGCCGCGGGCACCCCCAGCGCGCCCAGGGCTCGGCGCGCGCAGTGCCTGCCGGTCGCGAATTCGCGGCGGCGCTTTTCCACCGCACGGACGACCAGCGCCTCCTCTTCCTCGAAGAGGAAGACATCGGGCATGTCCGCGAATGCCTCCGCAAACGCCACCACCTCGGGCAGGATCTCGCCGATCACCCTGGGTTCCTTCCCCTCGGCCTCCATGGATCCCCGTCGCAGAGGCAATCACCCCGGTCCGTTCCTCCGAACCTTGTTTTTGCTCTTGATCTTTTGCTGCTTTGAACTTCCTCCTGTGCTGAACTTTCCGGCCGGGGTCCGGCTATTTCCTTGAGGATTTAGCGGTAGCTCAATTGTGGACGCAATCATCCGCCGAGAGATCTGTTCGCGGCGATCTATAGATTTTTTTTATCCGTCCTGACCTGCGCAGATGCTGGTTTGACGTGGTTCCGGGAGCGATATAGCAGACGTGATCGGCACCGCCGAAAACGGTTGGCGGCGAGATTCACTGCGGGCAAGCGCGCCCGCGTCCGGCCAATCCGGCGCCCGGTCAGCTCCGAACCTGCCGCGTGCTGATCAACGGGAACCTGGCCACCATCCGGCGCGCGCTTCGGGGCGCGCTGGCTGGGCTCCTCGCGGCCGCGGCGGCGCTGGGCGTGGCGGAGCTGGTGGCCGGGATCACCGGCCCGCTGAGCAGTCCGGTGGTGGCGGTCGGCGGTGTGGCGATCGACTTGACGCCGGTCCCGCTCAAGGACTTCGCGATCGCGCACTTCGGCAGTAACGACAAGAACGTGCTGGTGCTGGGGATCGTGCTGCAGCTAGCACTGTTCGCCCTGGTGATCGGGGCGCTCGCGGTCCGCTGGCTGGCCGTCGGCCTTGCCGGGCTGGCGGCATTCGGCGCGCTCGGCGTGACCGCGGTCGTGACCAGGCCGTCGGCCGGCCCGGCCGACGCGCTGCCGACCGTGATCGGCGTCGCGGTCGCCGCGGTCGCGATGTTCTTCCTGGTCAAGGCCGCTCGAGTCGAACCGCGGCGGCGTGGGCAACGCTCAGACGTCGGCAGGCGGCGCTTCCTCGCGCTGAGCGCGGGGGCGGCCGTGCTGGCGGTGGCCGCGGGCGGGGCGGGCGAACTGCTGCTGAGCCGGTTCAACGTAGCGGCCCTGCGGGCGGCGGTGCGGCTGCCGGCGGCGGCGGCCAAGGCGCCCGCGCTACCGGCCGGAACCGAGCTGAACATCGCTGGAATCACCCCGTTCTACACCTCGGACAACAGCTTCTACCGGGTGGACACCGACCTGGTCGTTCCCCAGGTGTCACCGGAGGATTGGACGCTGCGGATCACCGGGATGGTGGACCACCCGGTCGAGCTCAGTTTCGCCGACCTGCTGAGGCTGCCGCTCATCGAGCACGACATGACCCTGGTATGCGTCTCCAACCAGGTCGGCGGCCGGTACGCGGGGAATGCGCGCTGGCTCGGGGCGAGCCTGCCCTCGCTGCTGCGGAAGGCGGGGATCCAGCGGGGCGCCGACCAGGTGCTGTCCAGCGGAACCGACGGCATGACCATCTCCACCGCGGTCGACACGATCATGGACGGGCGGCAGGCGCTCATCGCGGTCGGCATGAACGGCCAGGCCCTCCCCACCGATCATGGCTTTCCCGCCCGGATGCTGGTGCCAGGCCTGTATGGCTACGTGTCGGCGACCAAATGGGTCACCGAGCTTGAGGTCACGACCTTCGCCAGCCGGCAGGCGTACTGGACCCAGCGCGGGTACGCGCGGCAGGCGTTCATCCATACCGAATCGCGGATCGACGTTCCCAAGCCTCTCGCGCAGGTCAGCAAGGGCCGCCTGGCCGTGGCGGGGGTCGCCTGGGCACCGCACCGCGGCGTCTCGCGGGTGGAGGTCAACGTCGACGGCGGGCCGTGGCACGTCGCGAAGCTTGCCGCCGCGGACGGCACCGACACGTGGCGGCAATGGTCGTGGGTCTGGGACGCGCCGTCCGGGCTGCACACCCTTCAGGTGCGGGCCACCGACGGCACCGGCGCCCTGCAGACCAAGGCCGAGGCCGGAGTGTTCCCCAGCGGCGCTACCGGCTGGGATTCGGTGGTGGTCACCGTGGCCTGACCACCGTGCCCGGCCTCCCGGGCGCGGTCCCGTGCTTCCCCTCGTGAATCACCTCCTCTAGTACCGGCTTATCACCAGCAATCACAGAAATGATATAAGGAGTCACAATGCGTAATCGCACCCTCGCCGTATCTGTCGTTGCCGCAGGCCTGGCCGTTGGCGCGGCCGCGTGCAGCAGCTCGGGCAGCTCAAGCAGTTCCGCCGCCGCGCCGGCCTCGTCCGCCTCGTCGGCGATGCCGTCGTCCTCGGCGATGCCATCCTCCTCGGGCGCGTCGGCGATGGACTTCGGCTCCGGCTGCTCCTCGGTCCCCTCGTCGGGCGCGGGCAGCTTCACCGGGATGGCCACCGCACCGGTCGCGACCGCGGCGTCCGCCAACCCGGTGCTCTCCACCCTCGTCGTCGCGGTCAAGCAGGCCGGGCTGGTCGACACTCTCAACTCGGCCAACGGCATCACGGTGTTCGCGCCGGACAACTCGGCGTTCGCCAAGATCCCCGCGTCGACGCTCAAGTCGGTGCTCGCCAACAAGGCCGAGCTGACGAAGATTCTCACCTACCACGTGGTGTCCGGCCGGGTCACGCCGGCCGAACTCGCCTCGGGCAAGTCGCTCAAGACGCTGGAGGGCTCGACCGTCCAGCCCGCGATGATGGGCACCACCTACACCGTCAACGGCGCCACCGTGGTCTGCGGCAACGTGCAGACCGCCAACGCCACCGTCTACATCATCAACTCGGTCCTCATGCCCTAGTCGTGATCAGCCGGTAACGCGGGGCCGCCCTTGAGGGCGGTCCTGCGTTTGCGTGCCCAGGTTGGCGGTCCGCGACGTTGACCGGCCGCGCGTTTGACGGGGGTCAATTCACGGCAAACCGCCCTGCCGCTGGCCACAGCCTGCTCTAGGTGCGAAAATGAGGTCATGAGTGGTGAGGAAGGCAACCCGGCCCGGCAGTTCGCCGCCGCCTGGCAGGCCGCTTCGGCGGCGCTTGGCACGTGGCGTGAGCAGGTGGCGGCCGCCACCACCGAGGCGCTTGAGAAACTCGACCCGGCCCTCCGCACCGCGGTGCAGGCCGGACTCTCGGTTCTCTCCGGCGACTGGCGTGACTGCCGGTGCCAGTGCGCCACGGCCCATCCCGACGATCAGGGCGTCTGCGACGGCCGCGCCATGCTGACGCGGAAGCTGGGTCACACCGAGGTGTCGCTCTGCGCGCCCTGCGCGGTGGCGCAGGGCGTCGCGGAAATGCGCCGTTAGGCTCCGCGTCAGACGCCGATCAGATAGCTGGCCAGCCGGGCGGGTTGCGCCAGCGCGATCAAGTGGCCGCCGGGCAGCACGTCCGCGTTGATGCCGAGTCGGGCGCGCGCGAGCGCCTGCTGGAAGCCGACCGGGAAGAACCGGTCATCCGATCCGGCCACGGCCCGGATCGGGACGGGCGGGAAGGCGCTGAAGTCGCAGACTGACCCGAACACCACGTCGGCCTCGGGCCGCTGGTACGGCTCCCCGGCCGCGGCGATGTCCGGCGGGACGTCGTGCAGGAAGTAGACGCCCAGATCGACCTCTGTGCTGTAGCCGCCCTGCTCGGCCGCGGCGACCCGGGCGTCCGCCCAGCGGGTGCTACCCCACCAGTCGTTGGGCGTCTCGCCGGGGCGCGGAATCATCGCGTTCACGAAGACCAGGGCGGCTACCGGGACCTTGGCGGCGACCAGGGGCGCGGTGAACCCGCCAAGCGACTGGGCGACCAGCACCACGTTGCCGCGGTTCCCGATCGCACCGGCGACCAGGTCGGCGTACTCGGGCAGGCCGGCGGCCGGGTCGTCAGCGGGCAGGTCGACCGCGATCGCCTCGTGGCCCGCCTCCCGCAGCAACGGGACGACGCGGTGCCAGAACCAGGCCGAGCCGCCGGCCCCCGGGATCAGGACGAAGGTGCGGCGCGGCCCGGCCGGGTCGCGGGTGAGCTCGGTGCCGTCCGTGGATGCGCTCATGGTTCTAATGTAGGGGGATGGGGCGCAGCGTGACCGCGGTAGTGACGCACGCCGGAACGTGCGCCGGGGCCGTCGGGCCGTTCCCGGTCGAGGTTCCGTGGTGGGCCTGGGTTGAGCCGGTGGTGACGCACCTGGAGGAGACGCTGGGCGGGCCGGCCGTCGTCTTGCGGCTGCTGGCCGTGGAAGGTTCTGACGGGGCGCGCGATGGCCATGTCACCTACCACGCGGAGGCGCTCCGGCCGCCGGGAGACCTGACTCCCCGCGACTTCGCCGACGACGATCATCCGCTTCGGCAGCCCTGGGCGCGCGCGTCGGGCGTCCGGGAGCTTCTGAGCTGGGCATCCCGTCAGGTCAAGCTCACCGGGCGCCCGCTGCAGCGCAAGACCTGGAACCTGTCGGGGCTGTTCAGCCTGCCAACAGCCGACGGCCCGGTCTGGCTCAAGGCCATCCCCTCGTTCGCCGCCGCCGAGCCGACCGCGATCGCCGCGTTCGCGCAGGTCGATACGGACCTAGTGCCGACCGTCATGGCCAGCGGGCCGGGCCGCCTGCTGCTGGCCGATGTCCCGGGCACGGATTGCTGGGACGCTTCGCCGCGGATTGTCGCGGACGCCGTGCATCGCCTGGCCACCGCGCAGGCCCGCATCGGCCAGCCGCCGCCCGGCCTCCCCGACCGCCGCCCCGAGATTTTGGCCGCGGCCGTCCATGAGCTGCTCGACGGCCCGGTCGGCACCGAGCTGAGCGCCGGGGAACTGGCCGCCGCCAGGACCCTGCAACCGCGGTGGGAGATGCTGGCCGCCTGCGGCCTGCCCGACACGGTGGTGCACGGCGACTTCCACCCTGGCAACTGGCGCCAGGGCGACGGCGCACCGGTCGTCCTCGACTTCGCCGACGCGCACCTGGGCAACCCGGTGCTCGACGCGCTCCGCGCGATCGACTTCCTGCCGGCCAGCGGGCGGCGCGCGGCGGCCGGCGCCTGGATCGCCGCCTGGACCGCCGCGGTCCCCCGGTCACGCCCCGCCGACGCGCTGCGGATCGGCGAACCGCTGGCGCATCTCGCGTACGCCCTGCGTTACCAGGAGTTCCTGGACAACATCGAACCCAGCGAACACGTCTACCACCTCGGCGACCCGGCCTCCTCGATCCGGCAGGCGATCGCCTGCGCCGCCGCCCCGGCTGAGGCCTAAGGCAGGATCTCGATGTACCCGTCCGTTCCGTGCACGCGGATCCGCTGCCCATCCCGGATCAGCCGGGTGGCATGCTCCACCCCCACGACGGCGGGCAAGCCGTACTCGCGCGCGATCACCGCGCCATGGGTCATCAGGCCCCCCACCTCCGTCACCAAGCCCTTGATGGCGACGAATGCGGGCGTCCAGCTGGGGTCGGTGTAGGCGGTGACCAGGATGTCGCCCGCTTCGAGATCGGCCTCGGCCATGTCCAGGATGACGCGCGCCCGTCCCTCGACGGTCCCGGCGGAGACGGGCAGGCCGGTCAGCGCGCCGGACGGGACATCGGCGCGCCGGTACGCCCCGGCGACGGCCTCGCCGTCCGAGGTGAGCACCCGGGGCGGCGTGAGCGCCTGATATGACCTGAACGCGTCCTTGCGCCGGCGGATGAGCTCGTCGTCCACTTGGTTCGTGCGGACGACGTCGTGGAACTCCTGGAACGTCAGGAAAAAGATGTCTTCGCTTGCCTGAAGTACGCGGGCCTGCACGAGACGCTCGGCCTCATGCAGCAAGGCCTGCTTGTAGATGAAGTAACGGCTGGTCATGCCGTACTTCGGATACTCGCGGTACCCACTGAAGGTCCGGATCCGGTCGATCAGCCGCTTTGCTTCCCCAGCCTTCCGATCCCCGTCCGGCAAGGTGCGCAGGCGCATCAGCACGTCCTGTTCCTTAGCCAGGGCCTTTTGCCGGCCTTGCTCGAAGAGCCGCTTGCCCGCGCCCGGCTCGAAGTTCTTGATGTCGCCGAGGAGCATGGGCACCAGCGTGGCGGGGCGTTCGCTCCACCGTGGCCGCGTGATGTCGATCTCGCCGACGCAGCGCATGCCGTACAGGTCGAGGTAGGCCTGGATGGCGTCCCGGGCCTCGCGCCCGCCAGCGAGCGCGGGCAGCTCGTCAAGAAAACCCCCGTCCCCGACGTGCTGCAGGAACGCCACCACGTCGGGATGCGGGCGGATCACGTCGGCGACGTCCAACAGCGCCAGCCCCATCTCCGACGTGACGTTGCCGGGGACTGACTGCGTGAGCGTGTCGGCCGCGTTCTTCTCGCCCAGCCACGCCTCCAGCTGCTCGTTGAGCCGCCAGCTGGCCTGCATCGCGGCCACGATCACCTGGAGACCGCGCGGATCGAACAAGACCCGCCTCAGCTCCTGGATGTCCGCCAGGATGAAGTCGAGCAGCGCGGGCCCGGACTTCGCCTGGATGTCACGCCGCAACGTGGCGGTGGAGGCCTGGCCGCGCTCCACCAGCTCGGCGACAATGGCCGGATCGGTCTCGATCGAGGCGGGCGCGCTGCCGACCGGCATCTCCCCCTGCTCCCCGTCCGGCCGGACCGGGATGAAGTCGCCGCGCTCGAGGATGGTCCGCAGCGCGTCCCCGATCAGCGGATCGGATTTCCCCAGGCCCGTCACCAGGGCCTCGCGGCTCGCGGCCGATCCCAGCATCTGGGTGACGTCGACGAACAGTCGCCCCCCGGCCTCGGCCATCGGCCGCCGGGTCGTCAGCTGCCACATTGAGAGCCCCAGGGGCTTCATCGCGTCGGTCATCATCTGCTGATGACCGACGGAGACGTAGACGTGGTTCGCCTGATCGCTGCTCGCGGGGATGGGGAACAGCGTGGTGATCGGCCGGCTCTGGACAATCTGGAATCCATCATCGACCAGGCACCATTCGATGTCCTGGGGGTGGCCGAAGTGCGCTTCTATCTGCCGGCCCAGCTGAGCGAGGCTCACGATCTGCGTGCCGGTCAGGGCCGGCCGCTCCCGGCTCGCTGGCTCGATCGCCAGTTCCCGCGTTCCGCCGCCAGGCCGGGCGTGGATGGCGAGCTGTTTGGCGGCGACCGCCTTGGCGACCACGTGACCGTCGCGCACCTGATAGACGTCCGCGTTCACCAGTCCGGATACCAGGGCCTCGCCGAGGCCGAAGCTGGCCTCGATGGAGACGACCTTCCGGTTGGAGGTGACGGGGTCGGCCGTGAACAGGACGCCGGCCGCCTGCGGGAAGAGCATCTGCTGGACGACCACCGCCATGCGGACCTGCCGGTGGTCGAAGCCGTTCCGCAGCCGGTAGGTCACGGCCCGCTCGGTGAACAGGGAGGCCCAGCATCGGCTGACGGCCTGAAGGACCGAAGCCAACCCCACCACGTTCAGGTACGTGTCCTGCTGGCCCGCGAAGGAGGCCGTCGGCAAGTCCTCCGCCGTCGCGCTGGATCGAACGGCGTAGGCAGCTTCCCCGCCAAGCCGGGTGACCGAGCGGGTGACCGCCGCCGCCAGATCGTCAGGGATGGCGGCCTCCTCAAGGGTCCGCCGGATCTCCGCGCTGAGCGTACGGATGGCCTGCCGGTCGTCTGGGTCCAGGCGCCCCAGGCGATCGAGCTGATCGTCGATCCACGGCACCGTTGCCATGATCCGCCGGAAGGCGTCCGTCGTGATACAGAACCCAGCAGGCCCGCGGATGCCCTCGATCCGTGCAAGCTCCCCCAGGTTCGCGCCCTTACCGCCAACGAGCGCGACCTGCGTCTTGTCGATCTCTTCGAGACCGAGCACATACTCGGCCGAACCTCGCGTTTGGCACGCCCTCATCTCGCTCCTTCCTCTCCCGCGGGAGTCATGCGTCGACAACAGCACCCCCACCTTCGCTTCCCCGTTCTCTGCACTCCGGCCCGGCCTGCGATTATGCGGCACGACGGGGGCCTTGCCGCAAGCCCCCAGGTGCGCTATAAGTTGGAAGTGGCAGGGAGTGTGATCTCCGTGCCTTTGTTTTTTCCCGCCCGCGGTGGCAGTCCGGGCGGGCGGCGGGGCCCGCCGCTGGCCCCGTCCCGGCGGTGACTGCTAGCGTGCGACCATGCCTAGCGTTATCAAGTCGGTGTCATTTGACGCGGCGGACGCGCTCGCGCTGGCCCGGTTCTGGGCCGCCGCCCTCGGGTCGGACGTAGACGAGGACTCCAGCCAAGCCCGGGCCTACCTTGAGGCGGCCGGCTGGGGAGGCCCGAACATCTGGTTCAACCGGGTCCCGGAGCCGAAGACGGCTAAGAACCGGTTGCACTTCGACCTGCGCGCCCCGGGCGCGGTCGAGCAGGAGGTGGCGCGGCTCGAACGGCTGGGCGCCACCGTGCTATGCCGCCATGCGCACCACACCGAGATGGCCGACCCCGAGGGCAACGTGTTCTGCGTAGAGCCCGGCCCCGCGTAGCCAGGACTGGCGGCGGGCCGGCCGGGACCTGGTCAGCGGGCTGGCCTCCCTGCCGGAACGGGACCGTGGCGTAGTCGAGCTTGTGGACATCGCCGGGCTTAGCCCGAAAGAGGCGGCGACCGCGCTCGGGCTGGCACCGGGCACCGTCCGGATGCGGCTCATGCGGTCCCGCGCCCGCCTGCGCAGGCAAGCCGGCCAGGCCGGGCCCGCGGCGGCCCCGGCAGGCACCACAACCACGAATCAGATCAGGGGTGACAGGAATGGCTAAGTTCGAAGAGCAGCTCACCGCGAACCACGATGGGACGATCACGTTGGCGGTGTACCAGCCATCTGGCATCGCGCAGGCCAACGCGAAGCTACGCCAGCTTGGTGACCGGGTGGTCGAGGTGCCGGTGGTGAACACGGGCGGATTGGGCGGCGGACCGAACACCCACGCGGGCCGACGCTAGCTGAAGTCGATGAGTTCGACGGTGACCGTCGCCACGTCGCCCACGTCGAGGTCCTCGGCGAGCCGGACCGGCCGCTTGACCGGAAGCACATAGCCCGCCTGGCTGCTGGGGAAGATGGACGTCTGCCAGGTGCTGGTCCCGATCGTGGCCCGCACTCGCACCGAACCGAAGCCGCGCCGCGGGCCACCGGTCAGGTCGCGGATTTCCTCGGACTCGCTGGCCGGCAGGCTGACGAAGATCCAGGCATCGGTACGCCGGGCGTCCCAGAGCCACAACTCCGCGTCAAAGACGACCTTCACGCCCTCAGCTTCCCACATCCGGCCTGGCGGCGGGCCCGTCAGTTCGTCGGGACTGGCAGGATCGCACTGTGGAGATCCTGAGCAGCCGTATCTTGCTTCGCCCGGCCGACCTCGACCTGAGCCGGCGGTTCTACCGCGATGTGCTTGGGCTGGCGGTCTACCGCGAGTTCGGGCCCGCGGACAATCCGTCGGTCGTGTTCTTCCTCGGCCAGGGACTGCTCGAGGTGTCCGGCCACGGGCCCGGCCCGGCCGGGGCAACGGTCATGATCTGGCTGCAGGTCCGCGATGCCCAGGCCGAGCACAGCCGCCTGGCCGCGGCGGGCGTCCGTGTTCTCCGCGAGCCGGCTGCAGAGCCCTGGGGGCTGACCGAGATGTGGATAGAAGACCCCGACGGCGTCAAGATCGTCTTCGTAGAGGTCCCCGCCGACCATCCCCTGCGCCGCGACCAGCGATAGCCGTCAGGTCCTGGCCCGGACGCCTATTCGCCACTGTCGGGCTCGAGGTGGCTCCGGTACAAGTCAGCGACGCGGAAGGCCAGGTCCAGTGACTGGCCGCGGTTAAGGCGGGGATCACAGGTCGTCTCGTAGCGGTCGCCCAGGTCGCTCTCGGCGATGCGGTGGCCACCGCCGATGCACTCGGTCACGTCGTCGCCGGTGAATTCGATGTGGATGCCGCCCGGGTAGGTGCCGAGGGCGCGGTGCACCTCGAAGAATCCGGCGACCTCGTCCAGCACGTCGTCGAAGTTCCTGGTCTTCTGGCCACTGGCCGCTTCCACCGTGTTGCCGTGCATCGGGTCGCATACCCAGACGACCGGGGCGCGGCTGGCGGCCACCTTCTCGACCAGCGGTGGCAGCGCCTGGCGGATACGCCCCGCCCCCATCCGGGTGGTCAGGGTGAGCCGGCCAGGCTCCTGGTCCGGGTCGAGCGCCTCGATCAGCTCGAGCACGTCCTGCGCGGCGGCGTCCGGGCCGATCTTTACGGCGATGGGGTTGCGGAGCTGGCGGGCGAACTCGACGTGCGCGCCGCGCGGATCGCGGGTGCGCTCGCCGATCCAGAGCAGGTGGGCAGAGAGGTCGTAGGTGTCCCCGGTCCGCGCGTCGGTCCTGGTCAGGGCCCGCTCATAGTCGAGCAGCAGGGCCTCATGGCTGGAGTAGATCTCTACCGCGCGGAATTCCCGGGGGTCGGACCCGCACGCGTGCATGAACGAGATCGCCCGGTCGATCTCGTCCGCCAGCTGCTCGTAGCGCTGACCGGCCGGGCTGCCGGCCACAAAGTCCTGGTTCCAGGCGTGCACCTGGCGCAGGTCGGCATAGCCGCCGCTGGCCAGCGACCGGCATAGGTTCAGCGTGGCCGACGCGCAGTGGTACGCCTCAAGCAGCCGGCCGGGATCAGGCGTCCTGGCGGCGGGGGTGAACTCGATCCCGTTGACCGCGTCCCCCCGGTAGACCGGGAGCTCCACCCCGTCCCGCACCTCGGTGGCCGCTGACCGCGGCTTGCCGAACTGGCCTGCCATCCGGCCGACCTTCACCACCGGCACGCTGGCCGCGTAGGTCAGCACGACGGCCATCTGCAGCAGCGTCTGGAACTTGGCCCGGACACTGTCGGCGGTCGTCCCGGCGAACGTCTCCGCGCAATCACCGCCCTGCAGCAAGAACGCCTCACCGCGCGCGACCGAGGCCAGCCGGTCCTTCAGCTGGTCGCACTCGGCGGCCAGCACCAGCGGCGGCAGACTCTCAAGGCCGCGCACCACCGCCTGCAGACGGTCGGCGTCGGGCCACTGTGGTTGCTGAAGCGCGGGCGTACTCACGCCGCTCAGCCTACGCACAGCGAGCGGGCGCGTGCGCCCAGGTTGGGAGCGTGCCGAGAGCCAAGGACTAAGCCAACTCGTTGGTCAGCCCGGCCAGCACCGGGGCGAGCTGCTCAAGTTGGTCAACGCCGACAGCGAAGTCGGCGGTTGGCATGACCATCACGTGGTCCGCGCCGGCCGCCAGGTGCTCGCGCACCTTGGCCGCGATCGCCGCCGCGCCGCCGTACCCGACCGTCGCGTCAAGCAGCCGGTCGCTCACCTCGGCGATCTCCTGCTCCGAGTAGCCCAGCCGCGCCATGGTGGCCGCGTAGGTGCCGGGCGCGCCGAGCCGGCCGGCAACCGTCTGCCGTGCCGTCGCCTTCGCCCGCTCCGGGTCGGCGTCGGCGGCGACGGCCAGCCCGACCACCAGCAGCTTGTCCGGGCCGAGCAGCTGCCGGGCCTGGGCGGTGAACTCGGGCGGCACCAGGGCGGGCATGGCCCCGTCAGCGATCTCGCCGGACAGCGCGAGCATCTTCGGGCCGTTCGCGCCGATGATCTTCGGATAGGCCACATCGGGGGCCGGCAGCTGGGTCGGGGCGCCCATCTGGTCCAGGTAGTCGCGCATCGTGCCCACCGGGCTGCCGAATTCCCGGCCGACGCTGGCCGCCTGATGCGGGTAACCGACGCCAAGCCCGAGCACGAACCGGTCCGGATAAGCCTGGGCCAGCAGCGCGGCCGCGCCGTGCGCGGTCTGCGGCGCCCTGGCCCAGATGTTGGCGATGCTCGTGCCGAACACCATCCGCTCGGTCGCCGCCAGCAGCACGGCCAGCTGCACCAGGGCGTCCTTGCCCCCAACCGCCTCGTTGGTCCAGGTGGCGCGGTACCCGGCCCGCTCCAGGCGGCGAACCGCCTCGCGCTGCTGGTCGGCCGACGGTGCGCTGGTGCGCGAGAACGGCAGGAAAATCCCGACCGGCCCCAGCGCGCGGCGGGCCGACTCGACGACAGTGGTGGTCCCCATGCGGCTCTTCTCTTTGTTCGTAGTCATTGGCGTCATGGTCTGGCTCAGGTCTACCGCAACCTGTCTATCGCGGCCCGCTTACCCCAGCACGTCGCCGCGGAGCTGCGGGAAGACTTTGGAGACCTTCGCGAGGAGGTAGTCGCCGTAGCTGCCGGTGAAGGCGCGCAGGTCCTGGCCGTCCCACCGCCTGCCGTCGTCTCCGGCAGCGGCGCGGTCAGGAAGCGGCGGCACTTCGGCGGTGAAGCCCGGATCAAGGAAGAAAGGGAAGGAGAGACGGCCGTGGCCGCTGAGGTTGCGGACCCGGTGCGGCGTTGAGCGGTACCAGCCGCCGGTCAGCCGGTCGAGCATGTCGCCGATGTTGCAGACCAGGGTGCCGGGGATGGGCGGGGCATCGATCCAGCCCTGGGGCGCGGCGACCTGCAGGCCACCGCTGTCATCCTGGGCGAGCAGGGTCACCAGGCCGTAGTCGGTGTGCTCACCCACTCCCCAGCCGCCGGACCGCGGCGGCGGCGGAGGATAGTGGAAGATCCGGAACAAGATGGTCGGGTCCGCCGTGTACCCGTCGGCGAAGTACCCGGCGTCCAGGCCGAGGCTCAGCGCCACCCCGGCCAGCACGGCCTGGCCCACCCTGGTCAGGGCGTCGAGATAAGCCAGCACCAGTGGGCGCAGCCCGGGGACCTGACGCGGGAACAGGTTGCGGCCGTGCAGCGGGAGCCCGGACAGCACTCGTGGATCATCGTCGGGCAGCTCGGTGCCGAAATAGAGCCCTTCCTTCAGGTCGGGCTGCCCGGAGGTGAGCTCGGCGCCCACCGGGAAGAAGCCCCGCCAGGCCCGGCCGCCGCGTGGCATGGCGATCTCCAGCTTGTCCGCGGCCGGCAGCGCGAAGAACTCAGCGCTCGCGTCGGCCAGCTCGTCAAACAGCCCGGCTGGCACGCCATGGCCCGTCACGTAGAAGAAGCCGCGCTCACGGCAGGCCGCCTGGATCTGCTCCGCCACCGCGGTTTTCGCCGCTGCCGTCGCCGCTGCTGGGGCACCGTTGACCAGCGGCCCAACGTCGATGACGGGTAGTGCGGCTGAACCGCTGGAACCTGCCATGATTCCATTCTGCCCGACATCAGGCGAGCTAGGTGTTCGCGGCCAGCAGCACGATCGGGGTGGTGGTGGGCTGCTTGGTGCCGCCCGCGGGCTCGACGGTGATGCCCAGCCGGTCGCCGGACTGGACGCCGGAGGCAAGGACGGGGGAGGTAACACCGCCGCTGTTACTCCCGGGCAGCAGCCCGGCTGAGCGCGCGCCGGACGCGCTGATCACCCAGAGCTGGTAGACCCTGGCATCGGCCGGAGCGGGCATGTCGGCGGTGGTGATGACCGCCTCGCGGTCACGCGGGGAGATAACCGCCGTCATCGACCCGCCCAAGGTGGTGGAGCTCGTTTCGATACGGGCGCCGGGTGCGGCCAGAATCGCGGCCACCTCGCGGTTGCCCTGCTGCGTCTGCTGCAGCTGATCGCGGGTGTTCACCTGGAGGACGGCCAGGACGACGATGGCGGCCGCCATGGTGACCGCGGCGACTGACCGTGGCAGCGAGCGGCCCAGGCGCGTCGCCCGCCGTGCCGTGCGCCGGTCGAGCAGCCTGCCGCCGGACGGGGGAAGCTGCCGGGTGCGGCCCGCTGCTGCCAGCACCTGCTGGCGCATCCATGACGGCGGCTCGATGGCGGTGGTCATGCCGAGCCTGGCCGCGGTCTCCTGCAGCCCCCGGACCTCCTCGGTGCAGGACGCGCACCGCTGCAGATGCTTCTCGAATTCCGCCAGTTCGTCACCCGTCAGTGCGTCGACCGCATAAGCACCGGTCAGCAGGTGGAGCTCGTGGCTCTGGACGCTCATCAGGTGACCCCCATGCAATCGCGCATCCGGATGAGGCCGTCGCGGATGCGGGTCTTGACCGTGCCAAGCGCGACTCCAAGCACACCAGCGACCTCGGGATAGGTGTATCCCTGGTAGTACGCGAGCTTGATCGCTTCGGCCTGCAGCGTGGTCAGGCTCCCCAGGCAACGCCGCACCCGCTGCCGGTCGAGCGCCGAGTCCACCAGTTCGAAGACGTCGTCCCGGCTGGCCTGGTCGACCGCCAGCTTCTGCTCGCGGGCGGTAGAGGCGTTCTCGGACCGGACGCGGTCCACGGCCCGCCGGTGCGCGATGGTCATCACCCAGGCGGCCGCGCTCCCCTTGGCGGAGTCGAACCGGGAAGCGGACCGCCACACGTCTAGCATGACTTCCTGCGCTACCTCCTCAGACTGGGCCGGATCCCGCAGCACCTTGCGCACCACCCCGTACACCGGCGCGGCCAGCTGGTCGTACACGGCCTCGAAGGCCGCATGATCACCGCGCGCCACTTTGGCCAGCAGCTCCGGAAGATCTTGGCCATGCCCCTCAGCATGGCCAGGATCAGCAGGCTGCCGGCCCGGCGATCCTGTCGGTGGCAGGTTCATGCAAGACATTCGAGACCACGCGACGGACGGATTGGTCATGCCACGCCGGAAAATTTCCCGGAGCAGCGCAAACGACCAATCCGCAGGTCCAGCGGCCACGAATAGTTCCGTGATCGAAGCATCACGGAACGTAAGCAGCCGTAAAAAGGACGCAAAGCGATCATGATCATGCCAAGCCAGCCCGCATCGCGGGCGTTCGCCGTCCCGTGGAGTGTGCTCAGCTGGCGAGGGGCCGCCGCGCTCGTCGCCACCGCCGCGGGCGCCGTCATGGTCACCGGGGCACTGCTCCCCTGGATCGAAGAGCCGGCCGGCATCGCCGCGATCTCCGGCGTTCGCGATACCAATGGCCGGATCGTGGCACTCGCGGGCATCGTCGTCATCGCCGCCGGTATCTGGCAGCTGGCCGGCAGCGGCGGCGCGGGCCGGTGGCTGGCCGGCCTGGCCGGCCTGGCCGCCGCCGTGTTCTCCGGCTACCTGCTCTTCCAAGCCACCAAGACCGGCGTTGTCGGCAGCCCCGCGCTCCTCGCCCGCGGCGGCCCCGGTTTGCCGGTCGCGCTGGCCGGCTCGGCAGCGGCGTTCGCCACCACGCTCTTCCCGCGGTCCGCCCGCCAAGCACTTCGATTCTTCTGAACGCACGCGGCTTTCTCTGTCAGCCAGATAAGGAATCACTTTTGCCAGGCGGCTTCTAGTCCGCTATCCCGCTTCGTCTGGCGCAGGCACCCGGACAGCATTACGAGCCGGGCAGGCGCGTCGCCGCGACTGGCGCGCGCTCCCGGTACTTTCTGCTCACCCGGACGGGCGTCATTCATAGGGCGGGACGGGGCTGCTCAGCAGCTGGCGGATGCGCGCGACTCGTTCGTCGTCCCACTTGATTCCGGGGTCGGGTTCGAGGAACGCGGTCGCGACGCTGCCCGCGCCCAAGGCGGGCAGCGACCACTCGCGTGCCGTCGTCGCGCCGAACGGGCTGGCGCTGACCAGGGCCGCGGCGATCCCAGGGACCGGCTGGGCCATGATGATGAGCCCGCGCAGCGTGGCGTCAACCAGCGTGATCAGCGTGTCGAATGTGGCGCCGGTCTCCGGCCGGATCCGGTAGCCGAACAAATTGGCGAGCAGCTCCCAGGCCGCCGCGACGCGGGCCCGGCGTTCCTGCTCGGACGCGGCAAGGGCCGCCCGCACGCTGTCGCGCCGCTCAGCGTCTGCGATGGAGTTGAATGCCGCCTGCAGGGCTATGTACGTCTGCCACTCCGGCGAGTCGGCCAGCGCCTGGAAGTCCAGGAGCGCGAGCCGCCGGAATAGCTCGGTCAGCAGCTGGTGGCGCTGCCCGGGCGTGTCAAGCTCGCCAGGGAACTCGCTGACCACCTGTTGGATCAGCGCGTACTCCGCGTGCACGATCCCTGGTGGCGCGCCCTCCTTGGCCAGCTCCTCGATCAGGTCGCCATAGAACAGGTCCTTGTACGGCCAGCGCCGGTAGGCGGCGCTGCGGGAGACATCCGCGTCGCGGATGACGTCCTCGAAGCTGATGTGGTCCAGGCTGACCGTCAGCCCGGCGTGGTGCACCATGGCGACGGCCGCCCGCAGCATCCGCCGCCGCAGCTCCTCTTCGGGGAGCCGCCGCCCGCGGCGCCCGAGGCCGGTCGGGGCCTGCACGTGATCTGGCACGGTCACCTGCCTGCTTGTTGTCAATACCTGCCTGCTTGCGCCAATACCTGCCTGCTTGTGCCAGGTCCGAAGTGTGGGACTTTGGACCCTAGATTCGAAATATCGTATTTCATATTCTGGACTCTGGTTCAAAGAATACTTGGAGGAGTCCTTGAAGACCTCAACGTTCTACACCGACAGGCTGCGGTCCATGTACCCAGGCGGCCGGGCCGACGTGCGAGCGCGCCGTCTCTCCAGGCTGTGGGCCACCGTGTTCGGCCTGGGCCTCGGGCCACGGCGGTGGGTGAGCCTCGAGGTGGCCGGGCGCAGGTCCGGCCGGATCGTCCGCTTCCCCCTGGGCATGGCGGACTTGGCTGGTCAGTGGTACCTGGTCTCGATGCTCGGCGAGCACTGCAACTGGGTGCTGAACGTGCGGGCCGCGGGCGGCCAGGCGGTTATCAGGCACGGCCGCGCCATCGACTGCCATCTCGTCGAGGTACCGTCGGCCGAGCGCCCGGAGATCCTGCGGCGCTACCTGCGGAAGGTGCCGGGCGGCCGCCCGCACATCCCGGTCAGCCGGCACGCGCCGGCGGCGGACTTCGCGGCCATCGCGCCGAGATACCCCGTGTTCCGCGTGCTTCCCGGAGAGGGTGGCGAGCCGTGAGCGGGCCGGGCCGCCGGCACCGCTGGTGGCAGTGGCTGCTGGCCGGCGTGGCACTCCTCGTCCTCCTCGTCGTGGCAGGTGCCGCGATCTTCGCCAAGTCCCAGCCGTCCGCGGCGCCGCTGACGCTGCCCTCGGCCGCCGCCAGACCGTCGGCCGGGCCGGCCGACGGCACCTGGGACGTGACCGCGGGATCCGTTGCCGGGTTCCGCATCAGGGAGAGCGCCCTCGGCTTCGGTGACGACGTGACCGGCAGGACAACCGCCGTCACGGGGACGGCCGTCATCACCGGCGGCCGGGTCACCAGCGCGGTGTTCCGCATCGCCCTGACCGCGATCACGGTCGGTGGCAAGCCCAAGCCGCAGTTCGCCACCAGCCTGGACACGGCCGCGCATCCGGATGCCACGATCACGCTCGCTGGCCCGGCGCGGCTTCCCGCCGGGTTCGGCGCCGGGGGTACCGTCACCGCGGCGTTTCCCGGCCAGCTCACGCTGCGGGGGGTCACGCGGCCGGTCACGATTACGGTCTCGGCCCGGCGGGACGGGGCAGCGGTCGAGGCCGCCGGGTCGCTCACGGTCGCGTCAGGGCGCTGGGGCATCACGCTGCCGGCCGGATTCGGCTTCCTCGGCGGGCTTTCCAGCCAGGCGACCGCCGAGTTCCTCCTCATCCTGCACCCGCGCCACTGAAAGGCTCTTCATCAAATCAGAGCCCGAAGCTGTTCTCCCAGCTCAACAGGTTGTATGGGAATGCCAGCACGGTCCGGCAAGCGGCGGTTTCCCCTTCCCGCCGGGCGCGCCCGCCCGAGTACGGCGGCGGATGCGTCGTGGCCCGCGACTGTAACACGTTCTAGAATGTTGGTCTCGGATCAGCGGGCCTGAGGGGCGGCCGGATGGCAGGCGTCACGATCAACGTGCTCGACCCGGCGTTCTACGTCGACCCGTGGCAGGCCTACCAGTGGCTGCGGGACGAGGCCCCGGTCTACCGGGATCCCGTCCAGGGGCTGTGGGTGATCTCGCGCTACGACGACGTCCTGGCCGTGGAGCGGGACAGCGGGCGCTACTCCTCGTCCCAGGGGTCGCGCCCACTGGTCGACCAGCGGGGGGACATGTCCATGATTAACATGGACGACCCGGGCCACCAGGAGCAGCGCAGGCTGGTGTCCCGCCGGTTCACGCCGCGGGCCGTGCGCGGCCACGCGGACCGCGTGCGCGGCATCGTCACCGAGCTCCTCGACGCGGTCACGCCGCTCGGGGAGTGCGAGGCCATCGAGGCCATCGCCTCCCGGCTGCCCGCGATCATGATCAGCGACCTGCTCGGCTATCCGCGCGAGCTGTGGGAGCGCGTCCGCTATTGGTCCGAGCAGACCATGGTGCTCTCCGGGCAGACCTCACCGGAAGGCCCCCCGCACGTGATGCACCCGGGCATCCTGCCGGTAATGGCCGAGTTCATGGAGACGACCGCCGAACTGATCCGGGCACGGCGAGCCGAGCCGCGGGATGACCTGATCTCGGCCTGGGCTCATGCTCCCGGCTGGGACACCAAGCGCATCCAGGACGAGGCGATCCTCGTCCTTGACGGCGGCGCGGAGACCACGCGAACGGTCATCGGGTCGATGATCCGCGAGCTGGCCCTCCAGCCAGCCCAGCGCCGGATCCTGGCCGGGCACCCCGGGCTGCTCGCCGCGACCGCGGTCGAGGAGTTCATCCGCTGGGTCTCCCCCATCTCGAACATGCGCCGCACGGCGACCGCCGGGCACGACCTGCACGGCCAGCGGATCCGGGCGGGCGACCAGGTCCTCTTGCTCTACGGGTCGGCCAACCGCGACCCGCGCGCATTCCCCGCCCCAGATACCCTTGACGTGACCAGGCCACTCAACCGCCACCTGGCCTTCGGCGCGGGAACCCACCTGTGCCTCGGCGCCCACCTGGCCAGGCTCGAGATCAGCGTCCTGTTCGGGGAACTGCTGCGGCGGATCCCGGACTGGGAGCTGGCCTGCCCGGCCGAACCGCGGATCGTGCCAGCCACTTTCACCCGCGCCTACGATCGGATCCGCATCACGTTCTCCCCGAGCCGCCCGTAATACCGCCGCCGGAAACGCCAGGCGGCCGCCCACCAGACAGCCACAGCGGCTACGGCATGGGGACCGAGGCCCGTTCGGCGGCCGGCCGGATCACCGCCGGGACGCCCGCAGTGGCCGACGCGGCACTGATGCGCAAGATGCTCGATGAACTCGTCCAAGAACGCTAACCACCAGCAGCAGCGGCACTTGCTGATGACAGGCAGTCCACTGGGAGTACGACGGCATCGCCCGACCGACGCCTGCCGATGTAGTACAGGGGACACCGGGTCACCATCGCTACGTTCGCCACGCGGCAGCTGGAGAACGACTGGGTGAACATGGCCGGTCTCGCGGGCACGATCGTCGCCGAGGGAAGCCTGTACGCGGCTATCGGGGTGACGTCATCCACACCGAAGGCCGCCGTGGCGCTGGACTGCGCGGTGCTGGACACAGGGTCGTCGGGGCCAGAGACGAGGATCCACGTCACGAACGGGTCTTCATACGAGGGTTCAGCTGTCGTCACGTTCAGCGACGGCACCGCGAAACGGCCCTGCTGGCAGCCTCGCGCCGACAAGCAGCAGCCAAGGGCTCGCAGCGGCAACTTCACTTTCGCGTCGCGAATTTCACCGCGGGCCTAACGATCTTCAATGGCGGAGGCTACGGGGTCTGGCGCGTGCCGCGCGTGGGAGTTATGCCGGTGGCACGAGGTATCCGATCCCGGCGGGCTGACCGCGTCAGCCGGGACCAACCCGGGATCTGATCACCGTATCGGAGGAATGCTTCGCCTAGGTTCGGAGTTGCCTGCTGGCGGGGTGGAGTCTTCTATCTGCGGTCAACGCCTACAGCGTCGGACGGCTTGGAACTCCGGTGACCTCTTAATTCGAGAGAAGTAAATAGAGGGAGAGACGATGACTGACGGTCCCATCCGGCTCAACGAGGTCACGAGGGCAGCCGTGGACTCGAGGCGGCTCGTTCACCTGGCCACCATCAACCCCGACGGCACCCCCCAGGTGACGTGCGTCTACGTCGGCTGGGACGGGGACGAGATCGTCGCAGGTCACCTGGCTGACCACCTGAAGCTGCGCAACATCCGGCGTGACCCGCGGGTGACGCTATCGGTCGAGTCCGATGTCCCGTTCGAAGGGTTCAGCCCCTACCTGGTGATCAAGGGAATCGCGCGTGTCGAGGAAGGCGGAGCGGTAGACGTGCTCCGCAAAATCACTAACGGCCAGTTCCCGCCCCCCGGAGACAACTACCCCGCGGGCTTCGTGACGCGCATCTCGCCGCGCAAGATCTCGGGCACCGGCCCCTGGGGCCCGGCTGATTGAGCGCCCAACCAGGTGCGGCAGGCCAGTTAGCCGACGGAAGGAGACCGCCTGGCGCTGGTGGCGGACAAGCTTGACGGCGCGAGCGCGGTCGTCCAGGCTGTTCCTGCCATCGACATCGATGACGCTCCCGGGGCTGACGGGTTCAGCCCGTTCGGGCGCGGCGACGCGCGGACGCGGAGCATCACAGCGGATGACGTGCGTCTGATGATCAGACATAGAAATGGGGGATGGCCATCAGGATCAGTAGTAGCCCCTAGCCCCGTCGAGCAACTCCCGGATGGCGTCCAAGTGACCGGCGTGCCGCGCGGTCTCCTCCACCATGTGAATCAGCATCCATCGCAGGGTTGCGCCGCCGGCCGGCCAGCCGGGGTGCTTGCCCGCCTCATCCAGCAGCGCTGTCGCCTACCAGCAGGCAGCCGTCAGCAGCACGCAGCCGTGACTTCACTTTTGCGTCATGAAATTTGCCGACCGAGGGCAACCTGCGGCGGGCGTGCCGGGTCCCGCCGGGCCCGGCGGACAGTGGTCTTGGGTGAGGGGACCCGGGCGGTCGCCTTGGGGGAGCGGTTGCCTGGAGGATGCGCCGTCGGCGAGACTCGTGCTGTGGACCTCCTGCCCGCCGACCCGCCGACTGCTGCGGCACGGCTGTGGGCGGGACTGGATGAGCCGTGGCAGGAGGCGTTTCGCCAGGCATGGGAGGCACTGCGGACCGGGAACATCGCCGTGGGCGCCTGCGCGTCCACCAGGGACGGGGCGATCGTCCGCGCGGCCCGCAACCGGGTGAACGACAGCGAAGGACCGGCCGGTGAGGTATTCGGCTCAGCACTCGCCCATGCCGAGATAAATGTGCTGGCGCGGCTGCCGTTCCGCCGCTACCGGGGCCTGGTCCTCACGACGACGCTCGAGCCGTGCCTCCAGTGCGCGGGCGCCATCAGGCTCGGCCCCATCGGCACCGTGCGGTTCGCGGGACCTGATCGCTACTGGGACGGATGCCACGATTTCGGCAGGCTCTCCGCGCGCGAGGCGCAACGGGCCCAGCCGGCAAGGACCGGGCCACGCCGCGATGAGCTTGGCATCTTCGGCACCGTGATATCCCGGCTCGGCAATCTCACGCCCCGCTTCGAGGAGGCGGTGCGGCTCCTGGGGGAAGGCCCGGTGGCCGACCTCGCACGCGAACTAGAAGATGACCGCGAGTTGGAGCGCCTTGCCACCATGGAAGTAGTCGACGCGCTCGGATACCTGTGGCCCCGGCTCCAGAAACTGACAGGCCCCGGCCAGCCCGCCCCGGCGCACGGCGCGCCGTCAGGCGAAGGAACTGGCATGTTCCCCGCACCGCGGAGCGGACATCCAGGCTCTCCCGATGACAGCAAGCCCGAGCGCGGATGACATCTTCGCCGGGTCCCAGCGGCATGGGCGGGTTAGCGAAGTTCCCTTCGATACACGTGGCCGGGGCTTGCCCGGCAGCGTCAGCGCGCCGGGGAGGGCAGGCCAGGTCCGCCGCCACGGCCAGTGTTTCGTCACGCGCGGGCGCCACGGCCTGAGCAACGCGACACGAGCGCGAAGACGCAGCGCGTAAAGCACCGGCATCAGCCGCGCAAGAAGCCATCCGCAGCTCGCAGCTCTCCTGGAGCGCGTCGTGGAAACGCTGGGCGGCGGTCCGCTCGCCCTCCGGGCCGCGCCGAGGGCTTCCGGGAGCGCGGTCACCGTGCGGCATCTGTCGGCGTCAGTCCGCAGCTCCTCGTCGCCGGTCCAGCCGGCCATCTCCCGCGCCTACCCTGAACCACCTCCCTCCTCGCATCTGTCACGGCCTAGAACCGAAGGGCTCAGCCGGCGGCCGAACGGATCCCGTCCGTGAGTAGATTCGAGAGATAACAGTCATTAGGAGACACCGCGTGGCCATCGCCGCACTTGTGCTTTGGATAAGCACCGTCGCCATAGGCACCTACCTGCTGGCGACGGCAACCCGCATCGGGACAACCAAGTCCCCGCCCGCGGAACCGGTTCCCGTCCCGGCCGGGCAGACCGGGCAGACCGGGACGGCCAGCGCCGACCTGGCTGGCGTCTCCTCCCCCGCCAGCGGCGGCCAGGCCCCCGCAGCGATGCCAACCGCTCCCCCGGCGAAGGGAGCGCATGCCAACAAAGATGACCGCTTCGCCCCGGCGTCCCTGCAGGCCGAGAGAGACGAGCCGGTGCCGGGCATGAAGGAGCTGGCCGAGTTCGCGCACCCCGCGCTGGCGCTCATCGGCCTCGGCTTCTGGGTCGGCTACGTGATCAGCCGCGACCGGATAATGCTCGCGATTGGCCTCGGCATCGTGCTCGGGGCGATTGCCGCGGGGCTGTCATGGTTCACCGTCAACACCCGTGCCGCCAGGCGCGCGGACAGGAGTGCGGTGGCTAACAGTGCGGATGAGGACGCCGACACTGAGGACCTGACGACCGCGCCGCTGTCGTTTACGCCGCTGGTGCTCATCCTGCACACGCTCGGCGCGGCCCTGACCCTGCTGTTCGTCGTTTTGATCTTCGCGCGCGTTTGACGCGTTCCCCGCCATGAGGGGCGGGGATTCGGTCCCTGCCGGTTGTGGCGGCACCCAGCATCGACACGAACGCGGACCATCCGGCGTTGCGGCTGCACTAACGCCAACTGGATAGCGCGGCGGCGGCGTCGCCGGTGAGCGGCTCGCCGTGACCGTTTGTTCGCCCCGCGCTTATTCGCCGCTTACTCGGCGCTGTCGCTCCCAGTCGCTGGCGAGCATCCCCATCAGATGGCAGTCGAACCACGTACCGTCCCAGCGCAGTGCGTCGCGCATGGTCCCCTCATGAACGAAGCCGACTCCCTCGTACACATGCCGGGCCCGCGGGTTGAAGTCGTACACCTGAAGCTCGATGCGGTGCACGCCCACCGTGCCGAACGCGTAGTCCGTGACCAGCCGGGTCGCCTCGGTCCCGAGCCCCCGTCCGTAAAACGGCCGCCCCTGCAGCGCGATCCGGAACCCACAGGACTCGTTGCGGACATCCAGATCGTTGAGCACGACTTCCCCGGCCCACTCGCCGGTCGCCCGCTCGATGATCGACAGGTCGATCCGGTCGTCCTGCTCTGCGCGCGACGCGTACCACTGCTGCAGGTTCTCCAGCGTCCAGTTGGGATCGTCTTCCTTGCTTGGGCTCCCCGTCAGCCGACCCGACTCATCGTCCATGGCGAACAGCCCGGCCGCGTCCGCGGCCGCTACCGGCCGCAGCGTCACAAGGTCCCCGGTCAGTACCGGCTTCTCCGCGAAACTCAATATCCTTGAACGAGCCATGGCGTCTCCTGCGGATCCCTTCTTCTGGTGCCGTACAGCCCAACCATGGTGGAGGAAGCTCACGCCAACCGCGACCAAATAAGCGACCCGGCGGCCGCGGTGATGCCGCGGATAACCAGGTGCACGCAACACAGCGCGGGCCGATACTGCCGGGGTGGACTCCGGAATCATGACCCCCGCTGTGCTGGAGTGGGCCCGGCGGATTAGGCCAGGCGCCCGGGTGGCTGACTGCACCGTGCGGCCGATGGCCGGCGGCGCGGTTGCCGACCGAGTCGACCACCTGACGCTGCACCTGACCGACGGCTACGGGGCGCTCGACCTGGTGCGCAAGGAGGTTCCCAGGCTCGAGATCGCCGGGCTGCGCGCCGCGCAGGCGGCGCGGCCGGAGGCTACCGCGATACCCGAGCTCGTGGCGTGGGGGGCCGGCTGGCTGATCACCCCGCTGGCACCCGGCTTGCCGCTGGACCGCGACGCCGCGATGCCGGACAGCCTGACTGACACGCTCGCCCGGCTGCACGCCCGCTACCAGGGCGGCGCCGGTCTCTCCTCGGCGATACCGGGGGTGACGCCCGCCTGGTGGCGCTCCCTCTGCCTGGATTGGGTCAATCCCCGGCTGCATGACCACGCCGGCCGGCATCCACCGGCGACCATCGCGCGCGCCCAAGCGCTCATCGCACGCGCGGCCGACCTGCCGGTGGCTTCCGCGGTGCTGGGCGAACTGACCCCCACGCTGCTGCACGGCGACGTCCATCCCGGCAACGTGCTCGTGCACGGGGACCAGGCCACGCTTATCGACTGGGGCGGCGCCCGCATTGGCCCGGCCGCACTCGACCTGGCGAACCTCGTCGCGGCCGACTCCGCGAGCGTGGCACGGTACGCGCGGACCTGGGAGCAGCTCACCGGGCAGCCGCTAGCCGCCATCGCGATCGACTTGGGCTACCGCTGGGCCGCCCTGCAGATCCCCGTCCAGTACCTCCCCTGGACGATCAGCTACCGGACTGCCCATGACACCGAGGGCGCCCTGGACCAGATCGAGCAGGCACTCAGCCAGCTCGCGACCTAACCCGCCCCCGATAGGGCTCACCCGCGCCAGGCATGTCAGCTACGCCAACGACACCAATAGGCGCTGACGTTGGCGCAGCTGACAGGTCGCCTGAAGCCGCGCCGAATCCAGTCGGGTGGCGGGCCGGGTGGCAGGCTTGGGGTGGGCCGGGCCGTAGGACGGTGCCGCGGCGGCTAGCCGGCGAGCAAATCATTGGAGTGTCGCCCAACTTGGCGAAATATTTTAACTGAATCGAGACATAGAAGGAACTTTTCTTCGCTAAAGTGGCTATTATCACGTAAATTCTTCTCAATTCACGGTTGGTTCGCCCGTAGCATCGAGGGATGAGTGACGCCGCGCTTGGGCCGGTTACGATCTTCGGCCCCGACTTCCCCTTCGCCTACGACGACTGGCTCCGCCATCCGGCGGGTCTCGGCACGGTCCCGGAGTCGGCGCACGGGGCCACGGTCGCCATCGTCGGCGCCGGGCTGGCCGGGATGGTGGCCGCCTATCAGCTGATGGAGATCGGGCTCCGGCCGGTTGTCTACGAGGCCGGACGGATCGGCGGGCGGCTGCGCTCGCACGAATTCGACGGGGCCGACGGGATCATCGCCGAGCTCGGCGGGATGCGCTTCCCGGTCTCCGGCACGTCCTTCTTCCACTACGCGAACCGGCTCGGGCTCAGCAGCGCGCCGTTCCCGAACCCGCTCACCGAGGCGGCGGGCACCACCGTCATCGACATCGCCGGCCAGACCTTCCACGGCCAAACCCTCGATGACCTGCCCCCGGAGTTCACCGAGGTGGCGCACGCCTGGGAGGAGGCCCTGGCGGAGATCGGCTTCACCGCCCTGCAGGACGCGATCAGGGCGCGCGACGCCAACACGCTGAAGCGGCTGTGGGACGAGCTCGTGCCGGCCTGGGACGGCCGCACCTTCTACGACTTCATCACCACCTCCCGCGCGTTCTCGAAGCTGACCTTCCGCCATCGCGAGATGTTCGGGCTGGTCGGCTTCGGCACCGGCGGCTGGGACTCCGACTTCCCCAACTCGATGCTCGAGATCCTGCGGGTCGTGCTCACCAACTGCGATACCGACCAGCAGCTGATTCTCGGCGGGGCTGAGCAGCTGCCGCGGGGCTTGTGGACGCTGCCCGTCAGCCACCGCAGCCCTTGGCCGCCGGGCACCACCCTCGCCAGCCTGCACGGGGGCGTCCCGCGGCCGGGCGTGGCCGCCATCGACCGCGGCGACGACGGCGCCCTGACCGTGCGCGACCGCTGGGGCACCAGCCGGACGCACGGCGCGGTGCTCGCCACCTGCCAGAGCTGGCTCCTCACCACCCAGATCAGCTGCCAGGAGACCCTGTTCTCGCACGATCTGTGGATGGCCTTCGACCGCACCCGCTACATGCAGGCGTCCAAGACCTTCGTCATGGTCGACCGGCCGTTCTGGAAGGACATCGACCCCGCCACCGGCCGCCCGCTGATGGGGATGACCCTGACCGACCGGCTCACCCGCGGTACGTACCTGTTCGACAACGGCCCGGACCGGCCGGCGGTCATCTGCCTGACCTACTCCTGGATGTCGGATGCGCTCAAGATGCTCCCCTACGACGTCAACCAGCGGGTCAAGCTCACGCTTGACGCCCTCGGCAAGATCTATCCAGGCATCGACATCGCCAGCCACGTCGTGGGCGACCCGGTGACGGTCTCGTGGGAGGACGACCCCAACTTCCTGGGCGCGTTCAAGGGCGCCCTGCCCGGTCACTACCGCTACAACCACCGCATGTACAAGCACTTCATGCAGCGGGGCCTGCCGCCGGCCGAGCGCGGCATCTTCATCGCGGGCGACGATGTGTCCTTCACCCCGGCCTGGGCCGAGGGCGCCGTCCAGACGGCACTCAACGCGGTCTGGGGCATCACGACGCACTTCGGCGGATCCTGCCATCAGGAAAACCCGGGCCCTGGCGACCTTTTCGACCAGCTTGCCCCGGTCGATCTGGGCGAATGACCGGGCGATCTGCGAGACTGCACCGGTGAGCACCACAATGCGGGTCGCCGCCTGGCAGTGCCAGCCGGGCCCGCTCGACGTCGCGGGGAACCTGCGCCGGCTGGACGAGATCTGCGCGACGGCCGCCGCCCGGCAGGTCGAGGTGCTGGTGACCCCGGAGATGTTCACCTCCGGTTACGGCCTCGCCCCCGACCAGGTGGCGAAGCTGGCCGAGAGCCCCGGCGGCCCGACCGAGACCGCGGTCGCGCAGATCGCGCGGCGTCACCGGCTCGCGATCGTTTTCGGGCACCCCGAGCGCGCCGCGGTCGACGGCGTCGGGGAAAACCGCCCGTACAACGCGGCGACGCTGGTCGGCCCCGACGGTGCCGTCCGCGGACGGCACCGTAAGGTGCACCTCTTCGGCGACGTGGACCGGTCTTTGTTCGCCCAGAACCCCGCGCGCCCGGCCGCCTTCGATTTCGGCGGCATCCAGGTCGGGGTGCTGATCTGCTACGACGTCGAGTTCCCTGAAGCCGTCCGCCGCCTGGCGCTGGACGGGGCGCGGACCGTGCTGGTGCCGACCGCGAACATGGCCGGCTTCGAGGTCGTCCAGCAGGTGCTGGTGCGCGCACGGGCCTGCGAGAACGGCTGCGGCCTGGTCTACGCGAACTACTGCGGGGCGGACGGCCTGTTCGAGTACAACGGGCTCAGCGTGATCTGCGGGCCGGACGGCGAGGTGCTCGCGCAGGCCGGCCCGGACGGCGAGGAGCTGATCGTCGCTGACCTCCCCGGCGAGTCAGCCGGAACCTACCTCGCCGACCGCCGGGCCGATCTCTACAGCAACTAGAGTCAAGAGAAGACACCCAGACAGAAAGATCCCCGCGACCCGCAACCGGAACGCACGCGTGGCTTCGCCTGCCTCGTTCAGCTAACGTGATCCGCCCGTGACGGCTCAGTGGATCTCCGCCTAAGCCCAAGCCGCCGCGGTCTCAAGACTTGCGCGCGACTCCGCCGTAGTTCGCCAGCTCAGTGTCGGGGTCAGCGGGATCCGCGCGCCACCGGTGCAGCTGTACGAGCCCCGGATCCACCAGGTGGAGGCCGTCGAAGAAGCGGGCGACCTCGGCGTGGCTGCGCATCGTGACCGGGTCGGCCATCACCTGGTTGAGCCGGTTGGCCGCGGTGCCGATCTGGGTGGCGTGGATGTCGCTGGCGGGGTGGGCGATGACCAGGTAACTGCCCTTCGGCACCGCGTCGAGCAGGCGCTTCACCAGGCCGGCCGGGTCGTCGGAGTCGGGGACGCAGTGCAGGACCCCGATCAGCATCACCGCCACCGGCTGGCTGAAGTCGAGGATGTTGGCCGCCTCAGCCAGGATCTCGTCGGTATCGCGCAGGTCGGCGTCCAGGTAGGCGGTCTCGCCCTCGGGGTTGCTCGCCAGCAGGGCCCGGGCGTGTGAGAGCACGATCGGGTCGTTGTCGACGTAGACGACCCGCGACTCCGGCGCCATCAGCTGGGCTACCTCATGCGTGTTGCTGGCGGTGGGCAGCCCGGTGCCCAGATCGAGGAACTGCCGGATGCCGGCCTCGGCGACCAGGTATTCGACGGCCCGGCCGAGGAACTCACGCTGCGCGCGGACGCTCGCCAAGATGGTCGGGTAGGACGAGATCACCAGCTCGGCCGCCTCCCGGTCGGCCGCGAAGTTGTCCTTGCCGCCCAGCCAGAAGTTGTAGACGCGTGCGATGTGGGCAACCCCGGTATCCACGTCCACCTTCGGCTGCTCCTCCGTGGGGGCGGGAAGAAACCACTGTCTCGCCCGCTCGTCCGTAACCATCGCCATCCTCTACCGCTCGGACATTGTGGCACCCTTTGGCCCCGTATGTGCGCTGCACGGTCATCATCGCATGGCCTCATGAACAGACCGATACGCGTTGATCCTTTGTTAACGGTCATCGCGCGACTTTTAACGTTCGCGCCGTGAGTATTAACGCCGGCGCCACGGGTGCGGGTACGGGGTTGTGACGGTAGAGGCGCTTGGCTCAGACGAGCTGTTCGATGAAGGCGCGAAGCTGCCGTATGTTGCGGCACTCGAATACGGCGTCGCAGAACGGCGCGTACTGGCTGATGACTGAATCCCCGCTGTCCCAGGCGCTGTACGACTCGGGATTGAGCCAGAACAGGTGCCCGGCCCGGTGCGACAGTTCCTTGAGCGCGTCGGCGCCGGGCGCGTGGTAGTTGGAGCGGGCGTCGCCCAGCACCAGCACCGTCGAGCGGCTCCTGAGCTGGTCACCGTAACGCTCGCGGAACGACCGCAGCGCGTTGCCGTAGTCCGAGTGGCCATCAAGCCATACCCCGCAGCCGCGGGCGTTGATCTC